>JAPOSC010000004.1:62788-268629 GCA_026709935.1 Thiotrichales bacterium
TCATCGAGTGCGAGAGCGGGGAGGCGCTGCTCGAACGGGTGGAGCATTTGCGGGCAGCATCCCCAACCGGCGGGCGCGCTTGATAGTGCCTCACATCGTCGCCGCACCCGCCGGCCGGGGCGCGCATTGGCCCCCGGGACACAAAATGAGCCAGGCGCCGGGGGTGGCGGAATACGGTAGTGGCTCGCTTCGACTCCTGAATTCTCGGGAGAACCCGTGTATACAGGCCGGAGACGCCAGGCTGAATGTCTGAAGTGAACCACTACCGACCCGTCAGTCATCGGAACCACCCTCAATGTCCCTCCACGCCAGAGCCGAACCCATCGAAGTCGGGGAAGTTCCGGTCATCGACGTCGCCCCCCTGCGCGACGGCACCGATCCCGCCGGGGTCGGCGCCGCGCTCGCCCGGGCCGCGACCGAGGTGGGCTTCCTCTACGTACGGAACCACGGTGTGGACGCCGCCCTTGTCGAGCGGGCACGGCGCGTCGCGCTGGAGTTCTTCCGATTGCCGGACGAGGCCAAACGCGAAGCCGGGACGAACCGATTCCACCACGGCTACCTCAAGCCGGGTTCGACGAAGATGTACGACGACGCGAAACTCGACCTCAAGGAGAGCTTCAACTGGGGCATCGAGTTCGACGGTGATCGCGACGCCGATGTCCGTGACCTCTCCGACGTCAATGTCGACACCAGGGCCGACGCCAGGACCAACGCCCCGGCCGACCCCAAGACCAGCGCCAGAACCAACGCCGGGGCCGACGACCCCAAGGGCGACACCGGAGCCGGAGCCGACGCCGGGAACGACGCCGGGATCGGACCAGAGCCCACCAATCCGCTCATCGGCCCGAACGTGTGGCCGGCGGCTTTGCCGGAGCTCAGGGCGAGCGTCTACCCCTACTTCGAAGCGGCAAGCGCGTGCGCGGAGGACCTCCTGCGGGGCTTCGCGCTCGGCGCCGGTCTCGACCCCGAACACTTCATCCGGCATCGCGACCGACCGGTGAGCCGGGGGTCGCTCCAGTACTACCCCCCGCCGCCGGATGGCGCCGCCGAAGACCAGTTCGGGGTGGCCCCGCACACCGACTTCGGCGTGCTCACCGTGCTGTGCCAGGACGAGGTGGGAGGGCTGGAAATCCAGCGACACGATGGCGGATGGATAGCGATGCCGCCCATTCCGGGCACGTTCGTCGTCAACATCGGCGACCTGCTCCACCGCTGGTCGAACCGTCGCTACCGCTCCACCGTGCATCGGGTCATCAATTCGAGCGGCCGCGAGCGACTCTCGCTCGTGCTCGCTTACGACCCGAACTTCGAGACCCTCGTCGACGCACGCGCGTTCTGCGCGGCGGACGAATCGCCGCACGACGCCCCCATCACCTGCGGCGACTATCTCCTGTGGCGGTTCGGGAAGGCGTTCTCGTACCGGCAGTAAACGGCGGCCGAAGGCAGATCACCGGCGAATGCGCGGGTCAGTCTCCCACCACCGCCAGTGTCTCGGGATGCGGGAGGTCCTCGATCCGCACTCCCGCCGCCAGCATCTCCTCCACGAATCCATATCGATTTCGATGTTGCGTACTCGCGCCATGAGCGGCGTCCCCCCCTGACTGGAATGTCCGAGGTCCATCCCTGGCCGGCACCGCCGCACACCCGCGGACCCACTACCGGATGAGCGCTCGGGTTGAACGTTCCGGGGTTCCCCATCATCATCGGTTCGGCCGGCAGGATTCCCCCGATTCACGGTCCGGATGCGCCGAACGGGGCAGGCAGGCCGTGCGTCCGACACCGGACGAGCGAACCACGGAGCGCACCACGGAGTTGGGGATCGTTGACCGAGCACCACCAGCCGGTATTCGAAGTGGCGGACGGCAGCGTCGCGTTCGGCGGCAACCAGGCGCTGGAGTCCGTGTCGTTCGCCATGGAGAAGGGGCAGCTCGTCGGCCTCATCGGGCCGAACGGCTCCGGCAAGACCACGCTGCTCAACGCCACGAGTGGAATCTATCCTCTCGACTCCGGCTCCATCCGCTTCGAGGGGCGGCCCATCGAGAAGGCACCGCCGCACGAGATTGCCCGGGCCGGCATCGCCCGCACCTTCCAGATCCCGCGCATCTTCCCGCGCATGACGGCGCTGGAGAACATGCTCACCCCGGGGTTCACGACCCGCGACCCCCGCACCGACGACCGCATTGCCCTCCTCCGGCGCGCCAAAGAGCACCTCGACTTCCTCGACATCGCCGACTTCGCCGAGGCACAGGCAGCGGATCTGTCCGGCGGTCAGCGCATGCTGCTCCAGTTCGCGCGCGCCCTCATGCTGAAGCCGCGGCTGATGCTGCTCGACGAACCCTTCGGGGGCGTCCACCCGCTGCTCGTCGAGCGCATCCTCGGCCGGGTTCGCGACCTGCACGGCCAGGGGATCGACTTCATCGTGGTGAGCCATGATCTGCCCGCCATCATGGGCCTCGCCGCGCGGATTATCGTGCTCGCCAACGGGGGGCTGATCGCCGACGGCACGCCGGGGGCGGTGCGCGAGGACCCCGCAGTCATCGAAGCCTACCTGGGGGGCTGACGATGCTGAGCGCGCACCATATCGTCGCCGGCTACGTCGACGAGATCGACATCCTCCGGGATGTCTCCGTCGATGCGGAGAAAGCACGCATCACCTCGGTGATCGGACCGAACGGCTCCGGGAAATCCACCCTGGTACGGGTGATCTGCGGCTTCCTGCGCCCGAAGTCGGGGACGGTGACGTGGGACGGCGCCGATCTCACCGGGCGCCGCGGCCACGACATGGCCGGGCTCGGCCTGTGCTATCTGCCGCAGGAACGCACCGTCTTCCCGCACCTCACGGTGGAGCAGAACATCCGGCTCGGCGCGTGGACCTTCCGCCGCGATACGGCCCGGGTCGGGCGGGAGCTGGAGCGGGTCTACCGCCTGTTTCCGCTCATGCGGGAGCGACGCGGTTCGAAGGCGGGCGATCTGTCGGGGGGGATGCAGAAGATTCTGGAGATCGCACGCGGGATGATGATCCGCCCCGAGATCCTGATCTGCGACGAGCCCACGGTGGGGCTCGCGCCCATCATCGCGAAGGAAGTGTACGATACGATCGAGCTTCTGAAGGCGGATGGACTCACCATCCTCCTCGTGGATCAGAACGTGCGGGAGGCGATTCGGATCGGGGATCACGTCTACGTGCTGGAGGTCGGGCGGAACCGGGTGAACGGCACCCGGGCCGAGTTCGAGACCAACCTGCACGACATGATCAAGGACTGGCTGCAGATATGAAACAAGGAGGCAGGACGATGACCAGATCGAGCAACGGGAAGCTGCTGTCGGGCGCCGCGCTCGCGGCAATGCTGTCGCTTTCGGCCGCGGCCGGCGCGGCCGACACCATCAAGGTGGGCGGGCTCGCGCCCCTGTCCTCGCCCGGGAGCTACCAGCAGGGCGCGGAGCTGGTGCTCGGGCTCCAGTGGGCGGTGGACGACGTCAACGCCGCCGGCGGCCTGCTCGGAAAACAGGTCGAGCTGATCGTGGAGGACACCCAGGGCCGGCCTCCCACCGGCGCCACCGTGGTCGAGAAGCTGATCACCTCGGACCAGGTGGTGGGCGTGGCCGGCGAGTTCCACTCCTCGGTGTGCACGGCGGAGATCGAGGTCTTCCGCCAGCATGGCGTGCCCTTCGTCATCGGCTCGTGCTGGGCCGACACGCTGACCGCCGCCGGCTACGACGAGGTGTTCCGCACCAGCGTGTACTCCTCCAAGCTGACCGAGAACATGGTCACGATGATGATGGCCAACGGCATCAAGAAGGTCGCGGGCCTGGTCGAGGACACCGACTACGGGGTAGGCATCGCGACGACCCTGGAGACCGCCATCGAGAAGCTCGGCGCGGACATCGAGTTCTCCTACGACGTGGTGGAGAGGACTTCCAAGGACTTCGTGCCCGTCCTGCTGAAATACAAGACCCAGGTGAAGCCGGAGATGCTGATCGTCGCGGTGACCCAGCCGGGAGGATTTCTCGTCCTCAAGCAGGCCCACGAGATCCGCTTCGCCCCGACCACCGAGACCCTCTACCTCGACGCCACCTGCACCGCCCAGAACGACGAGGTGTTCTGGGAAGCGGCCAGGGATGCGGGCAAGCACGTACTGATGTCCTGCCCGTACAGCCCGAGCGTAGTGCTCACCGAGCTCGGCGAGCAGATCAAGCAGCGCTACATCGATCAGTTCGACCGGCAGCCGAACTACCTGCCCCTGCAGGGATACGACGCCATGATCTCGTTGCTGACCGCCATCGGGAACGCCGGCTCGACCGACAGCAAGGCGATCATCCAGGCCCTGCAGGAGCTGAAGGCGCCCGGCACCCGCGGCGAAATCGAGTTCTCGCAGGAGGACGGGGTCTGGCATCAACAGTGGAAGGGGGTGCCGACCTTCATCTTCCAGTACACGGAAGTCGGACAGTCGGCCGGCGATGCGGCAATTCTCTTCCCGGATCAGTTCGCGACCGCCGAGCTCATGCGGCCGTGATCTGACGGACCCGCCGGGGGCGGGGCTCCTCCGCCCGTCCCCGGCCATGATTCACCATCGGACTTCGATGGAGAGTCGTGCGCACCCCGCCGGAATTCGTTGCATATCCGGGATCTCTACGGTCAAGCCGAATGTGTGCCGCGGCGTCGGCAACGGAGGGAAACGATGCCGCTCCCGACCCGACCATTAGGATCCTGACCGAAATCAATTTTCCACCTCATCTGCTCCAATCCTCTTTCAGACAGGAGGTACAGGCGCATCGAACGGAAAAGTTGTCTTGGCCAGAGTCATCAGGGCTCTCGTATCCGGCGGTGTTGCCTGGAGCGTGTCCCGCCGGCCCCGGACGCGATCCTTGCGGGTGACATCGAGCCGGCGTGAACCGCAATCATGGATTACTACGTCCTCTCCCAGATTATCAACGGGGTGATCTTCGGGCTCATCTACGCCCTCATCGCGCTCGGCCTGACCGTGGTGTTCAGCATCATGCGGGTGGTGAACTTCTCCCACGGCGAGTTCTACATGCTGGGCGGATACATGCTCTACGCACTGACCGCGGGCACGATCACCCTGTTCTCGATCCCCCTCCAACTGCCGGCGTCCGTGGCGCTACCGCTCGCGATGGCCGCGGTCGCGATGTTCGGCGTGGCGGTGGAGCGGGGGCTGCTGCGCCCGGTGTACACGGCGCGCATGGCTCGACCCGAGGAGTACGCGATCATCCTGACCTTCGGGCTGTCGCTGTTCCTGCAGTACGGCGCCCTCACCGTCGTGGGGCCCTACGAGATGACCCCCGATTCGTTCTGGGAGGGGTCGAAGCACATCCTCGGCGACCTTTACCTGGGCGGCGATCGGCTGTTCGCGGCGGGCGTCTCCGCCCTGCTCATCGCCGCCACCCTGTATTTCATCTACGGAACATGGACCGGCCGGGCCCTGATGGCGACCGCCCAGAATCGGGTTGGAGCGACCATCGTCGGAGTGAATCCGATCCGGATGAACGTCATGGCCATGGCCCTGGCCGGACTGCTCGCCGGCGCGGCCGGGGCCCTGCTCGCGCCGGTGTTCCTGGTCTATCCCGACGTTGGCCAGATCCCCGTGATCAAGGCATTCGTGATCATCGTGCTGGGGGGCATGGGGTCCATCCCGGGCGCGGTGGTGGCGGCGTTGATCCTCGGCGTGGTGGAGAGCCTCGGGTCGGTCTACATCTCGGTCGCCTACCGGGACGTGTTCGCGTTCCTGGTCCTCATCGGAGTGCTGCTGTTCCGGCCCCACGGACTGTTCGGACAGAAGGAGCGCCGCGCTTGAGTGCGACCGCCTCCCCCGCCCGCCGGCCCGGATCGCGGCTCTTGCGGTCCTTGTGCCCCGGCCGCAAGGCCCGAACCTTGCCGGCCATTCCGGCCCACCCCGTCGGCGGGAAGGAGCGGAGCGCGTGACCCGGTTCGAGAAGACCGTCTGCGCCCTGGCGCTCGCGGGCGGGCTGGTCATCCCCTTCCTGCTCGACGGCTACACGATCCGGGTCGCGGCGATGGCGCTGTACTACATCATCCTGGCCTCGTCGTGGAACCTGCTGCTCGGCTATGCCGGCCAGCTCTCGTTTGCCCACGCGGCGTTCGCCGGAATCGGCGCCTACACCTCCGGCCTGCTCAGCTATCACTACGGCGTCCATCCCGGCATCGGCATCTTCATCGGCGGCGCCGCGGCAGCCGGCATCGGCTGGTGTCTCGGGCGGATGTGCCTGCGCACCCGCGGCCCCTATCTGGCCCTGATGACCCTGGGCTTCTCCGAGACGGTGCGACTCATCCTCCAGATCGAGCACGACTACACCCGCGGCTCGCTCGGACTCCAGATCCCCTACCTCTTCGGCGAAGGCCCGCCTCGGCACATGCTCGGGTACTTCGTCATGCTCGCGCTGGCGGTGCTCACCCTGGTGGTGCTCCACCGGCTGGTGAACTCCGAGAAGGGGCTCTACTTCAAGGCGATTCGCGAGGACGAGGACATCGCGGCGGTGATGGGGGTGGATCTGGTGAAGTGGAAGGTCAACGCCTTCGTGATCTCGAGCCTCTTCGCCGGTCTCGCCGGTGCCATCTATGCCCACCTGTTCGTCCAGGTGCTCGCCCCGCAGAATCTGCTCCTCATCGAGATGGGCCTCATCCTCGCCATGACCATCGTCGGCGGGCTGGGCACCCTGACCGGCCCCATCATCGGCGCCATCCTGCTGGTGGTGATGTGGGAGGTCATGCGCGACGTGAGCCCCTACGCCCACATGCTGTTGTTCGCGACCCTCGTCATCGTGGTGATGAAGTTCTTCCGCGCCGGGATATACGGCCTGATCGCGGGCCGCCTGAAGGAGAAGGGCCTGATATCCAGGGCACCGCCATTCACCATGGAATGAACCGTGGAATGAACCGTCGAATGAGAGCGCCCGCGCCGCCACGGACCGTCCGTCGCTGAGGTTTGCGCGATGCGGACTCGGGTCGTCTTTCTCCTGCTGCTCGCCATCAAGACCGCGAGCCGGATCCTGTTCCGGGTGCGGCTCGAATTCGTGCGCGAAACCGATGATCCGTGGGCCGATCTCCGGGTGGTGGCGCTGCTCAATCACACCAGTCTGTTCGAACCGGTGCTGGCGGCCATAGCGCCCAACCGCCTGCTCTGGGAGATCGCGTCGCACGGGGTGGTTCCAGTGGCCGACAAGACACTGGCGCGTCCGATTGTCGGTCGATTCTTCAAGTTCATTGCGCGGCACCCGGTGCGGGTGACGCGCCGGCGCGACGAGACGTGGGCGGAGGTGCTGGAGCGACTGCATGATGCGAGAGCCCTGATCGTGATCCTGCCCGAGGGCCGCATGAAGCGCCGAACCGGGCTCGATCTCGACGGCAACCCGATGACGATCCGCGGCGGCATCGCCGACATCCTGGAGTCGGTCCCCGACGGGCGTCTGTTCATCGGCTACAGCGGGGGCCTGCACCATGTCCACGCGCCGGGGGATCGGTTCCCGCGCCTGTTCCAGCGGGTCTGGCTCGGGGCGGAAGTGCTCGACATCCCGGCGTACCGGCGCGAGTTGCAAGACCGTCATGGGCAGGAGGGATTCAAGGCGGCGGTGATCGAGGACCTCACCGAGCGCCGGGACCGGCATTGCCGGCTTCATCGCTCCTCCGGACCCGGCAACGGGCCGAGCAACGAGCCGAGCAACGAGCCAGGCAACAGGCCCGGCAACGAGCCGGGCAACGCGAGACCTGCCTGACCGCGGTTTCAGCCATTCTCCCGGCGCGGCGTGCGATAATGCCGATTGCGCACCCCCACGGACTGCGACGCGCGACCGGCGCGAGCTTCCATCGCCCGGCTCTTTCCTCGCCGGCGGCCGATCCCGGCCGTGCCGGCATCCATCACCCGGAGAAAAAACTCATGAACCACCACCGTGAGGGCGCCCGTCCGCCTCTGCGTCGTACCGCATGGCGCATCGCGCCGCTCGTGGCGGGATGTCTCGTGCTCGCGGCCGGCATGCGGGCGCCCGCGGCGGCGGAGGAACCCCGGCTCGAATCGATGCTGCAGCGTCTGAGCTACACGGTCGGGATACAGATCGGGCAGTCGCTGCGCCAGCAGGGCCTCGACGAGATCGACACCGCAGCGCTTGCGGCCGCCCTCGAGGACGTGTACGCCGATCGCGAACCGCGGCTCACGCTGGAGGAGATGCAGGCGGCGCAGATGGCGTACGTGGCGGAAAGCACCGCACGGCAGAGCCAGCAGGCTGAGGCCAACCTCGCGGCCGGTCGGGCGTTCCTCGCATCGAACGCGGAGAACGAGGGGGTCGTGCAGACTCCGGACGGCCTCCAGTACCGCATCCTGCGCGCGGGTGACGGAGCGACTCCCACCGCCGAGGACCGAGTGGTGGTGCATTACCGGGGCATGCTGCTCGACGGCACCGAGTTCGACAGCTCCCACGGACGCGGCGAGCCGACCGAGTTCATGCTCGGCGCCGTGATTCCGGGATGGCAGGCCGCGCTGCAGCTCATGCCGGTGGGGTCGCACTGGGATGTGTGGGTCCCGGCCGAGCTTGCCTACGGCGAGCAGGGCGCCGGGGGCGCCATCGGCCCCAACCAGACCCTGCACTTCGAGATCGAGCTGCTGGAGATCAAGTAGCAAGGAGGCCGAATGGTGCCTCACTTTGAAATTCTGTCCGCTGTCGCCGACCCGTATGCACGGGCTTTCCCCGGAGTCCGGGAATCAAGGCGAGGCACCACCGACCGGGGGCCGAGGACATCGAAATACCCGGCCCGAGTCGCAAGGCACCGAACCCGCCCCGGCGATCCTCCGCCGACCCCCTCGATGACGCATGGTGCGTAACGGGGCGACGGGGCGACGGGACCAGGGAGTGGCGTGGACGCTTGCGGGTCAGACCTCCCGGGTGGCGCGAAACTTCACCTCCGGCCACCGTTCGACCGCGAGATTGAGGTTGACCATCGTCGGGGCGAGGTAGGCGAGGTTGCCGGCGCCGTCGAGCGCGAGGCGGGCATCGTTCCGGCGACGGAACGCTTCCAGCCGGACCGGGTCCTCGCAGCTCACCCAGCGGGCGGTGGTGACGTCGATCGGCTCGTAGCGGCTGTCCACGCCGTACTCGTTGCGCAGCCTCCAGGCCACCACGTCGAACTGAAGGACGCCCACCGCCCCGAGGATGAGGTCGTTGGTGGTCAGGGGGCGGAACACCTGCGTGGCGCCCTCCTCGCTCAACTGGTCGAGACCCTTCTGAAGCGCTTTCAACCGCAGGGGGTCGCGGAGCATGACGCGGCGGAACAGCTCCGGCGCAAAGCTCGGAATGCCGGTGAACTTGAGATCCTCGCCCTGCGAGAAGGCGTCGCCGATCCGGATGGTGCCGTGGTTGGGCAAGCCGATGATGTCACCCGCGTACGCATCATCCACCCGGTCGCGATCGCGCGCCATGAAGGTGATGGCGTTCGCCGCCTGCACATCCTTGCCGATGCGTACGTGGCGGACACGCATACCGCGGCGATAGCGCCCCGAGGTCACGCGCAGGAACGCGACGCGGTCCCGGTGCTGCGGATCCATGTTCGCCTGGATCTTGAACACGAACCCGCTGAACCGATCCTCCACCGGGGCCACGGTGCGCTGCTCGGCCGCGCGCGGACCGGGGGGCGGCGCCAGATCGACGAACATCTCCAGCAGCTCGCGGACTCCGAAGTTGTTGAGGGCGGACCCGAAGAACACCGGGGTCATGCGGGCGGAGAGGTAGGCGTCGGCGTCCAGCGCGTGGCTCGCGCCGCGCACGAGCTCCACCTCCTCACGCAGTTCCTCGGCCTGCATCCCGAGCCGCTCGTCGAGCGCCGGGTTGTCGATGCCTTCGACGACCTCGCCCTCGACAATGCGTCCGTCGTGGCGTGGACTGAAGAAGTGGACCCGGTCGTCGAGCAGGTGGTAGACCCCCTTGAACTGCTGGCCACTCCCGATCGGCCAGGTCACGGGCGCGCACTGGAGCCCCAGCACGCTCTCGATCTCGTCGAGCAGCTCGACGGGCTCGCGGCTGGCGCGGTCCAGCTTGTTCACGAAGGTCACGATCGGGGTGTCGCGCAGCCGGCAGACTTCCATCAGGCGGATGGTGCGCGACTCGATGCCGCGGGCGCCGTCGATGACCATGAGGGCGGAATCGACCGCGGTCAGGGTCCGGTAGGTGTCCTCCGAGAAATCCTCGTGACCGGGCGTGTCGAGCAGGTTCACGATGCGCCCGGCGTACGGGAACTGCATCACCGAGGAGGTGACGGAGATGCCGCGCTGCTTCTCGAGCTCCATCCAGTCGGAGGTCGCGTGTCGGGCCGCCTTGCGTCCCTTGACGGTGCCGGCGAGCCGCACCGCGCCGCCGAACAGCAGGAGCTTCTCCGTCAGGGTGGTTTTCCCCGCATCGGGGTGGGAGATGATCGCAAAGGTGCGCCGGCGTGCGATCTCGGCGAGGACTTCACGGTCGGGCACGTTGGAATCCGTCGGAATCTGCGGCGTCGAGCGGTCGGTGGCGGAAGCCCATGTCGGAGAGTACAGGGCCGGAAAATACGGAAGGGACTGACCGGGGCGCACGTCACGCCCCGGTCGGATGGAATGCGGCCGGTCCGGATGCGCTTCCGGAGCCGGCGATACGACCTGCTGACGAACGCTGGCCCTGGCTAGCCCTGAGTCGTGACGTTTCGGGCCTGCAAGCCCTTCGGACCCTGCTCGACTTCGAAGCTGACGGTCTGGCCTTCAGTCAAGGTGCGGAATCCGGATGCATTGATCGCGGAGAAATGGACAAACACGTCCTCTCCGCCGTCCTGCGGGGCGATGAAGCCATACCCCTTCGAATCGTTGAACCACTTCACGGTACCGATCGGCATTGATACTTACCTCTGAACAGAAACGGAGAACGCTTGCAGGTCATCTCAGCGACGAACGGGGAAACCAGGAGGCACTCCGACGGGCGGGACAGCCTTTCAGCGGGCGGGCAGTATAGCCCCAACTTCGGGCGGAGAGTCAATTATCGCGCCAACATTATCACCGGGGAGAACCGTGGCACTCGCGCCACTGTTGCAGAGAGGCAACGGCAGCCCGCGATCGGGGCATCTGACGCGCATTTCTCACTTGTTCTCGGCAAGGATCGGAAAACCACTCAAGCCTGGATGGCTCCGATTCGAGGACCAGAGAACCGTTCAAGCGTTGAGTGGCTCCGGTTCGAGGACCAACGAGAAATGCGACCGAATGCTCGTCTTCTTCACATACGCCCTGATGCGCATTTCTCACCAGTTCTCGGCGAGGACCAGAGAACCGTTCAAGCGTTGAGTGGTTCCGGTTCGAGGACCTGTGAGAAATGCGACCGAATGCTCGTCTTCTTCACATACGCCCTGATGCGCATTTCTCACCAGTTCTCGGCAAGGAGCCGGAGAACCGCTCACGCGCTGGATGACTCCGGTTCGTCGGTTCCGTCGGTCTCCACGCTCAGCATTGCGAGCTTGTGCTCCCTCCCCCACCGGTACTCGCCGAGAACCCCCGACGCGCGGATGACCCGGTGACAGGGGATGATCCAGGCCACGGGATTGGACCCGACCGCGGTGCCCACGGCCCGCGACGCGCCCGGCATCCCGATTCGACAGGCCAGATCGCCGTACGAGGTGACGCATCCGGACGGGACCGCCAGCAGCGCGCGCCAGACCTTGATCTGGAACGGGGTGCCGCGAAGGTGCAGCCCGACGCCAGGTCCACCCGCCTCGGCGTCGAAGATCCTCTGCGCGATACCGGCGGTGGCGTCCGGATCCTCGATGAAGGCGGCCGCCTCGACGCCACGGGCAAGCTCCGCGAGCGCCTCGCCGCACCGCTCGGGAGCGGCGAACGCGAGTCCGCACACGCCCCGGGCGGTACGCAGGATCAGACACCGGCCGAACGGCGACGGGTGCGCGCCGTATCGTATGGTGAGTCCACGCCCCCGATGCCGGTACTCCCCCGGGGTCATCGCCTCCACGTTGACGAACAGATCGTGCAGCCGCCCCGACCCCGAGAGGCCGGCGTCGTACGCGGCATCGAGCACGCTGCGCGACTGCGCGAGCAACCGCTTCGCGCGCTCCAGGGTGAGGAACTGGACGTACTTCTTGGGGCTCAGCCCCACCTGACGCTGGAACAGGCGCTGGAAGTGGTGCTCGCTCAGACCGGCGTGGCCCGCCGCCTCCGCCAGCGAGGGTTGGCGCTCGAAGTTCCGCGACAACCAGTAGAGCGCGTGCGCAACCCGTGATGTGTCGTCCTCGCGCCCCGCGGGCGCCTGGGGTGGGATGGTCGCCGTCATCGTGGCCTCGGGTGTGGTCATTGCCTTGCTTCTCCCCGGTACGAAGTTCCAGCGCGGACAACGCGCTTGACCCTGACATTGGCGAAATCATCCCACCGGGCCGGAGGCTCGACGACCCGATTCTTGCGCAAGCCGGCTACGGTCGTGTGATCCGTGAAAATGCCGGGTACCCGGCCCCGTCTCCCTCCGCGGGAGACGACGAGCAGCCATGACATGTGTGACCTGTCATTCGTGACGTGAGACTACGAGCCGGCTACGGATCGAAGAAACGTCGTCCGCGTTTGAACGCGGCCGGGTCGGTCACCAGAGCAGGGAACGACTCGATCTTCGACTCGGTCTCCGACTCGCTCCCGGATTCGGTCATCGTCTCGGGCGTCCCCTCGATCATCGGTTCGGGCCCCGCCTCGGTCTCCGGCCCAGGCTCAGACCCAGACCCAGGCCCAGGCCCAGGCCCAGGCTTGGTCACCGCATCCGCGCCCCCGAACATCGCTCCAGCGGCCGAAGACTCACGGCTCGATACCGCGACGACCAGCCCGCGGGCCGTGTCCGGATCGGCGACGAGATCGCGCCAGGCGCCAGCGAGATCGTCCCGGCCGACGGCGCGCACCGCCTCGAGGAGACGCTCGCGCCGGTCGAACCCGTAGTGCTCGCGATCGATCGCATGCCAGTAGCGTTCGGTGCGCTCGTCGAGCTGTGTCTCGGCCTCCAGCAGGGCGCTCTCGACCGCGGCGCGATGGCGTTCGAACACGGACGGCGGCATGTCGCGAAGCACTCCACCGAACCGGTCGATGAACCCATCGACCTCGCGGTGGAGCGCCTCGGGCGGCGTCGAGGGGGACTGAACCACCAGCGCAAGGCCCGGCACTTCGAGCAGTGGAAAGAGGGTCGCGAAGACGATGTACCCGATCTCGCGCTCGGTGCGGAGTTCGTGGAAGAACCGGTTGCCCGCCGCCTGCGCGAGCAGCGCCATCGTCGCCCGCTCCGGAAATCCGCGATCGCGCCCCTGGCGGTAGACGACGAGCGCATGGTCTTCGTGCCGGCTGTCGAGCCACCACGCGGGGCGCGGGCCGGAGTCCAGCCGCACGACGCGGCCGTGCATGACCGACGCCGCCCGCATCGAACCGAGCAGCTCGCGCTCCAGTACGCGGCCGAGCGCCTTCGCGCCCTCTTCGGTGACATTCCCGTGGGCGAGGGCGACGACCGTTCCCCGCTCGAAGAACCGCGCCGCGTACTCGCGCAGATCGTCGAGCGCGACCGCATCGAGCGCTTCGAGCAGAGCCTCCTCGGACCAGTACGGGTCGAGGAGCAGCTCGCGCACCCCGCCCATCGCACGGTCGGTCGGGCTGCGCTCGCCGATGTTTCGCAGGCGCCGGGCGTACTCGGTCTTCTCCGCCTCGAACCGGTCCGCCGGAAGCGGCAGCGCGCGAAGCGTGGAGACGATGCGCGCGAGCAGCAGATCCTGCTTGTCACTCCAGCCGGAGAGACGGACGGTCAGCCCGCGACGATGGCGGTAGAGCGCGTGGGACTGCCCGGCCAGCACGGCGGGATAGGCGAACTCGTTGAGCGCATCGTTCGCCATGCGCACGAGCAGGGCGCTCAGCACCGCGTGCCGCGGCGAGTCGCCGGCAATCGGGGAACGGACGGAGAAGTAGAAGTTGGTGCGCGGCGGCCCGAACTCCACGTCGGCGTGGTGCCACAGATCGAAGCCGGGCCGGCTCACGATGCGCTCCGGCCGAGCCCCGGCCTCCGATGCGTCGATCAGTTCGAGGTTGTCGGGGAGGAACGGATTCGGCGCCGGCAGCGCAAACGCGTCGTGCGACGCGGCATCGCGCCAGCGCGCCACGGTGTCGGCCGGGATCGGAGTCAGCCGGTACGGAGTGTCGTAGAACGGGTCGACCGAGTCCGTGGTCACGCCCTTCGCCACCACCGTCATCAGGACACGGTCCGGGGTGAGGAAGGAGAGAAAGCGCCGTTCCACTTCGGGGTCGAAGTCGTCGAAACGCCAGGGCGCGATCAGCACCTCCGCGGCCGGATGGATGTGCAAGGCGGAGGCGAGCGACACCGCCCAGGACCGGGGAGCCGCCTTCTCCTGAAAGCGGAAACCGATCCGCGCCATGCGCGCGAACTCCTCGTGATAACGCGGCTCGATGCCTTGCGCACGAATGAGACGGAGGTACGCGAACACCGCGGCCACCAAGTCGTCGCGATGAGCGAGCCCCGCTTCCGTCAACTGGATGGTCACCCTGAACGTCGCGAAGTCCCGGTGCCGCATGTCCGGCCCCGCGCTCAGCCCTTCCGCCCAGCCCCGCGCCTTCAGCGCCGAGAGCAGGCTGCCGCGGCCTTCGTGGCCGAGGAGGTGGGAGACGAGGTTGAGCGGGTGCGCCCGGTGGTCCGGGCGCATCGAGGGAAGCGCGAACGAGAGCGAAAGAGCGCGGAGTTCCCGGATCGGCTCGACCTCGAGCCGCGCGGGCAGCAAACCTTCCGGGTAGAGCGGCGTGTCGATCCGCGGCGGATCGTGGTCGCGGCGGGGTACCGCGGCGAACCGCGCCCGGACCCAGCCCTCCAGCACCTCGAGCGGCTCGCGGCCGACCACGACGAGCTTCATCAGGTGCGACGAGTAGGTGCGCGCATGAAAGTCGATCAGATCGTCGCGGATATCGGCGCCGGGACGGTCGGCCAGCGTCTCGGCGTTCCCCGCCAGGAATTTCGAGAGAGGATGGCGGGGGTCGAGCGCCTCACGCCACGCCGCGAAACCGCGGAGCCGGTCGCTGCGGCGGCGCGAGATGTACTCCGAGTGCACCACCTGACGCTCGCGCCCGACGTACTCGGGGTCGAACCGGGGCGCGATGAAGAACTGGGCGAAGCGGTCGAGCGCGCCTTCGAGGTACTCGGCGTCGACGTCGAAGAAGTAGCTGGTGTGGGCGAACGAGGTGGTGGCGTTGCTGGAACCGCCGTGCTCGGCGAGGAATCGACCGTACTCGCCGGCATCCGGGTACTTCTCCGTACCGAGAAACAGCATGTGCTCCAGGAAGTGTGCGAGCCCCGCACGGTCCTCCGGATCGCTGCCGCTGCCCACGTTGACATTCAGCGCGGCCGCCCCCTCGTCGGCATCGGGGTCGGAGACGACGAGCGCCTCGAGCCCGTTGTCGAGCACGAATGCCCGGTAGTCCCGGGTATCGGCGGGACTGCGCTCGATCTCGACGCCGCGCTCGATCTCGACGCCGCGCGCGGTCTCGACGCTGCACGACTCGATGGAGGGGTCCGGGGCACCGGCGCCTTGCGCCGACGCCGCCGCCACGAGCAACAACGCGGACAGAAGAGTGAGGATCGCCGCGCATCCGCGGCACCGGGGAATGGTCATTTCACCGCCGGGGGTCGTGGCAGGCGAGGAGATTCGATTGGACCGCCTCCGCGCCGGGACGTTCGGGGCGGCGGGCGTAACCGTTCTTCCGGGCCGTGGGGGCTCCGGGACCGGAGAGCCGGGCCTCGACTCGCGCGTCGTGGCATCCGCGACGCGCGGAGACTCGGATGAGCACGGTGCGGCGGCCCGCTCAGCCGCCTTCCCTCGCCTTGCCTCCGAGGCACTTCGGGGAATCGGGCGCAGCGGCGCCGGTCCGCGCCCACGCCTCCTTGGTGTAGGTATGGACCGCGAGCGCGTGCACGCCCGTGCGCAGCTCCTCGTCCACGGCACCGAACACCATCCGATGCTGTGCGACCCGCGGCTTTCCGGCGAAGGCGCCGGAGACGACGACGACCTTGAAGTGGGTCTCGGAGCCGGCCGGCACGTTGTGCTGCCCGCTCTCGTTCACCACCTCCAGATGCACCGGCGCCAGCGCGCCGGTGAGCTTCTCGCGTATGCGCTGCTCCACGATCATCGCAACTTCCCGTCGATGGCTTCGATCCCGGACAAGGATACGGGACCGACCCATGCGCGGGAACCTCGCACCGATCGGCGCCGCCATTCCCGCCATGCGGAACAGGTTCCCGGCATTACCCGCAATGGACCACGTCCGGAACCTGCGTCGGGCACGGCTGCATGACAAGTGCATTCCCGACATCGCGCTGGAGCAGTACCGCCCGTAGGCGCATCCACCGTTACGTCCTTCAACCCTACAGCGACAGTCGCCGGTCCTTCTCGCTCGTCCGCAGGGCGGTCTCGGCGCCGCCCAGGAATGCAGACACCGATTCCGCAAGCCGGGATGCAAGCCGCTTGCGGGCCTCGAAGCGGACCCCGACCAGTTCGGCCCGTTCGGTCGCCGCGAGGAGATAGTCGTCGCTGGTGACGAGTTCGTCGCACAGACCGAGGTCCTTCGCCCGGCGCCCGAGCCAGTGCTCACCGGTGGCGACCCGCTCGACATCGAGCCCCGGACGCTGCTCCGCGACGAAGTGCTTGAAGATGCCGTGGATCTCCCCGATGTCCTGCGTGAGCTTCGCACGGTCGGCGTCGGTGTTCTCCCCGAACATGGTGACGGTGCGCTTGAACTCCCCGCCCTTGAACTGCTCGAAGTCGATGCCGTGGCGGTCGAGCAGGCGATGGAAGTTCGGGATTTGTGCCAGCACCCCGATCGAACCGAGAATGGCGAACGGCGCGGCGAGGATGCGATCCGCCACGCATGCCATCATGTAGCCGCCGCTCGCCGCGATGCGGTCCACGCTCACGGTGAGCGGAATGCCACGTTCGCGCACCCGCATGAGCTGGGATGCGGCAAGGCCGTACTCGTGCACGAGACCACCCGCGCTTTCGAGCCGCACCAGCACTTCGTCCTCGGGCCGGGCGTGCGCCAGCACCGCCGTCACCTCTTCGCGGAGCGACGATACCGCGCTGGCGCGGATGTCGCCCTTGAAGTCGAGCACGAAGACCCGGGGACGGTCCGCCCCGGTGCCCTTCTCGCGGGCCTTCGCCTCGCGCTTGCGATCTTTCGCCGCCGCCTTGCGTGCCTTGCCGCGCAGCAGCCCGCTCTCCAGAGTGCGTTTCATTTCGTGGTAGCGGGCCCCGAGATCGCGCACTTCGAGCCGCTCGGGGCCGCCGCCCGCGCGCCGCCGCGCGGCGAGCACCGCGACGAGGAGAATCAGGGCGGCAACGGCCGCGGCGACGGTCAGCGTCTCGGCCAGAAACAGTCCGTACTGCCACAGATAGTCGAGCATCGTGCGGGCTCCCATGCAGTGAGGATCGGCGCGGATCTTGCCACGGCGCCCGAGCCCGGGACGCGGAATGGCGCGGCGCGGCAGGATCGCTTTCTTGTCGTGTCCGGAGCCGGAGGCCCGGGAAGAACGGGCTCGCAGGAACGATTTGCAGCCCCGAGGTGCCTGGTTCGGCAGGTCCTCCGACCCCGCCGAACCCTGCGCAGTGCGGTACCGCAGCGCAGTCCCGGCGCCGGACGGCTCAGCCGGAACGGTTACCCGTCGGTCGGTGGTACCGCAGCCTGGAGAAGGTCTTGCAGCGCGTCGTCCGCGCTGGTGGCCACGCGAAGCTGCACGCGCTGGTGCGGCTCGAGGTAGCCGGCGTCGGTCATATGGTCCAGGAACGCGATCAGGGCGTCGTAGTAGCCGTCGATGTTGAGCAGCACCGACGGTTTGTCGTGGATACCGAGCTGGGCCCACGTCCACATCTCGAACAGCTCGTCCATAGTCCCGATGCCGCCGGGGAGCGAGATGAAGCCATCGGAAAGCGAGGCCATGAGCGACTTGCGCTCCAGCATCCCCTCCACCGCGCGCAGCTCGGTGATGCCCTTGTGGAGGTGTTCGCGCAGAAAGAGATCGCGCGGGATCACACCGATGACCCGGCCGTCGGCGGCAAGCGCCGCATCCGCCACTGCGCCCATCATCCCCCGCCCGCCGCCGCCGTAGACGAGCTCGATGCCGCGCGCGGCAATGGCGGTGCCCAGCGCCGTCGCGGCATTGCGCCACGACGCCGTGCGCCCGGCGCGGGAGCCGCAGAATACGCAGATGCGTTTCATGCCGATTCAGGTTCCCCGTGGTGTCCGTGTGTCCCTGCGTGCTCGACGAGCACCGCACACGCTAAGCGCACCGGGCGGGGAAAGCAACGGGGATCCGACCGGCGGGGATTCGAGTTACACGGCCCAGATTTCTCACGCACTCTCGGCCTGGACCGGAGAACCGCTCAGGCTTGGGTGGCCAACGCCTCTCCCATAGGGTCCGAGTTCACTGAAACGGCGAGAGAAGGGGGAGCGGTGCCGGTCGGAGTCATCCCGGGGGGATCACCTGAGACATCCCCGCGAGACACCGACACCGCTCCCTGAGCCACGGCCTCCCCGTGCATCCCTTCGCAAGCAGGAAGGTGTCCCTGTCCCCGAAAGCTACACGCGCTCTTGACGCCGTCGTAGCAAGGAGGTGGAGCAAGCGACGGCACTGGGAGCGCCCTCGAAAGATTCAGAATCCCCGTGAGGCAGTACCGCCGCCCACTCCGTAAATCGTCTGTCCTGCGCTTACTGCGCACCCCGTAGGGCGGTACTGCTAGGCGGCTTGCGCTTCCTCCTCGCCGCACCGCCTCAACAACGCTTCCGCAATCGCCAGCCGCACGACATCACTTTGGCTGTGCTGGTCCCGCGGCTTCCCGACATGCAGTTGGCGATTACCCCTCGGCGCATCATCACGGTTCACCCTGGCGACCAGCGCATCGAGATTCGCGCAGTCTTCGCGGGAGAGCCGCATGTGCAGGAATCGCTCGGTGGCCATTGGTCATTTGCTCCTGAACGGTTCCTAGAGGGAAAAAAGTGCTGACGGTCTGGTGGGCTGCGGAAGCGCGGAGAAAAGACTCAAGCTCCGAACTGTTTCCCGTCAAACCGCCAGCACTACCCTTGTTGGGGAATGGGGCGCTCTACAGGGAGAGCGCCCCTGTGAAACTACCGCTTACTCGTCGTACTCCGCGCCGAAGGCTCCAGCGACGTGGCCATTTGTAAAGTGGCCGTTGAACTCGCCAGATACGTTCTCGGGGTAGTCATTAGTAGTATCGGGAGCGTCCCCTGCATCATTGTCGTTCCCATCGTTAGCGTTGCCGTAGAACTGACCGCTCCATTCTCCAGTCTCACCCCCACCCTTCGTAACTCCTCCAGTAAAACCTCCTTCAGATCCCGAGGTTTGGGTAATGTCTGATTTCTCTAACATTAGAGGATCAAATCCAATGTCATCCCCTTCAGCATCCGTGAAGTCTGAGATAGTTCCCGAGACCGAGAAATGGTCGTCCTCAGCAATCGCGGTTCCGCCAAAACTCGCCGTCAGTTTTGCATCTGCCGTGAACATTCCATTCGTGACTTCAAGGACATCACCAGTGCCATCTCTCTTCACATACACACCAGCCGCTACGCCGTAGTAGTCCGCGGTTCCTACGATCTCGTCACTACCAGAAACGAAGCCTTCTTCGTCAAGCGTTCCCGCCCCTCCTGCGAATGTGCGGATGTCGTGCTCGACAATACCGTCGCGCTGCGTAGTGGATTTCATCCAGTAACCGAAGTGGGTATAGTCCGAATCAGGATCACCGTACTTCACCATTGGTTCGCCTGAGTCAGGATCGAACGACAGAGTTCCTCCCCCGAAAGTTACTGAATCCTCTCCATTACGCGTGATTACGCAGTTGCTAGAAGCGCATGAAAACCGCCCAGATTGACCAAAGAGCATCCCTCGCTCACTATCTCCATCTTTGATAGTTATGCTTGCTGTCCCACTCTCCGTACTAGGTTTTCCAGGAACAACATTTCCACCTGTGATATCACGCGCATTTACCGTAGTTGCGGCGGCTGTAAAAGTTACATTGCCTCCGGCAGTTGGGGCAGGAAAGCTATCAGCTCCATCGATTCCATTAAAGACCGTATCTGTCCAAGCAGCATCACCAGCTTTCTCGATGTCGGTGTAGATCGTCCCCCTTTCGGTGAACGGACGTCTCGCTTCGTCATCGGTATGGACGAAAGTCTTACCCATCCACCCTGATCCAGCACTCGGGGCGTCAGACATCGTATACGGCTTCTCATCGTCTTCATCTATCTTGATCACGGCATCGCCGGAGGTACGAGTAATCGTGCGACCTGCGAACTCCGACGGCACCGCAGCACCTACCTCGTGATCGTTGATGGCCTCGGCTACCTTCATCGGCGCTTCATTCATCTTCTTGCGATCGGCGACATCCGCAGCCTCACGATCCTTCTTTGCCATTGCGAGGACAGTCTTCGAAGATTCGAGCAGCCCATTAGCAATGCTCAGCTCGGCAGTAAGATCCGCACTCATGTCTTGCGCATTATTGATTGCCGTCTCAAGAGCCTTGATAGCGGCATCAAGAGCTTCTATCTGCGGCTGAGTCGGAGGAGTGCTAAGCGCGGCCCGCGTAGTATCGACACCCGTTGAAGCATTAGCGATCGCAACCCTGTGCCCCTTGAGCGCTTCCACCTTCTTGCTGCTCGCAGAGTCATTGACAGACGCCTGCGCTATCGTCAGCTCGCCTTTCGCATCGCTGATCAGTGAATTAGCATCGGCGATAGCTGTCTCGTCAGTCTTCCAATCCGTCGCTGCCGTTACTGCACTCTCAAGGCTTTGGATGGCGGTATCCAGACGGGCGACTAAATCAGTAGTTGGAGAATCTCCCGCGTCCTTCAGGTCGGCTCTGGCTGCAACAACACGAGCAGTTGCTAAAGAGATCGCACTGGCCTGAGTAGACCTACGGTTGTTCAGCGCGGTAGTCACCTGCCCCTGCGCTGTCGTAGATGCAGTTCTGGCATTCGTGAGAGTAGTGTTAGCGGCGGCCAAATCGGCATCATCGGCTGCAACGTCATCAGCGCCATTGATCGCAGCCTCAAGTTCTGCGATGGCCGCCTCGAGAGCGGTTACTTGCGCCTGAGTCGGTAGCGGGCTGCTGAGCGCATTCTGCGCCGCCGTTACCTTACCTGCAGCCGGGCTGATAGCGCTTTTCTGCGTGACGATACGGCTCGCCTTAGCGGCAGCCGCGATATTCGCCTTCGCCGTGCTGGATGCACTCTGCGCAAACGAAAGCTGCCCCCTCGCCGTCGACTTCGCGCTATCGCTCAAGTCCTCAGCAGCCTTGATGGCCGCATCAAGGGCAGAGATAGCCGCGTCGAGGGTATCGACTTGGCCCTGAGTCGGGGAGGTTGAATTCAGACCGGTCAGCGCCGTTGTAACGCCAGTCGCCGCCGTAGTGATGGCAGCCTGCTGGGCTGTTTGCCGCTGTTCCAGCGTAGGGCCGTCGTCCATCATGTCGGTATCGTCGTCGTTGTTGCTGCTCGAACCGCCGCATGCGGCCAGTCCGATGCTGACGGTGGCCGCAAGGGCCAAGCGCGCCAGTAGGTGGGCTCGTACTATCTTCATTTCGTGCGCTCCTTCAGATGGTTGCGAAATGACTCGGAGAGAGCTCACGGTCCTCACGCTGGCCGCGCGATCGCCGTCAAGTCAGGCGAGACCCCGATCCGGGCTGGCGGTGAATGTGGTTCGCGCCGCCGGTTGGGTCCTGTCGTGCACACTTGCCTGTCTCCCGGCGTTGAAGCCGTTGAGTCGTTCAAGCCTTCTGTGCGCGTGTGTTGACGGGGTGTTTCCTGGCCATTCGAGAGTGCGAATCCACCCGGCTTTTCGAGGACTGATCCCGCCGGATCGGTCAGGTACTGTGGGTGTGATTGGGGGGTGGCGTGTCCCAGCGAGCACGGAGGCACCTGTTCAGGGCCATGCGCCGGAGACGAAATACCAGTTAAAACAGAGGATTGGAGTCCATCTAACGCAGATGCGAATGCTTCCTATTTGGTTCTAATTAAGCCATTATGTTTGTTACCCGCGTGTCCCCAGGTGTTACCCAGAGGGGGAAATGCGTCCCGCACCGGTCACCATTGATATCCCGGCAGGGGGCGAATTGAGGGGGTGAGAGGGAGGATTCCCGGATTTCGAGCGAGCGCCGCATCGGGGGGGCCGGTCGCGGCCTCACAGGCCCTCCGCGTCCTGCCCGAAGTTACGCCAAGTGGTTGTAAACGCAGGTAAAAAGACACACAACCCCGAAGAGAATCCGACGCCGAGTCCCCGAAAAGCCCACCGGCAGAAATGTCGCATGAAAGACATCAATGTCGTTCAAGGATATTTGACAACACACCCGAGGCAGTATGCTTCCTCCCGCTCGTGTGTGGGTTTCTCTTGGCCGCGCGTCGAGTTATATGCAGTCACACCCACTGTACCTGATTCCCACACCGTCCCTCGCTATTCTCCGTATTGCTCTTTTTCGAGCATCTACAGGCACTTACGCGCTGTTCCTCCGAAAACTCGGTCCACTCCCGGGGACACGGATGGGGACACGAGGCGACTCCTCGCAGCACTCGGCGCTTCCGCAGCACCGGCCAATCCATCGCACCGGGCCAAGGTCGCCACGGCCCTCCATGGAGCACGGGTGGGGCGTGGTGGGCTGAGGCCATCGCCAATCCGCGCCGTGCGAATGCACGATCACGATGCCCGACGATGCAGGCGTCGGTGCCTTCAGTGGGCAGGGCAGGGAAAATTGAGTGGCGCAGTGAGAAATGCGGGCTGAACGTGCGGTTCAGCGTTGTGCCGACGGCACCCACGCGGTGGTGCGCCCGCCGATGGTCACATGCTCGATCGGCTGGCCGCTCGCCGTCTTTGCATCATCCTGTCTGCCCCAGCGCCGGTGGAACAGCCATGAGCGTGGATAGAGCGAATTGTCGGCGTTCACATCCACTGCGCGCTTGACGATGGCGGCGAGTCCGGATCGCATGCGCTTCGCCTCGGCGTCGGTCAGCGAGGAGGCGCGGCGTCGGGGATCGATGCCGGCCTGGTAGAGCACCTCGTCCGCGATCCAGTTGCCCACGCCGGCCGCGAACGACTGGTCCAGCAGGAGCGACTTCACGTTGGCGGAGCGCGCCCGCAGCATCTCGGAGAACCGCTTCGGCGGCGGCATCGCCAGCAGGGGATCGAAGCCGAGCCTCGCGATGGGGGGCTGGCGTTCGGGATCGTCGCGCAGGAGGATGCGTCCGAGCCGGCGCCCGTCCACCATCACGAGTTCGCCGCCGTCATTGAATCGCATCCGGATCTTCACGAATCGGGGTGGCCACGCCGCCGGGTCCTCCCGCGGCCCCGACTTGAGCTGCAGCGGCGTCGTGGTCGGGGTCCTGAACGCGCCAGTCATCCCGAAGTGGAACAGCGGGTGGGGCGGAGCACTCAGATCGAACCAGAGCTGCTTGCCCCAGCGCCGGGCCGCCTCGACCCGCTTGCCCTCCAGCGCGCGGCGCCATGCGCGGGGCGCGATCGAATCGAACACGATCTCGTCATCCGCGCACCACACGTGTTCGATGCGCCGCCCGCCCGCCACGGATTCCGCCAGCCTGCGTCCCCGCTCGACCTCCGGCAGCTCCGGCATGCTCGATTCCCCCGTGCTGGATTCTCTCGTCACTAACCCCGGCGGGCCGATAATAACGAGGCCGGGGCGGAAGCCGATGGCGCAAGCGGGTCAGTGCATGTCGGCGGACGGTGGCAAGGCCGTCGCGCGCCGCTGTGTTTCACCTCATAATGACCGAACACTGCCACGCACATCGGTGCCGGTTCCCATGAATGAGACAGACGCTTCCGGAGACGAGCGGACGCGGGTGCGCATCGACATCTTCTCGGACACCATCTGCCCGTGGTGCTGGATCGGGAAGCGGCGCCTGGAGCGCACGCTGGAGGCACGCCCGGACCTCGACGCCGAGCTGGTCTGGCACACATTCCAGCTCAATCCGACGATGCCGGCCGCCGGAATGGACCGGAAGGCGTACCTCGAAGCGAAGTTTGGCGGCGCCGACAACGCGCGCGCAACCTACGGCCGGATCGTCGCCGAAGGCGCCCGCGAGTCACTTCCGTTCGATTTCGGCGCCATCCCGCGTACTCCCAACACCCTCGATTCCCATCGGCTCGTGCGCTGGGCGGCGGATCAGCCGCCGGGCCAGACGCCGATGGTGGAGGCGCTGTTCGACGCCTACTTCGCGCGCGGGCAGGATGTGGGGGATGCGGAGGTGCTGGCGCGAGTCGCGGCGGAAGCCGGCTACGATGAACCGGGCGCACGCGGACTGCTCGCGGGCGACGAAGGGCGCGCCGAGGTGACCAACGAGGACATGCGGGCCCGCGGCGCGGGCATCACCGGCGTTCCGTGTTTCATCCTCGACGGCAAGGTGGCGGTGCCCGGCGCGGTGGAGCCGGACGTGTTCCTGCGCGTGTTCGAGGAACACGGCATCGGAGCTGCGGCCGCAGGCTGAGTGCCGCGGGCCGACGCTCAGGCGACCTTCGCGTCCCGCACCGAGGGAAGCCCCAGAATCCCCCGCGCCTCTTCCACCGTGGCTACCCGTCCGCCAAGTTCGCGGATGATGCGCACGCCCTTGTCGACCAGTTCCCGGTTGCCCCTGCACTTGACGCCGCGCTCCAGATAGACGGCATCCTCCATCCCGATCCGGCAGTGCCCACCGAGCAGAAACGCCTGTGCGAGCATCGGAAACGCCCATCGGCTCGCGCCGAACGCCGCCCACTCGCAATTCGGGGGGAGCAGCGACTTCGCGTACAGCATCGTCTCGCTGCCCGGCGAGAAGCCGTACTTCACCCCGGTGACGATCTGGAACAGCGTCGGCTCGCGAAGCGTGCCGTCCCTGACGAGCTCGTGCGCGAGCTGGATGTCGCCGCTGTCGAAGACTTCCAGCTCCGGCTTCACGCCGGCTGCGTAGATGCGCTCGGCCATGATGCGGATGTTGCGGGGGGTGTTGATCACCGCCCCGCCACCGAACCACATCGTGTTGAGATCGAGGCTGCAGATCTCGGGCCGGAGCTCCACGATGTGCTCGGTGCGGATCTCCGGGGTGGTCAGCATCGTGGCCGGGGCCGCCACTTTGGGGTCGTCGTCGCTTGGCACGAACCGCCCGCCGGGCCCGGTGGTGAGGTTGATGATGAGGTCGGTGTCACTGGCGCGGATGCGCCCGACCACCTCGCGGTAGTACGCGATCTCCATGCTCGGCACGCCGGACTCCGGGTCGCGCACGTGGATGTGGCAGATGGCGGCGCCCGCCTTCGCGGCGGCGATGCAATCGTCGGCGATCTCGGCCGGGGTGACCGGCAGCGTCTCGTTGTGGCGGCGCGTGGTGTGGCCGCCGGTCACGGCGCAGGAGAGGATGGTGGGTCTCATGGGATCGGCCTGGTCGTTGCTCGGGTCGGTGCTCGGGTCGGGACGACGATGCGGCCGAGCGATGGTACCAAGGACGTCCGGTTGCGCGCAGAACCGCCTCCGGCCACCGGCGTCACCTGTCCCTGACCCGCACTCTCGCCCTCGGTGCCCACGGCTTCGACCGGCCCCGATATGCGATTGACATGCCAATATCCGACTCGGCCAGTACCGCAATCGCCACGATCCGCCCCGGAAATTTCCCATCTCCGACGCCTCCGGACGCCGGGCACGGCATGATTGCATGCGACTCCGAAGTGACGTTAGGATGCAGTCGGTAAGGGTGTGCGCCGACTTTCGAAGCCTGATTGCGGTTCGGTCCGCACCTCCACCAAATGCACCGAAGTGAAGAGTGCATGCATCTCCTGATCTCTGTTTATCTTGCGAGGGAGTGAACCATGAAAAAGAGAACCTCCGTAGCGGTTGGCGCGCTTGGACTCGCGCTCGGCGTCGCCGGCAGCGCTCAGGCCGCGACCCTTGAGGACGTGCAGGCCCGTGGCGTTCTGAATTGTGTCGTGAGCACCGGCATCGCCGGATTCGCCTACACCGACGAGTCGGGCGAATGGAAAGGCTTCGATGTCGACTTCTGCCGTGCCACCGCCGCCGCCGTGCTCGGCGACCCGGGCGCCATCAAGGCCGTCACCTCCACCGGCAAGACGCGTTTCACCCTGCTGAACGCTGGCGAAGGCGATGTGCTGTGGCGCAACACCACCATCACCTTCTCGCGCGATGTCGGCGTGAAGCTGCGTTTCCACGGCGTCAACTACTACGACGGCCAGGGCTTCATGGTGCGCAAGGACCTTGGAGTTTCCAGCGCCAACGATCTTGACGGCGCCTCCGTCTGCATCCAGACCGGCACCACCACCGAGCTCAACCTCGCCGACTACTTCCACGCCAACGGCATGAAGTACGAGGCGGTGACCATCGAAACCAACGACGAAGCGCGGCAGAACTACACCGCCGGACGGTGCGACGTGTACACCACCGATGCATCGGGCCTCGCCGCGACCCGCTCCACCTTCACCGATCCGGACAATCACATCATTCTTCCGGAGATCATTTCCAAGGAACCGCTCGGCCCCGCCACGCGCCACGGCGACGACCAGTGGTCGGACATCGTGACCTGGGTGCTGAACGCGACGATCACGGCGGAGGAACTGGGCGTCACGTCGGCGAACGTCGACGAGATGAAGAGCTCCAACAATCCTGAAGTGCTGCGTCTGCTCGGGGTGGAAGGCAACCAGGGGTCGGAGCTCGGCCTGAGCGCCGACTGGGCCTACAACATCATCAAGATGGTCGGGAACTACGGAGAGATCTTCGAGCGCAACATCGGCGTGAACACGCCAATCGGCCTGGCGCGCGGACTCAACGCGCAGTGGACCGATGGGGGCCTTCTGTACTCGCCGCCGTTCCGTTGAGATCGAGCTTGATCGAGCCCAGCCTGAACCGGGCCTGATCGAGTCCGAAAACGCGCCTGCGTGCACCTGCACGCAGGCGCGATTCCCCGAGCCCGAGGGAGCCATCGGATGACGGCAGCCGCTCCCCCCCAGCAGACCGGCGCCCTTCTCCGCCTCTGGCGGAACAAGGAGGCGCGATCGGTCATCGTGCAGATCGTCACCGTGGCGGTGGTGTGCACCCTGGTGGCCATCGGGCTGCACAATGTCTCCGTCAACCTCGCAGCGATCGGCAAGGAATTCAGCTTCGACTTCCTGACCGCCCCCGCCGCGTACGACATCACCTTCTCTCCCTTCATCGACTACACCTCCCGCGACACGCACCTCGTCGCGACGGCGGTGGGAGTCCTGAACACCCTGCTGGTAGCGGTCTGCGGCATCGTGGCCGCCACCCTCCTCGGCTTCACCATGGGCGTCCTGCGGCTGTCCAACAACTGGTTGATCAGCCGGATGGTCTACGTCTTCATCGAATTCACCCGCAACGTCCCGGTGCTGCTGCACATCCTGCTCGTCCACGGGATCGTGGTGACCACGCTTCCCGCCGCCCGCCAGGCCATCAACTTCGGGGACACGATGTTCCTCTCCAACCGGGGTTTCTACGTGCCGGCGCCGGTGCCCGAGGATGGAGCCGGCATCGTGGGCGTGGTGTTCCTGGTTGCGGTCATCGCCGCCATCGTGTTTCGCCGGTGGGCGAAGCGGGTACAGGACGAAACGGGGACGATCTACCCGGTGTTCTGGATCTGCGCCGGGGTCATCGTCGGCGCGACGGGACTGGCGTTCCTCGCGACGGGAGCGCCCCTGACCTGGGAGGTGCCGGCGCTCAAAGGATTCAACTTCCAGGGGGGCATGGCGCTGAAGCCCGAGTTCCTGGCCCTGTGGCTCGCGCTGACCTACTACACCTCGTGCTTCATCGCCGAGATCGTGCGGGCCGGCATCCTCGCGGTCAGCCATGGCCAGACCGAGGCGTCCTACGCGCTGGGCCTGCGGCCGAACCGCACCCTTCAGCTCGTGATCATCCCGCAGGCGCTGCGCATCATCGTGCCGCCGCTCGTCAGCCAGTACCTGAACCTCACCAAGAACTCCTCGCTGGCCATCGCCATCGGCTACATGGACGTGGTCGCCACCATCGGCGGCATCTCGCTCATGCAGACCGGCAAGGAGGTGGAGACGATGATCATCGTGCTCGGGATCTACCTCGTCATCTCGCTGGTCATCTCGGCGTTCATGAACTGGTTCAACCGCAGCATCAGGTTCAAGGAGCGATAGCCGTGCCGGACCGACGAGCACCTCCGAATGCGGCGCACCGTGGCTGTCTGTCATGACCGATTCGACGACTTCTTCGCACTACGCCCCCGGGACGCACCCGGACCTGCCGCCGCCCCGTCGCACCACCGGCGTCGTCGGCTGGGTGTACAAGAATCTCTTCTCGACGCCCCTGAACATCGTGCTGACCCTGGTCGGGGTCTGGATTCTCTACCTCATCGTTCCCCCACTGCTGGACTGGGCGCTCCTCGAATCGGTGTGGACGGCGGAGAACCGCACCGAGTGCTGGGACAAGATGGAGGTAGCGGAGGAAGCCGCCTGCTGGGCCTTCATCAAGAGCCGGTTGACTCTCTTCATCTACGGGTTCTACCCCGAGGCGGAGCGGTGGCGCGTCAACCTGTCGTTCGTGCTGCTGATCTTCGCGATCCTGCCGGTGCTCTACGACAAGCTGCCGGGACGCAGGCACTGGATGTGGTACGTGGCCGCGTTCCCGTTCCTGGTCGGCTGGCTTCTGGTTGGTGGACTCGGCCTGGCGCCGGTGGAGACCAGCGAGTTCGGCGGCTTCATGCTGACCCTCGTCATCGGGGTCACCGGAATCTCGTTCTCGCTGCCGCTCGGCATCGCGCTGGCGCTGGGACGCACGTCGAATCTGCCGGCGCTTCGCATCCTGTGCGTGCTGTTCATCGAGTTCATCCGCGGGGTGCCGCTGATCGCGCTGCTGTTCGTGGCGTCGACGATGCTCAACTACTTCCTCCCGCCCGGCACCACCTTCGACCTGCTCATGCGGGTGCTGATCATGGTGACGCTCTTCGCTGCGGCCTATATCGCGGAGGTCGTGCGCGGGGGGCTTCAGGGCATTCCGAAGGGCCAGGTCGAGGCGGCGGATTCGCTGGGCCTCTCCTACTGGAAGGCACAGCGGCTGATCATCCTGCCCCAAGCGCTGAAGATCTCCATCCCCGGCATCGTCAATACCTTCATCGGGCTGTACAAGGACACCACTCTGGTCCTCATCATCGGCATGCTGGATCCGCTCGGCATCGGCCGGTCGTCGCTCGCGGATGCACAGTGGGCAGGGCTCGCCCGCGAGGTCTATCTCTTTATCGCGGTCTTCTTCTTCCTGTGCTGCTTCGGGATGTCGCGCTACTCGCTGTACCTGGAGCGCAAGCTGCACACCGGGCACGAACGATAGCCAGGCATCGACACGGGAGCCTGTCCATGGCGAACACCGATCAAACGGCCAGCGCGCCGGAGCTCGATTCGAAGGTGGATACCTCCGAATCCACCATTTCGATCCGCGGCATGCACAAGTGGTTCGGCGATTTCCATGTGCTCAAGGACATCAACCTGGAGGTCACGCGCGGCGAGCGCATCGTGATCTGCGGGCCGTCGGGCTCGGGCAAGTCCACCCTCATCCGCTGCATCAACCGGCTCGAGGAGCACCAGCAGGGCTCCATCGTGGTCGACGGCACCGAGCTCACCAGCGATCTCAAGAACATCGAGATCATCCGCTCGGAAGTCGGCATGGTGTTCCAGCACTTCAACCTGTTTCCCCACCTCACGGTGCTGGAGAACTGCACGCTGGCGCCGATCTGGGTGCGCAAGATGCCGAAGGCGGAGGCGGCGGAGGTGGCGATGAGCTACCTGGAGCGGGTGCAGATTCCGGAGCAGGCGAGCAAGTTCCCCGGGCAGCTCTCCGGCGGTCAGCAGCAGCGGGTGGCGATCGCACGGTCGCTGTGCATGAGCCCACGCATCATGCTCTTCGACGAGCCCACCTCGGCGCTCGATCCGGAGATGATCAAGGAAGTGCTCGACGTCATGGTCGAGCTCGCCGAAAGCGGCATGACGATGCTGGTGGTCACCCACGAGATGGGGTTCGCCACCGCAGTCGCGAACCGCGTCATCTTCATGGACGGCGGCGAGATCATCGAACAGAACGAGCCGAACGAATTCTTCACCAACCCGCAGCACGACCGCACAAAGCTGTTCCTGAGCCAGATCCTGTCGCACTGAGGCGGGGTGACGACGACCGCCGTCGCAAGGCGGGTCGATCGACCCGCGTCTCGATCAACCCATGGCGGCGGCCCCGCCGCGTGACCGGGCTCGGCCATTCTCACCGCACCTGACTCGGAATCCGGGCGGGCCTGCACCATCAAGCTTTGGCATCAGGCTTTGGCATCAAGCTTTCTCACCCGAGTTCGTTCAAGCAGCGCTCCCCGACGCTCCAACTCCCGGAAGCGGTGGCAGGCGACGGTGTGGTGCTCGTCGTCGGCGGGTTCTGGCAGCGGGATCTTCTCGGTGCAGACGGGGGCGGCGTGGGGACAGCGTGGGTGAAAGCGGCAGCCGCTCGGCGGGTTGATCGGGCTCGGGATCTCGCCACTCAGGCGTTGTGCACGGCCGCGGTCGTCCGGGTCCAGAGAGGGGATGGCGGAGAGCAGCGCCTGCGTGTAGGGGTGGCGCGGGGCGGTGAACAGGCGGCGGGTGGGCGCGGTCTCTACCAGGGTGCCGAGATACATCACCGATACCACGTCGCAGGTATGGGCCACTACGCTCAAGTCGTGGCTGATGAACAGGAAGGTGAGTCCGAGGTCGTTCTGGAGCGACTTCAGCAGGTTCAGGATGTCGGCCTGAATCGAGACGTCCAGCGCCGCCACGCTCTCGTCCGCAATCAGGAACCGGGGGCTGCATACCAGGGCCCGGGCGATGGAGATTCGCTGGCGTTGCCCGCCGGAGAAAGCGTGCGGGAAGCGGCGCAGATGCTCCAGGTTGAGCCGGCACTTCGCGGCGATCTCGCGCACCCGCTCGTCCGTTTCCTGGCGTGAACCGGTGAGACCCATGACTTCCAGCGGCTCGGCGATGATGTCGCGCACCGTCATCCGGGGGCTCAGCGCCGCGTAGGGATCCTGGAAGATGAGCTGGGCGCGTCGGCGAAAGTCCTTGGTCTCGGCCGGGGTCATGCGATGCAGATCGTAGTGGACCTCGCTGTCCTCCCAGGTTCCGCTGCCGGCGGCGATCGGCACCGCCCTCAGGATCGCGCGCCCCAGCGTGGTCTTGCCGGAACCCGACTCGCCCACCAGTCCGTAGAACTGCCCGGGCATGATCCGGATCGAGACCCCGTCGACGGCACGCACCACCGGCGCCGGGCCGAGCAGGCGCTTCCCCACCGGGAAGTGCACCTCGAGATTGTTCAGGGTGACAAGGGGCGGGCTCATCCAGTCACGAGCTCCCCGGCCTTCTCCAACCGCAGGCACGACGCCCGGTGCCTCTCCCCGACCTCCATCGAGGTCGGCAGCTCCACCCCGCAGCGGTCCTGGATGACCTCCGGACACCGGGTATGGAATACGCATCCGGACGGGCGCTCCAGCGGGCTCGGAATGTCACCCGGCACCGGGGTCAGCGGCTGGTCCAGCGCATCGAGCTTCGGCAGGGCGTCGAGCAGTCCGCGCGTGTACGGATGGGCGGGGTGGCGAAGCACATCGCGCACCGGGCCAGTTTCCACGATCCGCCCGAGGTACATCACCGCGACCCGGTCGGCGGTTTGCGCGATCACCCCGAGATCGTGGGTGATGAACAGAATGGCCATCCCGAACTCCGCCACCAGCTCCTTCATCAGCTCCAGGACCTGAGCCTGGATGGTGACGTCGAGCGCGGTGGTGGGCTCGTCCGCGATCAGCAGCCGCGGCCGGGTGGAGAGCGCCATCGCGATCATCGCCCGCTGGCGCATCCCCCCGGAAAGCTCGAAGGCGTACTGGTCGAAGCGCCGGCCCGCATCCGAGATCCCGACCCGTTCCAGCATCTCCACCGAATGATCGCGCGCCGCGCGTTTCCCGAGGTCGGTGTGAAGCTCGAGCTGCTCCACCATCTGACGGCCGATGGTGATGCCGGGGGCGAAACTCGCCATCGGTTCCTGGAAGATCATGGAGATGGCCCCGCCCCGCACCACCATCAGGTCCCGGGCGCGCTTCAGCCCCAGCACGTCGACGGTGCGTCCGTCGAGATGGAGGCTGATCCGGCTCGCCGGGTCGTAGAGCGTGTTGCCGGCGTTGAGTTGCATCAGCGACTTCGCGGTCACCGACTTGCCCGAGCCGGATTCCCCCACAAGCCCGAGCACCTCGCCGGGCGCGATCCGGAACGCGGTGGACTCGACCGCGGTGATCAGTCCCTCGTCGGTGCGAAAGCGCACCGTGAGGTCCTCCACCTCGATGAGCGCGCCACCACCGCTCACCGGTGCTGCTCCGAGTACGGGTCGGCGGCGTCGCGGAGCCCGTCGCCCACGAACACGAAGGCCAGCACCAGCGCGATGAAGAACAGCGCGGGGATGAAGTGCCACTGGTAGTTGAGCAGCACGTCGGCGTTGGTCACCGCCTGGAGCAGCACCCCGAGCGAGTTGACCGGCTCCTTGAGCCCCAGCCCGATGAAGCTGAGCGCGGTCTCCGACAGCACCATGTAGGGGAAGGAGATCACCAGGTCCACGATGATGTAGCTCGTGAAGCTCGGCAGCAGATGGCGCCGGATCACGTGCCCGGACGAGGCCCCGCAGAGCTGCGCGGCGAGCACGTACTCCTGGTTGCGCTCGGTCAGCAGGTGGGTGCGGATGCGGCGTGCGAGCGTCGGCCAGCCCACCAGCCCCAGAATGATGGAGATGAAGAAGAAGCGGGTCTCCGCGCTCCACTCCGGCGGCACGAACGCGGCCAGGGCCATGAACAGCGGAATGGTGGGCACGGTGCGCACCGCGTCGGTGATCATCTGCAGCAGGCCGTCGATATAACCGCCGAAGTAGCCGGACACGCCGCCGATGATCAGGGCCAGAAAGAAGCTGATCAGCATCCCGATGGTGCCGACCGCGAGCGACGTCCAGATGGCGTGCAGGGTGCGGGAGAAGATGTCCTTGCCGGCGGAGTCGGTCCCGAAGAGGTGGATGCCGCCTTCGTCGATGCCGAAGAGGTGGGTCCGGAGCTCGATGCCGCGCAGGCGCAGATCAAACGCCCGGCCCGGGAGGTCGAGCTCGACCGAGAACAGGTGGTACGTCCATCCCTCCACGAAGAACCGCACATAGCGGCGTTTTTCGGGGTTGACCTTGGTGACCCAGCGGAAGTTGGTCTCGATCGAGCGGGTCCGCTCCAGTGTGTGCAGGAACGGCCGCAGCGAGCACCCGTTGTGGTCGCAGAACATCGGGATCTGCGGCGCGCCGAACTGGTAGTCCTTGTCCCGACCGGCGATGGTCGGGTCGTAGGGGGAGAGGAAAGGGGCGGCGAGGCCCATCAGGACCAGGACCACCAGCACCGCGCCCGCGACCATCGCCGCGCGCTGCCGGCGGAACCGCGTCCACACGAGCTGCGTCTGGCTGGCGGTGAAGTAGGCTTCCTTCAGCCGCTGGTCCGCGAGAGCTTGGGCGGTGGCGGACGCTTCGCTCACGGCCTCATCCCCCCATCACGCTGCGCCGCATGCGCGGGTCGATGATGGACAGCAGCAGGTCGGTGAAGAAATTGAGCGCCACGATGGCCGCGGTCAGCATGAAGATGATGGCGCCCGCGAGCTGCTGGTCGTTGGACCGCGCCAGCGCTTCCAGCAGCAGCGCTCCGGCTTCGGTCAGGGTCAGGATGACCGCGACGATGGGCAGCTCGTTGAACACCCGGTTCAGGTCGAATCCGAGCGAATTGATGATGGGCCCCAGCGCATGGCGGGCCGGGTAACGCCACAGGAGCCGCCGGCCGTACATCCCCCGGGCCCGGGCCGCGGTCACGTAGAGCTTGCCCAGCTCGTCCGACATCAGCGCCCGCACCGTCTGCAACGCGAACGCGGTGGCCGACCACCCGAGGATCACGATCGGCAGCCACGCCCGGCTCAGGAAGTCCATCAGCTTGCCCAGCGACCACGGCGCGTCCCGGTATTCCTTGGAGAAGAGTCCGGTCAGGCTGTCGCCGAAGACCATGGTGGAGAACAGCATGATCATCAGCGCGAGCAGGAAGTTCGGCATCGCCAGGCCGAGGTACGAAACGAAGCGGAGCGCATTGTTGGCGAGGGGGTTGTTCGCGGTGGCGGACACGATCCCCACCGGGATCGCGATCAGGTAGGCGAACAGCAGGGCGACGAAACAGATGCCGAGCGAGATCCAGATCTTGGTCCCCAGCAGTTCGTTGATCCGCACCCGCAGGATGCAGCTCTCGCCGAAGTCGCCGCGCACGAACACGTTGCCGATCCAGCTCCCCCAGCGCACGAGGAACGGCCGGTCCAGGCCGAGGCGCTTCTCTTCCGCCTCGATGTCCTCGACCGTGATTCCCTGCCCCTGGGTGTTCTTGTAGGCGAGATAGCGCTCGGCGCAGTTGCCGGGCACCATTTCCATCAGCGAGAAGACGATGAACGAGACCAGCAGCAGGGTGACGATCGCCATCCCGGCCCGGGTCAGCACGAAGTGAGCAAATTGCACGTCCGATCTGCCCCGCTCACGCCATCATCGAAGGGCGGCGGCGCGAAAGAGCCTGACTCGCGGCGCAAGCACGATGGGCTCGGCACCCGACACGGAGCCGGCCGGCCGGAAGCGTCACCCGACACCCGGCCCACGCATCGGACCGGGTTTCAAACCATGCTTCACGTCGGGTGACGCTTCGCCTCTCCGGCCGGCGGGCGACCGGCGGACGAGCGAAGGGCCGGTGCAAGCCCGGCCCTTCGTGTCCTTTCATGCTCAGCCCCCGGATCTCAGCTCTCGTCGTCCAGGAACCACTGGTACCCACGGTACGGATAAGTCCGGTAGAACTCGTACGACCAGGTCTTGAAGTCGGTGAAGTTCTTCAGCGCGTTGCGGCGGTAGATGGGGTTCGGTGCGAGCACCGTGCCGATCATCAGCATGTTGCCGGTCAGGTTCTCGACCAGGCGCAGCCCGATCTCCGTCGACTCCGGAGTCCCCACCGGGGTCGCCTGGAACGCGTTGATGTCGTCGATCATCTGGTAGGCCCAGTCCGGCGGCTGCACCCCCTTCGCCCCGTCGGTCTCCAGGTACTCGCCCCAGAGCATGCCGGTACGATGGTTGAAGTAGTCACCGAAGGGCGCGACGAAGCTCTCGTTGAGGCCGAGAATCATCAGGAGCGGCAGGCCCTTCTGCCACGCCCCGACATCGAGCTGGTTCGATGACTGGGCCGAACGGTACTCGTCGGGGGTCACCTCCTTGAACGTCGTCTGCACCCCGACGTCGGTCCAGTGCTGCGCCACCAGCTCGACCACCTTGCCGGACACACCCTGGGTGGCAAACCGGATGTCGAGCACCAGCTTCTCGCCGTTCGGCAGTTCGCGCATGCCGTCGCCGTCGGTGTCGGCCAGGCCCACCTCGTCGAGAAGTCGGTTGGCCAGATCCGGGTCGTACTGGGCGTAGTGCTGCTTCCACTCGCCGGGGATGAACTCGGGTTCGGGCGAGAAACCGGTGTACTGCTTCGGTTCGCCAAGCCCGAAGAAGGCGACCTCGTTGATCTCCTCGCGGTTCATCGCCACCGACATCGCCTGGCGGAAACGCAGATCACCGAACACCTTGCGCTTCTCCAGGTCCTCCGACGTGACATTGAACGAGAACGTGGGCATCGCGATGGTGGGCCGCAAGTCGATGGTGTAGTCCCCCTTCTCCTGGCCGTCGAGGAGAATCGGGGCCGAGGGCAGCCGCACCGACTGCGACTTGTAGTCGACCTCGGCGTTCACGAGCTTGAGGATGCGCACCTCGTTCTCGTTGATGTACACCTCGTCCTGCTCGTTGATGTAGGGGAGCTGGTTGCCGGCGGTGTCCACCACGTGGAAGTAGGGGTTGGCGACGAGGTGACGCCCGTCCGTGGTGTCCCTGGTGTAGATGTGGCTCTCCAGGGTCGGCACCGTGGCCTTGGGCAGTGCGTCCACCTTGTCGGGGTGAGCCAGCATCGGCGTGGGGGTGTCGGTCCAGTCGGAGTTGCCGAAGTAGGCCGCGATCGCCGCGTAGCCGTTCTCGAAGCCGAGCGACTGCGCGTACTTGTCGGCATCGGAGTTGTGCTTCGGGTGGAACTGGCCGAGGAAGTGCTTCGGCTGGAAGCCCTGGGCGTAGGAGGTCGCGAAGTGCGCGAGCAGCCCCGGCTTCGGCGCGGGCAGGATGAACTTGACGGTCTGCGGGTCGATCACCTCCACCTGCATCCGCTCGCCCGCGACCAGCACGTAGTCTCTCGGCTTGGGGCTCACGTTCTCGTCGAGGGCCAGGTCGTCGTACCAGAACTTGACGTCCTCGGCCGTGAACGGCGCGCCGTCGGACCACTTGTGGCCCTTGCGCAGGAAGAAGGTGAGCTCGGTGAAGTCGTCGTTCCAAGCCCAGTCCTTCGCCACGTTGGGCACGATGGTCTGGAGGTCGTCGGAGATGCGCACCAGGTTCACGTGGCGTACCGAGAGAAAGTCCGACGTGCCCGCCTCGGTCGCGTTCGAGAGCACGTCGAGCACCCCGCCGTAGCGGCCGATCTCGTCGTAGGGCGCCATGACCAGCGGCTCTTCGGGCAGGCGCTCGGCGAGCGGCGGCAGGTCCGGGTTGCCGGCGATCCGCCCGTTCATCTCGGCGATGGCCGGATTCTCCTGAAAGGTCAGGGTGCAGCCGGCGAGCTGCTCGAACTCGGCCCGCTCGTACTGCTGCGGGTACTTCCCGGCTCCGACGCCCATCGCGTCGGCGACGGTGATCGGCGGACACTCCGCCGCCAGGGCGGTGCCGGCCAGCAACGACAGGCCGGCACTCATACAGAGAAAGCGTTTGTTCATCAGGAGTTACTCCTTGTGAGATTTGGAACTGATATGCAACGCCGCGGCAGTCGGCCGGCGGCGACGGCCCCGAATGGCAACACGCCCATGTTGCCGGCGCATGTCACGGGCACTCCCGCGCCGCGCCGACTCCCGGGGGCACCACACCGGAGTGGACCGACAGCGCGCAGAATAGCGGACCCAAGCCGGTAATCAAGATATCCCACCGATGCAGGACGGACATCGGCCCCAATCGGCCCGAATTGGTGCGCCGGGGCCGGACGCATGTTCGGGCGCCGGTCGGGGCCGGGGCGAGTCCTGTGAATCGGGGGCCTTCCGAGTCGGGAGCATCATCAAGCCGCCGCCGCGCCTTGCTTTCGCTCCACCGCCCGGATCCCGGCCGTCACGCCGAGTCCGGCGATTCCGAGCGCCACCATCAGCATCCAGCCCTGCTCCCAGCTCCCGAACACGGCGACGAACCCCGCGAACACCGGCGGCCCGATCACCACGCCGACATGGGAGCCCTGCACCACGAATCCGTTGACGGTGGCCACATGGCCGCGGTTCGGCGCGTGAACAGCGGTTCCGGCGAGGACCGCCGCAGGCAGCAGGCCCCCGACCGCGCTGAAGATCGTGGCAAGCGCGACCGCAAGCGGCGGCGCAAGAGCGGAGGAGAAGGCGCCGGCGGCACACGGCGCCATGACCAGAAAGGTGACCGCGAGCAGCTTCCAGCGGGCGACATCGCGATGGAGCAGCCAGGCGCCGACGAGACAGCCCAGGATGTTGGCGGCCACCACGAGCGCGCCGGCGAGCGCGGCCGCCTCCGGTGTGCTGCCGTGCGACTCGACCAGGAACGTCGGCATCCAGGTGGCCACGGCGAAGAACTGGACCGTGTAGCAGGCGAACGCGGCGGCGAGAAGCCAGGGCCCGGGACGGCGCAGCGCCTCGGTGCTGATGCGCCTGGGTACACCCGCTTGCCCCGAGGCATCTCTGGTGGCAATCAGCACGATGACGAGCACGACCGCCGTGAGGCCCGCATGGAGCAGCCACAGGCCGCGCCACCCCGCCCAGGGCAGCACGAGAGGAGCGCTCAGCATCGCGATGACCATTCCCGCCGGCATGTAGATGCTCCACGCCCCCAGCGCGAGCCCGTGATCGCGCGGGCGGGCGACGGCGACGATGATCCCGGGGGCGGCGACCGCGACGGTGACGAGACCGAAGCCGGACAGGACGCGCGTCGCGAGCAGGGCGGCGCCCGAGTCGGTGGTGGCGCCCCACACCGAGCCGACAACCAGAAACACGAGTCCTGCGGTGAGAACCCGGCGGGCGCCGAACCGGTCCGCGGCCAGCCCGCTCGCGATTCCGATGGTCGCCCCGATGAGGCTGAAGATCGAAGCGACCCATCCCGCCGCCACGAGACCGAGACCCAGCTCCTCACGCACAGCCGGCAGGGCGGGCGGCACCTTGCCGACATGAAGCGAGGCGGCGACTCCACTCGCAATCATGACGCTCACGACGAGCCACTGCGTGGCCGCCATGCGCTCCGGCGCGCGTGTCATCGCATCAACCCGAAAATTTCATCAATTCCCGGCAAGATTCGGAGAGCCGCTCAAACCTGGATGGCTCCGGTTCGAGGGCTTGGAGATGGTCGGCATCCGCTTGCTTTGCAAGCCTGGCAGGCGGTTCAACCGAGCCAGTCGAGCGCCGGATGGCGCCGGTGCCAGTCGGTCGAGCGCTGGTAGGCGTGACCGACGCGCAGCACCGGAGCCTCGTCGAAGGGCTTGCCGTAGATCATCAGTCCGACCGGCAGTCCGCTTGCGGTGAAGCCGCAGGGCACGCTCAGCCCGCACAACGCCAGAATGTTGCCGATCGAGGTGTTGCGCAGTGCCTGCAGGTTGCGCTCGGCGTAGGTCTCGGTGCTCGCCAGCGCATCGGCCACCGGCGTCGGCGGCACCATCACCGTCGGACAGAGCAGTCCGTCGATGCCGTCGAGCGCGTGCACCGTGTCCGCGCGCAGTTCCTCCCACGCCCGCACCGTCGCCAGGTACTCGTGCGCCGGAATGTCGCGGCCCTGCACGATGCGGAAGGCGACGATGGGGTCGAGCGCTTCAATGCTCGAATCGACGAGGTGGCGGTTGACCTCGTAGGCCTCGGCCGCGATCACGAGCCCCCGGGGGTTGAGACGCCGCGCCGCCGCGGCCGGCTCGAACTCGATGTCCACCACCTTCGCGCCGAGGGATTCCACGTGCGCGATCGCCTCTCGCACCAGGCGCTCGACCTCGGCGTCGCAGTCCTCCCAGAACACCGCGCGCGGCACTCCGAGGGTCAGCCCGGAGACGCCCCGGCCGATCCCGCTCGTCACGTCGTGAGGCGTCTGGCCGCGGGTGGTGGAGTCGGCCGGATCGTGACCCTGCATCGCCTCGTAGACGATGGCGGCGTCCGCCGTGTCGCGGGTGAGCGGTCCCACGCTGTCGAGGCTCCGGCTCAGCGGGTAGACGCCGGCGCGGCTGATTCTCTCCACCGTGGTCTTGAGGCCGGTGACCCCGCACATGCTCGCGGGAATCCGGACCGACCCGCCGGTGTCGGATCCGAGCCCCATCGGCGCCATGCCTGCCGCCACCGCGACGCCGGTGCCCGAACTCGATCCACCGGGAAGGTGGGGGTCGGAATGCCAGGGGTTGTGCGGCGTGCCCTGGTCGGTGTTGATGCCGGCGCCGCCGTAGGCGAACTGCACCGTGATGGTCTTGCCGAGCAGCACCATCCCGGCCCTGGTGAGGCGGTCCACGACGGTGCAGTCGGCATCCGGCACGTTGTCGGCGAGCAGGCGGGTGCCCGCAGTGGTCGGCAGACCCGCCACGTCGTACAGGTCCTTGGCCACGTAGGGGATGCCATGCAGGGGACCGAGGTCGATGCCCGCGCCGAGCTGCGCATCGGCGGCCCGGGCCTGGGCAAGGGCGCGGTCGCGGCACACCACCGTGAACGCCCGCAGATGCGGCTCGAGCGCGTCGATCCGATCGAGGAAGTGCTCCGCAATCGCCACCGCCGTCAGTTCAGCGGCCCGAATCGCCCGTCCCAGCTCGACGATGGACCGGTAGTGGATGGGTGGTTGCATCGCGCGTTCTCCGGGGAGTGGTCAAGGCGCGCCTGCCTGGGCCGCGCGTCGATGTACAGATGCGACGGTACATCACGCCAGCGGGCTGGTCGAGGCTGGCTCGTAGGGAGAGCTTTCGGCTGTCCTTCATTATCGAGTTCCGATAACATCGATACATGATTTCGACGTTTGGGAACATCCTGGCGGAGGACCTGTTCAATGACAGGAGAAGCAGAGCAACCCGCTCGTTCCCCGCCGAACTCCGCCGGGCAGCCAGAAGAAAGCTGCTCTATCTGCACGACGCAACGGACCTGCGAGATCTGAGAGCGCCACCGGGCAACCGGCTGGAGAGCCTGAAGGGGGACCGGAGCGGATTCCATTCCATCCGGATCAATGATCAGTGGCGGCTCGTCTTCAAATGGAGCACCGGATGTGCAAGTGATGTACGCGTAATCGACTATCACCGATCGGGATGAATACGATGGACAAGCAACCGGAGAGCCCCTTCCACCCCGGGGAAATGCTCCTCGAAGAGTTTCTTGCCCCCATGGGCATGAGCCAGGCGGCGTTTGCGAACAGGATTGGCTGGACGCGGACGCGACTCAATGAATTTGTCAGGGGCAAGCGAGGGGTGACCGCCGCCGCCGCCCTGGATCTGGCAGAAGCCCTGGGGACGTCTCCCAAGCTGTGGATGAACCTGCAGGCGACCTGGGATCTGGACAAGGCGGCCAGGGCGAAGAGAGTGGTTTGACGATCGGAGAATGAATTTCGAAGGCGCGACGAGGCACTGAAGGACTTTGCGTGTAGAGTCCGTTCCCGATCTGGCCGGAGAACCCGAGTACGCAATGAGCATTCGAGATTGCAGGATCGTCATCGTCAACGACGACGGGATCGACGCCCGTGGACTGTCGATACTGGAACACGCCGCGCGGCGCTGCAGCGAGGACGTGTGGGTGGTCGCGCCGGCAGAGAACCAGAGCGGGCGCGGGCGCGCGATGAGCTGGAGGCAGAACGTGCAGGTGGAGCCGCGCGGCGAGCAGCGCTTCGCGGTCCACGGCACCCCCGCCGACTGCGTGCTCGTCGCGCTCAACGGGCTCCTCGGGGCGCGGGGCGCGGACCTCGTGGTCAGTGGCGTCAATGCCGGCTCGAACCTCGCGAACGACATCGGCAGCTCCGGCACCATAGGCGCCTGCTTCGAGGCGGCGGAGCTGGGCGTTCCCGCCATCGCCTTCAGCCAGAGGCACGCCGGCCAGGGCGAGCGCCACGACTGGGCTTGCGCGGAAGCCCTGACCGCGCCCCTCCTGCCGCGTCTGTTCGACGCCCTGTGCGCGCCGCGCCAGGTACTGAGCGTCAATTACCCCGCGCCGGCGGACGGCGAGGCGGTGGCGGGACTCGAAGTGACGCACAGCGGCTGGCGCGCGGGGCCCATCTCGATCGAAGAGAGGCCCTCGATCCGAAACCGGCGCGTCTTCCACATCTACACGATTCGGGAAGACGAGCCGAACGCACCGGATTGCGACCTCGATCTCGTGCGCCGGGGCTACGTCACGGTGACGCCGCTCGGCATGGACCAGACCCGGCACCAGGATCTCGCCGGCATGCGGACGCGCTTGCAGGGCGTGCTTCCCTCCATGGCCGCGGCGGACTGAACGCCGGAACTTCCGGCGCGCGCTTCAGCCGCGAGATCGACGATGGCGAGCCAAGTGCGACGCCGGGGCGGCGGGGCGGGGAAGAGATGATCGCGTTAGCATGATCAGGTCAGGTTGATGGTCGGGCGGGTGGCGTCACACTGGAGGGGACACCATGCGATACAAAGTGGTTCTGCGGAAATCGGAAGAGGGGTACAGCGTTTCCTGTCCGGGCCTTCCGGGCTGCTGGTCCCAAGGTGCCAGCGAAGCGGAAGCCCTGGATAACATTCGGAGCGCCATAAGGGAGTACCTTGGCGTTGTCGAGGAACTGCTGCGGGAAACGCCGGAGATCGAAGTTCGGGAGCTGGACGTCGCGGTATGACCCATGCCGAGGTTGCCCGGGATCAATCATCGACGAGCTGTTCAGGCGTTGGAGAAAGCCGGTTATCGCATCGTTCGTGAGGGTAGGCACATCGTGATGTCGGACGGCACCCATATTCTCACCATTCCGCGGCACAACCCGATCAATGCATTCACCATGGGCAGTATCGTTCGAGACGCAGGGATAGCTCTGGAGGATTTTCGTACGTTCTTGTAGTGGCAGGTCTGTCGGAGCCGCGAAACGTGTGGTGTCGCGCCGTCGAGGTCGTACGATCGAGGGACGTCTCCGAGCAGAGCATCCGCCGGCTGCATGAGGATCGGTGTCGATATGCGAGCCGATCCGGAAACGCTCAATCGGTGGCTGGCCGTTCAAGGCGGTAGACCCGCGCTGCGGTATCGTGAAAGAGGTGTGCGCGTTCGTCCGCCGAGTAGTCGGCGGTGAGTCGCTTGAACGCGTTCCACAGCACGCCGTAGCTGCAGCTCACCTTCTCCACCGGGAAGTTCGATTCGAACATGCAGCGCTCGACGCCGAAGCGCTCGATGGTGTGTTCGTAGTAGCGGCGCGTGGCCTCCATCAGCTCCCGGCTCGTCGGGGGCGACTCGCGTTCGTGCCAGCCGAAACCGTTGACCTCCATCGCGATGCCGCCGAGCTTCGCGACGACGTTCGGGCACTCGGCCAGCGGCCCGATCGAGCGCCGCCACTCGGCGAACACCTCGTCCGCCCGACCCGCACAAGGGCCGATCCCCAGCGGACCGCCGAAGTGATCGAGGACGATGGTGGTGTCGGGGAACGCGCGCGCGAGATCGGTCAGGGCCGGGATCTGGGGGTGGTAGCACCAGCCTTCGAACGACAGATCTCGCGGCGCGAGGTGGCTGAAACCGGCCCGAAAGCGCGAGTCGAGGTACATGTCGGGCGCGGGCTCGGTGCGATGGTTGGGCACATCGGGGCTTTCGTGCCAAGCCGCGCCCTGCCGGATGCCCCGGAAGCGTCCGCCGCCGGCGGCGATCTGGCGATCGAGGACCTCCGCCACCGCGTCTCCTCGATCGAGGTACGCGGTCCCGACGATGCCGGCGGCGATGCGGGTCGGACCGTACAGGCCCGACGCGCTCATCGCGGCGATGCCGTTGACGAACTCGGTCTCGCCAATCGGGCGAAGCATCTCGGGGCCGTCGGCCCTGAACATCGCCCCGCACTCGATGAACACCGTCGACACGACATTGTGGCCGGGCGACAGGTCCTCCAGGAAGTCGTCGAGCAGATAGCTAGGCGCTACCCCCGTGGTGCGCAAACCCCACAGGTGATGGTGCGGATCACAGATCGGCAGCTCCGGCTCCAGAGCCGGCTCGACGGTGCGCGCGAGCCATTCGTGGTTCGTCGACATGCTCGATCGCTCCTCCACCATGTTTGCGGGGCACTGCGTCGCACGTAAATTCTTCTCAGTGACAGATCCACAGTCCCCGGTTCGGAATCACGAGGCGGGAGAATTCCGCGGACTTCAGCGCGCTCACCGCATCGCGGTCGCCGGCTTGCACCGAAACGACGATCCAGCCCGGCACCGCCGACTCGCGCTCGTAGCGCATGGTGGTCATCGGTTCGAGCTCCACTTTGAACGCTGCGATGGTCGCGGTGTCGTCGAGAAGAACGGCGTATTCGGCGCGTCCATCGATCACGTGACCGGCGGCTTCGAGCATCACGAGCTGGGACTGGGCGTAGAGCTCGAAGAATCTCACGCCGAGGACCGCAGCCCGGTCGAGAATGCCGGCCGACCATGCAAAGGCAACGACGAACAGGAGCCCGGCGAGATACAGGGTCCGGCGCGACCGCCCGGAGACACCCCAGTCACCGGCTCGCCGGCGTACCGACGAGCCGATCCGATCATCGGCTCGCCTACGCGGTGACGACCCGATCCGATCATCGGCTCGCCTGCGCGGTGACGACCCGATCCGATCATCGGGTCGCCGACGCGACGGCGCCGACGGCGGCACGGGATTCGGATTGCGCGGCAACGATGCGGTCATGACGGGAAGTGTACTCCGATTCGTCCGGAGCCCAGCGTGCCCCGCGCGCCGGACGGCGGGGGTGGTCCGCTCGCAACCGGTCATTCCCACCGACGCTCCCGCCGGCCATCACGCGGCGGGATTTCGGTGGAGTTTCGGCCTCCGGGGCACCCGGTCAGGGTGATTTCGAGCGCATGTCCGGGTTCAGCGGAAATTGCTGATGGGCGGCCAATACGCAACCAATCGGTTTGACCATTTGGAAGGATCATGCTCTGATTCGATCCGGGATCGCGGGTCGGAAGGACGCCGCGAGTCGGGAGCGGAAGGCCGACACGCAAACAATGCCCCGGATACGGCGTCGGACCTCCGCTCGCACCGACCCCCGACGTGGAGGCATGCCGAGGATGCGCGGATGAAGCGTTTCTGGATCGACCATACGAGCGAGGAGTTCTCGCGCCTGCCGCACGAACGGCTGATTGCGGTGCTTCCCCTCGGCGCGGTGGAGCAGCATGGCCCGCACCTGCCGCTGTCGGTCGATGCCTGCGTGGTCGATGCGCTCGCGCGCAAGGTGGCCGCTGCGCTGCCTGCGGACAGCCCCGCCGTCTTCCTCCCGACCCAGGCCATCGGCAAGAGCAACGAGCACCTGAGCTATCCCGGAACGCTGACTCTGAGCGCCGAGACGGTGATCGCGGCGTGGTGCGAGATCGGCGCCTCGGTCGCCCGCGCCGGGGTGCGCAAGATGGTGCTGTTCAACTCGCACGGCGGCAACATCCCGGTTATCGACATCGTCGCCCGGGAGCTGCGCGTGCGTCACGAGATGTTCGTGGTCAGCATGAACTGGTGGGCGGGTGGCCTGCCGGAGGGGATGTACCCGCCGGACGAGCTGCGCCACGGGATCCATGCCGGCGACATGGAGACTTCGGTGATGCTGTCACTCGATCCGGACAACGTCGACATGGCCAGGGCCCGTAATTTCCACTCGCGCACCCGCGACTGGGAGGCCGACAGCCGGCATCTCTCGCTCGCCCGGGCGCGGCCGGCGTGGCAGATCGAGGACCTCAACCCGGCCGGGGCGTGTGGCAACGCCGCCGCCGCCACGCTGGAGAAGGGCGAGGCGACCGTGGCGTTCGCGGTCGAGCGGCTGGTCGAGGTGCTCGCCGATATCGATCGCGTGTCCCTCGACGGGCTCGCGAACAAGCCGGAGTGGTGAGCGGTCGGCGGGTGCCCCCTGCGCAAGAAATGCCGCAGGCGAGCCGCGCCCTCATCGAAATGCGGGGTGTGTCGAGGCGTTTCGGCAGTGGCACGGTGGCGGTGGACGGCCTGTCGCTCGACATCCATGACGGCGAATTCGTCAGCCTGCTCGGGCCGTCGGGCTGCGGGAAGAGCACGGTACTCAGGATGATGGCGGGGCTGCTGGCCCCGTCCGCAGGCACCATCGCCCTCGACGGGCGCGCGCCGGGCGCCAGTAGGGATGTCGGGCGTGGGGTTGCCGGAGCTGTTGCCCGGAACGTGACCCGGGACATGGGCAAGGACGTAGCCAATGACACGGCCCAAGACATGGGTTTCGTCTTCCAGGACGCCACCCTGATGCCGTGGGCGACGGTGTTCGACAATGTCTGGCTTCCGTTGCGGCTGAAGGGCGTCGGCAAGACAGCGGCGCGGACGGACGTGGAAGCGTCGCTCGCCTCCGTGGGCCTTCTGGACTCCGCCGCCGCCTGGCCGCGCGAGCTGTCGGGTGGCATGAAGATGCGCGTGTCCATCGCGCGGGCCATGGTGATGAAGCCACGGCTGCTGCTGATGGACGAGCCGTTCGCGGCGCTCGACGAGATGACCCGCTTCAAGCTCAACAACGATGTGCTCGCGCTGTGGGAGGCGCAGAAGCTCACCGTGGTCTTCGTCACCCACTCCGTGTTCGAATCCGTGTATCTCTCGAGCCGCGTCATCGTGATGGGCGCCCGCCCGGGCCGCGCCGTGGACGAGATCGATCTCTCCGACGGCTCCCCGCGCACCGAGCAGTACCGCACCACCGCCGAGTACGCCACCCGCTGCCGCATCGTCAGCGAGGCGCTCGCGGAGACCATGGATCATGCGGCAGGGGATCATGCGGCCGGCGGCTGACGCCCCGGCCGGGACCACCGGCCCCACCGTACGCCCGGCGCGGCGGGTGCTGCCGTACGCGATGCCGGCCCTGACGCTTGCGGCGGCGCTCGGGCTCTGGGAGTTCCTCGTGCGCTACCACGAGATCCCGCACTACCTCATTCCCGCCCCGAGCCTGATCGCCTCCACCCTGGTGCGCGACTTCTCCTCCCTCACCGGGTCGCTCTGGTTCACGGTGAAGCTGACCGCCTGCGCGCTCGGGCTCGCCATCGTCGGGGGGGTGCTGATCGGGATGTGCTTCGCCCTTTCGCGCACGGTGGAGATGAGCCTGTTCCCCTTCGCGGTGGTGCTCCAGGTGACCCCGGTGGTGGCCATCGCGCCGCTGATCCTCATCTACGTGAGCAACACCTTCGCGGCGCTGCTCGTATGCGCGTGGATCGTGGCGTTCTTCCCCATCCTCTCCTCCACCGTGATCGGGCTGCGCAGCGCCGATCACAATCTGCGCGATCTGTTCACGCTCTACGGTGCCACACGCTGGCAGCGGATGCGGCTCCTGCTCGCACCTTCGGCCCTGCCCTACTTCATGGCGGCACTGAAGATCGCGGGCGGTCTGTCGCTCATCGGTGCGGTGGTGGCGGAGTTCGTGGCCGGGGCGGCGGGGCAGAACACGGGGCTCGCGTCCAGGATCCTGGAGTCGGGCTTCCGCAACGAGATCCCCCGCATGTTCGCGGTGCTGCTGCTCGTGTCCCTGCTCGGCATCTCCATCTTCCTGTTCACGAGCTGGCTCTCGAACGCGGTCCTCGGGCACTGGCACGAGAGCGAGATGGAGCGCGAGAGGTAGGCAGCGTGAACAGAGCCATCGAACGGCGGGACATCGACTGGGCGGCGCTGCGCGCGGAGCTCGGAGGCGTCGAATCGAGCGACGCCCCGGCCCTCCTGCGGGCGCGGTCGAAGGACTACCACTGGTACAGCCCCATCCTCGCCGAGCGGTTGCAGGGGCTCACCGCCGAACTCGTCGTCATTCCACGGGATCAGGACGAGGTGCGGCGCGCGGCCGCAGTCATCGCTCGCCACCGGGCACCGCTCACGGTGCGCGGCGGCGGCACCGGCAACTACGGGCAGTGCGTACCACTGGAAGGCGGGGTGGTGATGGATCTCACTCGGCTCGATCGGGTCGTCGAGATCACGCCGGGGCAGATCCGGGTCGAGGCGGGGGCGCGAATCGCACACATCGACGACGCCGCGCGCGAGGCCGGGCAGGAACTGGTGATGTATCCCTCCACGCGGCGCGTGGCCACCATCGGCGGGTTTCTCGCCGGCGGTTCGGGCGGGGTCGGTTCGCTGCGCCACGGAATGCTGCGCGACCCCGGCAACGTCACCTGGGCCCGGATCGTCACCGTCGAGCCGGAGCCACAGGTCATCGAGCTGCGCGGGGAGGACGTTCAGAAGGTCCACCACGCCTACGGCACCAACGGGATCGTGGTCGAGCTCGTGGTGGCGCTCACCGCGGCGACCGACTGGGTGCACTGCGCGGCGCTGTTCGACGGCTACGCGAAGGCCCTCCGCTTCGCCATGGCATCGCAGGGCGAAGGGCTCGACTGCTACCTGCTCACGCCGGTCGAACGCCGCTTTGCGCCCTACTACCGCAGGTTCGGCGACCTGTTCCCGCCCGATCGCGACGCGGTGTTCGCCATGGTCGCACCGCACGAGGTGCCGCGGTTTCGCACCCTGGCCGTCAAGCACGCCGGCCGGACCTCCTTCGCGATGAACGCGCACACTCTCGCGGACCAGCGCCTGCCCCCCGCCTGGGAGTGCGGCTGGAATCACACGACGCTCCAGGCTTTGCAGGTGGATCGGGGCTGGACCTACCTCCAGGTCGCCTATCCGCACCCCTTCGACCCCGATCTCGTGCAGCGCCAGATGGAGCGCTACGGCGACGAGGTGTACTGGCATCACGAGATGGCCCGGATGGGCGGAGAGGTGCAGATCTTCGCCCTGCCGCTCGTGCGCTACCGCGGGCACGAGGCGATGTACCGGCTGATTGCCGAACTCGAAGAGCGTGACGGCTGCACCATCTACGACCCCCATGTCGTGACCATCGAGGACGGCGGCATGAAGGAAATCAACGTCGCGCAGATCGAGTTCAAGCGCCGGGCCGACCCCTACGGCCTGATGAATCCCGGCAAGACGCGGGGATGGACCGCCGACATGGCGAAGACCGACGACCAATCACCAACCACCCACCGACGAAAGGAGGCACGACGATGAAGAAGTCACTGCTGAAGATGCTGTTCGCGGCCACCGCGATCGCCTGGATTCCGGGGTTCGCAGCCGCCGCCGACAAAGTCGTGATGGCCACCAACTGGCTCGCGCAGGGCGGCCATGGCGGGTTCTACCAGGCGCAGGCCGACGGCACCTACGAGCGGTACGGGCTCGATGTCGACATCATGATGGGCGGCCCGCAGATGAACAACCGGCCGATGCTGCCGGCGGGGCGCATCGACTTCCTGATGACCGGCAACCTGCTGCTGTCGTTCGACAACGTCCGCAACGACATTCCCACCGTGGTGGTCGCCGCCTTCTTCCAGAAGGATCCGCAGGCGCTTCTGGCCCACCGCGGGGTCTACGAGGGCGGGTTCGCGGGGCTCGCGCAGGCACCCACGGTGCTCATCTCCAAGGATGGGCAGTTCAGCTTCTGGCGCTGGATGGTGGCCGAGCACGGCTTTCGCGACGAACAGCTCCGTCCCTACGGCTACAACCTGGCGCAGTTCCTGAGTGACACCTCGATCGTGCAGCAGGGCTACGCGACGGCCGAACCCCTGTACGCGGCCGCTGCGGGTGCCGAGGTGGAGACTCACCTGCTTGCCGACAACGGATGGAGCACATATTCCACCACGCTGGAGACGCGCTGGGATCTTGTGCGCGACAACCCGGACCTGGTGCAACGCTTCGTCAACGCCACCATCGAGGGCTGGTACAACTTCATCTACGGCGACCGCACCGCCGCCTACGCGGCGATCATGGCGCACAACCCGGAGATGACGGTCGAGAAGCTCGACGCGGAGATGGACCAGTTCGCGCGGCTCGGGATCATCGACGTGGGCGGGGCCGAGACCGGAGGAATCGGGGCGATGAGCCTCGCGCGGGTGAAGGCGTTCCACGATCTCGCGGTCTCCACCGGCATCATCGAGGCCGGCGCGGTGGACCTCTCGAAAGTCGCGACCGACGAATTCGTCAACAAGGGTCACGGACTCGACATCAAGAAGAAGCTCACCGGCGGCTGATGGGGGACGGGCGGTGCGCTGTCTGATCGTCTTCTGCCATCCGAGCGAGACGAGCTTCGGCGCCGCGATCCTGGAAACGGCCCGCACCGCGCTCAGCGATGCGGGCCACGAGCTGCGGGTGATCGATCTGTACCGCGAGGGCTTCGACCCGGTGCTCTCCCCCGACGAGTGGGAGAGCTACCTGGCGGATACCGAGCGCAATATCGCCGGGGTGCGCGACCACGTGCAGGCCATGCAGTGGGCGGAGGCGCTGGTGCTGATCTTCCCGACCTGGATGTTCGGGCCGCCCGCGCTGCTGAAGGGGTGGCTCGAGCGGGTGTGGCTTCCCGGGGTCGCGTTCGAGGTGCCACAGGGAAGGCACGGGCGAGTGGTCGGGCGGCTCCGGAACATCCGGCGCTTCACCACCGTCACCACCTCCGGCTCTCCCTGGTGGTGGCTGCGCCTCATCGGCGATCCGTGCCGGAGCATGCTGATGCGCGGCTTCAGGGTGGTGTTCCATCCCCGTTGCCGAACCCGATGGTTGCAACTCCACCGCATGAACCACACCACCCACAACGAACGCCAGGCGTTCCTGGAACGGGTGCGCACCGAACTGGCGGCGCTGCGATGAATGCCTCCGGGACGCGCGACGACGCCGGACCCATGAGCGAAACGCGCCGGCGCCGGCAGGAGATACGCCGGGCCATCCTGCAGGCGGCCATCCGGGAGTTCGCCCGCAACGGACTCGAGGGCACCTCGACCCAGACCCTCGCGGATGCGGCCGGGCTCAGCAAGGCGCAGCTCCATTACTACATCTCGTCGAAGCTGGAGCTCTACGAAGAGGCACTCCTGCACATCATCGCCGAGTGGAGGCACATCTTCTTCGTCGACTCCGACTCGACGGACCCGGCGCGCGTGATCGGCAGCTACATCACCCGCAAGGTGCGCCATTCGATCGAGCACCCGGAAGTGACGCGCCTGTTCGCGCGCGAACTCGCGCGGGGCGCACCCGTTCTGCGCCGGCACTGGGACGCGCTCAAGGAGAACGTCGATCGGGCGAGCGCGCTGATCGAAGGGTGGATCGAACGGGGACTCATCGAGCCGGTCGATCCGATCCTGTTCCAGATGCACATCTGGGCCGTGACGCAGCACTATGCGGAGTACGAAGCGCAGGCGCGCCACCTCCTTGCTCTGCGCGAGGTCGAATCGCTCGATGCAGATCGGATCGCGGCCGAGGCGACCCGCATGTTCCTGATGCGCTGCGGCCTGACGCCGGACGACTCTGCCGCTGCGGGTTGAAACGCGAAGCGCCGCGATTCCGCGGCCGCCACTGCGCTCATCGCACCGCCTTGCGCCGCCTTGTCACGAGCTGTTCCCAGTCCGTATCGAAGAGCTCCGCGAGCTGCTCCATCACCGCGCCCCCGAGCTGCTCCGCGTCCACCAGGGTCACCGCGCGCTGGTAGTACCGGGTCACGTCGTGACCGATGCCGATCGCGAGCAGCTCGACCGGGCTCGCGTGCTCGATGTACTCGATGACCTGGCGCAGGTGCCGCTCCAGGTAGTTGCTCGGATTGACCGAGAGCGTGGAGTCGTCGACCGGGGCGCCGTCGCTGATGACCATCAGGATGCGGCGCTGCTCGGGCCGGCCGAGAAGACGCTGGTGCGCCCACAGCAACGACTCGCCGTCGATGTTCTCCTTCAGCAACCCCTCGCGCAGCATGATGCCGAGGCTGCGTCGCGCCCGCCGCCAGGGTTGGTCCGCGGACTTGTAGACGATGTGGCGGAGATCGTTGAGCCGCCCCGCGTTCGGGCGCTTGCCCTGCGCGAGCCACCGCTCCCGGGACTGTCCGCCCTTCCAGGCCCGCGTGGTGAACCCGAGGATCTCGACCTTGACCCCGCAACGCTCGAGCGTGCGGGCGAGGATGTCGGCGCTCATTGCCGCGATCACGATGGGGCGGCCGCGCATGGAGCCCGAGTTGTCGATGAGCAGGCTCACCACGGTGTCGCGGAAGCCGGTCTCCTTCTCCATCTTGTACGAGAGGGCGTGGGTGGGGTTGGCGACCACCCGCGCGAGGCGGGCAGTGTCGAGGTAGCCCTCCTCGAGATCGAAGTCCCAGGAGCGAACCTGTTTCGCCAGCAACCGGCGCTGGAGCCGATTGGCGAGCTTGCCGATGACGCTTTGCAGGTGCGAGAGCTGCTGGTCCAGGTGGGCGCGCAGGCGGTTGAGCTCGTCCGGCTCGCACAGCTCGGCCGCGTCGACGATCTCGTCGAAGTCGGTGCAGTAGGCGTGATAGAGGTCGCGGGTGGGGAGGTTGTGTCCCGGCTGGGGGCGCCACACCGCTTCGCCCGGGGTCTCGGAGTCGTCCTCGCCGAATTCGAGGTCGCCGGGGTCGAGGCTCTCCATGTCGCCGGCGTCGGCCTCGTCCTCGCCCGCGCCGTCGCGCATCTCGGCGCCTTCCATGCTCTCGGAGGAAGAGGCGTCCGCGTCGCCGGCCTCGCCTTCGTCCGTGGCGCTCTCCTCGCCTTCGCTCTCGGCGGCGTCATCGTCGGATTCGTCGTGCTCCGGATCCGCCTGCTCGTCGGAGAATCCGAGGGAGCGCAGAAGCTCGCGCAGCGCCTGCGCATAGGCGCCCTGATCGTGCACGCAGCGCGAGAGTTCGGTGAGATCGGCCCCGACCATGCGTTCGATCTTCGGGCGCCAGTGCTCCAGCACCTTCATCGCCGAAGGCGGGGGAAGTTGACCGAGCATGGCCTCGCGGGCGAGCAACCCGAGCATCTCGGGCAGTGGCGCCTGGTCGGAATCCCCGAGGTCGCCGAGGTTCAGCGACGCGATCCGCGCTTCCAGCGCAGCATCGAGATTGATCGCGACCCCGGCCATCGCCCGGGCGCCGAGCACCTCGCACCGCGTCTGTTCCAGGGCGTTGAACACCTGCCGGGCGCGGGCGCTGCGCGGCACGTGCCGGGCGTGGAACGCCGCGTCGTGGTGACGGCGCTTCAGCGCCGCCGAATCGGCCTGCCCGCGGGCGCGCACCACCTGCTGATACGGAAGCGACGCATCCGGACGTTCGATCCGCACCGTGTTTCCGGTCGCTCCCGGGTTTTCGACCACGAATTCGACGTCGATCTCCCCGTTACGGCCGATGGCCCGGGACGCCGCCCCGGTGGCCCGGCGGAGCTCGTCGAGGGCCCGGGTGGCCCGGGTAGCCTGGGTGGCCCGATCCGCCGCCTGCTTCGGCAATGCCGCCATCGTCTGTCCCGCCCGCGGTTCGCGAAATGATGCACCGGGGACCCGATCGTCACGTCAGGGTCACGTGGACGCCGGTCTCCGGCAGCTCAGTGCCGAAGCAGCGCTGGTAGTACTCGGCGACGATCGAGCGTTCGACCTCGTCGCACTTGTTGAGGAACGTCAGACGGAACGCGAACCCGAGGTCGCCGAAGATCTTCGCGTTCTGCGCCCAGGTGATGACCGTACGCGGGCTCATGACCGTGGACACGTCGCCGGCGATGAAGCCGGATCGGGTGAGGTCGGCGAGCGTCACCATCGCAGCGATGATCCGGCGCCCTGCCTCGTCGTCGTACTCCGGCGCCTTCGAAAGCACGATGTCGCACTCCGCATCGTGGCTCAGGTAGTTCAGGGTCGCGACCAGGCTCCAGCGGTCCATCTGGCCCTGGTTGATCTGCTGGGTACCGTGGTAGAGCCCGGTGGTATCTCCCAGTCCGACGGTGTTGGAGGTGGCGAAGAGGCGGAATCCCGGGTGGGGGTGCAGCACGCGCGACTGGTCGAGGAGCGTGAGCCGACCCTCCGCCTCGAGCACCCGCTGAATGACGAACATCACATCGGGACGACCGGCGTCGTACTCGTCGAACACGAGCGCACACGCATGCTGGTACGCCCACGGCAGGATCCCCTCGCGGAACTCCGTGACCTGCTGCCCGTCGCGGAGCACGATGGCATCCTTGCCCACCAGATCGATACGGCTGATGTGACTGTCCAGATTGATGCGGATGCACGGCCAGTTGAGGCGCGCCGCCACCTGCTCGATGTGAGTCGATTTCCCGGTGCCGTGGTAGCCCTGGATCAGCACCCGCCGGTTGTGGGCAAAGCCCGCCAGGATCGCGAGCGTCGTGTTCCGGTCGAAGCGATAGGCGTCGTCGATGGCCGGCACATGCTCGGTGCGTTCGCTGAACGCCGGCACGTCGAGGTCGCAGTCGAACCCGAAGGTCTGGTGCACCGAGACCCGGATGTCGGGCTCGTGCTGAGGCGTGGGCAGAGGCTGGGAGGGCGTCGTCGGGGCCATGAATCGGGTTCGCTCGTTCGGTTGAATCGGGAGCCGCCGGATGGTCCGGGCGGTCGGGAAAGTCGGGTTCGGAGGCGCGGGCGATGCGCGGTGCGGTGGCCCCGTCACCGGGCTCTGTCTTTCGCCGCCACGCGCACTTCACGACCCGCGAAATGAGGGCGGGAAGCTACACGATCCCGTTCCCGCGCCGCAACTTGGGCGCAACACTTGCGCGACACCTGGGCACGACGAGCGCAGCCGTTCCCGCTGGCGCACCGAGAAAGCATCCCGTGGGGCGATAGCGGCGAGATTTCGATCTCCGGAACATCCGGTCGATGCAGCTCCAGGGACGGTTCCGACTGGTTGCGAGAGCTTCTCCCGCCAACGCGCCAGGAGGCTGGCCGATGGTGCGATGGCGGCGAGATCCCGGTGTCCGGTCGGGACGGCTGCGAGCGCGGACTTCGGCTCGGCGGCAGCGGCCACGGCGATGGTGTCGGCGATGGGTGCGGCAACAGTTCGTTCGGGCGAAAATGCGCGGATGATCATGCACGGAACCACGACCTTGACGGACGCTCCATTGCGGACACCGCCGGCACACTCCAACGCGGTGGGGATCTGGCTGCTCGCATGCGCCGTGCTCGTCTACGCGATGGTCGTCGTGGGCGGCGTGACGCGGCTCACCGGATCCGGGCTCTCGATGGTCCGGTGGCATCCCGTATCCGGGGTCCTGCCACCGGTGGGGGCAGAGGCGTGGCAGCACGAGTTCGACGCGTACCGAGCATCGCCCGAGTACCGGCTGGTCAATCGCGGGATGTCGCTGGCCGAGTTCAAGCGCATCTTCTGGATGGAGTACGCGCACCGTCTGCTGGGGCGCGGCATCGGCATCGCATTCCTGGCGCCATTTCTCGTCTTCCTGGCGATGCGCGCGATCCCGCGGGGAATGACTCCGCGTCTGGTCGGGGTATTCGTGCTCGGCAGCCTTCAGGGCGTGCTCGGCTGGTACATGGTGAGGAGCGGGCTCGTCGACGAACCCCGGGTGAGCCAGTACCGGCTCGCGGCCCACCTCTCGCTCGCGGTGGTGATCTACGTCTACCTCCTTGCGCTCGCGTTGCAGTTGCTCGGCCTCCGAGGCCCGACCGGGGTCGCCGCGACCCGTTCCGGCGCCATCCGGGGGCTGGCGCTCGCGGCGGGAGGGTCGGTGTTCGTCACCCTCGTGATGGGCGCCTTCGTCGCCGGGCTGGAGGCCGGATACCTCCACCCCACGTTCCCGACGATGAGCGGGTACTGGATACCGCCCGGGATGTTCGAAGCCGCCCCGTGGTGGCGGAACTTCTTCGAGAATCCGGTCACGGCCCAGTTCACCCACCGGGTGCTGGCGTTCGTGAGCGGCGCCGCCGTCTTCGCGGCCTGGGTCGCGAGCCTCGGGGCCCACGTGCCGCGCCGCGCCCGCCTCTGGGCTCACGCCAGCCTCGCCGCGGTCGTCGTCCAGATCGGGCTCGGAATCTCCACCCTGCTGTTCCATGTCCCGATCCCGCTGGCCGCGGGCCATCAGGCGGGAGCGATCGCGTTGCTGACGTGCCTGACAGGGTTGTATCTCGCCACCCGGACCCCGAGACTTGCCCCCGCGTTGTCCACCGGGCGCGCGTATGCCTGGTTTTCTCAGGGCACGCGAAGGCGTGGAGATAGTGAGAAATGCGCATCAAGACGTATGTGAAGAAGACGAGCATTCAGCCGCATTTCTCACAAGTCGCTCGAACCGGAGCCATCCAAGCCTGAGCGGTTATTCGGTGCTTGCTTGGAACTGGCGAGAGATCCGGGTGAGTTGTGCGTCTGAACATTGAGGGGAACCGATCACCGATGAAGCGCCGCGAACTGCTCATTCTCCGCCACGCCAAATCCGCGTGGGATACCGGTGCGCCCTCCGACTTCGATCGACCGCTTGCGGTGCGCGGGCTCAAGGCGACGCAGCGGATCGGTCGCTATATCGCAGAGACGGGACTGATACCCGATGCGATCGTCTGCTCCACCGCGACCCGCGCGGTCCAGACGGTGCTCGGAGCGGCGCAGTCCGGCGGCTTCACGCTCCGGCCCGTGCGTTTCGAAAACGCGATCTACGAGGCGAGCCTCAAGACCCTTCTCGGGGTACTGGGCAACTGCAACCCGCAAGCGCACCGCACGATGATCGTCGGACACAATCCGGGACTCGAGTATCTGATCGACCACCTCGCGGGCGGCGTTCCGGTGCCCGGGGACGGAAAGCTGATGCCCACCGCCGCGCTCGCGCGCGTCGACCTTCCCACGAACTGGCACGGGCTCGAACGCGGCCAGGGCAAGCTCCTCGGACTCACCCGGGTGCGCGACCTCGACGACTGAGCGGACCTTCGATCCCTGCGGGGAACTAGTGGGAAATGCGCGTCAAGGCGTATGGGAGGGAGACGCGCATTGGGCCGCATTTCCCACCGGCCCTCGAACCGGAGCCGTCCAGACCTGAGCGGACCTTCGATCCTTGCCGGGAACTGGTGGGAAATGCGCGTCAAGGCGTATGGGAGGGAGACGCGCATTGGGCCGCATTTCCCACCGGCCCTCGAACCGGAGCCGTCCAGACCTGAGCGGACCTTCGATCCTTGCCGGGAACTGGTGGGAAATGCGCGTCAAGGCGTATGGGAGGGAGACGCGCATTGGGCCGCATTTCCCACCGGCCCTCGAACCGGAGCCGTCCCTCGATTCTTGCGGAGAACTGGTGGGAAATCCGGGGCCAGGGTCGGCTGCCGCGGCGGGTACCGCGTCTGCTACATTGCGCGCGCCTTGCGTCATGGAGAGAAGAAAGATGTATGCGGTGCCGACCGCTGAGGCGGGTGGCGGCGAGTGCCTGCTGGGGGCCGGAGATCCCGATCCGGTCGAAGTGGTGCGGCCGTCCGGCGCCTCGCCCTTCTTCCTGACCTGCGAGCACGCGGGGCGGGAGTTCCCCGCCCGTCTGGGCACACTCGGCCTGACCGGACCCGATCTCGACCGGCACATCGCGTGGGACATCGGGGCGGCGGCGGTCGCGCGCGGGCTTTCCGAGCGGCTCGACGCGACCCTGGTGCTGCAGCGGTACTCCCGGCTGGTGGTGGACTGCAACCGGGTCCCGGATGCGGACGACTTCGTGACCGAGTTGAGCGAAGACACCCTCATTCCCGGCAACCGCGGCCTGAGCGACGCCGAGATCGACACGCGAGCGGCCGAGATCTTCCATCCCTATCACGACCGCATCCACGATCTGCTCGAAGCGCGGGTCGCGGCGGACCGGCTCACCGTCGTCGTCTCGGTGCATACGTGCACGCCGGTGTATCACGGCGTGCATCGGCCCTGGCATATCGGCGTGATGTACGAGCACGACGACCGGCTCGCCCGCGCGATGCTGGCCGTACTACGCGAGGAAGGCGAGGAGGCGGGGCTCGTGGTGGGCGACAACGAGCCCTACTTCATGACCTCGGACACGGATTACTCGATGCCGCGGCATGGACAGGGCCGGGGAGTCCCCCACGTCGGATTCGAGATCCGCCAGGATCTCGTCGAGAGCGCGCCCGGACAACACGAATGGGCCGAGCGGATGGAGCGGGTGCTGCGCGAATCGCTGGGACGTTTGAAGCGGGCGGGCGAGGTTTGAGTCGTTCGATCCGGCGCCGGGGCTCGCCGCGATACATCCGGATTGGCCGATGTTCCGCAACGCCGCCCCGACCGCGGGGTGCACGACCATGGCGCCACCGCGCAGACCGCGCATGAATTCACGCGTCGAGCCCCTCGCCTACATCGGAGGTACCGCAGGTCGACAGACGGCGCGCAAGGATCGGGCCCACAATATCGAACGATCGAATTGCAACCCGACCGAGCCGGACAACGAGCGGTCTAGTTGCGGCCCACACGTGCCAGCCACATAATGCGCCCGAAGGGAGGTCTCCGCGTTGGAAATCAAAGCCACTATCATCACCGCTGCCTTGGCGCTCGCCGGTCTGCAGATCGGGCTGTTCGCCTGGCTCAAGGCCGACATCGGCGCGCTGGGCGACCGGATGGTCATGGTCGAGCGCGAGGTCGCCTTCATGCGCGGTCAGTTCTCCGTGGCCTTTCCCACGGTGAAGCCGCCCAAGACCACCGGGGAAGGCGGTTCCGAGTAGACGATCCTCGCGTATCGCGGGGTACGCCGAGCCGGTCGCAACCACCGAATCAATTCGTGGTGCGGGATCCCCTCCGGGCAGACGAACCTTTCACTCTGGAGCGCCCGCCGTTCCTCCGAGCGCAAGCAGGCGGTCGAAGGCGAGCCGGGAGTCCGGGGTCACGGGCTCGACCTCGCCGGCGGTGATCGCCTCGACGGTGTGGAATGCCACACTCTCCACCTCCTCGGCCTGGAGCATGAACGGCCCTTCGTGGACGCAGGTGAACACCCGCCCGAAGCAGCGGTTGCGCTCGTCCTCGTAGTAGAAGTCGAGTTTCTGCTCCAGCACCGTGTCGCGGATCCCGAGTTCCTCCTGCGCCTCGCGCTTCGCGCTCTCCTCGTACGACTCGCCGGCCGCGACGACCCCGCCCGCCGCGAGGTCGTAGTAGCTCGGATACATGTCCTTGATCGCGGTACGGCGCTGCACGAGCACCCGTCCCGCGCGGTCGAAGACGAAGATGTAGGTCGCACGATGCGGCAGGTTCTCGCTGCGCACGCGGTGGCGCGGCACCTCCGCCACCGGACGGTTCTCGCCGTCGACGACCATGACGATTTCCTGGCTGGACAAGGCGGGCATCGCAACGTTGCTCCTGCCGGACGGTTCGGGAGTCCGGTGCGCCGGAGGGTACCCCGCTTCCGGGCGGGCGGTGGTCGAATGCTTCAGAAACGCTTGAGGAGGAGGGATTTCACGAAAGGGATGGTCATCGGACGATTCCTGTCACACCCGGATCACTTTCATCACTTCATCGCCGAGGTGGTTGATGACCTTGACGGCGATGCGGCCGGATTGAGGCTTGGGAAAGATGCGGGAGATATCGCGGTGGAGCGTCGCCCAGGCGTCGGGGTCGATCTCGGCCTTGAGGGTGGTCTTGAGGGACTGGTAGGGGTCGCTGGCGCCGAGGAAGTAGGCGTGGCGGACGAAGAAGCTCTCCTCGTTGTAGTCGGTGTCGATGAACCAGCAGGCGATGCCTTCCGGACCGTCGGAGCGAACCTCGCCGGTGTTGGGGTGGAATACGTCCACGCCGTTGATCCTGACCTGAATATGGCTGCCATCCGCTTCGAGGACGTCGATATCAGGCTCGCCGAAGACGACGAAGAGATTGCCCTTGCCGGTGTTCTTGAGGTCCTCCGCCATGTGGAGATCGGCGTTCATGCGGGCCTTGAGGATGGGAATGCGGCCGAGCCCGGCGAAGTCCGACGATCGCGCGTCGTAGCTGAAGGCGCAAGCGACGAGTACGTCGAAGTCGGCCTCGGCGGCCTCGCGAACGGCAGCAACAAGGTCGGGGCGGGATACCGTGCCGAACTCCGGGCCCACGAAGATCGCCGCCCGTCTCTCGGGGCCGGCGCGCTCATCATCGTCCCCGCCACCGCCTTCGACGTAACGCCCCTCTGCGCATACGTACTGGCCCGGCCAGGGAACGAGAGTGGCGAACGTCAGCCTGTCTTCCTTGTGGGCCTGCTGGACACCGGTGCTCTTGAGGTTCTCGAGAATCATCGGCACGAAATCGGCTTCTCTTCCGTAGAAGCCTCTGGCGTCCGCCGCCTTGTCGATCAGGCCGTCATTCTCGTCCACCCCCAGCATACGGTGCGGGGAAAGGCTTTCGACTGTGAAGGGTCCGGCGGTACGGACGATCTTCCGGTCTTCATAAGGGCGATCGTAGAGATACTCGAACTCGGCCCGGGCCGCGATGGATGCGTCGATCTCCCTCTGGCGGGCGATACGGGCTTCCCACCAACGGCGGTGCAGGTCGGTGACTGCGCGCGTCCACTGGTCACGGGTGTGATCAGGGACATCGTCCAGCGTATAGCTCCGACCCAGTTCGCGATTCAGAACGAGAAGGGCCGCTGCCCGCTCGTCCTCAGTGCTTCCGCCCCGGAGCCTGTCCCATGCCTTGATCGCTGCTTCAGACCACGGGTCACCCGGTTCCCGTGGGATCTCCCATTCTTCCCAGCTCCGATCGAGTGCGGCATTCAACTCGGCGCGCAGAGGCTCCAGCGTCTCCTGGTGCTTCTCCCAGATGACGTCGATCTCGGCGTTGTTGGCGATGGACTTGAGGGTGATGTGGGGCACCCGCTCGTAGACGAAGCCCTGGCGGATTCGCCCGTAGGTGGGGGCGCTGCTGGGCGCGGTGCGGGTGATCTCCGCTTCCTTCCGCTGCCCGTCCTTGCTGTCCGCAAGCAGGTAGAAGGGATAGCGGGCGCCCATGATACGGGCACGGGCGAGGGCCAGGGCCACGCGGGAGGTGTCGATCGTGATCCAGCGGCGGCCCCACTGCTCGGCGACATAGGCGGTAGTGCCGGAGCCGCAGGTGGGATCGAGGACCAAGTCACCGGAGTCGGTTGCCATGAGGATGCAGCGTTCAATCACCCGCGTCGATGTCTGTACCACATAAGTCTTTGGTTCTCCGAAGCCGCTTTGTCGAGTATCGGACCAGAAGTTATTTACCGGAAAAGCGGCGAAGTCATCTAGGTAACGCACATAGGTTAAGGTTTTTCCAATTCCAGCTAAGCGATTGGCCTTCTGGAGTCGACCTGAACCTACGACGTTCGTTTTCCATCCCCCTTTATTTATCTTGTATTCCTTGCCTTCATGAAATACTGGTTGTTGGGTAGTTGGTGCACCCGTTTGGGATGTGAATTGATCGTACCGGAAAGGGCGTTCGTCGTCCTCGACTGAACTTTGACCTATAGCCCGCCGAAGTCCCTGCGAGTCTTCGGCGTATCGATATTGATCTGTCCCATCGTCTCTCAACTTTTTTTGTCTATACGGCTGCCGATACTTGACGGTTTTATAATCTCGTGCATACCAGAGAATGATGTCGTACACACCAGCGACCGTTTTGGTTCCGACTGCGGGACTACCTGCGCCACTTGTCTTCAAGAACGCAATTTCCGATACAAACTGCTGTGCACCGAATACTTCATCCAGAACGGAACGGATCAAGTGCACATTCTCATCACCAATCTGCACGAACACGGAGCCGCTGTCCGTCAGCAGATCCCGCGCCACCGTCAACCGATCCCGCAGATAGGTAAGGTACGAGTGGATACCGTCGCGCCACGTATCCCGGAACGCCTTGACCTGCTCCGGCTCCCGGGTGATGTGCTCGGCCTTGCCGTCTCTCACGTCACGGCTGGTCGTGGACCACTGGAAGTTGGAGTTGAACTTGATGCCGTAGGGTGGGTCGATGTAGATACACTGCACCTGACCGCGAAGCCCTTCGCGTTCGGCCAATGAGGCCATCACCTGAAGGCTGTCGCCCAGGATCATGCGATTGCTCCAGTTGGCATCGTGCTGGTAGAACTCCGTACCAACCGCGCCTTCCGGGAGGCCGTTGAAGTCGGCGAAGAGGTCGATCTGCTCGCGGGACGATTCGCTGTCCGCCCCGCCGTGTCGAATCAGATCGTCAATCAGGGCCTTGGGGTGCACCTTCTCCTGGATGTAGAGCGGTGGCGCCTGCACGATCAGATCCGACCAGTCCTGGGTGTCCTTGCCGCGCCACACAAGCTGCGGGTCGAGATCCCGATTGCGCCGTTCGTAGGCAACCTGGATGGGATCCAGCTCCGTATCCCGCATGACGGGCTGGTACTCGGCGGTCGGGATGTTCCGGCGCCTCGTCCCTTCGTGGGTCAGCGTCTCCACGGATTTCAGATGCCGCCGGTTTGGTCTTCGGGCCATTCGTACTTCCTTTAGTCGCCTTCGAACAACGTTACGCCGAGATCTTCGGCAACTCCATGCAGCCTTGCATCCCGGGTCCACAACGATACATCGACCTGGTGCAAAGCCGAGCACAGGAGATGAAAGTCGATGAAGCCGACGCCCCGTCCCATGAGCCTTTCGGATTCGATGAGGGAGAGGACGGGTTCGTGCGCCGATTCGGGAATCCGGGGCAGCTCGTGAAGATCGCGCAAGACCGTTTCCCGGTTTGACAGGTTGCCGCACGCGAGCTCCCCGAGCACCATGGAATGCATGAAAATGCCTTTCATCTCCAGATGGTGGAGGAGTTGCGGTTCGGGGTCTCGAAAGTGATCGACCCATACCGATGTGTCGACGAGGATCATTCCCAGACTACGCTCTTCCTGCGAGGGATGTACTCGAGGTCCGGCATGCTGCCGCCCGCGCGCGCCAGACTCTTTGCCGCTTCGACCTCTGCCTCGGGCAACATCCCTTCGATGAGCCTGCGAACCTCCTGCTTCACCTTGTCCTCGAAGTCCGAACCGATCGCGTAGAAGTCGGTGATCTCGGCGAACGCCCAGCGTCCATGGGTGCCGAGCTTTTTCACCCCGGGTATCCAGCAGGTCTCCATGACCTCCTTCTTGAGCTTCGCGTCCTCCCCCCGATAGCCCTTGATCTCGATGACAAGGTGCAGAAAGTCTCGATCATGGTGTCGATCGCGTACGAGCACGATGAAGTCGGGAATGTACTTCCGGGTCTGCGAACCGATGCGGTATGGAACCTCGAACCCGAGGTTGTGGTTCTTGACGTAGGCCTTCACCCGGGGGTGTCCCTCGACCACCCGGCAGAGCTCCGCTTCCCACTCGCTGTCGAGGATGGCCCAGTTGACGTGGGAGCGACGGGGGTCGGTCTCGTAGCGGCTCGTCTTCGACGTGTGGAAGTTGACGTGCGCGGTCGAGCCTGTCGGGTTGTAGGGGTCGAGGATGACCTTGGGCGGCATGTCCTTCGCGAGCTGGGCCCGGGTAACCCCGTCGGCAATCTTCGCGCAGGCGATGTCGGCAATCATCTTGTACGCCAACTGCGAGGCATTGGTTCCACCCTTGCAGACGAGGTGGTTGTTCACCCACTCGCGGACAATGCGCTTCAACTGTCCGAACAGGTGCAGTTGGGGCTCCCCGTCCGCGTCCGGGTATCTGGTCATCAGGAGATACGCGGTCAGTTCGTACACGACCCGAGACCGCCGCACTGCGCCGGTATGCGCGAGCGTCAGGTCCACGGACTCGCCGATGATCCCCGAATTCCTGGTCTCGGTGGCGCCGACCAGTTCCGGGGTGAGCACCAGCCCCGAGTCCTCGTTGAACTCGGCGACAAGGTTGTCTTTCGGCAGCTCTACACCATAACCGGCGACTCTGGGAAAGCGGATCTCCAGATGGTCCCGTTCGGGGCGAACGGCATGTACGTGAATCGTCTCGCGCGGAGACTTGAGCGACGGGACAACCGGCGTGGCCGTGAAGTCGAAGGGGATGCCAAGCACATCCGCGTACTCGACATCGAACCGATCCTGCCCATCGAGATCGTAGGACTGACGGCGCAGGGCGCGTCCGACGACCTGCTCGCACAGCAACTGGGTACCGAAGGCCCGCACCCCGAGCACGTGCGTCACGGTGTTGGCGTCCCAGCCTTCGCTCAGCATGGAGACGGAGACGACGCAGCGAATCGAGTCGCCGAGTCGTCCCGGCTTCCCGACGGTGTTCATGACCTCGCGGAGCAGTGCCTCGTCGCTGATGTTCTCGGCCTGGCGGCGATCCCCGGTCCGCTCGACGATCTCTCGTCGAAACCGTTCAATCTCGGTCGCAGCCATCTTGCGAAAGTTCGAGTCGAGCGCGTCTCCGGACTCGAGTTGTTCGCTGTCGATCAGCAGCGTGCGGGGACGGCCGAGGGGGTTCCCGTCATCGTCGAAGTTCCGGAACAGCTCCAGGCGACCGTTCTCGAGTCTCCGGGAACCATCTTCCCTCCGCCGGTAGAAACCGGAGATGTAGTCGTACACCAGCTTGGACGCAGCGGTGTTGTTGCAGACCACGATGAAGCACGGCGGCACGGAGACTCCCGCCTCACGCCAGAGCCTGAAGGTCTCCTCGTAGTGTCCGTAGAGCGCATCGAGCGCGGTACGAAGCTCGGGCGGCAGGTTCGCCGGATTGAGGGGGCCGGCCCTGCCGCGGCTCTGCTTCGGCATCCGGGTGCGGATGTACTTCCAGAGCTCCCGGTACATGGGCATCTCGTTGCCGGGCACGTTGTCCGCGACCGGGACCCGTGGGAGCTTGACGATGCCGCATTCGATGGCATCCATGAGGGAGAAGTCGCACATCGTCCACGGAAACAGGGAGCCCTCATCGTAGCCGGACCCGCTGAGAAAGAAGGGCGTGGCGGAGAGGTCGATCACTCGTGATGTGCCGAGCTTTCGGCTCACGGCCTCGATGCCCGAGATCCAGAGCCGCGCGGCCTCCCGGTGCTTCTCGGCTTCCTTCTTCTCGTCACCCTTGAGGTCGCCCGCCCCCCCTTGTTCCGGCTTTTCGCGGTAGCAGTGGTGGGCTTCGTCGTTGAGCACCAGGATGTTCTTCATGCCCATGAGCTCGGGCATGACTCGCTGCAGCATCTGACCCTCGGACTCGCGAGTATCGAGCGGCAGGCCACGCCCCTGAAGCAGCGCCCTGCCTCCTCTCGCGATCTCGATGCGTTCCCGGCGCTGGAGGGCGTGGTAGTTGGTGACCACAATTTTCGCCCGGTCCAGGGCGGGCAGCAGGTCGGCCGGAACCAGCTCCCGATCGCGGTAGTAGCTGTCCGGGTCGTTCGGCTTCAGCACTCGCAGCCTGTCCCTGATGGTCAGGCCGGGGGTAACGATCAGGAATCCGCGGGTGAATCGACGGCTCTGCGGGCGACGCACCGAGTTGATGGTCTGCCACGCAATCAGCATCGCCATCACCATGGTCTTGCCGGCACCGGTGGCCAGCTTGAGCGCAAGGCGTCGCAGACCCGGATTCGCGTCCTGGCTCGCGTCGTCCAGGTACTCGAGGAATCCCTGGCCGGTGTTCCCCCGTCGGGGGGCAACTTCGGTGAGCCAGATGACAGTCTCGACCGCTTCAACCTGACAGAAGAACGGCCGGATGTCCCCGAATCGGTGGTGCCGCCAGTGCTGGAGCAGGCGCTGCGTCTCGGGAGTCACCCGCCACCGGTTCGGGTCCGGCTGGCGGCGCCAGTCGTCGACCTCCTTGCGTACGCTGTTGATGATCTCGGCGTGTCGTTCGTACTGCTGCTCTCGGGTCGAGAGCCCCTTGCCCTCACCCAGGGCCAGTCGCTGCTGCTCGGCCTTGCCTCCACGCTTCCTGGACGTGGGGAAGGGCGAGATGGATTCCGAGCGGCGCCGGCGCCCGATGATCCGCTGGGTCGGTTGACCGTCATCATCGAGCTCCCAGTGGCGATCCGGGCACTTGTACGGGGAGTTGAGGATCGGGTTGTCGAAGAATTGGCCGTTCATGTCGGTTACCACCCGTGAACTCTTCTCCGGAAATCAGTCGGGAATCTGCCCGTCCGGCCCACAAATACGCCGCGCCTCACGACGAACCGCAGAGCAGATTCGCAAGATCATATCCGACTCGTCCTGAAGCACTGCGAGCAGCCGATGATTCGACCGATGTTCCTGGGACCGAGTACAACCCCGAGCCCGAACCCCGGAGCCGCGTCACCCCCGCAGCGTCACCCCCAGGCCCGGCGCGTCGAGGGTGCGCATCACGCCGTCCTCCAGCCGGAAGCCGCCGTCGGCCACGTCGCGGGCGAGGTCGAGGCTGCCGTCGAGGTCGATGTAGCGCGTCGCCGGCGAGGAGAAGGCGGCGTGCAGCGCGGCGGAAATGCTCACCACGCTTTCGTCCATGCAGCCCCACATGAGATCGACCCCGGCGGTCTCCGCGATGGAGGCGATGTGCTTCGCGGCGTGAATCCCGCCGCACTTCATCAGCTTGATGTTGAAGATCCCGCAGGCCCGGGGCGGTTGCACGAGCGCGAGCGCGTCCGACGGGCCGAGGAGCGTCTCGTCCGCCGCGAGCCGGTCCTTGACCGCATCGGGCAGGGCGCGCATCGCGTCGACGTTGTCCGCCTTCATCGGCTGTTCGAGGAATTCGATGCCGAGCGCCGCCGTTGCCTCCACGAACCGCGAGACCTCGTCCGCAGAATAGCCCTGGTTCGGATCGACCCGGATCACCGTCTCCTCTCCGGTGAAATCGCGCAGCCGCCGGAGCCGGTGGATGTCGTCGTCGAGCGAATGGCCGAGCTTGACCTTGAGCACGCTGAACCCGCGGCCGAGATACTCCCCCGCCTCCTGCACGGTGGCGTCGGCATCCTTGATCCCGATGGTGATCGATGTCGGAAGCGCCGTGTGAGCGCGTCCGAGCGCGTCGGCGAGCGGCACCCCGAGTTGCTTCGCCCAGAGATCATGCAGCGCGATGTCCACCGCGGCCCGGGCGGCGGGGGCGCCGGGGAGGCGCTCGCGCAGTTCCCGGCACAGGGCGGTCAGCTCGTGGACGCTGCGGCCGACGAGCCACTGCAACGTCGGTTCGGCCAGCGCGGCACCGCATGCATCCCAGGTCTCTCCGGTCACGAACTCCTCCGGCGACGCACAGCCGAGCCCGCTCGACCCGTCGGCGGTCTCGATGCGGACGATGCCGTTGCGCACCGAATCGACGGTCCGGAACGCGATGGTGTAGGGGCGAGAGAGCTCGAAATGCTCGATCCAGGTGCTGATGCGTCGAATCTTCATCAATGCTCTCCGGGGCGCGGGAGGAACGGTGGCGCCGCCCACGGCGCGACGGGCGTCAGGGGGCCTCGATCGCCCGGGCCATCGGCCCAATCACTGCGAGGCCGCCGACCCGATCGATCCGAAACCGCCGCCCCGATCGCTCTGAGGCCGCCAGCTCGATCGCTTCGAGGCCGCCGGCCCGATCACTTCGAGGTCACCGGCTCAATCGCTTCGAGGCCGCAGGCTCAGTGTAGAGTGATCGTCGGCGCGTTTCCCCTCCCCGCGTCACCAGCACACACCACGATCGGCGACGGGTCGAACCCTCCGATCGGTTCCCCTCCCCGTGTCACCAGGAAGACGCTCCAGCGGTATTCTTGCGAAGGACCGGCCGCATCGCCCATGCATGACGCGATCGTGATGCGATCGAAACCGGTTCCGGCCGGATCCTCCGCCGGGAGCCGGCGAGTACCGCGCACGGGAGCCGACGGGAGCGACTTGCCCGACCATGTTCCGATTCCTCAGGACCGAACAGACCGCCCCCTTCACCGACACCGCCTGGCATTCGGTGCGGCGCTCGTTGCCCCTCCTGGCCACCCTGGCCGAGCCTGACGCCGCGCGGGTGCGTTCGCTGGCCGAAGCGTTCCTGCGGACGAAGTCGCTCGAGGGGGCGGACGGTTTCGAGCTGGACGAGGAGGCGCGGGTGGTGGTGGCCGCCCAGGCGTGTGTCCCGATCCTGGAGCTCGGCATGGAGGCGTACAGCGGCTGGCGCTCGGTGATCGTCTATCCCGGCGGGTTCGTCTCGCGCGGCACGTCCATCGACGAGACCGGAGTCGAACACGAGTGGGAGGAGCCGCGCAGCGGAGAGTCCTGGTCCCATGGGCCGGTGGTCCTGTCCTGGGAAGACGTCGCGGCATCAGGCCACCTGGAGGGCTACAACGTCGTCATCCACGAGATGGCGCACAAGCTCGACATGCTCAACGGCGACGCGAACGGCTTTCCGCCCCTGCACGCCGGGATGGACGGCGCACGCTGGTACCGTGTCTTCAGCGAGGCGTTCGAGGATCTCTGCGCTCGGGTCGACGCCGGAGAGGAGACGGACATCGACGACTACGCCACCGAGGGGCCGGATGAGTTCTTCGCGGTCGTGAGCGAGTACTTCTTCGAGGCGCCGGAGGTGCTCGACGAGTGCTATCCGAAGGTCTACTCGGAACTGCGCGCGTTCTATCGTCAGAATCCGCGGGAGCGGATCGCGGCCGCGCCGGCGCGTTGAGCGGAATCGACTGTTTCCTGTTCGAGTCCGCCTTGCGCCGGAATTCCGGCCTCGGCGGCTCGTGATCGTGAAGGTGAGGCGCGAACGTGCTGCACGGATGCGGGCACGGCCCGACCCGGGCGAAGCGGCAATACCCCGCGACGCGCCGGCCGGACGCTCGGGGAGCTTGCGTCGCCGGATCCCTAACCCGGAAATTTCACCGATTCGCGAATCGGCCGAAATTTCCGGGTCTACCGGTTCAGCTCTTCGGGGTCGATCGACTCCGGGCTGATGTGCCGCACATCCTTGCCCTTCACCAGGAAGACCACGTACTCGGCGATGTTCTTGGAGTGGTCGCCGATCCGCTCCAGCGATTTGACGATGAACGTCACGTTGATGATGTGCCCGACGTTGCGGGCATCCTGCATGATGTACGTGGACAGGCGGCGGAGCGCCGCCTGGAACTCGCTGTCGAGTTCGATGTCGCCGCGGGCGACCTGAATCGCCTTGTCCACGTCCAGCCGGGCCAGAGCGTCGAGCACGTCGTGCAGCATGCGCGTGGCGAGCCTGGACATGCGGAACGCGTCGCTGAGAAGGAGCGGGTCCGGTGGCGGGTTGTCCGAGCCATGGATATCGAGGGTCATGCGGGCGATGCGCTCGGCCTCGTCGCCGATGCGCTCCAGGTCCGTCACCGTCTTGCCGAGCGAGAGGATCATGCGGAGATCCCGGCCCACCGGCTGGCGGAGCGCAAGAAGGTTGACGATCTGCTCGTCGGCCTGCACATCGAGGAAGTTCACGACATGGTCGCGGGTGACCACGTTGCGGGCGATCTCCGAATCCGCCTCGCGCAGAGCGTGCATCGCCTTCGCGATCTGGTCCTCGACCAGGCCGCCCATGCGGAGCACGATACCGTTGAGGTCCGCGAGCTCCTGGTCGAAGCGCCGGAAGATGTGCTCTTCGGAGCTCATGGTGTTCGCCCCTGTGTCCTCGTGGTCCGTGGCCGGTGTCCGACGCCGGGGCGGGGCTCAGCCGAACCGGCCGGTGATGTAATCCTCGGTGAGTTTGTGGCGGGGGTTGGTGAAGACGTGGTTCGTCTCCCCGACCTCGATGAGCCGGCCGAGGTGGAAGTACGCCGTGCGCTGCGAGACGCGGGCCGCCTGCTGCATCGAGTGGGTCACGATCACGATGGTGTAGTTCTCCCTGAGCTCGTCGATGAGCCCCTCGATGCGCGCGGTCGCGATGGGGTCGAGGGCGGAACAGGGTTCGTCCATCAGGATCACCTCGGGGCTGACCGCGATGGCCCGGGCGATGCACAGGCGTTGCTGCTGGCCGCCGGACAGCCCGGTGCCGGGCTGTTCGAGCCGATCCCTGACTTCATCCCACAGCCCGGCCTTTTGCAGGCTGCGCTCCACGATCGCGTCGGTCTCGCGCCTGCCGTCCACCAGACCGTGGATCCGCGGCCCGTAGGCGACGTTGTCGTAGATGGACTTCGGGAACGGATTGGGCTTCTGGAACACCATGCCGACCCGGGCGCGGAGCTGGACGACATCGAGGCGGGGGTCGTGAATGTCCTCGCCGTCGAGCTTGATGCTGCCCGACACCCGGCAGATGTCGATGGTGTCGTTCATGCGGTTGAGACAGCGCAGGAACGTCGACTTGCCGCACCCCGAGGGCCCGATCATCGCCAGGACCTCGTTGCTGCCGATGTCGAGGCTGACACGTTCGATCCCCATCTTGTCCCCGTACATCACGCCGACGTTGCGCGAGGTCATGCGCGGGCGCTCGACCGTGGCCTCGCCGACCGTCTCGATGTCGTCCGGCACCGGCTCAAGCGAAAGCCCGGGTGCCGACTCGGGTTCTGACTCGAGCAAAGGCCCGGGCCCCGAATCGGCCCAAGGCTCGGACCCCGACTCAGGCCCGGACCTGGTGATCGGGAACAATCCGGCCGGCGTTGGCGGATGCGGTGTGGAGATGGACATCCGTTCGGCGGTCACATTCATCTGCGTCTCCTGAAGCAACTGATTGCGGGGTCCCCGGTGCAGCCTTGACCCGACCAACGACCGGCGGGCGCTCTTTTGCTCACGCCGACTACCACCGGCGCTCGAACCGCCGGCGCAGGACGACCGCGAGCGCGTTCATCGTGATCAGGAACGCGAGCAGCACCATGATGGCGGCGGACGTGCGTTCCACGAACGCCCGTTCCGGGCTGTCCGCCCACAGGAAAATCTGGACCGGCAGCACCGTCGAAGGATCGAGCGGGCCGCCGGGGATGTCGACGATGAACGCCACCATGCCGATCATCAGCAGCGGCGCCGATTCCCCGAGCGCCTGGGCCATGCCGATGATGGTCCCGGTCAGCATCCCAGGCATCGCGAGCGGCAGAACGTGGTGGGTGATCGTCTGCATCTTCGATGCGCCCATCCCGAGCGCCGCCTCGCGGATGGAGGGTGGGACGGATTTCAGCGCGGCGCGACTCGCGATGATGATGGTGGGCAGGGTCATCAGGGTCAGGACCAGCCCCCCGACCAGCGGCGCGGAGCGCGGCAGCCCGAAGAAGTTGATGAATATCGAGAGACCGAGCAGCCCGAAGATGATGGACGGCACCGCGGCGAGGTTGTTGATGTTCACCTCGATGAGGTCCGTCAGGCGGTTGGTGGGCGCGAACTCCTCCAGATAGACGGCGGCCGCGACCCCGATGGGGAACGACAGCGCCAGGGTGACCAGCAGGGCATAGAGCGAGCCGACCGCGGCGCCCCGGATCCCCGCGAGTTCCGGCTCGCGCGAGTCGCCGGCGGTGAAGAACGCGGTGTTGAACCGCCTCTCGATCCGTCCCGCCTCTTCGAGCGTCTCGACCCACCCGATCTGGTTGTCCTTGACCCGCCGCTCGGCCTCCGGCACCTGGCGATCGATGTGGCCCTTGACGAGCATGTCGATGTCGTCGTCCGCGGGCACCCGGATGCGCTCCGTGCGGCCGACGAGCCCCGGGTCGGCGAGCAGACGTTCGCGGATCATGAACGCCGCGCCCGAGCTCACGATGCCGTACAGGGCGCGCTTGTCCTTGCGGCCCTTCACGTCCGGGAACATGTCCCGCATCGTCTTCTTGACCAGCCCGGGATAGTTCGCACCCGACAGCGCCTTCGGGTCCCGGGCTTCGCCGAGGCCGAGCACCTCCGGATCGTAGGTGACCTCCAGCGCGATGTACGTCTGCTGGAACGCGGTGTAGCCGTTGCCGACGATGCTCGTGAACAGGGTCGCGAGGGCGAGGATCGCGAGGGTGATCGCGACGATCCCGTACGCCCGGAATCGGCGCTCCGCCGCGCGCCGCTTCGCGAGGCGCCGCGCCATCGCTTCGCTGGTGTGTACGCTCGTGCGCATCGGTGTCGTTCGTGGTCGCTGAAACCGGCCCTCAGTCGTACTGTTCGCGGTACTTGCGTACCACCCGCAACGCGATGACGTTGAGGCAGAGCGTGACCACGAACAGGACGAGCCCGAGCGCGAACGCGACGAGCGTCTTGGGGCTGTCGAATTCCTGGTCGCCCACCAGCAGGGTGACGATCTGCACCGTCACCGTGGTCACCGCCTGGAGCGGGTTGGCGGTCAGGTTGGCGGCGAGACCGGCCGCCATGACCACGATCATCGTCTCGCCGATGGCGCGCGAGATCGCCAGCAGCAACCCGCCCACGATGCCGGGCAGGGCGGCCGGCAACACCACCTGCCGGATCGTCTCCGACCGTGTCGCCCCGAGCGCGTACGAGCCGTCGCGCAGCGCCTGCGGCACCGCGTTGATGACGTCGTCGGACAGCGACGAGACGAAGGGGATGATCATCACCCCCATGACCAGACCGGCCGCGAGCGCGCTCTCGCTCGCCACGTCCAGCCCGATGATCGCGCCCGTGTCCCGGATGGCCGGGGCCACGATCAGGGCCGCGAAGAAGCCGTACACGACAGTCGGGATACCGGCAAGGATCTCCAGGACCGGCTTCGCGACCGAACGGAACGCCGATGTCGCGTACTCGGCGAGGTAGATGGCCGCGAACAGCCCGATGGGCGCCGCGACGGTCATCGCGATGAACGAGATGAGCAGGGTGCCGGCAAACAGGGGAATGGCACCGAACGCGCCGGACGACCCCACCTGATCCTCCCGGATCGCCATCTGCGGGCTCCAGTCGAGACCGAACAGGAAGTCCGCGATGGGGACGTGGCCGAAGAAGCGAATCGCCTCGAACAACACTGAGAGCACGATGCCGAGGGTGCTGAAGATCGCGACCGTCGAGCTTGCGATGAGCAGAACCCGGACGATCTGCTCCACCTGGTTCCGCGCACGGAGCGACGGCGACACCCGCCGCCACGCGAGGCTCGCGCCGACGATCGCGACGCAGAGCACCACGACCGCGGACGCGGCGGCCGCGGTGCGCCTCAGCTCCAGGTAGTGGTCGGCGGCGGCGCGCATCTCGGGGACTACCTCGCCGGAGACGATGTTGCCTTCCGCCAGGTTCCGGATGTCGTTGACCACAAGGTTCAGGCGCTCGGGCGGCAGCGCCCGGGTCTCTTCCGGCAGGCCGGCCACCACGAGGTTTTCGACGATCGACGACTCGAACGACACCCACAGTCCGAGCACGACCACCGCCGGAAGCGCGCACCACAGCGCGGTGAGGCCTCCGTAGTAGCTCGGCAGCGAATGCAGGTTCTTCACGCCGCCGGCCGAAGCCGAGACGGCGAAGGCGCGCCGCCGGCCCAGATGGAACGCGACGGCGCTGAACGCGAGAAGTACGAGGATGAGAGCGGGGCCGGACATGGTCCTTCCCGCCCGCGAGGCTCAGAGGCTCAGGTTCGCGAGGTTCTTCACGTCGTCGGCGAACTTCATCCGCTCGTCATCCGGCATGGGGATCATCCCCTTGTCGGCGAGGTAGCCTTCTTCACCCCACGCCTTGTCGCTGGTGAACTCGGCCAGGAACTCCTCGACGCCGGGAATCGCGCCGACATGCGCCTTCTTCACATAGAAGTAGAGGGCGCGAGAGATCGGGTAATCCTGCGCGGCGATGTTCTCGAACGTCGGCTCCATCCCGTCGACCACGGACCCCTGGATCCGGTCGGAGTTCTGGTCGAGGAAGCTGTAGCCGAACACGCCGAACGCGGCCGGGTTGGCGTCGAGCTTCTGCACGATGAGGTTGTCGTTCTCGCCCGCCTCGACGTAGCCGCCGTCCTCGCGCACGGTGTGGCAGGTCGCCCTGTACTTCCTGCGGTCCGACTTCTTCATCGCCCGGATCCAGTCGATCGCCTTGCAGCCGCCCTCAAGGCCGAGCTCGGCGAAGGCGTCGCGGGTACCGGAGGTCGGCGGAGGACCGAGCACCTCGATCTTCGTGTCGGGCAGGGAGGGGTCGATCTCGCTCCACTTCATGTACGGGTTGGGGACCAGGGTCTCGCCGCCGTTCGGGTCCGGCACATCCTTGGCGAGCGCGAGGAAGATCTGCTCGCGGGTAATCCGTACCGGATCGGATTTCCGGGAGTTCGCGAACACGATACCGTCGTAGCCGATCTTGACCTCGATGACTTCGTTCACCCCGTTGCTGGCACACTTCTCGACCTCGCTCGCCTTGATGCGCCGCGAGGCGTTGGCGACGTCGGGGTGCTCCACCCCCACCCCGGCGCAGAACAGCTTGAGGCCGCCGCCGGAGCCGGTGGATTCGATCTTCGGGGTCTTGAAGTCGGTGGTCTTGCCGAACTGTTCCGCGACCACGGTGACGAAGGGGTAGACGGTCGAGGAGCCGACGATGCTGATGTAGTCGCGGGCCTGGACCGGGGCCGCGAAGGCGGTCGCCACCGCCGCCAGGATGATCGTACGCTTCATGGATGGTTCTCCAGGGGCTGAAGGGGTCGGGAAGAAAAGTCTTGCGACTCGGAAGGCTGAAGCGCCCGGGCGGCCACTGCCGCCGCGCCGCTTCAGCCCTCTCGCGAAGCCTTGTACCCACCCCTCGTGACAACCATCGGTCATGAATTTGACATGAATGTGACAGCGATTCCGGCCGACCTTCCGATCGCCGCGCACGCGCCGCGCATCGCCCGCGCGGTCGCCGAGCATCCGGTCACGCTGGTGGTCGGGGCGACCGGCTCGGGCAAGAGCACCCAGCTCGCGAAGATCTGCCTCGCGGCGGGGCGCGGCGCGGGCGCGATGATCGGTCACACGCAGCCCCGGAGGATTGCCGCGCGCAGCGTGGCGGCCCGCATCGCGGCGGAGCTTGGTACGGACCTCGGCCGACTCGTCGGCTGGCAGGTGCGGTTTCGCCGGCACACCGCACCGGAGACCCGCATCAAGCTGATGACCGACGGCATCCTGCTCGCCGAGATCCAGGGCGACCGCAACCTGCGCGCCTACGACACCCTCATCATCGACGAAGCGCACGAGCGGACGCTCAACGTCGACTTCGTCCTCGGCTACCTGAGCGGGCTCGTGCGCCGGCGTTCGGACCTGCGGGTCGTGGTGGCCTCGGCCACCCTGGAGGTGGAGAAGCTGCGCGCGTTCTTCGACCAGGCACCGGTCATCGAGGTGGAGGGCCGCACTCATCCGATCGAGATCCGCTATCGGCCCGGCGCGGAGGACGACGATGTCCCCGGGAAGGTCGCGGGGGCGCTCCAGGAGATCGGCGACGCGCCGGGCGACGTGCTCGTATTCCTGTCCGGCGAGCGCGAGATCCGGGAGACCGAGGCCCGGTTGCGAGGCCTCGCGTGGCCGGATACGGAGCTCTTTCCCCTCCACGCCCGGATGTCGGCGGCACGCCAGCAGACGCTGTTCGCGCCCGCGGCCGGTCGCCGGGTGGTGCTCGCGACGAACATCGCCGAGACCTCGCTGACCGTCCCCGGCATCCGCTTCGTCGTCGATGCGGGCACCGCCCGGGTGAGCCGGTACGCGCACCGCACCGGCGTGCAGCGGCTGCCGGTGGAGCCGATTTCGCAGGCATCGGCCGACCAGCGGGCCGGACGGTGCGGGCGGATCGGCCCCGGAACGTGCATCCGACTGTACGAAGAGGCGGACTTCGAGACCCGGCCCGCGCATCCCGAGCCCGAGATCCGGCGCTCCGACCTCGCGGCGGTGCTGCTGCGCATGCTCTCGCTCGGCCTGCGCGACGTGGAGCGGTTCCCGTTCATCGACTCTCCCGACCGGCGCCACGTCAACGACGGCCTGCGGCTGCTGCGCGAGCTGGGGGCGCTCGACGCCGACGGCCGGCTGACGAAGATCGGCCGGCGGCTGGCGCGACTGCCGCTCGACCCGAGAATCGGGCGGATGCTGCTCGAAGCGGATGCGCTCGGTTGCGTGGCCGACGTGCTGGTCATCGCGAGCTTCCTGAGCGTGCCCGATCCCCGCGAATGGACCCCCGGGCGCAAGTCGGCGGCGCAGGCGGCCCAAAGCCGATTCGCCGATCCGCGGTCCGACTTTCTCGGAATCGTCAATCTCTGGCGCCGCTTCCGCTCGGTCGCGAAAGATCCGGGCGAGTCGATGCGCCGATTCTGCCGGCGGCATGCCCTCGCGCCGGCCCGGATGCGGGACTGGCTGGACGTGCACGGCCAGATCCTCGACCTCTGCCGCGAGCTCGGAATCCGGCCCCGCGCGTTCGGAGCGCCCCCGGGGCGGATCCATCGGGCGCTCCTTGCGGGACTGCTGCGCTGCGTCGGCGCCCGCACCCCGGAAGGCGGGTACTCCGGGCTGCGGGGGACCGCGTTCCGACTGGCCTCGGGCTCGGTGCTCCACCCGGCCGTCGCGCCGTGGATCGTCGCGGCCGAGATCGTGGAGACGGAACGCGCGTACGCATTCACGGCCGGCCGGATCCGGGCGGAGTGGGTGGAGAGGGCGGCCGGCGATCTGGTACGTCGCACCCACTTCGACGCGCACTGGGATGCGCGGCGCGCCGAGCCCATGGTGTTCGAGCAGGTCGCGCTCTACGGTCTGACCCTCATCGCGCGCCGCCGGGTGCGGTTCGCACCGGTGAGCCGGGAGGGCGCGCGCGAGGTGTTCGTGCGTTCCGGGCTGGTGGAGGGCGGGTACGAATGCGCCCATCCCTTCCTGGAGCACAATGCCCGCGCACTCGCCCGGTTGCGCGTGGCGGAGCACAAGCTCCGCAGCCCGGGGGCGATGGTGAGCGAGGAGGCGGTGTTCGCGTTCTACGATGCCCGCATCCCGTCGCAGGTGGTGGACGGACGCACCTTCGAGGAGTGGTTCGCGGGACTCGGCGAGGCGGGACTCGGCAAGAATGGAGCCGGCGTCCTGGAGCTTGGCCGCGAGGACCTCGCGTCCGGCGTGCGTTCTCTCCGCGAGGCGGATTTTCCCGACGGGCTCGGGGTCGGGGACCAGGGGTTGCCACTCTCCTACCGGTTCGCGCCCGGCGAGGACGACGACGGACTGACGGTGACCATCCCGCACAATCTGCTGATACACCTCGATCCCGGTCGGTTCGAGTGGCTCGTACCCGGAATGCTGGAGGAGAAGGTACTCGCGCTCCTGCGCGCCCTGCCGAAGAGCGTGCGACGCACGGTGATGCCGCTGGCCGATCTGGGGAGGGAATTCGTCGCCGGGGCGCAATTCGGGGACGGCTCGCTCAACGAGTCGCTGGCCCGCTTTCTCGATCGCACACGCGGGGTCACCGTGCCGCGCGACGCCTGGTCGCCGGCGCGGCTGCGGCGGGTGCTGCCGGCCCATCTGCTCATGCGCTTCGAAGTCACGGACGGAGAAGGCGCGGTGCTGAGCCGGGGCCGTCAGCTCGACGTGATGGAGAGGCGGCTGGTCGGACGCTCCGAGTCGGCCGAACCGCGCCCGGGCCCGAGGTCCGGACCGAACGAGCGCGGGCATGCGTCGTGGACGTTCGGGGCGGTGCCGGTCGAGGCCGAGGATCGGTCCGGAGACCATCACGGCGTCGTCTATCCGGCCCTGTACGACATCGGTCCGGGGGTGATTGTCGAGCACTTCCAGGCGCGCGGCGCGGCCGAGCGCAGCCACCACCGCGGGCTCGTGCGGCTGTTCTCGCTCGCGGTGCGGCGCGAAGCCCGGGAGTGCCTGCGGGCGCTTCCCGGCATCGACGAGCTGAGTCTGCTCTACGCGATGATCGCACCTCCCCCGGACTGGGTGGACCCGCCCTCACGGGGGGCGGGGCAGCCCGAACCCGGCACCGGCGCCGAAGCTCGCCGCGACCTCGTCGACCGCACCGTCGCTCGCGTCTTCGTCGCCCCCGCCTTCTTCGCCCCCGCCGGCCCGATTCGCGAGCGCCACCGGTTCGAGGAGGTGCTGGCCTCGGGGCGGAGCGAGTTTGCCGACGAGCTTGCAAGGGCGCTTCAGGACGGGCTCGTGGCTCTGCGGGCCGCGCGGAAGGTACGGGGGCTCATGGACAGTCCAGACCTGCACGCACCGCCGGAATCGCTGGCCGACGCCCGGCGCCAGCTCGACGGACTCGTGCACCACGGCTTCCTCGCCGCCACCCCGGACGACGCGTTCACGTCTCTGCCGCGGTATCTTGAGGCATTGCGGGTGCGCCTGGACAAGCTCCGCCGCGGCGGGGCGAACGATGCCCGCCGGCTCACGGAGATCCTCCCGCTGCAGCACCGTCTCGAATCGAAGGCGCGCGCCGCCCGCGCGCGAGGGCGCAGCGACGCGGAGCTTGCCCGCCACCGCTGGATGCTGGAGGAGTACCGAGTGTCGGTCTTCGCCCAGGAGCTCGGCACCGCATTCAGCGTGTCGCGAAAGAAGCTGGACCAGCAGTGGTCACGGGTCGCGGCGTTCTGAACCGCTCGTCGACTCGGCGCCGATCGGCCGCGGTCGCGCGCGGCGCCTCCGGCGCATCGCTCCGATGATGGAGCCATGCATCATGCGTGATGAAGTCATCGACCCGATCTTCGGGCCCGTAGTCGCTCACGAGTTCGAGAGCCCGCACGAACACATCCGCCAAAACGCGCAGCCGTAGACGGCCTTGCGGCATCGGTATCGGTCGGGATGCCCTCCTCCTTCCTCAGTCCGTCGGCAATGGCCTCAGCACTTTCCTGTCAATCAAACCCTGAAAGTGGCTCGTCACACTCGCGGCCAGTGCCCGATCACGGATCAGGACGCCGAGTTCGATGTTGCGGTCGAGGGCGGCGTCGGTGAGGTTCGCGGAGGTTGTGAAAACCGATTCGCCATCCGCCACGACCGCCTTGGCATGAAGCACGCCAGCGGGACCGTCGATCTCGAGCGACCGGGGGTCGTAGAAGACGCGAGGCCGCGTCTCGCCGGGCCAGTCCGCGGTCCAGAGCCGATCGGCGAACCGGCGCACGAGCTGATCGGCAGCGGTGGTGTCGCCTCGTCCTCGCTGGATGTTCAGCAGCATCGTGACCCGGAGTTCGGGTATTGCATCCATCCGACGCGCCAGAGTGGCGAATGCCCGTGGGCCGTCGAAGTAGACGTAAGTGCTTACCCACACAGACCGCCTGGCGTTCCCCAGAAGCTCTTCGTATACCCGCCGGGTGTCGCGGGCGTGGAGGCCCGGCACCTCGGGACCGGACCACACGAGGTCCGGACTCGACGAGCGAGCGCGGGCCTGCTCGACGGCGCGAAGCCATGCGGCTGCCGCCCTCCCGGAGACTTCCATGCGCTCCAGCGCGTTCAGCTCCGCGAGCAACGCATCGGCGCCGTCGTGCAATCCCAGGACGGAGCCGACCGTCGCCGCAGACGAAGAAGCCGAAATGAGTCCCGTATCAAGCGCACCCTCCAACCGTCGGCGCAGGTGCGGCGGGAGGTTCACCAGAGCGTCGGTCATTGGGACGCGGGGAAGAACGCAGCACCGTCGAGCCCGAGCACCGGTACGACCAGAGCGCGATCGAGATAGTCGTTGCGCATCTCGCACGAGGTCTCGGCGATAAGCGCGCAGCCGTGGCAGGCGGACCCGTGCAGCCACCGCCCTTCCATGCTGGTGCCCGGTGCATGCTGCGCACAGATCGGGTCGTTCGAGCACAGCGCCCCCATCCGCAGCGCATCTGCGAGATGGTCTTCGAAGTGCCGGGCCTGCTGCACCAAGCCCCCGAGCGTGCCTTCGGCATCGGGCGTGCCGGTATAGAGGAGGATTCCGTAACGCGTCCCTTCCGCCCCTTCTTCCACGTAGATCCGCTCCCGAATCGAACTCGCGGGGTAGCCGCAACGCATGGAGAGCGACCGAATCAGCAGGTGCGAGAGGGTATGCAGCAGCACGTAGGGGCCACCCGGAAATGGGCGTTGGACCTTGCGACTCTCCCCCCAGGCCTGATGGCCTTGCCGCAGATCATCAAGGCGTTGCTGCACCGCGGGGCGTTGCAGCCAGTCCGCAACCGCATCCGCTCCGATCTGGACGAACACGCCTTCGCCGCGGTTCTCGACGGCGGGGAACCACTGCGGCTCCAGGGCGATGTCCGCGCGTTCGACATCGGTCTCGTACTCACCGTGGATGTCCGGTACCACCGCTTCGAAGCGAGTGAATCCGACCAGGGCAAGGACTTCGCGCAGACGATGGAGCTGAACCACCGATGCGATACCGGCGCTGATGGGGCCGGGCCGGCGCCACGCGGCATCGGGCAGGCGCCGGGCGTGGAAGTCCGGGTCGATGGGTACGTCATCCCCGAACCCCTCCTTCGCCCCGAGCAACGCCTCCAGCTCGACCTGCTTGACCGGCCGCTCCCCGCCCTGACCAAGCCTGATCGCGCCGATGGCTTCAAGTACCTCGCCGTCCTCGAATGTCGCGAGCACCTCTGCGATCTTCGGTTTCTTCTTGATGAATGCGAGCCCAGCCGGGTCATCCACGATCTGGAGGTCATCCCAGATCTCGCGGACGGCGCCCTCGACCGCCGAGCCGCGATCGGGCAGCGAGAGCGCGCTCACGATCTGCGGAAAGTACGCGTTGGAGGCGGTGCGGATGAGCAGCCGACTGCGATGGTTGCAGTCTTCGTTGGTGTTGATTCCGAGCCAGGGTCGGGCGCCGCGACAGATGCCGAGCGGATTCTGGTCAAGTTCCGCCGCTTCGTAGAGACGCCGAGATCGACCGCACTCGCAGCGCACCACCAGGTCGGCCAGATCTCCGGTGATTCCAGTCTCGTCGAGCCAGAGCTGACGCCGGCATCGATTTTCAGGACCGTGGACGAACCCGACCCAGTCGAGGTCATCCACGTGTCCCCGCGGACAGGCACGGACGAAGCGGGTGGGCACCACGGGGAGGCGGTCGAATCGTCCCCTCTCATCGAGCGCCTTGCGGTGCACGAGACGTCGCGAGCGATCGGAACGGCCGCCACCACCTGTTTCCTGCACCACGAACCACTCCGGGAATCGCCACGCCCCGATGCCCTTCGCCCTGGCCCAGGGCTCGCCGGGTTCCGGCGGCGGCGCGTAGAGTCGCGGGGCGGGGACGCCGGTCATAGCCCCGAGCTTGCGGGTCAGTCGCGGCTCGATGATCTCGTCGAGGTGGCCCGGGTTCGGCCAGGTATCGAGCCCGCCGACAATCGCCGAGTGCCGGGGGAGATCGATCAGGGCCCCCGGTCCGTAGGTGGTGATCACCTGGCTCTGGCGGATCTGACCATGGCCCTTGCGTGTCATGCCTCGTCCTCCACCTGCTGCTCGGCCTGCTCACCGGACGGGTCGCGGGAACCGTGCGCCTTGCGGTTCATGCCCCATCCTCCACCTGCCGCCCGGTGAGATCCCGGAGAAAGAGATCAACCACCGGCTCGACATCGCGCAGGGACCGGTTGACGCGAAATTTCCGGTGGTGCGGGGATTCGAAGTCCTTGTCGAGCATCTCGCGGAGCAGCGGCGCGGGAGACCCGAGCTCGTAGCGCTGGTACTGCACCGCGACCCCGGTCTGGCGGTAGTCGTCCACCACCTTGTGCCACGCATCGAGCAGGTCCACGACCCGGTTCTGCACACTGCGCAGGCGCTCTTCCCGTTCGGCCTCGTCGGTGAACGACTGCTGGTTGATCCGTTCGCGGAACGTATCGAGAAGCCGGTGCTCCATGGTGGCGCGCACCACTTCGATCTGCTCCACGCCCCGCGGCGGTGTCAGCGCGGGATCCGCGTGGCGGGCCAGCCCCACGAGGGCGCCGGAGAATCCGCGATCGAGGGCGCGGGCGGAGAACGGGGTCACGCTCGCCACCTCCACCGAGCGGTAGAAGGTCTCGTGATAGTGACGGAAACGCTCGTAGTGCGAACGATCCCGCGGCTTGTGCGCGTTCAGCAAGGTGACGACGAGCCCGGGTCGCCGGTCGTCGCGCCCCACCCGGCTCGTCGCCTGGATGTACTCGGCGTGAGTTTTCGGTTGGCTCAGCACCACCATGAGCCCGAGCCGGGGGATGTCGAGACCCACCGAGATCATGTTGGTGGCGATCGCGCAGTCCACGCGCTGCGCCTCATGGAACGGACGCTCCAGGCGCCGGCGGGCGTCGGCGACCTGACTGGTCGAGACGCGCGAGGTCAGCTCCACCACCTCCGAGAACGTCCGGCGGTCCTGGAAGAGTCCGCGTGGCTCATTCGTCCGCTTCCGGGTGCCGTACTGCTTGATGGTGTTCCGCACCTCCTCTTCGAGGATGCGGCGCGCGCCGCCCAGTTCGCGCAGGCTGTTGAAGTAGCCGAGTACGGTCATGTACGGGTCCGCGGGATTCGACGCGTTGCGGTGCCCTCCGGCATCGCGGTAGGCCCGCTCGGCCGCGCCCATGAGCGCGAGCCACACCTTGCGCATGAGCACCTTGGGGTTCCGGCCCGGGGAGGTGATGCCGAGGTAGAGTCGTCCCGCCGTCCTCTCGACTGGCACCGAGCGTGCGAAGAAGGAGTTATGCCGGTTCGGCCCCGGTGGGGGAAAGACCTCCGTCAGCGGTCGCGCGAACAGAGCCTGAACCTGATTCTGCGCGAGGCGAACGGTCGCGGTGGAGGCGACGATTTTGGGCCGTATCTCGCGTCCGTCGGTCTCCCGCAGGCACAAGGCTTCGATTGCGGCTTCGTACAGGCCGACCATGGTGCCGAGTGGCCCGGAAATGAGATGCAGCTCGTCCTGGATGATGAGGTCGGGCGGAAGTAGCGGCCGGCCGAGCCGTTGTCCTCCGGAGGGCTCCGATGCACCCAGGAATCCGGTTTCGTCGAAACGTCGGGCGCCTCCAAGGAGCTTGCCGGTCTCGGCCACCCAGGGGAGCGAGGCGAACTTGTCCGCGGTCGCGATGAGGAAGGCCGGCAGGCGGCGGTAGATGGGCTCGTCCACGGCCAGGATGGGTAGGGGCCGGTCGCCGCTGAAGTCGCACTCGAAGTTGGCGCAGACGATACGGAGCTCCCGGGGGCGATCGTCGTCCGGCAGCAGGGTGAAAGACTCGGGTTCGAATCGGGTCCCGCACCACGGACAGCTCTCGAGCGGGATCGGAGAGGGGTTGCCCTTGGGATTCGCCTTGAACTGACGGGTCTTCGCCCGAGCGGAGTCGCTGCGTTTCTCGCCCTTGTGTCCCATGAGGTTGGGCGTCGCCGCCTTGCCGACCCACAACCCGATCTCGAACGGCCACGCACCGTACCGCGCGGCGTCCGCTTCGCGTTCGAGCTCCAGTGCGCAGACCAGCCCGGAGGCGCGGGCAAGCTGGTCCAGGGTGAGCAGGCGCAGGGTGTAGCGCATGATGATGCTCACCCCGGCGCCCTGCACTCCGTGCTGCCCGGGATTGTGCAGGCGCCGGAGCACCATCGTGAAGGCCGCAAGGCCCAGGTAGGCTTCCGTCTTGCCGCCTCCGGTCGGGAAGAAGAGGAGATCGACGATCTCGCGGTTCGGATCGAGCGGATCGGCAAGGCCCGGGAGGTTCAGCAGGATGAACGCGAGCTGGAAGGCGCGCCATTGCGGCGACTCCCCGTCGCCGAACTGCGCGCCGAGCCGCTGGCGGAGCGCGCGCGAGACCGCCCGGTTCGCCACCCGGAATGCGTCGAGCGCGTCCTCGTCCGACCCGAGAAGCGTGATGCCCTGTTCGATGCGGTCCGCCGCGTGTCCGGCACGGAGCAGCAATCCTTCCGCCGTGTCACGTCGGGCGCCCTGAAGGGGTTTCGTGGTTTCGCGCTGATCTGCGATCCACTCGCGGTACTCGCCGACCAGAGGGCGGAGTGCAGCGGTGGCCGCCACACCATCATTCAGGGCGCCGAGGGCATCCATCGAGAGCTCGACGGCGGGGACGGCCCGCGTCTCGGTCTTCTCGACCGAGGCGCGTGGAATCCAGGCCGTGCGCAGGCACCGGCAGGCGTCGTCGACGATCTCCCAGTCCGCCGACACCCCGTGACCGGTCGCGTACTCGGGAGTGTCCGCATAATGAAGGTCGGCCACCCGATCGTCCCAGGTTTCGGCCTGTGCGCCGCGGGGGTCCGGTCGGGCGACGAAGGCACGACCGCTCCGCACTTCAATCCCGGCCTGGAAGGCGTAGGCGAGGTCGGGGTTGTCTCCGTCCGTCCGGCGCCGGTTCACGAGGAAGACCGAGACCGAGCGGGTCCCTGTCGGGATGCCCGCGATCCCGGCGGCTTCGATGGGCCGTACCTCCGCATGGAGCGAGAGGCCGTCGCTGTCTGCGATGGAGTAGTGATCCGCGTGCGCCGTCGAGACCGGGACCGTGCGCTCGTGCTGTTCCCGTTGCCACACGGAGGACGACTTGGCGTCGGCATCCTCACTCGGTATCAGTGCGTAGTCCGCCCATCGAACGGTGACGTCGACCGTGCCCGCGTCCTCCGGGACCAGGAAGCTCAGACCCATGGACGATGGGAAGAAGCCCTTCTTCGCGGACTTGCGCTCCTCCGTCGACTCCTCCGCGAGCCCGGCCGCGTCCGGGGTCTCGTCGAGATCGTCCTCCTCGTCGGCGTCGGCGCTCTGCTCCGGTGGTGCACCAGCGGGGATCAGAAAGCCCGTGAGGTACCAGTTCGAGGGACGCACCCGTCCGGGCAGGCACTCGGAGGCGAGCGCGTGGCCGGCGCCGGGGCCGATCAGGTCGAGGTTCAGAGCCTCGACGAGGCGTTCGCGGACTTCGAGGGAAGTGGTGGGAGCGCCTGGCGCCGAAGCTGCAGGATCACTGTCCATTTCTCGAACCTCTGTCGCCTTGTCACTGCCACCTGGCCGGACACGGGTGCCAATGGAGGCGCTCGGGGCGCTGGTTACTCGTTTTCCACAAGCGCGGCGTAGCGTGTCAAGCGAGCCTGGACGTCTGCCTTCGGCAGCCTGCATCTCGGATGCACGATGATCGCTTCGAGACCGTCACGTAACTGCCGGGCCGACGCGCTGGCAGTCTCGAGCATCATGTCCATCAGCCACAAGACACCGTGGCACTTCACGTGCTCGGAAACCGCGAGTCTGCGCAATTCGCGGTCGCCGGTAAGGAGTATCCAATCACCGCTTGCGGCGAGAGTGAATGCGAAACAGTCGGGCAGGGAGAGTGCCGGATGCTGGTGCCGATACTCCAATGCCTGCATTACTCCATCCCCGTCCAATTCCGCGATGCGCAGTCCCAGAGCGCAGAGCCTGTCGCCGCCGTGGTTCTTCAACTCCCGGTCGTAGAGCAAATCCGGGACGGTAAACTGGAACGGCATACGGAACGTGGCGTCGAGTAGCGAACCACGCTCCAGATCGACAAGCGCCGAGGTATCGGAGACCAGTACTCTCATGTCTACGGCGCATTCGACTTCATGCCGTTACGCTCTCCGGCGGTTCATTCATGCGACGGTCCAGCTCTCGGACCGAGATACCCAGCAACTCGGCCGCCTTGGGTTCGGAGATCGCGCCCTCGGCCAGGGCACGCAGGCACAGGCGCTTGAATCGTCTCGGTTTCTCTCCCTTCCTGATGGCGAGCGGTTCTTCATAAGGCGGGTCGCGCCAGCCGAGTCGCTTGTATTCGTCAAATAATCGACCGAAGAGCGCCCGGCTGAAGATGCCAAGGTCCTTGCACCGGTACGTGAGGGCTTGCACGCTCACCCCGAACAACTGCTTGAGCTCGAAGAGCTCCCGCCAGCCAACCGACGTCCGACGTTTGCCGACCTCGGACCACAGCGCTTCGGCCGGCATGAGGAACGCGCCCGCAAAACGGTGCGCGGCCTTCTCTCCATCCACTCTCTTGCCGACTACCGAGAGGACCATGTGGCCGAGTTCGTGCGCGATCGTGAATCGCTGCCGCTCGACCCAGTGGGTGCTGTTCATGACGATGACCGGTAGCGTATCTCCGCGCGTTCGGCGCACACGCGCCGTCAAGCCGTCGATACTGTCCGCGAGAGCAACGGACAGCACCTTCACTCCACGCCCCTCCAGCACCTCCACCAGATCGGGGACCGGCTCGATGCCGAGACCCCAATGGTCGCGCAGAGCACGAGCTCCTCGATCGGCCTCCCCGAGATCATTCACAACGGGGTAGGGAGCATCGCGGGGCTTGTCCCAGTCGACGCTGGGTAGGCCGAGCAACTCCTCGACCTGGAGATACCCTTCGAGCATGCGCAATACCTGTGCCTCGACTTGCGCTTCGTCGCGTTTGCTCGTGGACGCCTTCTTCCTGAAGTCGACGGCCTCGAGCACCATCTCCTCGTCGCCGACCAGATAGTCAACCGAGACACCCAGTGCATCGGCCAGCGTGATCAGAACGCTGGAGCCCGGCATGGACTCATCGCGCTCGTACTTGCCGATCGCCTGTGCCGTGACGAGGTTTCCGATTGCCCCCTCCAACCCTCTGAGTGACAACCCTGCAGCGGTACGAGCGAGCTTCAGTCGTCGTCCGATCATCGGCTATTCCTCCAGAATTGGACAGTTTTCGAGTTTGACGGAGAGTTTACAGAAATATATTATTAATGGAATATCGTAAACTAATGCCCCTTCAAGCGCGAAAGCGACCTTTGGAGGATCCAGCCACGTGCACAAGGAGCATACGTCAGAGGAAATACCGATGAGCAAATTCATTTCGCGGCCCGGATCGCCGTTCGATGGCGTACTCGACTCCCTCCTGGCCGACATTTCCATACGCATCCAGCTCAGTCAGACCGACTACGCGAAGGCCGTTGACCGTTACGAGGCAGTCAACAGTTGGATCGACCGCAAGGGCAGTCCGCTAGAGGACCGCGTGGTCGTGTTCTATCCGCAGGGCTCGATGGCGATCGGCGCCGTGATCGCGACGAGGGCGACCAGCGATGAGTTCGACCTCGACGTGGTGGCGCAGCTCGATCTGCCGAGCTGGGTGACGCCACAGCAGGTACTGGATCTGCTCTTCAAGGCGATCAATGGCGAGACGGGCTCCCGATACCACGGAAAGGTACGGCGTCGGACACGGTGCGTAACCGTCGAGTACGCCGACAACATGCACATCGACGTGACGCCTGCTATCCGTCGGACACATACGCCGGAGCGTGAGAGCTGGATATTCCACCACCGGGCGGAGGCTTCAGAGGAGCAGAGCTTCCTCTACATCGCCAATCCGTACGGATTTGCCGAGTGGTTCGAGACCAGCACGCCGCTGGACGCACATTTCTCCGACGCGTACATCGAGCGGGCTACCGCGTACGAGCAGATGGCGTTCGCGGCGGCGGAAAGCGAACCCGTGCCGACACAGCAGCCTGTCTCTCGGAAGTCGAAAGCCGTGATCGTGCTCCAACTCCTGAAACGGTGGCGGAACCTTTGCTACGGAGACCGGGCCGGTCGGCGGCCACCCTCGATTCTGCTCTCGCGGCTGATCGCGGACGCTGCGAACCACACGGACAGCTTGTCGGAAGAACTGCTGCACCAGGCGCGGAACTTGCTGGCGGTGTTCCAGGCGGCCGACCGCGATGGCCGTCTCGTCCACGTCACGAATCCTGTATGTGATGAGGATGTCCTGACGGATCGCTGGCCAGAGTCATCGCAGTGCCAGCGGCAGTTCCTGCACGACCTCGAGCACCTCATTCTCCAACTGGAGCGTCTCGACAGCGATTGCGACCTTCCGGGGATGAAGGAAATCCTGGTGAATCTGTTTGGAGAGGCGCCGGCCGCGTCGGCAGTGACGGCGTTCGGCGAGGGGATGGGCCAGGCAATACAAGCAGGGCAGAGCCAGCATCGTCCGGGTTTTGGTGGTCTGGTCATTCCTGCAATCGGCCTGGGAGCACCAGCCGTGACGGCCGGATCTGTACGCACGACACCGGCCCACACGTTCTACGGCGAAGAACGCACGAAGCAGCCGTGCTGACGACCCATGCCCAGTCGGAACGCATGCGGATTGCATGGCCCGGATTTCGTGCCATCTATACGTCAGACCGCTGGATCGGGTGGACGGGGCGACTTCGGCCACTCCGCCAATCCTATCGAATCCGGATCATCCTCAGCCTGGACCGGGATGTCTTGTGGTCCGCGATTCTGCCGTGCAATCCGCGTGTCACCGTGGAAGCCCCACTGCTGCGCGGAAGACCGGAGTCTCCTGGAGAGCCTATCCCGCACCACTACCCGAACCGGCTCTGTTCCGAGCAACCCGTCCTCTGTCTCCATGATCCATTGAAGTTCGAGTGGCTTCCGGTTTATGCCATAGCGGACACCATTGTTCCGTGGACCATCGACTGGCTGGCCTGTTACGAGGTATGGCTCGCTCTCGGGACCTGGACGGGTGGCGGACGGCATCCTGAGCCAAGTCCGCGTCGCCATGTCCGGCGGAGGTAGCCGACTACCGCCAAGACGCTCGTCCGGTGCCCTCGAGCATCACCGAGTGCCGCTTCCCTGGCCTAAGGACCGCCCCTTCCGCATCCTTGCCATTGACGGAGGTGGAATCCGGGGAGTGTTCCCGGCCACGTTCCTCGCGGCGCTGGAGAACCTTCATCTCGGCGGTCGTTCCGTCGCGCGGCACTTCGATCTTATCGCCGGAACGTCGACAGGCGGCATCATTGCGCTGGGATTGGGCGCAAGGCTCCAGACCGACGAAATACGCGATCTCTATGTCAAGCGCGGTTGCGAGGTCTTTCCGCCCATCGGGGATGGGGTACTCAGCCGGGTCAAGCGTAGATGGCACGATTCACGACAGCTCTTCACGTATCGCTACAACCGTGCGGCGCTCGAGCGCGTGCTGAGCGAGTGTTTCGGACACACAATACTCGGAGACGCACAAACGCGGTTGTGCATCCCGTCAGTCGATGGCCGATACGGAGAGACATATATCTTCAAGACACCTCACCATCCGGACTTCACCAAGGATGCAGCGGAAAGCATGACGAAGGTCGCCATGGCCACAGCGGCGGCGCCAACGTACTTTCGACCGTTCGAGGACGCTGGATACACCTTTATCGACGGCGGCTTGTTTGCCAACAACCCCATCATGGTCGCCTTGGCCGAGGCACTGTCATGCTTCTCGGTGCCTCGCGAATGTATCCGTATTTTGAATATCGGATGTGGAACCGGAGAGTTCGTCGTTGATCGACAGCGGATGCGTGGCGGCGCCATTGCCTGGCGGAGAGTCATCGATGTGGCTATGCAGCTTCAGTCCCTTGATTCCCGCGGCCAGGCAGGTTTGCTCATTGGTGCGGAGCACATGCTCAGAATCGATCCGCACGTCGCGGGAGCAGCGATTGAACTTGATGACTGGAGACGCGCCGTACGCGAATTGGTACCTGCCGCAGAGAACGCGTCCGACGAGTGGGGCGAGACGGTGGCCGAGATGTTTCTGACGGATGAGGTGGAGCCGTATGCTCCATGCCGATCGGACGCGGGTTCCCCGCGGCGAGTCGATGCAGCATCAAGTGCTGATGCCGGGGGAAGCCTGCACCTCGGTATATGAAGGTTCAGACAAAGCTCCGTGTGTCCTTCCTCGTTGCCGCCTCGCTTTCTCGCGGCGTCTCGCCGCTTTCAGGTGTTCGATGCGCAGCCGCAGTTCGCTGCCCTGGAGCACCATCTCCTTCAGTGCTCGACGCAGCACGCGCTCCACTTCCGCGTGCGTGGCGTCCTTGAACCAATCCTGCCCCGCAACATCGTCGATGGAGAACTCGCGGTGCACGCCCCGAAGCTTGACGCTCAGCAGCCGTTTCAGTTGGGGGACAGTGGGCGGTTTGAGGAACAACACTTCCTCGAATCGCCGCCAGATGGCCGTGTCCAGCATGCTCTCGTGATTGGTCGCGGCGATGATCAGGCTTCGGCCTTCGTAAGCGTCGAGCATCTGGAGGACGGCGTTGACGACTCGGCGAAGCTCCCCATGCTCCGACGCATCCTCACGCTCCTTGCCCAGAGCGTCGAACTCGTCGAAGAGCGCAACCATGGGGGATGCAGTCACGAAATCGAACACCTTGCGGAGGTTGGCGGCGGTCTCACCGAGGAAGGACGACACCACACGATGTCCTCGAGTCCTCGAACCGGCTCGCGGACCGACAGCAGGGGGATGCCCCGCTCCCGGTCCTCCGGGATGGTGGCGGTCAGGTTCCGCAGCGCCGGAGAGGACGGGGGGTGGGAGCGGCCGTACAGAATGGATTCGAGGTCGCTGGCGAGCAGATGGTGCTGCTTCTGTCGCTCGTCGGCGATCACCTGCTTCGCCACGCCGCGAAAGGCATCAAGATCCCCTTCCGCGCCGGAGCGGATGAGCTGTCGAAGCAACTTGCCGTTCGACACGATTCGGATCCCTATCCGTTTTCCGCTGTGGACCTGTTGCCATCGGCGGTGCCGATATGGCGGTTCATGGCAGTGAGCCGGTTGCCGGGCTGATGGTGAAGGCTCCGTGGCGCTCTACGCGCCATGGAATTGTCCGCGTGGATTGTTGATCGAAACCGCGATGGCAACCATCGGGAGGAGCACCCGCGAGTCCGGACATGTCGATGCGTTGCGTCGCTGGAATGACGACGGTCTTCGATTCGGCGTCCGTGAGAACGAAGTTGGCTATCGACGTTCGCCAGCCGCACCCCCGTATCGTCAAATGTTCGACCGTGCGGGAGCAGAAGTCGTCCATGCATAGCAGGTCGTAGGTGGGGGCGGTTGGCTGCAGTCGCGATGGGTTGGATGTGCTCATGCTTCGTTTCCATCGGCATCGTCTCCGATGTCGGATTCACGAGAGACGGCTGCGTCCCACAGGGCACGCGATTCGACGACGGCATGGGTTCGTCCGGAACGTTGTCGGCCCGAAAGGCGGGTTCTCCTTGGGCCACGGACTCCGGGGGGCGATGCGGTCGGGTCGGTCCCGGCGCGGGACTCTTCGGTGGCGCGTTCGGCGTTGAGGGCGAGGAGCCGGGCAAGGACTTCGTCCCGGATCTCGTCGGGCCAGCGGTAGCGCCAGGGTTTCTTCCGGGTGCCCCATGTTTCCTCGTCGATCGCGTAGTCGAGGAGGAATTCGCAGTCGGTGGGGATGTCGGTCCAGCCGTAGGCGTCGAGGACGGCGCGATCCATGGCGACGTGCAGTTCGCGGAGCCTGGTGATTTCAGGGTCGGTTTCGTCGGGGTCGTGGAAGCGGTTGTAGGTTCTGGTCATGCCCTCGTCGTGCCGGACCATGAGATCCGCCCGGTAGCCATAGTAGTCGGCGCCGACGCGTTCGAGATCGGGATGGGTGTGCCAGTCATCGGGAAACGGGAACGTCTCGAAGCAGTCGGAGGGGGTGTAGCGGAGATCGTCCTTCATCGACGATCCGAGGAATCGCGCCCATATTTCGTGGGGGCGGGATTGGAGGGTGCAGAGGGCGGCGTGGGTTTCGAAGGGGAAGATGACGAGTTGTTCGCTGTACGCCATGCCGGTGGGAAGGAAAGCAAACGCAGCACTCTGGCCAACGCGGGAAATCACCAACACACGATCGATTTCGGTAATGTCAGCGTGCAATCCTTGACGATAGGCCAAGAAACGCCACCATCTCAGTGAGGCATCGCGGTTTATATTGTTCTTTTGAGGAAGCGCAAGCCGCTGTGGTTTCACCCTCTGCTCAACGATGGCCAGAAGCTCCGACCAATCTGCTGCCACCGGTCCCGGATAGTCCACCGGCACGACGCCACCTCGCAGCCACTCACGACGCCGGTTTTCCTCCGCCTCCGCCCACAGTTCCCCCAACTCCTCCCGCCGCAACGGCCAGTCCCGGAAGTTGATGACGTACCGGTGGTGGGCATGGGTCGGGCTCGTGTTCACCTCCTCACCGCCGATGTAGGGAAAGATCACATCTTGGTTGCTGGGATCTTCTGCGATGAGCTGGTGCATCTCGGCGAGCGGCGATGCGACGCCCTTCTTGTCGGTGTCGTCGAACGTGAAGCCCATCCCCAGAACGATGCTGCCCTGAAAGCTCTTGCCCGCATTCGCCTCGAGCCGCGCCGGATCGTCGTGCCCGCCCCGGTGGAAGAGAAACGCGGTAATCGTGTCCACCGCCTCCCCATCAAGGCGCTTCACCCCCGGAAAGCGCCCCTTGTGTACATGCAGCACGCTCACCACCACCGCCGCGAGACCCGGCCACTTCACACGCCGTTGCGCCCCGTAGATCTCCCCGCCGTTCTTGCAGATCCACCGCAGCCCCGTCGAACGTGTATCTCCTTGCGCGATGGTGTTGGTCGCGATCAGCCCGGCCGTGCCGCCGGTGCGCAGCAGTCCGAATGCACGGCGGAAGAAGTGGGCAACAAGGTCGGCGTTGCCGTGGCTCTCCTCGTGCATCTGCTTGAGCCAATCCGGATAGCCGGCGACGTTTGCAGCCGCGACGGTGTTCTTGCCGGCGAACGGCGGATTCCCCACCACCGCATCGAACCCCGGGTTCTCCCGTTCGAACACCTCCGGGAACTCGATCTCCCAGTGGAACGGCGCGAGCGGTGGCTCCTTGCGTCGCAGGTCCTCCAACCAGCCCACGTAGCTGCGCATCTCGCCGCGCTGCACCGCATCCCCGAACTGTCGGCGAAAGTCCTCGCGCTGCTTAGGCTTCGCTCCCTCGAAGAATGTGGCCAGCGCCAAATCGCCGAGCAGACGCACATTGCCGGTCTCGCGATCCGCATCGTCGTAGAGCTGGCGCAGTTCCAGCTCCGACACGGAGTCGTCCGCCTCCCGGATGCGTCGGCGCAGTTCCCGCGCCCTTGCCAACTGCTCGCGCGCCCGCATCGCCTCGAATCCGGCCTGGAACGGCTGGGCGTCGTCCTTCCAGTGGAACGCTTCGAGTTGCCGTCGCGAGAGCCCGACCAGAGCGTCTCCGGGACGCAGCGCATGATCCAGGAAGGTGAGAGGGTGGTCCCTGGCCAGGGTAACGAGCCAGAGCGAGAGCTTGGCGAGGTCGACCGCCTTGGGGTTGCGGTCCACGCCGTAGAGGCAGCGTTGCGCGACCTGGCGGCGGGCGAAGACGATCTCGTTCTCATCCGGCGGAATCTCGGGCACCGCGTCGTGCGCCTGCCACGCCTCCACCAGCGCATCCCCGAGCTGGCGGCAGGCTTCGACCAGGAAGGCGCCGGAGCCCATGGCGGGGTCGCACACCTTGAGGTCGAGTATCTGCTCGGGGTGGGGCGGCCCGCCCGCTTCGGTGCGCAGGCGGTCGAAGATCGGCGTGAGCGCGGTGCGCACGATCGGCTCGGTGAGTTCACGGGGGGTGTAGTGCGAGCCGGACCGGCGTCGCTCCTAGCTCGGCTGCAGCACCATCGCACCCCTGGGCACGAGGTCCGGGGTCGCATTCCGATCGACGACGGGATCGAGGGCGGCGTGCAGCGCTTCGATGCTGTCGGCGTCGCGCGCCGCCCGCCTCAGCCGATCCGTCAGCTTGCGATCGGTGCGGTCCTGCAACCGCCTCGCTCGACTGGCGGGCGGCTGGTCGAACAGCGCATTCAGGTCGACCGCGGCCGGAGCGCCCTGCTTCTTCGCCGCCTTGATGGCGACGGTGAGACCCATGGCCGTCTCCAGGCGGAAGCCCATCATCGTCTCGTAGACGGAGCCGACATGCTCGACGTCCAGGGCCCGGTAGGAGATGCGTTCGCCGTCGAGCACGATGAGCTTCTCCAGCACCCGGTAGATGGTGCCGTCGGGGACGAGGGGCGGATCGATGCGCTCGTCGATCTGGCGCGCGCCACCCTCGCCGCGGCCTTCGAGGAACCGGTACCGGTCGGGGTCGAAGAGGGCGCCGTGACGCGGGGGGAGCCGCATCGCGCCCGCCCCGGCGCCGTCGTGCACCATGCGGAACAGGGCGAGGAGCTGGGCGTATCCGCCGAAGCGCTGATCCATGGTGTCCGGGTGGAGCGCCGCGTCTTCGCGCAGCCGCTCGTGGAGCCCGGCGAGCGAGTAGGCGCCGAGGAAGGTCTCGTCCTGCGGCAGCATGTCCCGCTCCTCGGCGTAGAGCAGGAACACGAGCCGCAGCACCACGGTAAGCAGCCCGCGGTAGACCTCGTCGGGGTTCTCCGCGAGCGGTTCGCGCAGAAGCGTCCCCCGGGAGGTGTCATGCGCGGCCTGGAATCCGCGCAGCAACTCGTAGAGCGCGTGCAGGACCTGCTCGGCGAGGTGCTCGCTCACCTCGTTCTGGTACTTGCGGCTGTCCTCGAGCAGGGCGGCGAGGCGTTTCTCGCGCGGCACGCTCAGGAGCCGAGTCTGGCCGAGGAGCAGGCGCATGGCGGTCGAGATCGGCCGCCCCGCGGTGGGCAACATGTCAGCGACGCGAAAGTCGAGCCACCCGGAACTCTCGCCCCGCGGCGCGGAGATGAGACGCAGGGCGGCGCCGTTGAAGAGCAGTCCCGCGGCCACGCCGGTGTGGCGCAGGAGGCGTTCCATGCGGCCGTGGGGCGAGGCTTCGAGGCCACCGTTTGCCCGTGACCGGCCGCGCGTCACGTGGTCGAAGTTCTCGCCCGGCTCGCACACGCGTACGAGAAGCTGCCAGGACGAGGCACCGTTCGGGGCGCTGCTTCGCGTTCTGCGTCCGGACCGTCCGCGGATCCGCCCGGATCGGTGGCGCCGTAAGCCGGCCGCATCCTCTCGCACCGCGGAGGCTGGTCGTTGCGAGGAAACCGGCGGTCTCGCGGCGGAACGTCGTACCGGTTCCACCCGGACCGCAAAATCCGGGCGCAGAACCTCGCCTCCGTCGGGAAGCACCGTTTCCAGTTCGGCCGGAATCGGAGCCTCCTCCGTGCCCGCGTAGCCGGCCGGCGAGAAATTCCACCCCAGCACCGAGCGTGCGAACGAGCGAAAGTCCGTCAATCGGGGCTCGGCGTCCGGGACGCCTTCCGCTGCATCGCGTCCCCGATCCTCCACGCACCCGCGGAGCAACTGCTGGCCTTCGGCGTCGCGCCGATTCAGCAGCGCGCCCGCCTTGACGAGGGCCGGGGCGGAGACGACCAGTCCGGTGGGATGGACGAATCCGAGCCACTCCAGGTGGGCGGCGATTTGCGGATCGAGTCGGGCCATCGTCTACGCCGGGGTGAGCAGGGGGATCACCCGCCGCCGCGCCTGCCGATAAATGTGGAAGTCGGAATCGAGGGTCATGATCGATGCGTGGTCCGTCCGTTCGACAAGCCTGACCAGGCAGGCGTCGGCGAACGACATCGGGACATCGTGGTAGCGACGCATCAGCCGGCCGATTGCGGCCGCGTCATCACTGGAATTCAGGAGCCGAACGATGCGCAGCACGCCGCGTTCGACGAACCTCACCGGAAGACTGGGGTCCGCGCCGCTACGTTGCAGCAGAAATGATGCTTCCGAAAGCACGGCCTCGCAGGTAAGCAGAGGTGCCGCCAGCATGTCGAACTGTCGCCGAGCCCAGTCGTGGTGCGCCTCGTCCGCATCGAGCAGCGCGACGATAGGACCCGTATCAACGACGACGGTCGGCAATGCCACGATGCGCGTCCTGGTAGACGGCCTCGTCGAGCAGATGCCGATTCGTCGCCAGATCCGGGCGTCCGCTGCGGACCGCACCAACGAGATCGCCTGCCAGTCCGGCACAGCTCGGCGGCGCAGCATCCGCGTCGCGGGTCAACGCTCTCTCGATGATCTCTCGCACTAGGGAAGATCGGGTCACGTTGCGTCGCCGCGCCTCGCTCGTGAGCGTGGCGTGGAGTTCGGTCGGCAGCTTGACGGTGAGGATTTTCATGGGAGGATGGTAATACGTTCGGTTGCAGATCGCTATACAAAAATCAGTCTCGATACGCCAGTCATCTCGTGAGACCACCCGAACCGGAGCGAGTTGGAGTCGCCCTGGATTCCGCTCCAGAAATCCGCCCTTGCGTCGTACCGGTGCTGGAGCGTGCTCACCCTTGGCGCTGAGCGTCCCGCGATCGCTCCCGATGCCGTGGATGGTGATTTGCCATAACATGGCAGAGTCGGTAGTCAGCAACGGACGAGGAACGGGATGCTACAGACGCTTGCAATTCGCGGATTCCGTGCGTTCGAGTCGTACCGGTTGACCGATTTGGCCAGAGTGAACCTCGTGGTCGGCCGGAACAACTGCGGGAAGACATCGGTTCTCGAGGCCATTGAGCTCCTCGTCTCCGGGGGGCATCCCGCCGTCTTCTACGACTCGGCCCGACGACGTGGTGAGATGGGTGTGCCGTACGCTCGCCGAGTACGCGAGCGCCCGACCGATGTTTCGCATGTCTTCTTCGGCCATAAATTCGACCTCGGCACGCATTTCGAACTGTCTTCGGACGGCGGCAAGTACACGTTGTCGGTCAGGGTGCAGTCGCTGGACGAGGTCGGCGAAGACTCCGAGTACTGGGACCGGAGAAGAAAGCAGTGGCTACAACGAGGGTTGTTCGACCAAGATGAAGAAGCTGTGCCAGTGCTCGGTCTGAGCATTGATGGAAGGCCGTCGGGGAGGCAGGTGGACTTGCCCGTCATGGACGACGGTACCGTACTGTTCGAGCCTTACCCTCGCTCGATACGCAATGGGGCGTACGGAACACCGGTTCACTTTCTGACGTTGGACTCATTCGATCCAGCCTCCATGGGGGGAATGTGGGACACGGTCCTGGCCGAGGGCCGCGAGGCAGAGATCGTCGATGACATGCGGCTTCTCGAACCCGATCTCGATTCAATCCATTTCTTGACGAGCGGCAGGTTAAGTAGCGGCATTCTCGTCGGTCTCCGCCATGGGGGTCGCCGACTGCCAATCGGCACGTATGGCGACGGTATGCGGCGCCTGCTGGCGCTCAGGCTTTCCTTTGTCGGAACGGCAAACGGCTTCCTCTTGATCGACGAGATCGATACGGGCCTGCATTGGACGATCATGGAAGAGATGTGGCAGTTCGTGGTTGAAGTGGCGCGAAAGTCGAATGTTCAGATCTTCGCGACCACGCATAGCTACGACTGTATCCAGGGGCTCGGTTCGTTGATCAAGTCCCGACCTGATCTCAAGGAAGAAGTGTCCATCCAAAAGGTGGATACGTCACTGAAGCAGGCAGTGTGTCTCCGAAGCGATCAGATCAGGATCGCTATGGAGCAGGACATCGAGGTCCGCTGATGCCGACTGTCGAACGCTCCACGCTGCACGTCGAAGGCACGGACGATGTCCATGTCGTCAAGCATCTCTTGCTCCGGCACCAAATCGACTGTCCGCTTGAGAGGGATCCGCGTCCGGGATGCGAATTCGCCCCGAATGCTCCCGAAATACGAGGAGCCGGCGACCGGAATAAGGTACTCGACAGGATCGAGCCGGCCGTTCGTTTGAGTAACGGCCGGTCAGTGGGGTTCGTTCTGGACGCGGATGCGGAACCCCAAGATCGATGGCGCGCTGTTTGCGGCCGACTTCAAGGGTTCGGACTCGATCTGCCGGATCGGATTCCGCTCGGTGGGTTTGTTCACGACGTCGCGGAATTCGGAGCGCGGCTCGGCGTCTGGCTAATGCCGGACAATCAACGAGAAGGCGCTGTGGAGCAATTCCTGGCGGATCTCGTCGACGACAATGACACTCTGTTCCCGATCGCCACAAGATCCACGGAGGAGGCCGTGGAAAGTGGCGCCGAGTTTCCCGAAGTCGATCGCGAGAAGGCTGTTCTACACACATGGCTTGCGTGGCGGAAAGAACCTGGACGTCCCTACGGCACAGCCATCAAGGCGCGATATTTTCGCGACGACAGCCCCTCCGCCCTGGCTTTCGTCGACTGGTACAAGCGCGTTTTCCCGTAACGACTGGCGAGCGATTCGACTACCGCTCCTACCCCACCCTCAATTCGACTCCGGCCACAGATACACGAGCCCCACCGGTTCCACCCGCGTCCGCTGGATGTCGTAGAAGCGCCGGATGCGCTCCGGCTCCTGCTCGATGTCCGCGTCGAATTGCTCAAGGCGCCGTTCCCAGTGACGCATGTTGGCTTCGAGCTGCTGCCGTGCGTCCCGGTCGTCGCCGAAATCCATGGCGATCTGCCTGAATTCACGCCGGTGCCTCTCGATCTCCACCATCACCCGGCCACGCTGCCGCTCCAGCGTCTCGTGGAGCAGTTTCGATTCGCGCTCACCGCGTTCGATCAGCGCTTCGGCCGCGGCGTGGGCGGACTCCTTCGCCCGTGGTTCGAGGTAGCGCAGCAACTCTTCGATGTCGCGCGGAGCGGCGTCCAGCAGCCGGCGCTGCACGACCTCGTCGGGGGCTGAACCACCGCCGCCCAGCGACTCTTCGAGCAATGCCAGCGAGCGTGTCTCCGCCTCGCGGGCATAGGCCCGCAGTGGTTCCCGGCGAAGCGCGGGTTCGGTCCACCGGGCGGTGATCGGCACCAGCTCTTCGTGCAGGCGTTCGGCGCGACGACCGTAGAGCGAGAGGCGACCGAGCAGCACCACTCGCGGAACCGAGTCCCTTGTCTGCGCGAGGCACGCTCGCGAGAGGTCGTGGTGGATGAACCCCTGAGCGCGGAACCGGGCCAGCAACCGTTGCGCGACCCGTTGCTCCAGGTGAAGGTGCACGGTGTCCTCGCTGAGCATCCCGGAATCCTCGAAGATCACCGGCCGAATCGGTGCGTCGCGGCGCCAGTCCGCGAGCTTCTGGTCGGTCTTGCGAGGCTCGCGCAGCGTATCCAGGGTCGCGGCCCAGCTCGCATCGGTCGCTGCCCGCCGGTCGAGGGCGGGGAAGGTCCAGATCGTGCGGCCGTCCTCGTCCCGACCCTCTTCGAGTGGTGGTGCGCCCAGCAGCTCGAGGGAGCACGAGAGCGCCTCGCGAAACGGCACGGCGTCGAACTTCGCCCAGTTCCGGGAGCGCTCGAGAAGCGTCTGACAGCGATCGATCTGGACGAGCAGGTCTTTCCGGCGCTCGCGGGCGGATTCCAGCTCCTCGCTCGTCGCTCGCTTGCGGCCATCGTCGAGGTCCAGCGCCCGGATGGCGTCTCTGAGCGCATCGGCGTCTTCGTGACGGATGCCGCCGCGGAGCCTGTGCTCCACGTTGTCGTCGATGACCTTCGACAGGCTACCGAGCTCCCGCCTGATGGTCTCGGTCTTGCGGACGAGCACCTCCAGCACCCGGTCCTCGGCCCGCTGCGGGAGGACGAAGTAGTGGCAGTTGACCTCCGCGGCCGGCTGGAGCTTGCGGTCGATGCGGCCGTTGCGCTGCTCGATGCGGCCCGGATTCCAGGGCAGATCGAAGTGGAAGAGGTCGGCGCAGTGGGCCTGGAAGTTCAGGCCCTCCCGGGCGGCGTCGGTGGCGATCAGGATGCGCAGAGGGTCCTTCGCGGGGTCCGCGTTGAACCGGCGCTGGATCGTCTTGCGCCGGCTCCCGCTCGTCAGGCCGTCGATGACCTCGATACGCTCGTCGGCGCGATCGGTGTCTTCGATGGCCTGCTCCAGAATGTTCTTCAGGTAACGTTTCGTCCCCTCGCGGTTCTCCGTGAAGATCAGGACGCGACGCAGGTTCCAAGCGGGAGGATCCCCGGCCGGCGCTTGCCCGAAGGGCGGCAGCTCGGGACATTGATGCTCGCGGATCCAGTCGATGAGCCGGCGGGTCTTGGCGTCCGGACGATGGCGGGACGCCTCGGCCACCGCCTGCATACGGTCCAGGAGCAGTTGCTCGTGCGCCCGAAGGGCCGCGACAGCATCGCGAGCAGAGTTGGCTCCGGCGTCCTCTCCGGGGTCCGACGCGACACCGCGCCCCCACCCGGCTCCCGTCTCGCCGCCGAAGTCCGCTCCGCCATCGCCCGCGGACTGCGTTCCGGCGCCAGGTCGGTGGTCCGCCTCGGTGGCGGTCAGGGCCTCGATCTGCCGACTCTCCTCCGCTTCACCCTCCTCTCCCGTCCACTCTCCGCGTTCGTCGTCGGCATCCGGCGGCGTCACGAAGAGTGCGGCATCGCGTTCGCCGATATCCGGCAGTCCGGCGGTGTCCGTTTCCACCGTTCCATCCGCCTTCGCCCAGTGGCGTTCGACCGTCTTGCGGTGTACCGCCAGGCTGCGTGCGAACGCCTCGATGGACGACAGCAGCCGCTGTTGCAGCCCCACCACCAGCAGGCCCGCCGCGGCTCGAACCTTGTTCGAGGCGTGCTCGTGCCGGCGTTCCCGAACGGTGCGGTATTCGTCGAGCAGCGTCGAAAGCACCAGTTCCGGGGCGTCCGGTGGCAGACCGTCGATGATCATCGGTTCGACATTGCGCCGCGGGAAGCCGCCGCGAACCTCGCGGATGTCCTCCTTGAGCCGGCGCACCATCACATCGTCCAGCACCCCCTTGCCCCGCACCTTGACCCCGCGCGTGAAACGGTACGGATCGAGCAGTTCCAACAGGGTCGAGAAGCTGTTCGAGTGGCCGTTGTGCGGGGTCGCGGACAGGAACAGGCGGTGCTCGAAACGCCCGGCCAGGTCGCGGATCGCGCGGGTGAATTTTGTCTCGATCCCGTAGCGCCCTCCGCTCGCGGGGGCGGCGTGATGGGCCTCGTCGAAGATGAGCATGCTCCCCGGCAGCATCAGCCCCAGCCACTCGCGCAGCGGGTCCGCGTAACCCGGGTCGATCAGGAGGTTGTGCGAAACCAGGAAGCGGCTGTGGGTGCGCCAGGGGTTGACCCCGAACCCGCGCTCCCGGCGCATGCGCGAGAGATACGCCCGATCCAGAATCTCGAACAGAAGCCCGAAACGGTCTTCCAGCTCCCCCTTCCACTGCTCCAGCACCGAGGGCGGAGCCGCGACCACAATCGTGTTCACTTTCCGGCGCAGCAGCAACTCGCGGGCGATGAGACCCGCCTCGATGGTCTTGCCGAGCCCGGTGTCGTCGGCGATGAAGAGGTTGACGCGCGGCAACCGGAGCGCCTTGCGCAACGGTTCCATCTGGTAGGCGTCGATGCGGATTCCGGCCCGGAACGGTGACTGGAAGAGGCTCGGGTCGGTCGCGGTCACGCAGTGCCAGCGCAGCGTGTGCAGGAAGGCCGCGAACTGCCGAGGCGAGTCGAAGCCTCTGGCCGCGAGGTCGGTCCAGCCTTCATCCGCCAGAATTCGGCGGTCGAGCTCGTAGTCCCAGAAGACCGAGAGCGCCTGCCCCTGCGAGTCGTCCTCGGCGCAGGCGAGCCTCACGACAGCGGATTCCCCGGGTGCCAGCGGCTCGACGACCCCCTCGACGAGCCACCGCCGGGAGCGCACATGGACCAGCTCACCTTCGGTCGGCGGCCGCGCGGGAAGTTTGGCGGATTTGCCGTTCACACGCCCGATCACCCGAGTTCGAGCTCTTCCAGCAGCACTGCGAACTGGGCGGCGTGCATGTCGCGGTCGAGACGGCTGCCCTGGCGGACGGGTCTCGGGAAGCTGAACTTGAGCACGTGGAGGTCGGGCAGCTCGAAGCGGCGGACCGATGCCGCGTCCACCCGGTAGAGATCGGCGACGCGCGGCCGCGTCAGCTTCTCGCCAATCTCCGCGTAAGCCGCGGCCGAGCCGCAGAAGATGTCCACCGTGGCCGTGAACGGACCGGCGTTCTTCGAGCGGACGCTTCGCGCGAGATCACCGAGGCGCGCCATGGCCGAGCTCCAGGGTGTCGAGGGTGAACGCGGACATCGGATCGTCGAGGACCAGGGCATGGTTCAGCCGGAATTCGTAGAGCGGCCCCCGGTCGGTCTCCGCCGGTGAGTACGGGAAGGCGAAGGTCGGAAGCTCCTCGTCCTCGGTGAGCGGGAAGTGGAGCAGGAACGGGTTCGCGAGCTTGGCGATCTCGTGGGCCGTTTCCTGGGTGTCGGCGGTCACCGTGCAGAGGATGCCGACTTCGTTGGCGTCGCCCCCGCGCTTCTCCAGCGCGCCGAGCGCCGCGTCCCGGCCGATGATGCGGAAGTCCAGCGCGAAGTCCCGGGCGGCGACGCCGGTACGGGCCGGGATCTCGTCGGCCAGGAACCGTCCGAGCCGCTCGACCCAGCGCCCGGCGTTCTCGACGTAGCGCCGGTTGCGGAGCAGCACCAGGGCCGTGGTCTGGAATCCCGCGAACCCCGCGCCTTCGAGCTTCACCGTGTAGGGGTCCGAAGGGAGCCACTCCGAGCCGGTCACCCGCACCGAGCGGTCGTCGATGGGCCGGTAGCGGGCGTGCGTGACGTCGAGCGCGCCGCCGGGCTCGGCCAGGACGAAGGGGTCGGCGTTCTCGTAGAGCATGTGGGCCGAGACCGAGTGGGGGGTGCAGCGGGCGCCGACGGCCTGCGGCTCCACCGTGAAGCCGGATTCGTCGACGGTCACCAGCACCACCCCGCTCATCGGGCGGGTCGAGCAGAGCGCGCCGCATTCGGCAACCTTGGCGCCGTGCCAGGCCGCGCCGGGATGTTCACCATTCATGAGCGGCAGCGCGGCGATGCCCGCGGTGTCGGTGGCACGGCCCGCGATCACGATGTCCGCACCGGTCGCCAGCGCCTCTCGGAACGGCTCGGCGCCCGCCAGGGCCACGATGTGGCGGCACGACTCGATGTCGCCCCGGCCGATCTCCGGCGCATCCGGAAGCGCGACGAGGCGACCGGCGTCGAACGCAGCGGCAATCGCGTCCGGCGACTGGGAGGACCGGACGGTGGCGACCCGCACCCGCTGGCCAAGCTCACCCGCCACCTCGTCGGTGATCGCGACCATCCAGTCGACCATCGCGTCGGTGCCGCAGGTCCCGGCGGATCCGATGACGAGCGGCACGCCGGCCTCGGCCCGGGCCTCCATCAGCGCCCGCCACTCGGCTTTCGTGGAAGCGCGCGAATACTTCGAGACCCCCGCGCCGAGATAGAAGGGACCGCTGTCGGTCGAACCGCCGTCGATGACGATGGCGTGCGGCGCGCGGGCGAGGCCGCGGCGCAGCGCGTCGCGCTCGAAGCCGAACCCGAGCACGCCGGACGGGATCAGGACCCGAGTGGGCAAGGTGGTGTGGTGAGGCTGCGCCTCGGGCCGACGAGGCGCGGGTGGCGTCTTCCCCGGGAGGGGCATCTGCGAGGCCCGGCATCGGATCTCCGGGGGCGAGGACATCTTTCATGCCTGAAGAACCGCGAGCCTCCGGCAGGCCGTCCATTGCGGGCTTCCGATCCGGGCGGACGGGATGCGCACAATCCCGGGACAGGCGGCGCCGGGACCTGGCTCAACGGCAGGGATGACGGGGCCTCGACGCGTCTAGCCATGGATTCGCCCCGGTCTCGTGAGCAGGTTGCGCAGGAACAGGGGGGCGACGAACCCCGCGATCGCCGCCACCCACAGCCCGATCGAGATCCCCGACGAGAACAGGTAGGTCCAGTCGCCGTCGGAGATGACCATGGCGCGGCGCAGGCTGTCCTCCATGTTGTTGCCGAGCAGGATGCCGAGAATGATGGGCACGGTCGGCACTCCGATCTTGCGGAACAGGTAGCCGAAGATCCCGAAGATGATCATCAGGATGAGGTCGAAGGCGCTCCCCGAGAGCGAGTAGATGCCGCCGAAGGAGACCATCGCGATCCCGGGGAGCAGGATCCACGGCGGCACCGAGAGGATGCGCACGAACAGCTTCACCATCGGCACGTTCATCACCAGCAGCACGAAGTTCGCGATGAGCAGGGCAGCAATGAGGCCCCACACCACCTCCGGGCGCTCGCTGAACAGGAGCGGACCCGGGGTGATGTTGAGGGTGAGCAGCAGCGCGAGCAGCACTGCGGTGGTGCCGGAGCCCGGCACGCCGAGGGTCAACATCGGTACCAGCGCGCCGCCCGCGGCGGCGTTGTTGCCCGCCTCCGGGGCCGCCACCCCGCGCGGATTGCCAGTGCCGAAGGTGGCGCCGTCGCGCGCCACCGACTTCTCCGCCATGTAGGCGAGAAAGCTGCCGAGCGAGGCGCCCGCTCCCGGCAGCAGGCCGGCCACGAAGCCGATGGCGGTCGAGCGCAGCATCGTGAACGTGCTGTTCGCGATGTCGCGCACCGGCACCGTGATCCGCTCCAGCTTGACCCCGATGGCCGAATTCCGGCCGTGGCTCTCCATGTAGATGAAGATCTCGGCCACCGCGAACAGCCCCACGATCGCGACCAGGAAGTCGATTCCGTCCATGAGGTGGATCTCGCCGAAGGTGAGCCGCGGGATCCCGGTCTGATTGTCGAGCCCGATCATGGCGAGCCCGAGCCCGATGGCCGCCGCGAGCGCCGCCTTGGCCTGATTCTTCGAGGCGAGCCCGCCGAGGGTGCAGAACGCGAGGAGATAGAGGGCGAAGTACTCGGCCGGCCCGAACAGGAAGGCGATGCGGGCGAGGATGGGGGCCAGCAGCATGAGACCGATGGTGGCGAGCAGGGCGCCGACGAAAGACGCGACCCCGGACAGCACCAGCGCGTCGCCGGCCCGGCCCTTGCGCGCCATCGGGTATCCGTCCAGGGTGGTCATCAGCGCCGGCTCGTCGCCGGGGATGTTCAGCAGGATCGACGAGATCCGCCCCCCGTACATGGCGCCGTAGTAGACCGAGGTCATGAGCACCAGGGCCTCGGTGGCGTCGAGCCCGAGGGAGAACGCGAGCGGAATCAGGATCGCCACCCCGTTGGAGGGGCCGAGCCCGGGCAGCGAGCCGATGACGGTGCCGATGAAGCAACCGCCCACTGCCAGCATCAGGGTGGAGAACGTCAGCGCGACGGCAAAGCCCTGCGCGAGGTTGGCCCACAGATCCATGCGGTGGCGCCCGGTTCAGCCCGCGAAGAGGCGGCCGAACGGCGCGAGGCTCAGGCCCAGCGCGAACTTGAAGATGGCAAACAGGAGGCTCGAGATCCCGATCCCGCAGAGCACCGCGGCCACCGGCCGCGGTGAGATCAGGTAGCTGATGGCAGCCGACGCGACCGCGGCCGGGATCAGGAAGCCGAGCGGCCGGAGCGCGACCGCGAATCCGTAGAGGACGACGAGCGCGATGGCGATGCGCCCGAAGGTCGCGAGCGGCGGCCACCCCGGCTCCTCGTCGGGCCGGAGCACGATCACGAGCGCGCACGCCAGCGCGACGCCGCCCACGAGATAGGGGAAGGTGCGCGACCCGACCGGATCGGAGAGAAAGCCGACCTGGATCTGCGCCGCGCTCGCGATGTAGGCGAGCGCGACGCCGATGACGCAGAGACCGAAGATCCGGTCGGTCTTCACGGCCGGGTTGCCGGACGTCCGGGGCCGCAGCCGGGGTACGCGGCCGGGGTTACTGGATGACGCCGATGTCGCGCGACAGCATCTCGATCTCGCCGATCACGCCGTCGAGCCAACCCTGGAACTCGTCTCCGACCAGCGTGAACGGGGCGAGGCCGTTGGCGACCATCGCTTCGGCCCACTCGGGCGAGGTTGCGACCCGGGCGAGCCCGTCGGACCACTTCCGGTAGTCGGCGTCCGAGACTCCCTTCGGCACGTAGAGCCCGCGCCAGTTGACGGACACGATGTCGATGCCCTGCTCCTTCGCGGTGGGGATGTCCTCGAAGCCGGGCACGCGCTCGTCGGTGAACACCGCCACGACCCGGATATCGCCGGACTTCAGGAAGCCGACCACCTCCGACATGTCGCCGGTCATCGCCTGGGTGTGGCCGCCGATGGTCTGGGTGATGGCGTCCGCGCCGCCGTCGACGCCGATGTACTTGACCCTGGTGATGTCGGTGAACCCGGTGCGCCCGAGCGCCATTAGGACCTTGAGGTGATCGAAGCCACCGGCCGCCGAACCACCGGCGAAGGTCACCGAGGACGGGTCCGCCTTGACCGCGTCGAGCAGCTCGACGAGAGAAGCGTGCGGAGAGTCCGCCGCGACCGCGATGATGCCCGGGTCGGCGCCGATGGCGCCGAGGAACCGGACCTGGTCGGCGGTGTGCCCGGCGTAGGCGTTCTGGGCGAGACGGGTCGCGGTGGCCGAGGAGGCGGCGACGATCACATCCCCGTCCTCGTTGCGATCGTTCACGACGTGGCTGAAGGCAAGGCCCCCGCCGCCGCCGGCCATGTTGGTGACCTGGATCGGTTTGTCGACCACCCCGATGTCGTACATGATCTTGCCGATGGTTCGGCAGGTGAAGTCCCAGCCGCCGCCGGGGTTGGCGGGCGCGATGCACTCGGCCGCGAGCGCCACCCCGGACAGGCTCATTGCCCCGGCCAGCACGCCGGCGGCGATACCCTTCTCGAATCCTGATTTCATGTTGTCCTCCGACCGCAGCGGGTCTGAATTCGGTATCGTGGATTTCCGGCCGACGGTGTCGCCGGGCTCCCGGCGGGATCGCCGGATTCGCGACGCCGCCAGCGACGGCGGGATGCCCTGCCCGGCGCGGCCGACCGACCGGTGGCGGTAACCATACGATATTCGGGCCGCGATTCAACCGGAGCCGGGGCGGAACCACCGGCACAGAACCGGCGCGGCCATTCCCGCCGGCGCTTCGGGGGGCCGTCACGCGATGCGATGGCAACGAGAAGTCGATCCTCAGCTCCGGCAGCATCTCCTTCAGCCGCCCGAGGCCGTCATAGCGATCTCCGCCACGTCCATTGCGGGCAATGTCGGGAACATATCCTGGCTTGGCGAGAATGGCCGGAAGCGGAGCCCATCGACCGATCGCGGTAGCGGTGGCGCGTAGAATGCGGGCCCCCGTGTCCGCGCCCCCGTGCGGCTGAACTCTTCGAGGAGAAACCGGTGGATTCGGATCTGGCCCTGCTGTGGCTGCAACTCGTGGCGGCGGCGGCAATCATCCTGTTGGCGTCGACCCGACTCGCGCGATCCGCGGACGTCATCTCCGAGAAGACGGGTCTCGGGCGTTCGTTCGTCGGGGTGGTGCTGCTCGCCACCGCCACTTCGCTCCCGGAGCTCGGGACCGGCGTGAGCGCGATCACGGTCGTGGGCGCACCGGACCTGGCCGCGGGCGATGCGCTCGGGAGCTGTCTCGTCAATCTCCTGATCGTCGCGCTGGCGGACCTCTACTGGGGGCGCGGACCCGTTCTCACCCGGTTGACCACGGCCCCGGCGGTGGTGGGGGTACTGGGAATGGCGGTGATCGCCATCACCGTCATCGCGATGTTCGTCCACCCCTCGACGCAGTGGTTCTCCGGATGGCATGTCAGTCCGTTCACGGTGGTGCTGGCGGCTGCCTTCATGGCGGCGATGTATCTGCTCTACCGGGTCGACCGCTCCGACGGCGGCTCGGACGGGAGCCCGGAACAGTACACCTCGACGAGTCTGGCCCGGGCCGTGGTCGTCTACACGGCCTCCGCGTCCGTGGTCATCGCCTCCTCGGTGTGGCTCGCGCACACGGGTGAGGGCCTCACGCACGCGATGGGGTGGAACGCGAGCTTCGTCGGCACCCAGTTCCTGGCCATCAGCACGTCACTGCCGGAACTGGCCACCTCGTTCGCAGCGTTGCGGCTCGGGGCGCCGGAACTCGCGATCAGCAACCTGCTCGGCTCCAATCTCTTCAACGTGGGCCTGGTGCTGAGCGTCGACGATCTCGTCCTGATGGACACGCCCCTGTGGTCCGCCATCGCACCGGTCCACGCCGTGACCGCAGTGTTCGCGATCCTGATGACCTCGGTGGTGGTGATCGCTCTCGTGGTCCGTCGGGCGGAGCCCCGCGGGCAGCTCCTGACGCTGGAATCCGGCGCGCTCATCGTGCTGTACGCAGTAGCGAGCGTGATGGTGTTCGCACTGGGGTGAGGCGCGCCCGCCATCACGGTATCCGACGCGCCGGCGAGGACAGTCGTCAGGTGCGGACCGCACTGGAGTCGGAGACCAGGAGATCATGTCATCCGATGCGGCACCAGGTGCGGCACTAGGGGTAGGGGCCGGTTGCGTCAGGTTATGATGCAGTTCTTCCGCCCGACGAACTCGACCCGACCATGCCTGATCCCCGGCGGCAAACGGAGCGGAGCGACCGCCCGCGGCTTCTCATCGCGGTCGGCGGCAACGCACTCCATCCCGGGCGCGGCCCCGGCACCGTCGAGGAGCAGCGCGAGTACGCGGCCCGCACCGGTCGTTCGCTGCTCCCCATCATGCGCGCGGACAACGAGCTCGTCATCACCCACGGCAACGGGCCGGTCATCGGGAAGATCCTGATGCGCCAGGTGCTGAGCCGCGAGCGGGTGCCGCCCATGAGCATGGATGTCTGCGTCGCCCACAGTCAGGGCGGAATCGCGTACCTGCTGATGCAGAGCCTGGAGAACACGCTGCGCGAAGCCGGAGACGACCGCCACGTGGTATGTCTGCTGACCCAGGTCGAGGTGGACCCCGACGATCCGGCATTCGGGAACCCGACCAAGCCGATCGGGTTCTTCTACGAGGAGGCCGAAGCGCGGGCGATCGGGAAGAGCCTCGGCTGGACGATGCGCGACGACGCGGGACGCGGCTGGCGCTGCGTGGTGCCGTCGCCGCGCCCCAAGCACATCGTCGACATCTCGCTCATCGAGGCGGTGGCCAAGAGCGGGGCGGTGGTCATCGCCGGGGGCGGCGGCGGGATCCCGGTGATACGGGACGACAACGGCGTCCGGCGGGGCGTCGATGGAGTCATCGACAAGGACCTGAGTTCCGCGCATATGGCCGAGGTGCTGGGGATCGAGGAGTTCATGATCCTGACCGCGGTGGAGCAGGTGCAGGTCGGGTTCGGCACCCCGCGAGCCCGAAGCCTCGGCACGGTGCGATCCGAGGAACTCCGGCGCCACTTCGAAGCCGGCGAGTTCCCCGCGGGGAGCATGGGGCCCAAGGTGGAGGCGGCGCTGCGCTTCATCGACGCCGGCGGGCAGCGGGCGGTGATTGCCCACCTCGACGCGGCCGAGGCGGCGCTCGCAGGAGAAGCGGGGACGCAAATCCTTCCGTGAGTGCGGGTCGGAAATTCCCGTCAGGCCGGAACCTGCGATCGAAATCGTCGCGAGTGGACGCTCCGGAGGTCGAAATCCCGCCGGAACCGCACGACGGGCCGGCTTCCCGGCGTGCGAGCCTATGCGTCTGGCGCCATCTCCCCCGAGACCCCGAGCCGCTCGTGCATGACGGGACTGGTGGTGGTGTACTGGAGGAACTGCCGCGCGTTCGGGTCGAGGTGCCTCTGCACTGCGAACGCGACCAGGGCCGCCTCGTGGAAGCCGCTCAGGATGAGCTTCTTCTTCCCGGGGTAGGTGTTGATGTCGCCGATCGCGAAGATGCCGGGGACGCTGGTCTGGAATTTCTCCGTGTCCACCGGGATCTGGCGTTTTTCCACACCGAGCCCCCATTCGGCGATCGGGCCGAGGTTCGGCGAGAGGCCGTAGAAGACGAGCAGCTCGTCGAAACGCACCGAAGTCCCCGCCGCGTCCTTCTCGAACGGCTCGACCTCGATGCCCGTCAGGGTGTCGCCTTCCTCGATGAGGCCGGTGGTGCGGCCGATGAGGATGCGGACGCGGTCCGGCTCCGCCTGCGCCATCGCTCGCAGCCGCTCCACCGACACCGGTTGGGCGCGAAAGCCCTCCCGCCGATGCACCAGAGTGAGACTCTTCGCGGCCGGCGCAAGCTCCAGCGCCCAGTCGAGCGCCGAGTCGCCGCCACCGAGAATCGTCACCACCTGGCCGCGGTATCGGGCCTTGTCGAGCACCTTGTGATCGACGTTGACCCCGACATGGCGTTCCACCCCGGCCACCCGCAACGGCCGCGGCTGAAAGGAGCCGAGCCCCCCCGCGACCACCACCGTGCGCGTCAGGAACCGGGTGCCGGCCGAGGTTTCGAGCGAGAACGCGCCGTCGGCCTCGCGCGCGAGCTTCACCACCATCTCGCCCAGGTGAAGCTCGGGTTCGAACGGCCTGATCTGCTCCTCGAGGCGCTCGACCAGCTCCTGTGCGCCCACCACCGGAAGCGCGGGAATGTCGTAGATGGGCTTGTCCGGGTAAAGCGCGGCGCACTGCCCGCCGATCTCCGGCAGCGTGTCCACGACATGCGCGCGGATCCCGAGCAGCCCGAGCTCGAAGACCTGGAACAGGCCGCACGGGCCGGCGCCGATGATGACCACGTCGGTCTTGATGCTCATGGTGGTGCAACCCTCCGGAGCGAAGACGGATTGAGCGACCCCGCCGCGGCCCTTGGGGTCCGGCCGCGCGGCTCGTATCGTCGATCCTGGAGCCGTCAGGGTCCCGAAGGCGTGGCTCGGCGGGATGACGGCATGCATTCGACTTGCGGGCGGTGATCGTACACCCAACCCGGAAATTCACTGATTCGCAGCGGCGGGCGCGAATCGGCGAATTTCCGGGCCACACTCTTCCCGCGCAGATTCCATGCAGGAGAATCGTCGCGGACACGCTCGGCGATAGGGGTGCAATCGGCGATCCGGTGACCGGCGCCCGGCGTGGAGTGCGGCCCGGAATCCGGATGGTCTCGACATCCGGACGATCCCGAGCATTGCCTGAATACCTCTTTTAGCTAAAATGTCCATCCGAGACTCACCCGGAAGCGATCGCGGGGGACAACGAATCATGCACATCACCGCCACCGAGTTGAAGAATCGGCTGGGCCGATATCTGGAGGCGGCCCAGGTAGAGCCGGTCATTGTCGAAAAGTCCGGCCGAACGAGCAGTGTGGTCCTGTCCAAGCGCCGCTACGACCAGCTTTGCCGGCTGGAGGACATGCTCTGGGACATGAAAGCCCGAAATGCCGAGCAGGAGGGGTTTCTGAGCGACGAGGAACTCCGCGCATTGGTGGGACAATGAATCGGTGGCCCTTGCATTGCAACTGTCTCGTCAGGCCGGACGCTTCATAAAGACGCTTCCCCCCAAGCAGTACAAGCAGGTCGTCGCCACCATGCTCGCCCTGCTGAAAAATCCCGAGCCCCACGACAGTCGATTGCTGAAGGGAAGCGCAGCGGTCAATCGCCGTGTCGACATCGGCGAGTATCGGGTGGTGTATCGGGCGGAGGACGAAAACCTGCTGGTCCTCGTGATCGGCAAACGTAACGACGCAGAGATCTACAGATTGCTTGACCGGCGTTAGCCGCAGTGGCTACGTCATCGATGCTCGGCGCCGCCGAGCATCGAAGTCCTGACCGACAGAATTTTCCTCACAACGAGCAAGGAACCACGCATGTCCCAGTCGCAGCAGGCCTTCAAGTGGGTCGGCACCCGGCCGGTGCGCCCCGACGGGGTGCCGAAGGTCACGGGAGCCGCCAAGTTCGGCGCCGACTACCATCTGCCCGGAATGCTGTACGGAAAGGTGCTGCGCAGCCCGCATGCGCATGCCCGCATCCGGTCCATCGATACCTCGCGGGCCGAGGCGCTGCCCGGGGTGAAGGCGGTGATGACCGGCGCGGATCTGCCCGACCATCCGTTCGAGTACGTCGGCCCGGAGCGGCTCGCGGTCAACTTCTGGCATGTCACCCGGAACGTCATGGCGCGGGAGAAGGCGCTCTACGAGGGGCACGCGGTGGCGGCGGTGGCCGCGATCAGCAGCGTGGTCGCGAACCGGGCGCTCGCGCTCATCGACGTCGACTACGAGGTGCTCCCCCACGTCATCGACGTGGAAGCGGCGATGGCCGAGGACGCACCACTGCTGTTCGAGGACATGACCACGCGCGGGGTGGAGCCGGTGCCGGAACGCCCGTCGAACATCGCCAAGCGCGTCGGCTTCGAGATCGGCGATCTCGACGCGGGCTTCGCCGAGGCCGACGCGATCGTCGAGAAGCACTACCGGACCGCGCCCATCCACCAGGGGTACATCGAGCCGCAGGCCTGTCTCGCGCACTGGGAGGGCGGCGGCAAGGCGGAGCTGTGGAGCTCAAGTCAGGGGCACTTCGCCGTGCGCAACCTCACCGCGAAGCTCACCGGCATGACCATCGGGGATCTGAAGGTCAATCCGGCCGAGATCGGCGGCGGGTTCGGCGGCAAGACCGTCGTATACCTGGAGCCGGTGGCGCTCACGCTGTCGAAGATGTCCGGCCATCCGGTGCGGATGCACATGTCGCGCGAGGAGGTGTTCAAGGGGACCGGGCCCACCTCCGGCGCGTCGATGACGGTGAAGATCGGGGTGAAGCGCGACGGCGCCATGACCGCCGCGGAAGCGGTGCTCAAGTATCAGGCCGGCGCGTTCCCCGGTTCTCCGGTGATGAACGGCTGCATGTGCGCGTTCGCGCCCTACGCCATCGCGAACCAGCGCACCGTCGGCTACGACGTGGTCAGCAACCGGCCGAAGGCGGCCGCGTATCGCGCCCCCGGGTCGCCCATTTCGGCGTTCGCGGTGGAGAGCACGCTCGACATCGTGGCCAAGACCGTCGGCATGGACCCGCTCGAGTTCCGGCTGAAGAATGCCGCCACCCCGGGCACGCAGATGGTCTACGGCCCGAAGCTCGCGCACGGCGGCTACGTCGAAACGGTGCGGGCGCTGCTCGAACATCCCGGCTATCGCGCGCCGCTCGGGCCGAACCAGGGGCGCGGGTCGGCGTCCGGCTTCTGGTTCAACGGCGCGGGGGACTCCGGCGCCAATGTTGCGGTCAACGCCGACGGCACCGTGACCATCGCTACCGGCAGCCCCGATATCGGCGGCACGCGGGCGTCGATGGCGATCATGGCGGCCGAGACGCTCGGCATCGACTACGGCCTCATTCAGTCGAACGTGGTCGATACCGAGACGGTGCCGTACTGCCACGTCACCGGCGGGTCGCGCGTGACCTATGCGACCGGCCTCGCCGTCATCCGGGCCTGCGAGCAGATCATCGACGATCTCCGGGCGCGGGCGGCGCTGATGTGGGACGTGGACGTCGAGGCGGTGGTGTGGGAGGACGGGCACGCGAAGCCTGCGAGCAGCAACGCGGGGGACTTCGAGCCGCTCTCGCTGAAGGACATCGCCTCGAAGTTCAGCGCCACCGGCGGCCCGATCGGAGCGACCGGGACCGTGAACGCGGGCGGTCAGGCGCCCGGCTTCTCGACCCAGTTCTGCGATGTGGAGGTCGACCCGGAGACCGGGCGGGTGGAGATTCTGCGCTTTGTCGCGGCGCAGGACGCGGGGCGCGCAATCCATCCGAGCTACGTCGAGGGCCAGATTCAGGGCGGCGTAGTGCAGGGCATCGGCTGGGCGCTCAACGAGGAGTACATCTACGACGAGGACGGCCGGATGAGCAATGCAGGCTTCCTCGACTACCGGGTGCCGGTGGCGTCGGACGTGCCGATGATCGAGTCCATCGTGGTCGAGGTGCCGAACCCGAACCATCCGTTCGGCGTGAAGGGCGTGGGCGAGGTGAGCATCTGCCCGCCGATGGCGGCGATTGCGAACGCGGTGGCCGACGCGGTCGGGCGGCGGATGCAGGCGCTGCCGATGTCGCCGCCGAGAATGCTCGAAGCGCTCGACCATCGCGACGGCCCGGAACTGTGACCACCGAGGCTCCCACCTCAGAGACTGCCGCCGCCGGAACTGTGACCGCGCGGACTGCCACCACGGAGGCTGCCACCACGGAGGCTGCCACCGCGGGGACTGCCACCACGGAGGCTGCCACCGCGGGGACTGCCACCGCGGGGACTGCCGCCGCCGACACTACCACCGCCGGGGTTGTCACCGTCAAGATCGTTCTCTCCACCGGAACGAGCGTCTCGCACACCGGTGGAGAGAAGGAATTCGAAGTCGAGGCCCGCAACCTGCGCGGCGTGATCAAGGCGATGGACGCCCGCTTCCCGGGTCTCGGGGCGTATCTGGAGGAGGAGACCACGGTCGCCATCGACGGGCAGATCCACGAGACCGCGTACTTCCAACGCCTGAACGAGGGCGCGGAGGTGTACTTCCTCCCGAAGATCGAGGCGGGGTGAGGACGGGCCGCTCCCCGAGTCGGGACCACGGCCTGTAGACCGCGTTCGCAGGTGCGGGCGTTCAGGCCTGTTGCAGGTGCCCGAAGTCGCCATCGCGTTTCCCCCGCAGCCTACGCCCGATGTACCCTGTGCCTATTCCCTCACGCAGGCGTTTTCGGCCATTCTCGACGATGCCAATATGGAACCAAGCGCGGGATCGCGATCGTGAAGGTGCATTCCGACATCAAACAAGCTCGCAAAGCGAGCGGAACCGTCCAACCAGTGCGGAGAGTCGTGATGGCTCGCCTCTCGCAGAAGCAGGCTGGCGCCTACTACACACCGGACCGCGTTGTCTCCAGTCTTGTTCGGTGGGCCGTCCGCGACAAGAACGACCGGTTGCTCGACCCGTCCTGCGGCGATGGCCGTTTCATCGCCTCTCACTGGAACAGCGTCGGTGTCGAGCAGGATACCGTAGCTGTGACGGCGGCGAAGGAACGAACTCCTGGCGCAGTGGTTCACGAAGCGGAATTCTTCGCGTGGGCAGCACGCACGCGCGAACGATTCGAGTGCGCGGCGGGTAATCCGCCGTTCATTCGTTACCAGACGTTCAAGGGCGACGTGCGCAGGCGTGCGCTCGAGTTGTGTGCGAGCCTCGGTACGAAGTTCTCCGCCCTCACTGCGTCGTGGGCGCCATTCCTCGTGGCGACGGCGAGTCTGCTGAAGCCCGGCGGACGCATGGCGTTCGTCGTACCGGCGTCCATCGGCCACGCCCCCTATGCTGCACCGTTGCTCGACTATCTCGTCGGACACTTCGACGAAGTCTGGATCACGGCCATCCGCACGAAGCTGTTTCCAAGGCTCTCCGAGGACTGCTGGCTGCTCCACGCGGGCGGATTCGGGGGAAGTACAATGGAGTTCCGATTCTCCGCGCTCGACCATTTCAAACCCGCCACGACGCCTTGCGAGGCCACCCGGATCCCGGTCAACGAGTGGCGCAAATCGTGGGATCGCCGCATACGCCCGTATCTCCTCCCTGCAAAGGTTCGCGAGACCTACCGCGCCGCCGCCTTGGATACCCGCTCGTTGCGTTTCGGTGACATCGCCTCGATCGGAATCGGTTATGTCAGCGGTGCCAACGATTTCTTCCACTTCCGGCCATCGGAAGCGGATGCGTGGAGCATCCCGAAGCGGCTTCTGCATCCGACCGTACGAAACAGCAGGGTACTGCCGGCCGGCGACCTCACGGCCCAGACAGTCGACGGGTGGCGGCGTTGCGATGAACCGATGATGCTGCTGCGGATTCCGAAGGACGCCGAATTGCCAAGCAGCGTTTCGCGATACCTGCAAACCGATAGGGGAAGACAAGTGCGTAGTGGATACAAGTGCCGAATGCGCACTCCGTGGTACTCGGTTCCCGACGTACAGGTGCCCGATTTCTTCCTGACCTACATGTCCGGTCGCGCGCCGAGCCTGGTACGAAACTCCGCGGAAGCCACCTGCACCAACGCCGTGCACAGCGTTCGCGTCCGCGAAAGGAAAGCCGTGCGCCGAATCATTGATGGCTGGGACACGCCATTCGTTCGGCTGAGCTGCGAGCTGGAAGGACATCCGCTCGGCGGTGGCATGCTGAAACTCGAACCGCGTGAGGCGACAAAAATCGTGTTCCCGGTCCCCGTCATGGCATCCGAGCTGTCCGAGGCGGAGGTGAAGGAAGCGGTTTCGACGATGCGTATGTGGAGGCACTATGCCGTCCAGTAGCGGCCAACGAACGGCTGCAACGCCGCGCGTGTGCCAATGGGTCAACCAGGGCGACGCACTCAAACATTTCGTCTGCTACGACGGCCCTACTCAAAGCCAACAGCACATCAAGCCGCTCCACTGGTATGTTGCCTGCCGACTTGTCCTGGAAGGCGGATTTCACCCGGATGAGGTAAAGCCCCGGCCGCCGTTCACCGTCAGCAGGCGGCGCGACCAGCATCTCCTCCACTTTGATCAGGGCGCTGCGACCGGAGGCGAAGCGACCGTACTCGGCGGCTTGAAGACGAAGAACGTCGACGTCGTGATCAGCAAGGACGGACTCGGACCCGTCCTCGCCGTCTCCTGCAAGGGTATGACAGGCGCGTTCCGGAACCTCACCAACCGCATGGAGGAGACAATTGGCGAGTGCACGAACCTGCACATTACCTATCCGGCTCTCGTGTTCGGATACCTGTTCGTCATTCGGACTAACGAAGCTGGCGACGGCGTGGCGGCAGCGCATCGTCATCCGAGCCAGGGTCCGGTACGGCCTGTCGGTCCCAACGATGTTGCGGTCACGGAATCCCGCAGGCCTGTGGAGCCGATTGTCCGGTTCCACACAGCGCTCGGCGCGTTGACTGGACGTGACGGTATCCGGGAGGACGCCAGTCGATACGAGGCCATTGCCCTTGCGCTGATTGAGACGCACAGCGGCGCCATCGGCCGACCGATGTCGGAGTTCCCGCCACTGAACAGTCCGCTGCGTCTTGAACATTTCTTCGAAACTCTGTACCGGCGCTACGATGAGCGCTACGTCTATAGTGCACCGGATCTCAAGTCGAGAACTCGACGGCTTGAGTGGTCTCCGGATTCCACTGCCCTCAAGTCCGACGCAAGCATGAATCTCGAATATGAAATCAGGCGCGCTGGTGATCAGACCAGGAGCTGATTACGGTCGCCCGTCGTAAACTTTCGAATGTTCCGGGCACTCTCTTCGCTGAATCGATATCCGGGATTCACGCCGGAGCCTGTTTCGGCCGAGTCAGCGTGTCCGGATGGTCGACCGGGGCCACCCCGATTCCCTCCAGCCCCGCCAGTTCCCCCACGGTGACGAGCTTCACCGGAGGTCGGATGCGATAGTGTCCTACCGCGCCGACCCCGATGTGCTGACGGTCGGCGAAGAGCTCGCTCACCACCGTTGCGCACATCCGGCCCTGGCATGGGCCCATGCCGCAGCGGGTGAACGCCTTGGCCTGGTTGGGGCCCGGGCATCCGTCGGCGATCACGCGCTCGAGCTCCGCGACCGTTACCTCTTCGCAGCGGCATACCGTCACCGTCGGATCCGACGGGCGACGCGACGCCGGTCCGGGCTCGAACGTCAGATCCAGGAATTCCCGAAAGCGCCGGTGACGGGCAAGCGCCGCGCAGTGCGGTCCGGCGAGCGCGTCCCGCTGGTGCGCACCAATCCTGCCCAGGCGATACACCGCATCGAGCGCCGCGATGCGTCCGGTTTCCACCGCGGCTTCGGCGCCGAGGATGCGTGCGCCGTCCCCCGCAACCAGCACCGCGGGCTCGCTCGTCCTTCCCCATTCATCGACCACGGGACGGAAGGCATGCTGGCGGCCGTCCCAGGCGTGATCGAGACCCGCCGCGAGGGTGAGATGCACGTTGGGGATGACGCCCTCGTGCAGAAGCACGAGTGAAGCCTGCACCGAACGCGTCCGACCACGGTGCCGGAACCGCACCGATTCGACCCGACTCCGGCCCTCGATCACGAGATCGCGAGCCGACATGACCGGCACGCCCCGGGCCGCCAGCGCGCGGCGCCAGCCAACACCTTTCAACAGGGCGCCCGGCATCGCGAGCGCCTCCGGCAGACTGCCGACCGCACGGCCCATCCATCCGTTGGGCATGGTGAGCAGCACCGCGCGCACCGGCGCCCCCGCGCGCACGAGCTGCCACACGACGAGATAGACCAGAGGCCCCGAGCCCGCGATGACCACCGGGACATCCGGCACGAGTCCCGCGCCCTTGAGCAGCGACTGCGCGCCGCCCGCGCCCATCACTCCAGGCAGGGTGGCTCCTGGCCCCGGCACCGCCCGCTCCTGCGCGCCGCTCGCGACGATCACGCAGCGCGCCCGGACGATCTCGGCGACGCCGCCGCGCAGGATGCCGATCTCCAGCGGCGCCGTTGCATCCTCGCGACGCGCCACCGTACTCACTTCCCACACCGAGGTATGCGGTGAGTACTCCGCACCGCATTTGCGGAACGCACGCACCAACGCCGCGCCGGCGGTGTAATCCCCGCCCAGCACCCGCGCCGTCTCCGGCCGCTCGGTGGTGACGGTCTCGACGTTGCGGTAAATCTGACCACCGGGCGCCGCCTGCTCGTCGAGTACCAGCACATCGGCCCCATGCGCGCGCGCGGCAATCGCGGCGGACATGCCGGCCGGCCCCGCGCCGATGATCGCCAGCCCGACGGTCCTGCTCATCGGGGTATCACCCGCGCCCCGTGCTGGCGCCGCACCTGCATGCCCGCCCGCGCCTCGACCATGCAGGCCTGCCGGTTGGGCTCGCCGTCGATCTCCACCAGGCATTCGTGACAGTTGCCGATGAGGCACCAGGGGCCGCGCGGCGCGCCGGAGGCGGGGGTGGTACGGAACCCGAGGACGCCGTTGGCGAGCAGGGCCGCCGCCACGGAATCCCCCTCGCACGCCTCGAAGGTCGTCCCCTCGAAGTCGAACGCGATGGTGCCGGTGGGGTCAGGCAGCCTGCGGAACATCGAAGCGATCCGGCGCGAAGCAGGCCATCCCCTCGGGGATCTCGCCGTCGATCACCCAGCGACTCGCCTCGAGCGCGTGGTTCGCGGCCAGGGTGACACCACTGTGGCAGGTGAAGACGAAGGCGCCGGGATGGGCCCGCGACTGCGCGTAGATGGGAAACCCGTCCGGGGTCATCACCCGGAGCGCGCCCCAGGTGCGCACCACGCGGAGCGACGCGAGGCCCGGAAAGACGCGCACCGCGCGGTGGGCAATGTCGCGGCTCGTGCGGGCGAGCACCGAGGTGTCGAAGCCGCGGTCCTCGTGCGATGCACCGAACAGCATCGAGCCCTCGTCGGTCTGGCGTATTCCGAGGGTCGGGTGACCGAGCCACGGTGCGGTGCGCTCGGTGACGACGATCTGCCCGTGTTCGGGATGCACCGGCACGTCGAGTCCCACCATGGCGCCGAGCGCCTTCGAGCCGTGGCCGGCCGCGATGACCACCTTGCCGCCGGTGATGGTTCCGCGTTCGGTGCGGAGGTCGAATCCGCCACCGTCAAGGGGCCGGATGGCGTCGACGCGCGCCCCCGCGAGATAGTCCGCGCCGAGGCCCGCGAGCGATGCGTGCAGGCCGCGCATGAGCTTCAGCGGGTTCGCGTGGCCGTCATACGGGCTGTAGGCGCCGCCGACGACTTCCGGCCCGCACGCCGGCAGCAGTTCCCGCACGCGGGCGGCGTCCAGAATCTCGTACTCGTAGCCGGCGTTGCCGACCGCGCGCTTCAGGCCCGCGAGCATCGAATCCAGCGCGGAGAGCTCCTCTTCGGACAGCGCCGCAATCACGCCGCCCGGGCGGGTGTAGTTCGGAGCAAGCCCGCCGTTTTCCGTCAGCGCTTCGGAGAGCTCGAACCAGCGCTCGGACGAGGCGCGCGACCACAGCGCGTACTCCGGCCGCCCCACGCCCTTGCCCTGCACCCACACGAGCCCGAAGTTGCCGCGGCTCGCGCGGTACGTCGCGTCCTCCTCGTCGAGCACCGCCACCCGCTGCCCGGCGCGCGCGAGGCCGTAGGCGACCGCGCCGCCGACCAAGCCGGCGCCGATCACCACCACGTCGTAGCCGTCACCATGCATCGCAACGCTCCGGGACATGGAAGACACCCCGAGGATACCCCGGCCTGGCGTGCGGCCAGACCCTGCCGCATCCTCGACTCGTCTCAAGGGTAAGGCGATGATACCCACCCGAGCCAGTCGCGGCGGGGGTAGTGATGGACGAGGTCATCTCGACCGATTCCCGCGGGCGGGAGTCTCCCGGGATCTTCGAGCCCCTCCCTAAGTCTCTCCGCCACCGCGCGCTACCTCGCCGCCGACGGACGGTATCCCGGTGGTCTGACATCATGTGGGGCAACACGACCCGCACCCACGGATGGACACCTGATCCGCCGGTCCTGAAACGGGACGAGAGCGAAGACGAGTGCCCCGGGCTTTCACCGCGCAAGACCCGTATCACGCGCTCGAAACCAGCGACCGCAACCGAGGGGATACACGGAAATGGACGCAACGAAACAGGCCCTGCTCGACCGCATCGAGGCCGATCGCGACATGCTGATCGATTTCTTCTCGAAGTTCGTGCAGGCGAAGAGCCCGAACCCGCCCGGCGACACCCGCGAGGCGGTCGCGCACATCACCGGCTTTCTCGACGCCCGCGCGCTCCCCTACCGGATCATCGACCCCCGTCGCGAATTTCCCAATGTCGTCGGCACATTCGAGGGCGCGCGCCCGGGGCGCCATCTGGTGCTGAACGGGCATATCGATGTCTTTCCCGCCGGCGAGCACGAGACCTGGACCCACGGCGGCCCCTGGAGCGGCGCGATCGCGGACGGCAAGGTGTGGGGGCGCGGCTCCGCCGACATGAAGTGCGGAACGAGTGCATCCATCTTCACGTTCATGTACCTGCACGCGCTGCGCGACCGGCTCAACGGCCGGCTCACCCTCACCGCGGTCTCCGACGAGGAGACGTTCGGGCCGTGGGGTGCGCGCTACCTCATCGAGCACCACCCCGAGGCGCACGGCGACTGCTGCCTGAACGGCGAGCCGAGCAGCCCCTACAGCATCCGCTTCGGCGAGAAGGGCCCGCTGTGGGTCGAGTTCACGGTGAAGACACAGGGGGCACACGGCGCCTACACCCACGCGACGGAGAGCGCGAGCAAGATCGGCGCCCGCCTCATCGCGGATCTGGAACGTATCGCGGAGCTGGATACGCCCGCCCCCGGCAATGTCGGCCCCCTGCTCGAGCGCGTGGCCGCAACCACGGATCGGGCTCAGGGCGCGGGGGCGGCCGGGATCGTGCAGAAGGTCACCGTCAACATCGGCGTGATACGGGCCGGGCTCAAGGTGAACATGATCCCGAGCGAGTGCGTGATCGAGGCCGACTTCCGCCTGCCGATGGGGGTCGACAAGGACCGGGTGCTGACCGAGGTCGAGCGCATCGTCGCCGGCTATCCGCAGGTGCGCTGGTCCGTCATCAACCACTCGCCACCCGCATGGTGCGACCCCGAGCACGAGATGGTCGGCATCATCCAGGCCAACGTGCGGGCGCTGCGTGGCTTCGAGCCGCAACCGACGGCGAGTCTCGGCGGCACCGATGCGCGGCTGTGGCGCTACATCGACGTCCCCGCCTACGTCTACGGCCCCTTCCCTGCCGGCATGGGCAGCGGCGACGAGCACGTGCCGGTGGAGGATTTCCTGCACGTGGTGAGGACGCACGTGCTCTCCGCGTACGACTACCTCTCGCGCTGATCGGAGCGGGCGCCACGCGACTGCGGGCTCCGCTCGTATCGCCATGGGCGCACAGCGCCCGGCCCGACGATCTCACCGGCGATCTCACCGGTGATCCTGGCGGCGCGGCGCCCCACCCCACCTCGCCTCGACCGATCATCTCCTCGCGCACGGTGATGGCGCGCGACGCATCGTCGGAGTCCCGTCCGCCGTTTATCGCCATTTATCGCCGATTCGGCATCCTCGATGGTGCCGTGATAGGGTCGAAGGTCCAGCCAAGCTCAATCGAGCCCGGTCATCAAGACGAGAGAGGACAAATAATGGTGAAGAAACGAATCGAGCTCCAGCGCATGCTCGGAGACAAGCACCTCACGAGGCGCGAATTCCTCGGCTACACGAGTGCCATGGGTCTGTCGTTGTCGGCGGCGAGCGCCCTGTGGTCCGAGCGGGCGCTGGCCGACGCGCCCAGGGTCGGCGGTCACCTGCGTTGCGGCCTGAACGACGCGAACACGATCGACTCGCTGGACTCCACCCAGTACAACGCGACCACGATGATCGTCATCAGCCGGGCCATCCGCGACAGCCTCGTCGATGTCGGCATCGACGGGCGGCCAGCTCCGAACCTCGCGGAAAGCTGGGAAGCCAGTCCCGACGCGAAGGTCTGGCGCTTCAGGCTCCGCCAGGGTGTCGAGTTCTCCAACGGGAAAAGCCTGACCACGGAAGACGTCGTCAACTCCATCAACGTGCACCGCGGCGAGGAGACCAAGTCCGCGGCCAAGGGTGTGTTCGCGGGAATCAGCGATGTCCGCGTCGAGGGTAACGACACCGTGGTGGTGGAAGTCACCGACGCCAACGCCGACCTGCCGTTCCTCTTCACCGACTACCACTTCAGCGTGGTGCCGACGGTGGACGGCCAGGCGGACCTGCATTCCCGGGAAGGGACGGGCTGCTACTTCCTGCGCGAGTTCGACCCCGGGGTGCGTACGACCCTGGAGCGCAACCCGAACTCCTGGCAGGCGGGCGAAGCCGGCTTCGTGGACTCGGTCGAGATCCTCGCGATTCTCGACGACACCTCGCGCGTGAACGCGCTTGTCAGTGGCTCCGTCGACGTCATCAACCGTCCCGACCTGAAGACCATCGCACGGCTGCAGCGCGTCCCCGGCGTGCAGATCGTCGACGTGCCGAGCAACCTCGCGTTCACGCACCCGATGCGCACCAACGTGCCGCCGTTCGACAACAACGACTTCCGGCTCGCGCTCAAGTACTCCACGCCGCGCCAGGAATTCGTCGACAAGATCCTCTTCGGCTATGGCGTCGCCGGCAACGATCAGCCCCTCGGCCCGCAGTTCACGAGCTACAACCCGGATCTGACCGTCGCCTACGATCTCGACAAGGCGCGGCACCACCTGAAGAAGTCGGGTCTCGAAGGCGCGAAGTTCGACATGAGCACCTCGGACACCGCCTACGGTGGGGCAGTGCTGGCGGCGCAGCTCTTCGCCGAGCACTGGCAGAAGATCGGCCTGCAGCCGAACATCGTGCGCGAACCCAAGGATGGCTACTGGAGCGAGGTCTGGAACAAGAAGCCGTTCTGCAGTTGCTACTGGGGTCCCCGTCCGGTGGAGGACCTGATCCTGTCCATCGCGTACCTGTCCGACTCGCCGTGGAACGACACGGTGATCAACATTCCGCGCGTGGACGAGCTGGTGGTCAAGGCCCGCGGCGAGCTCGATCAGGCCAAACGCGTCACGATGTACCAGGAAGTCCAGCATCTCATCAGCGGCGAGGGCGGAACCATCATCCCCGCCTTCGGCAGCGACGTCGCCGCGGTCAACGACAAGGTCGGCGTGCCCTCGCAGCTCGGTGGCGGCTGGGAGATGGACGGCGGCCATTTCGTCAAGCGCTGGTGGATGAAGGGCTGACGCCAAGACCGGCAAGTGTCGAACGGGGGGCGGTACTCCGGCCGCCCCCTCCCCTCCGAGGCGATGGTGCGTTCAGTCGTGCCGGCCGTCGATGATCGCGGCGGCGAAGTCCAGCAGTCCTGCCGCCACATCCCCGAAACTCGCGAATTCAGGGCTGGTGCGTGCTCCGCGTCGGTACAGGTTGACGAGCTGGCGGAACACGATCGCGAGCCGGAACACCGACAGCACGCGGTAGAAGTGGAAGTTTCCGATGTCGATGCCCGAACGCCGGGCGTAGGCGTCGAGGACCTCGGCCCGGCTCGGAAACCCCGGCGCCGCGCTCGGCATCTGCCGGAGCTGGTGCATGGCGGGATGATCGTCGGGTTCGGTCCAGTAGCTCAGCAGGATGGCGAGGTCGTAGAGCGGACACCCGCGCGTGCACATGTCCCAGTCGACCACCGCAACCGGGGTGAAGCGGTCGGGGTCGAGGAGCACGTTGTCGAGCTTGAAGTCGTTGTGCACGAGCGCCACCGCGCGCTCGGGCTCGATGTGGTCCCCGAGCCACCTGACGATGCGCTGCACCGCGCGTCCCGGGTTGCCGTCGAAGGCGAGATGCGCGCGCTTCGCCCAACCCGCGACCTGGCGCGCGAGGAATCCGTGCGGGCGACCGAGCATGTCGAGCCCGACCGCGGCGGGTTCGACGCGATGCAGGTCGGCGAGCACCTCCACGAGATCCGCCGCGATCCGCGCCGCCTGATCGGATCGGCCGGTGAGCGCCGGCGGAAGCTCCGCCCCGACCGCGATGCCCGCACGATACTCCATGAGGAAGAAGGGGGCGCCCAGGACCGCGGGGTCCTCGCACAGGTGGAACGCGCGCGGCGCGAGCGGAAACGCCCGCCACAACTGCGAGAGCACCCGATGCTCGCGCACCATATCGTGCGCCCCGGGCGGCAGCGGCCCCGGCGGCGGCCGACGCAGCACGCACGGCGCCCCGTCCACATCCAGCCGGTAGTTGAGGTTGGCGAATCCCGACGAGAACTGGCGCGGCGGCGCGTCCAGCCCGAGCCGATGGCCGTGGGCTTCCAGGTGGCGGGCGAGGCGCGGCCAGTCCTGATCGATGGCGTCGGGGCGGAAATTCATCTCGATCGCGGAGCGGTGATTCCTTCAGGCCCATTGAAGCTGACGAAGATGGGAAGCCTCACGCCCCGATCCAACCATTCCCGCTGGCGACCCGAAAGGCCGGCCCGTCGTGTGATACCGGCGAGATTCAGCCCTCCGAACCGTCCGAATGGAGTCATTTCGAGATCGGGTTCCACCCGGTCGGAAACTGCTGATCTCGACTGGACGGAGCCAGGGGAATCGCCGGTTCCGGCGGTCGCCTCTTGCCTGGAGCCGTCCGAGGGCCGCGGTTCAGGCGCGTGGAGCGCGAAACACCCGCTCCCCCTGCTCGTCGATGATCTTGCGGGCCTTGCTCACCGACAGGCTGATCGCCGCCTCCCGCGACGTCGACGTGTCGGCGCGAATGAAGTGCGCTTCCTTCGTCTCCCCGTCGATGTCCTTGCGGATACGCCCTTCCGTCGACCAGCCTCCGCTCGCCTTGCGCGGGGTGGCGATGATGGTGAAGCCCTCATGCTCCACCGGCTCCGCACCTTCCGGTTCGCGTTCGCCCCCGTCGCCACCGCCGCCGAGCACGTTCTTCAGAAATCCGAGCATTGTTCCGTTCCCCTCTTCGGCTCGATATGGAGCGTGTCGGCGGGGAAGTGTAGCCTGCGTAGTCCACCGGCTCGAACGCGACCCCGCGCGATGCGGAGACCGGCCGTGACCGGCAGGACACGGCGCGAGAGCAACGACCCGGGAAACCGAAGCGATGACTGAAACCGTCGGGCGCGACCTCGTCGAGTTCGCGCACCTCCTCGCCGATGCCGCGGGCGGGATCGTGCGTCCTGCAGCGCGCGCACGGCGCACCGTGCACCGCAAGGCGGATGCCTCACCGGTGACCGAAGTCGACCGCGCGGTGGAGACCCGGCTGCGCGAGATGATCGCGGCCCGCTTTCCCGATCACGGGGTCATGGGCGAGGAGTTCGGCGGCGAACGGCTCGACGCCGAACACGTCTGGGTGCTCGACCCCATCGACGGCACCAAGGCGTTCATGGCCGGACTGCCGATGTACGCCACCCTGATCGGTCTCGCACGAGGCGGCCGCCCCGTGCTCGGCGTCATCGACCAACCGGCGACGCGCGAGCGCTGGACGGGCATCGACGGAAGCAGAGCCCGGCGCAACGGTGAGCGAGTGCACACTAACGCGTGCGAGCGGCTCGGCGATGCGCTGGTGTGCACGACCTCGCACGAGTACTACGAGGGCGAGGATGCGCACGCCCTGCGTCGCATCATCTCCGGTTCCGCGTGGATGGTGTACGGCGCGAACGGCCTCGCATTCGCCCAAGTGGCCGGCGGATTCGTCGACGTTGCGCTCGAAGCCGGAGTCGGCGTGTACGACTACTGCGCCCTCGTTCCGGTGGTCGAGAACGCCGGCGGGGTGATGACCGGGTGGCGGGGAGAGCCTCTGACCCTCGATCCCGCGCCCGGCGGGAGAATCCTGGCGAGCGGCAACCGGGTGATGCACGAGGCCGCGATGAACTGTCTGGCCGGAGCGGGCTGAGGCGCATCTCCGCCGGATCCACCATCTCCGCGCCAGCCATTCCCGCCGAGACGCCGGCCCCGAGCATTCCGCGGTGGCGATGACCCCATCGAAGCGGTAGGGTGGCGGCATCTCACCGGAACGCAATCCGGGACGGACTGCCGGAGCACGCCGTCGTCGTCCCGGCGCCGGTTTGCCGGATGCGGGGACTGACATGATGCAAAGCGAAGAACTGAAGGATGTGGGCCTCAAGGCGACCCAGCCGCGGTTGAAGATCCTGTCCGTGCTGGAGCAGCACCGCGACCGGCACATGAGCGCGGAGGATGTCTACCGGGCACTGATGGCCACGGACGACGACCTCGGTCTCGCGACGATCTACCGCGTGCTGACGCAGTTCGAATCCGCCGGACTCGTCATCCGGCACCACTTCGCGGGGGGGCATGCGGTGTTCGAGCTCGACTCGGGCGAGCACCACGACCACATCGTATGCATCGACTGCGGCAAGGTGACCGAGTTCGTGGACAACACCATCGAGCGCCGGCAGATCACGATCGCCAAAAGGCACGGCTTCCGCCTCGCCGACCACTCGCTGGTGATGCACGGCCACTGCGATCGCAAGGACTGCGAGCACCGCGAGTGCTGATGTATCCGGTCCGTGAGGACCGGTATGCCTGTATCCGGTCCTTCAGGACCGGTGTGCTCGAACCGTTCCGTCCACTTGCAGCCTCCCCCAACTCTTCACTCGCAGACCCTGCCGAGTCCCATCGGCGCCCGGGCCCGGGACGCTGAACGCAGATGAGAACGCGGCGGTTGTCGAGACGGATCCCCTGGCTGACTTGGGCGGCGCTGGTGGTGGCGGCGCTGGTCGCGGTGCCCATTCTCAGCGTCCTCTCCAGTGTCTTTCAGTCCGGTCAGGGAAACTGGCCGCATCTTGTCGAGACGGTCCTCCCCCACTACATCGCGAACAGCCTGAGCCTGATGGCGGGCGTCTCCGTCGGCGTGGTGGTCGCGGGGGTCGGTCCCGCCTGGCTCGTGGTCATGTGCGAGTTTCCCGGCCGCCGGCTGTTCGAATGGACGCTGATCCTGCCGCTCGCGGTGCCGGCCTATGTGGTCGCCTATGCGTATACGGACTTTCTTCAGGCCGCCGGCCCGTTGCAGACCTGGATTCGCGACCTGACGGGTTGGGGGGTGCGCGATTACTGGTTTCCGCAAATTCGCAGCCTGGAAGGCGCCATCATCATCTTTTCCGCGGTGTTGATGCCCTATACCTATCTGCTTGCTCGCACCGCTTTTCTGGAGCAATCCATCAGCGTGCTGGGGGCCGCCTCGACCCTGGGGAAATCACCGTGGAACCGATTCCGCACCGTCGCGGTCCCGTTGGCCCGCCCGGCCATCGTTACCGGGACGGCGCTGGCCCTGATGGAAACCCTGGCCGACTTCGGCACGGTCGCGCATTTCGGCATCAGCACGTTCACGACCGGCATCTACAGGACCTGGTTCTCCATGGGCGACCGCGTGGCGGCGGCCCAGCTATCGAGCATCCTCGTGGCCTTCGTGTTCGCGTTGCTGCTGCTCGAGCGCTACAGCCGCCACCGGGCTCGCTTCTATCGAATCGGCGGTACGTACGAGCAGATCGAACCCGCCCGGCTGCATGGATGGCGGGCGTGGAGCGCGGCTCTGTTCTGTGCCGCACCCCTGATGGTCGGCTTCCTCGGACCGATTCTGATCCTGCTCTGGATGGCGTTGACCGCCGGCCATGATCTCTTCAGCCCGCGCTACGTCGAGCTGACCACCAACAGCGTGCTCCTCGCGGGGGTCACGGCGATACTCGCGGTCGTGCTCGCGCTGCTCCTGTGCTACGCCGCGCGGATCGAGAAATCGCGAATGACATCGGGCGCCAACGTCATTGCCGGAATGGGGTACGCGATTCCGGGATCGATCATCGCCGTCGGCATCCTGATTCCCGTGGCGGCCATCGACAATGCGCTGAGCGCGTGGCTGGAGGCGAACTTCGGAATCAGGACGGGCCTGCTGCTCACGGGCAGCATTGCCGCGCTGGTGTTCGCCTACCTGGTTCGCTTCATGGCCGTGGCCCTGCATACCGTGCAGGCGAGCTTCGCCAAGGTGACCCCCAGCATGGAAGACGTTTCACGCACCCTGGGTCACGGACCTGTGTCCACCGCGCTTCGGGTGCACTTGCCGATTCTCTCGGGCGGGATGCTGACCGCGAGCCTGATCGTCTTCGTCGACGTCATGAAGGAGCTGCCGGCGACGCTCATCATGCGGCCCTTCAACTTCGATACCCTGGCGATTCAGGCCTACAACCTGGCCAAGGACGAACGGCTGACCCAGGCCGCGACCCCATCGCTGGTGATTGCGGCTTGCGGGCTCGTCCCGGTGCTGGTCATCAGCCGCGCAATCATGCAATCCCGTCCCGGCGCCAGGGCGAGCGAACGCATCCACCCCTCGGCCGCGGAAGTCTTCACCGCCGGATACCCCGGACGCGGGGACGCGACCGCCACGGAGTCCGGAGGTGCGAACGCATGACGGGGCGCGGTCATTTCGGCACTTTCTTGCAGAATCCCCAAAAGAAACCCCGGTACGAGGCCGTACCGGGGTCGCTGCGTCGCGGAGTCGGTTCGAATCGGATTACTGGTATCCGGCGCGATCGTAGATCTTTTGTGCCTCGGGCTGATTCTCGCCGAGAGCGGACAGGTTCAAGGTATCGGATCTGAAGATGCCGAGCTGGGCGACGCTGTCCGACAGACCCACGCCCATGACGGCGGGATATTCGTCGTTGCCGGCGGAGAAGTACTCCTGCGCCGCGTCGCTGGCGAGATACTCCAGGAACTTGATGGCGTTCTCCCGGTTGGGCGCATGTTTGGCTACCCCCGCGCCGGAGATGTTGGCGTGCGCACCCGTCGAGCCCTGGTTGGGGAATACCCAACCAATGCGCGCCATGGCGTCATCGTCGAGACCCTTCACGTCCTTGCGCAGCGCCCGGGCGAAGTAGTACGTATTGGATACGCTCACCGCGCATTCGCCGGAGGCGATGCCGCGGAGCTGATCCGTATCCCCTCCGGCCGGGTCACGCGCCCGGTTGTTCCACACCCCTTCGGCCCATTGCGCCGCCGCCTCGCTGCCCTGGTGAGCGATGATCGAAGACAGCAGAGACAACATGTAGATGTTGCCGGAGCTGCGGGTGCAGACCATCCCCTTCATCTTGGGATCGGCGATGGAATCATAGGTCTGGATGTCCAGCGGATTCACCCGGTCCTTGTCGTAGAAGAGGATGCGGAGCCGCTGGGAGAAGCCGTACCACTTGCCGTCGGGGTGACGCAGCCATTGCGGTATGCGGGCGTTCAGCACATCCGACGTGACCGGCTGCAGGAGACCCGCCTGGTCGGCGCGCCAGATGCGTCCCGCATCCACGGTCAGCAACACGTCGGCGGGGCTGTTGGCGCCCTCGGCCTTCATCCGCTCGATAAGGGCATCCGCCTTGTCTTCGATGCGGTTGATCTTGATGCCGGTGGCCTGCTCGAAATCGGAGTACAGCCGCTCATCCGTGTCGTAGTGGCGGGAGGAGTAGAGGTTCAGTTCCCCCGCCGCTTGCGCTTGCGTCACGGCAAGCAACGACAACCCTGCGGCGGTGGCGATCAAGCCGGAAATTCTCATCGGTTCACTCCTTGCGGGCTCATCATGCTGGTTGGGGCGCTCTGTGCATCGGCGTGTCTTGACGGGTTCCGCCATCCCCTTCGGTTGCGGACGGGTGTTCGGAACTCGTGCGCGGGGAATATAATTTTGCCATTATTCAAATGCAAGTGATTCTTACTTTCATTCGTAACTGGGACCAATGTGTGACCGGTCGCCGCACGGCGGCGACGATTCGTCGGGCATCGGCTCGGGTCTGTCTGCGCTGTCCACTGCTATCCGTCAGATGCTCTTCAGTGCTGGGTCGCGATCGAGCTCGGAAGCCTGGCGCAGCCCGGTCACGAACGACGAGAGGCCGGCGGTGCGCAAGGGGACGAACGGCTTGGCGGTTTGCTTGCAGAACCGCTTGGCCCGGTGGCTGGCCCGGTGGCTCACGCAGTCCACGGGACACAGGACGACATCGGCCTGACCCAGGATGCGGCCGAGTTGCCCTTCGTGGTCCTCGATGCCGCCGTCGTGGTGGATGAACTGGCCGTTCAGCCGCTCCACGAGGGTGCGGAAATGGCTGACGATGCCGGACCGACCGCCGACGTAGGCGACCCGTCTTCCGCAGAGGTCGACCACCCGACCGCCCTCGACGACGCGGCCGCCGTCCGCATCGTCGATGCCGGTTTCCAGCATGGATTCGAGGGCGTCGCATTCGGCACTGAGCGCTTCGGCCGTCGAGCTCACGTCCCGGAGGGTGGCTTGCAGGGCGGACAGATCATGTTCCAGCGTCGACCGCCGTTGCGTTTCGGTTCGCAGCCGGCGTCCCGCTTCGTCCCGCTCCGACTCGAGCGTGGCGTTATGCGCCCGCAGCGTGCGGACGGTCTCACCGCCCTCCAGCTCGCGCAGTCGGCCCTCGACCTGATCGAGACGGCTCTCGGCCTCCTGCGCCACCTGGAGCCGGCTCGCCAGCTCTCGCTTCTCCGCCTGGTGTTCGTCGACGATGCACCGATGCGCGGTCTGGCTCTCGAACAGTCGGCGTCTTGCGGACGCGAGTTGCTCGCCCAGTTCCTGCCGTTCGCCCTCCAGGATCCGCAACCGCCGGATGTCGGCGCGGTTCGTCGCACCGGCCAGGTGCGAGAGCATGTGAACCTCTCCGAACGCCTGGACCACCAGGGTCGGGGTGGCGCGGGGGTGCGTCATGAGCGCCCAGTAGGGCCCGGGCACGTCTCCGTCCGCCAAGGCCCGCTTCCAGAGCTCGCCGACCTGCTCCGTGGATTTCGCACGACGAAACCGCTCGATCGCGGTCCGGTACTTCCGATCCAGGATCTTGTGCGTGAGCTTCGACACCCGCCCCTCCTTGGCGGAAAGCTGCACGAAGTGACCGTGAATTCGGTACTCGGTCTCGTCGGGCTCGAACCGGATGCCCGCCCTGGCGGCAATCCGGCCGAGATCGGCAAAGCTGAGGCACGTGCCGCAGATCGAGCAGTGGTATCCATCCCAGATCTCCCACAGCAGGCGCCGGCGGGAGGTCCGGGATGCGCACCGTGGGTGGAGGTTCGGGAGCCGGCCGAAATCGGAGCGTTTTGCCGCTGCGGACAAGCCGGAGGTCAGGTCGGTTCCGCCCCCGGAACCGGGTTCCCCCTCACCGGCGAGTGCATCCGGAGCAGCATGATTATTCATGTACGGGAGGACGCTCCTCTTCGTCTTGCGCGTGCGCAATGCGTTCGCGCCGTTGCAGAGCCCCGTTTCGCAACATCGCGCCGGCGCTTCTTCCGGGGCATGAGGAGAATCTCGAAATGTCATGGTCCGGTCTCCGTGGTGGGAGTGGATGGAGTCCGGGCTGGCTGGCGGTCGCATGAAGGCGCGAGCGCGGGCGGCGGGCTGGGACGAAATTCAGTGGGCTGCAATCGTTGAATCGTGGCCTCTGATGCGGATGCGGGGTCGGCGCTCTTTCCGATCATTTCGTCAGGCCGATCACTTCGTCAGGATGAGCTTTCCTCTCCGGGTGTGACGCAGCCGATAGATCTCGCCGCCATGATCGATCTCCACCACGGCGCCGGAAACGAACAGGTCGGCGCTCGGAATGCGTCGCACTCCTGCATGGCGCGGGACGCCCGACGCCGGGACGGCGGGCGACGGGATGTGGCGCAGGGGTTCCGGGGCCGGCCGAGAATCGTGGTGCCTGATCATGTGCATCTCCGAGCCGCCGAACCGGGCGCTCCAGCGCCGCAACGGCAGTCGATGTCCAGGTGGATTGATATTCGGATGCAGTGCGTCATCACTGAGTCAGCTTGATCGGCCATGCCGGAGGAGTTCGGGGCTGAGCCAATCAGATAAATAATGCGAATCATTCTTATTTGTATTGAAATCGCTGTCAACCCCCTTTCGTGCACCTCCTTTCCGACACGAAAGTCGCGATTCCCGTCAAAGCGAATTCAGAAACGCCACGAGCGCGTCCCGGTCCGGCCTCGACATCGACCGGAACGCGGCGGTCGCCCGCGTAGTGCGGCTCCTCCAGAACCACTCTGGTACCGTCATCGAACACCACGGCGCGCTCCGTGCGGGTGATGCGCACCCTCCCCTCCGCCGCCATCCCCGGCACCGCGACATCCTGAAGCTGGCGGCCGTAGATCGGCTCCGGAATCACCGCCGCGCGGCCGGAGGCAAGCAGGGCACGCTCCTCCTCCGTCCGCGGCGGAACCGAAAGCCGCAGCAGCATCGATACCGCACTGTCCTCGGCATTGACCGGAGGATGGCCACGGCCGTCTTTCAGGTGGCAACGCTGGCAGGAGCGGGCGTTGTACAGCGGCCCCAGTCCATCGGCGCTTCGGGTGGAACTGGGCGAGGACACCCACGGCCGACGAAACAGCCCGTTCCCGATCGCGAACTGTGCACGCGCTTCGAACGGAATGTTGGCGGACGGTTGAGAAAACGCGTCGCGGTCGAATCGCTTGCGGTTGGTTGCCGTGCCGCCGGAGAGACGCTCCCACCGCTCGGCGGCGTCGAATCGGGTCGCCGGCGCGAGAATTGCGGCGCGTTCGACCCGGTCGGGCGCAGCCAACGGAACCGCCGGCCCGACCGTCGCGGCGACAAGAGCAGCGACGGCCATGCTCCGCATGCGACGAGAATCCATGGTGTCAGGCACTTGTGTCAGGCGTTACGAACGCGATGGAACCCGATTCGGGACGATAGTGCCAACCAGGTCGGAGCCGATGCCGCAAATCACCCCGAATGGACGCCCCGGAGATCGGGGATTACGACGCAACCGCGTCGCGCAGTGGCCTCCGGAGCACCAGCGGGAGTCGGTGACCGGGGGCGGGCCGCGGCCGGTGAAGCGCGGGCCCGCCCCGCCCATCCGCTACTGGAAGACGGCGCCCGGGTTGTCCAGGCTGTCGGAACCTTCAAGCTCGAGACTCTCGACGCCCAAGGCGACCGCCACGCGCTCGATGACGCGCGTCTGCGCCTTGAGTGCTTCCACCACGTCGCTCACCAGCGCGTTCCCCTCGGGGTTGTTCTCGCCCAGCATCTGGTCGTAAGCCATTGCCCCGGAGTCGGCCGTGTCCTTCATCTTCTGCATGGCCGCCGCGGTGGCATCGAGAGCGGTCTTCATCTCCGCGTCGAGATCCGCCATCGCCGCATTCACCAGGCCCGCGAGGCTCGCACCTTCGACCACGCTGCCGTCGATACGCTGGTAGCGCCCGTGGTAGATGTTATGGATGCCCCGGGCGTCATCGTAGTGCGAGTTGTGGGTGTTGTCGGAGAAGCAGTCGTGCTCCTCCTCCGGATCGTGGAGCATGAGGCCAAGCTGCATGCGCTCGCCGGCCAGCTCCCCGTAGGAGAGACTTCCCATGCCGGTCAGCATGACCGCCACCTGCCCCGTCGCCGACTGCTCCTTCAGCGCCGCGACCGCCTCGCCGTCCGATCCCCATGCGGCCACGATGTCTTCCAGGTCCGCGATCAGGAGGTCGGTCGCCGCCATCAGATACGCCCGCCGTCGGTCACAGTTGCCGCCGGTGCAGCCCGCCCCCGCCATGAAGTCCGAAGCCGGACGCTGACCGGCCCCCGGGCCGGTGCCGTTGAGATCCTGACCCCACAGCAGGAACTCGATGGCGTGATATCCGGTCGAGACATTGGCCTCCACCTCGTCCACCTCGTGCAGGGACCGCAGCAGGTCGGCATCGATGGTGGTCGCGTCGACGGTGCGTCCGGCCACCGTGAGCGTCGGGTTGGCGATGATGTTTGCGGCGTAGCATGTAGCCCGCCTCGATCCGACCGGAGACATTCACGTCGGACACGAAACGAGCGGCACTGCGTCACGCTCGTCTTCGCGCGGTTGGCCGCCCGGCGCATCAAGCTCGGCCTGCGCACATGCAATCCGGTGGCAGGGCGAACGGAAGAGAGTCGTGTTCTCCTCCGAACCCGCCCGGGATACGTGGGCCAGCGCATCGAACTCGGCCTGGGCGCAGACGATCTGGTGGCGAAGGGTGTGTGCGAGCGTCGGATTTTCGGATCCTGCCTCCCCGAACCGGCGTTGCTGCGCCGCAAGGCAACGGCGCCGGGCCTGGATCTGCCCGCGAAGCACCTCACCCCGTTCGGGCGGATCGAGTCGAGCGGCGGCAGACAGACGCAGCGACTCGCAGAGAATCGCGAGCGGGTGCGCGGGCTGCCCGGTGCGGTGCAGAACGAGATGCCGTAATTCGCGGTCACCGTCGGGAGTCATTTCGAGCAAGACACCGTTCAGCGGATGAGCGTCCCGACCGGACTCATGCACCGCATGCAGCAGCCCCGCCGCGCAGTACTCGGAAATGAGTCCGTCCACCACTTCACGGGTAGGAGTCAGCCACGGCAGGCAGACCCCGCGCACCGCCTCCACGGCCTCCGATCGGCCCGATGGCCTCACGGAGAGCACCGCAAGCAGCGCGAGTCCCAGAATGTCGCGCGTCGTCGTCGAAGCAGTGGTTTCCATCAGTGGCCCTCCTCAGACCGGAAATTTCACCGATTCGCGGAGCGAGGGCACGGAGATGATCAGTCAGATCCGCGCCCGCAGCCGTGAATCGGCGAAATGTCCGGTCCAGATCGTCATGCGCTGCGACACCCATTCGCCAACGCGTGACATCGTCATTCACATGGTGGATGAGAATATAAATGATAATAATTCGCATTTGCAAGTAGTATTGCAACCCATCGGAATTCGGCGCGACATGCGCCGAGCGGGAGGATCGCGAAGGGTGGATCGGCGCCGAATGCCATCGGCCGGGCGATCCGGGGAGCGCATGGACCGGGTATACTGCTTCACGGCCTTGATGGATGGCCCCGGCTTGTAACCCAGACTTGTGGCCCAAGCCAGTTAAACGACCGCCCGTGTCGCGCTCCGGGTGGGCTGCGACGATTCCCCTTCCCGGACATGGAGTACGCCGATGAAGCCGCGCGACCCGAAGGTCATCGAACTTCTCAATCAGGTGCTCAAGAACGAGCTGACGGCCATCAACCAGTACTTCCTGCACGCGAAGATGCTCGAGGACTGGGGCATGTCGGAGCTCGCCAAGCACGAGCGGTCGGAATCGATCGAAGAGATGCAGCACGCGGAAGCGCTCATCGACCGCATCCTGTTTCTTGACGGTCTTCCCAACCTGCAGGACCTCGGCAAGCTCCTCATCGGGCAGGATGTGAAGGAGATCCTCGAGTGCGACCTTGCCCTCGAAATGGTGGCATTACCGGTACTGCGCGAGGCAATTGCATTCTGCGAGGAGGCGGGCGACTACGTCACGCGGCAGTTGTTCGACGGGATTCTGAAAGCCGAGGAGTCCCATGTGGACTGGCTCGAGACCAATCTCGACCTGATCGGGAAGATGGGCATCCAGAACTACATCCAGTCCCAGACCGGCTGACCGATGCCGGCCGCAGCGTCCGCGTCAATCTCCCCGGGACGCTGCGGCTTCTTCGCCGCAAGGAGCAGCGCGCTGGAACGCAGGGCGACATCGCTCGGCCGACGGCACTCCGAGTCCGGGTGAATCCACCACGCGGTCGGGCAGCACGACCACGCTCCGTCGCGTCGCCGCCCGCTCGACAAGATCGAGCGCGAATTCCCGGCACGTCCCGCATCCAAGCCCCACTCCGAGTTGGTTGGCGACCCGTTCCGCGAACGAACCGAATGCCCCCGTTTCCGGCTCGGAAGCAAACGCGGTGGCCGCTTCGATGAGTTCCCGATCGGTGACCCGATTGCACAGGCAAACGTACATGGCACGGCCAATCCGGCTGAATCAAGGGCAAGGGTAAATGAGAATGATTGAAATTTGCAACACAACGCGACCGTAATTTCCGCCGGAGTGCCCACCGTTCCCGATATGGCTCCGTTCGAACGCTCCGGAGGCCGGAATTTCGCCGGGGACGTGCCACGAGACGACCTCGCGGGGGCTGGCGGGAACTGGCGTTGCGGGACCTTCGAGCTGAATCGCGAAACTCCGGTCGATCTGCGGTTGCGGATGCGAATCGCTTGTATTCGGGTTCGGGAACGGTTATATGCCTGCGCTTCATGTGTGATGCCGATTCTCATTAGCTCTGATGCGCAGGCTCGATCTCTGCGATGTCTCGCATCGCTTCGACGGAACCCTCGCCGTCGATGATGTGAGCATCGGCGTCGAACCCGGCGAGTTCGTCTGCCTGCTCGGCCCGTCGGGGAGCGGCAAGAGCACGCTGCTTCGACTCGCCGCCGGCCTGGAGACCCTGCAGTCCGGGCGCATCACGATCGACGGCGCGACGGTGGCCGAGGGGGGGCAGGCGCGACAGACCCCGCCCGAGAAGCGTGGTGTCGGCCTGATGTTCCAGGACTACGCGCTGTTTCCCCACCTCACCGTCGCGCAGAACATCGGTTTCGGGCTGCGCAAGGGAGCGCGCGGCGGCACATGGATCGAGCGCGCGCTCGCCGACATGCACCTCGCCGATCTGGAAGCGCGCTACCCGCACACGCTCTCGGGCGGGCAACAGCAGCGCATCGCCCTGCTGCGGGCGCTGGCGCCGGCCCCGGCGATCCTGCTGCTCGACGAGCCGTTCTCCGGCCTGGACGAGCACCTGAGCCAGCGCGTACGCCATGAAACCCGGGAGATCATCGCCGAGAGCGGCGTCACCACCCTGATGGTGACCCACGACCCGGAGACGGCGATGTGCCTTGCGGATCGGATCATCGTCCTCGACCACGGGCGGGTGACGCAGGACGCTTCGCCCGTCGATCTCTACACCGCCCCTGCGGACCCGTTCATTGTGCGGTTGTTCGGGCCGGCCAACGAGTTCAGCGGTGCCGTGCGCGACGGAGGGCTCGATACCGTGCTCGGCCCCGTCCCCGCCCCCGGAGTAGAGAACGGCAGAAGGGCGCAATGCCTCGTGCGCGCCGACGGGATCGAAATCGCGGCCGCACCGCCGAACGGCGACCCGAGGTATGTCCGCATGCGGGTCGAAACCGCGCGGGTGCTCGGTCCAACGAGCCACCTGCTGCTGGCATCCGGCCCGGGCGAGGCGCCCGAAGCTCCGCCCGCGACCATCGAGGCTCGACTGCCCGGGATCCACGTGCCACCGACCGGGACCGAGATCTGGGTGCGCGCGCGCGAGGAACAGACCTTCGTCTTCGCCCTCTGACGGGTCATGCCTTGCGTCGCGAGGATGCTAGCGATGATCGCCGTGATCACAGCAACGGCCGAGGCTCCGCCGCCCCTTCGTCCTCGTCTGTCGACTCCGCGGGAGCAAGCCCGAGCAACGTGGCTGGATCGTCACCGGACGGCAGCTCCTCGACCGAACGGAGCCTGCGTTCGATGGCGCGCGAGCGGGTCCCGGTCTGATCGATCGACCGCGACGCGGTATCGAGCTGCTTCTTCACCCGGTCGAGCACATCCCCGAACTTGCCGAACTCGGTCTTGACCGCCGAGAGCACCGTCCATACCTCGCTCGAACGCTTCTCGATGGCGAGGGTGCGAAACCCCATCTGGAGACTGTTGAGGATCGCCGACAGCGTGGTCGGGCCGGCCACCACCACGCGGTGGCGCTGTTGCAACCGGTCCAGGAGGTCGGGCGCCCGCACCACTTCGGCGTAGAGCCCTTCGGTCGGGAGGAAGAGGATTCCGAAGTCCGTGGTGTGCGGCGGTGCGAGATACTTGCTGCGAATGTCGGCGGCGGCCGATTCCACCGCCCGCGCGAGCGCGGCGCCCGCGCGCTGCACTGCGTCGGGGTCGCCGGACTCCGAAGCGTCGAGCAGCCGAAGGTAGTCCTCCTGCGGGAACTTCGCATCGATGGGCAGCCACACGACGCCCTGCGGTGCGTCATCCGGACCGGGCAGCCTGATCGCGAACTCGACGGTCTCGTTCGAGCCGGGCCTCGGCTTCACATTGCGTTCGTACTGCTGCCGCGTCAGCACCTGATCCAGCAACGTCCCGAGCTGCACCTCGCCCCATGTGCCGCGCGTCTTGACGTTGGTGAGCACGCGCTTCAGATCACCGACGCCGGTCGCGAGCTGCTGCATCTCGCCGAGGCCCTTGTGCATCTGTTCGAGCCGATCGCTCACCAGCTTGAACGACTCCCCGAGGCGTTTCTCCAGGGTGCCCTGGAGCTGCTCGTCGACCGTCTTGCGCATCTGATCGAGCTTGAGCTCGTTGTTCTTCTGGAGTCGGTCGAGCCGTTGCTCCACCGACTCGCGAAGCGTGTCGAGGCGTGACTCGTTCGATCGGGTCAGCCCTTCGATCCGGCGGGTGACTTCCGCGGACCGCTCCCCCTGCGCCTGCCCGATCCGGTGCAGCGCATCCCCGAGACGCTCGGCGCTGGCATGCTGCGCTCGTCCAATCTCCTCGCGCAATTCGCGGGCCGCCCGATCCGCCTCCTCGCGGCCGATGCGGAGCTCCTCGCGTACCACCGGTTCCAGCGACTCGCGCTCGGTCCGGGCCCGCCTCACCGAGAGGCAGACCCAGGCCAGCAGCCCCGCGTTGAAGATCAGCAGGCCGACGACGAGCCAGGAGAACACTTCGAAGGACATGGGCGGGAGAATACGCGAAACCGCATCCGTGTACGGTCAGTACCCATCGCTTCCCGCATCGATCGCGGGGATGACGGCTCTTGCGTCCGTGTCGCCGTTCGCGCGTCAGGCCAAGGTGGCGCCCTGCCCGCGCAACCGGATCCCGAGTTCACGAAGCTGTCGCGGCGCAGCCGGGGCAGGCGCGCCGGTCAGCGGATCGTTGGCGGTCTGGGTCTTGGGGAAGGCGATCACGTCACGGATGGAGCTGGAACCGGTCATCAGCATCGCGATCCGGTCGAGTCCGAACGCGATCCCGCCGTGGGGCGGGCAGCCATACTCGAGCGCATCGAGAAAGAATCCGAATCGCTCGCGCGCCTCTTCCTCGCCGATACCGAGCACCTGGAACACCGCCTGCTGCAGCTCCCGCCGGTGGATACGCACGGATCCGCCGCCGATCTCGGAACCGTTGAGCACCATGTCGTACGCCCGCGATCTCAGCGCGGCCGGATTCGATTCGATGGCGGCGGCGTCGTTGGTGTCGGGCGAGGTGAACGGGTGATGGAGCGCGGAATAACGCCGCTCGCGCGGGTCCCACTCAAACATCGGGAAGCCGAGCACCCAGAGGATGCGCCAACCGTCCTCGACGAGGCCGAGATCCTCGCCGAGCTTTACCCGGAGCGCCCCGAGCGCATCGTTGACAATCTTCGACGAGTCCGCGCCGAAGAAGACAAGGTCGCCGTCCCTGGCGGCAGTTCGCTCCATGATTCCGTGAAGCGCATCGTCGGAGAGGAATTTGACGATGGGCGATTGCAGACCGTCCCGGCCCGCGGCGCGGTCATTCACCTTGATGTAGGCGAGACCCTTGGCGGCGTAGGTGGCGACATGGCGGGTGTATGCATCGATGGCCGAACGCGCCATTCCCCCCGCGCCGGGCGCCCTGAGCGCAGCCACCCGACCGCCGGGGTCGTTGGCTGGCCCCGAGAAGACCTTGAACTCGGTGTCAGCCACGAGATCGCCGACTTCGACCAGCTCCAGAGGATTGCGCAGATCGGGCCGGTCGGTGCCGAAGCGCTCCATCGCCTCGTCCCAGGTCATGCGCGGGAACGGGTCCGGCAACGCGACACCGAGCACCCGGTCGAAGACGTGGCGCATCAGCGCCTCCATCCGTCCGGTGATGCCGTCGATGTCGAGAAACGATGTCTCGACGTCGAGCTGGGTGAACTCCGGCTGCCGATCCGCACGCAGGTCCTCGTCACGGAAACAGCGCACGATCTGGTAGTAACGCTCGAACCCCGACATCATCAGAAGCTGCTTGAAGAGCTGGGGCGACTGCGGCAGGGCGAAGAAGTGGCCGGGATGCGTCCGGCTCGGCACGAGATAGTCGCGAGCGCCTTCGGGCGTCGCCCGGGTGAGCATGGGGGTCTCGATGTCGATGAAACCGTCTCCATCGAGAAATTCCCGTATCGCACGCGTGATGCGCGCTCGGGTCGTGATCCGGTCGAACATTTCGGGACGGCGCAGATCGACGTACCGGTAGCGCAGGCGCGTCTCTTCCCCCACATCGTCCTCGTCGAGCTGGAACGGCGGGGTGCGCGCCGGGTTCAGGATCTCGAGACTCTTTCCCAGCACCTCGATCGCCCCTGTAGGCATCTCGGGATTGAGCGTACCCGCCGGCCGCTCGCGTACCCGACCCTCGACCCGCAGAACGTACTCGGACCGCACCTGCTCGGCGGCCGCGAAAGCCTCTACCGCATCGGGGTCGTACACCACCTGAACGAGACCCGAACGATCGCGCAGATCGATGAAGATGACGCCTCCGTGATCGCGACGACGGTGCACCCAACCGCACAGCGTCACGCCCTCGCCGACGAGATCCTCGGTGACAGTGCCGCAGAAATGGGAGCGCATCGAATAGAAGCCGGGAAGAACGAGGCGCGCGATGGTAAGGATTGGCGTTCTGCCCCGCAAGCTGCGCTGCACCGCTCGACCGTCCGGGACCATTTTTTGCCGGGAGCGAGTGCTGGTGGCCGGCATGTGCATGTCCTTGATGCTGCCGACAGCGGCTCCACGAGACTCGAAGGGACACCCGGACAATCAAATTCTCCCCGAAATGGTCCGTTGAACGCGCTCACCTCACCGGTCGTCGGACAAAAACGAGCCCTGCTCGATTTCCGACCACGTCGAGCCCATCGCCTACAAGCGTCGTGCCCCGGTGCCATAGTGCGACTGCCTGCCGCGGTGCATCCTGTCCCTTCGTATCCGTGGCCCGCGTCCGCCACAACTGTACGGGCGCTGTACGGCCGCCGCTGTACCGCCAAACACGCGGTGCCGCCGCCCCACCATCTCTTGGGACCGGAGCATGCCCGTGGTACCGTCATCCGCGACACTCAGCCTTTCGCCACTGCCACCGGCCCGCCGATCCGGGAGTCCTTCCGATGTCCCAACCCATCGCTCCCTCCACCGATGCCTCCAGCGTTCCCGTCGCCGATGCCCCTGTCCCCCCTGTCACCGCCTCCCCGGCCGCGATTGACTACCCGAGCTCGGACGGCAAGCCGTTGGCCGAGAACGACCCCCAGCTCCACGCCATCCTCTACGCGGTGGGCGCGCTACGGGTGTACTACCGGGACCGCCCGGACGTGTACGTCTCGGGGGACCTGCTGGTGTACTACGAGGAGGGCAATCCGCGGGTGTCGGTGGCGCCCGATGCCTTCGTGGTGTTCGGGGTCGAGGACCGGATACGGATGAACTACAAGGTGTGGGAGGAGGGGAAGGGTCCGGACTTCGTGCTGGAGGTGGCGTCGCCGAGCACGTGGCGCGAGGATGTGAGGAGGAAGCCGGGCATCTACGCGGGTCTCGGAGTCCGCGAATACTTCCTGTTCGACCCGATGGGAGCGCACTACACGCCACGGCTGCGGGGGTATCGGTGGGTGGCGGGGAAGTACGAGCGGCTGACGGCGGTGGAGTCCATCGACCGGACGCTGACGTTGCGGAGCGAAGTACTGGACCTCGACCTGCGCACACAGGGCGAGGAGATTCGTTTTCACGACCCGGCGACGGGGGAGACGCTGCTCAGCTACGAGGAAGAGGCTGCGGCACGGCGAGAAGAAGCCGCCGCACGCCAGGCCGCCGAAGCGCGGGTCGCGGAACTGGAGGCGCGATTGCGCGAGTACCGGTAAGCATTTCAGTCCGCGCTTTGAGCCGACTGTTGCGTAGGATTCTTCCGAGGATTCGAGCGTGCCGCCGGTAAGCCGTGGATGGTATTCTGACCCCAGCACTTCAGCCATCGACAGGGAGCATGCGAATGAGCCTGGCCAGCAAGCTCGACGCCATCCGCGAGGCGGGAGCGAAACGGGTCCCGGAGGACAAACGCGCGGTGATGGGCGCGGCCCAGCAGGCGCTGCGCGAGTCGGGAATCGACAGCGGATTCATCAAGGTGGGCGACCGGCTTCCCGATTTCGCGCTCGGCAATGCGCGAAGTCAGGTGGTGCGCTCGGCGGAACTGCTCGACCGTGGCGCGGTGGTACTCACCGTGTTCCGAGGGCACTGGTGACCCTACTGCAATGCAGAGCTGTATGCTTTGCAGGCAGTGGTACCGGAGTTGGAGAAGCACGGCGCGACGCTGGTCGCGGTCACGCCACACAAGGCTGAGCACAGCCTCAGGATGGTCGAACGACATGGGCTCGGCTTCGAGATGCTGTCGGACCCGGGGAATGCGTATGTCGCCCGACTCGGGCTGCGCTTCCAGGTGCCGGAGGCGCTGAAGGAGGCCTATCTGAGCCTCGGCATCGATCTGGCGGAGTCGAGCGGATCTTCGGACTGGACTCTTCCGGTACCGGCCCGGCTCGTCGCCGACCGCACCGGATTGGTCCGCGCGGCCGATATCGACCTGGACTACACGCGCCGTCCGGAGCCCGAGAAGACGCTCGCGGATGTCGAAGCGCTTGACTGAAGTCTGCGGGAGCGCCGGTCCGATGGCCGCCTCCCTTCCCGACGGAGGAAGGGAGGCGGCTCGGGCGATGGCGGGGGTTATTCGCGCTCCATCCGGCGGAACTCGCGGTTGAGGCGAAACTCCTCGGAGGCAACGAACTCCTCGATGGCGCGCGTCCGGCGTTCGGCTCTCTCGAACCGCCGCGCGAGGGAGGCGGGGTCGACGTGCGGGCGCGATGGCTCGTGCGCACCGCGGTCGGCGCGGCCGGCCCCCGATCCCGCCGCACTGCGTCGAAGTCGGTCGCCGGTTCGCCGGAGAGCATCGAAGGCAGAATCGACGTGCCGGCGGGCCCGCTCGGGGTTGTCCACCCAGTACAGGGCGGCCAGGAATACCAGCACCGCCGGCAGGGGCATGAAGATGAATCCCAGGACGAATCCTGCGATCACCATTCCGCGCGGGATGCCGAACGCATCAGCGAGGCCCCGAACGACGCGCTTGATCGGCCCGCGACGGCGACGGGCCCAGCGCCCACGATGGCGACCACGACAATAATGGCGATTCATCGTTCCCTCCACTGTGGTGCTTCCTCATCGAGAATCGTCTCCAGCGATTCGATTCGATTCTCGAGCTCCCCGCAGAGTTCGCGCATGCGTTCGAGCTCCGCGCTGTCGACGGCGACCCGGCCCGGGCCGGCGGTCCCGGCCCGAATGCGCTTCCACGCCGTGACGTAGTGAAAGATGACCCACAGGGGGGCGACAACGACGAGGAAGATAATCCCGGGCACTGCCAGCGCCCATGCAAAGGCGGTATCCACTGTGATCTCCGCGTGTGTGGTCAGTATCCAGCGTGAACGTCACACCGCGTATCAGCGATCGGACTCCGCGGCAACCCGAGCCTTGAGCTTGGCGAGATCCTCGGTGACATCGCTGTCGACTTCCAGATCGGCGAACTCCTGCTCGAGCGTCTTGGCCTTGCCCATGTCATAGACCTCGGCGCCCGCCTCCAGCTCGTCGATCCGGCGCTCCAGAGACCCGAAACGCTGCAGTGCGTCATCGACACGGCCGTCGTGCAGTGCCTCCTTGACACGCACCCGGCCCTTTGCGGTCTTCATGCGCAGTTCGATGGAATCCCTGCGAGCCTTGGCTTCGTCGATCTTCGCCTGCAGCCGGGAGAGATCCTCGCTGTGGCGGGCGAGGCTCGCCTCGATCACCTCAAGCTCCTCGCGCAGCAGCACCGCCTGATCCTCGAGCTTGCGCTTGACCAGAAGTGCACTCTTTGCAAGGTCTTCGCGACCCTTGCCGAGTGCGAACGCCGCCTTGTCCTCCCACTCTCGCCCGCTGGTCTCCAGGCGCTCGATCTTGCGCTCGATCTCTCGCTTGTCGGCAATGGTCCGCACCGACTGGGACCGCACCTCGACCAGGGTGTCCTCCATCTCCTGAATCATGAGCCGAATCATCTTGGCCGGATCCTCGGCGCGCTCAAGCAGGGCGTTGATGTTCGCGTTGATGATGTCGGTGATGCGCGAAAAGATGGTCATGTCCGTCTGTCTCCATGGTTGTGGAACGGGAACCTGCGGACTCGATCATTGCGATGTTCGTGCCAATTCGTAACTCATTGATTTATCGTGGAACCAGATTCGTTCACTGACGAATTCCGCTCATCTTCTTTATCTATTCGCAAAATACTTGGCGTTTTTCGCTATCATTCGCTGATGGCCACTCCACCCCACATTCTCGGTGAGGATCCTTCCTTCCTGGAAGTGGAAGAGCAGATCTCCCGCCTCGCCGCCATCGACAGGCCATGTCTCGTGATCGGTGAACGGGGAACCGGGAAGGAGCTGCTGGCCACACGCCTGCACTACCTCTCCCCTCGCTGGGATGGACCGTTCGTGAAGATCAACTGCGCCGCGCTCGCCGAGTCGCTGCTCGACACCGAGCTGTTCGGCCATGAGGCGGGCGCATTCACCGGGGCACAGCGTCAGCATATCGGCCATTTCGAGCGCGCCGACGGCGGCACCCTGCTGCTCGACGAAATCTCGAACGCTTCGACCGCAGTGCAGGAGAAGATACTCCGGGTCATCGAGTACGGCGAAATGGAGAGGGTCGGCGGGCGGAGAACCATTCAGCTCGATGTGCGGGTGATCGGGGCGGCGAATGTCGATCTGCCTTCGCTTGCCCGCGATGGGAGGTTCCGAGCCGATTTGCTCGATCGGCTCGCCTTCGAGGTCGTCACGATCCCACCGCTTCGCGCCCGGCCCGCCGACATCATGACTCTGGCCAATGCGTTCGCCCTGGAGATCACTGGCGCCCTGGGCCAGGACGTATTCCCCGGATTCAGTCCGAGAGCCGAGGAGTCGTTGCTCGGACACTCCTGGCCGGGAAACGTGCGGGAGCTGAAAAACGTCGTCGAGCGCGCCGTCTATCGCTCTGCGTCATCGGATACACCGGTCGACACCGTGGTCATCGACCCGTTCGAGAACAGGTGGCGTCCGTCTCGCGGCCCGATCGGAACGGATCATGGGCGGCCAAGCCCCGCGCCGCCGTCGCACGCGCATGAACCCGCGCCGCCAAGTGTGTCTCCGGAACTTCCGGTCGATTTCCAGGCCGAAGTGGAACAATTCGAGCGCGGCCTGCTGGAACGGGCGCTCGAAGCATCCCGGCACAGTCAGGTCGGGGCGGCAAGCGCACTTGGGCTGGGATACCACCGGCTCAGGAGACTACTGAAGAAGCACGCGCTCATCTGAATCGCCCCTTCAACCGCTCCCGGCCACGACCGGGGAACCAGGTAGCGTGTCATTTCGACTCCTGAGCTTTCGGGGAAGCTCGTGCATACAGGCCGGAGACACCGGGCGGAATGTCAAAGTGATGCGCGGCCGAGAACTGCTCGGGCGCTCGTGACTCCGGGTCAGGGGAGTCGGGGCGACGGGTCGTGCGTCCCGACCCTTCAGGCCGCTTGCGAAGAACCGACGGAGCCGCCGGAGGCTTTCGAGCCGGCTCCGCTCTTCTTATCCGCCGACTTGGAGTCGGAGGATTTCGAGTCGGTGGACTTCGAGTCGGAGGAATTCGGGCCCGGCTTCGAATCGCCCGAGCTCTCGGTCGAATCCGTTTTTTCCTTGGCCTTGCCCTTTCCCTTGTCGCGGAAATCGGTGACGTACCACCCGTCGCCCTTGAGGTGGAACGCGGCGGCGCTGATCAGCTTCCTGAGTCTCAACTTGCCGCAGGCCGGACACTTGCGCTTGGGGCGATCACTGAACTTCTGGATGAATTCGTGACGGGCACCGCAGCCCCTGCACTCGTACTCGTAGATCGGCATGTTCCAAGTCCCTCTCGGCCGCGCTGCTGATCGGCCGACATAGGGCCACGGGCGGTGAAATTCAAGACGGCGAATCATACAGTGAAGGGAGGAATGTCGGGTCGTACCTCCGGTCGGCTCGATCTGGGGCACCGTCTCGACTGGATACCGAACCATGCGCGAGATCACCGACGACTTCGGGAGGATGGCCCTTTCCGCCGGGCGAGAGCACGGCTTCGAAGCATACAGGCCGGAGGCCCGGGCCGAGTTTCGAAGTGAGGCACCACCGCGCATGCCGGGTTTCCCATCATGGTGCTAGACTGCATGCACCCAATCGTCGCCTCCCATCTTGTGCGGGAGACGCACCTTCCAGACTCCGGGGCCTGTAGCTCAGTTGGTCAGAGCGGCGGACTCATAATCCGTTGGTCGCAGGTTCGAGTCCTGCCGGGCCCACCAACCAAATCAACGATTTCCTCCCTGTTATCCCCTGAAAAATAAGAAGATTCCTGCTCAACCGCCCGCGGGCGGCGATCGCGCGGAGCTTCGGGATCACCGAAGCCTGCTGGCGGATGAGCACCAGATTGAAGTGCTCGTCGTTCGTATCGTCGTTCTTGTAGGTCCTGACCTCGACCCGGGCATGCGTCACGCCGGCGGGGATTCCTGGTGACTTTTTTTCGTGATAATTGACGCATCCGCCGTTGATTGTCATGATATTCCGCATCAGAACTGCGAATTGTCATCAATGTCCCCGCCCGAAGTGCCCCGCCACCTCCAGATCGCGCCCGTGCTGGCGAGCAAATCCTGCTTTCTGTTCGGACCCCGTCAAACCGGCAAGTCCACACTGATCCGCCAGCAGCTTGCCGGCTGCCCGGTGTACGACTTGCTCGATCAGTCGCTCTTTCTCCGGCTCTCGCGCCACCCGGCGCTGATCCGCGAAGCGCTGATGCCCGAAACGTCCCTCGTGGTCATCGACGAGATTCAGAAACTCCCGGTATTGCTGAACGAAGTGCATCTGATGATCGAGCGGCACGGGGTCCGGTTCCTGCTGACCGGCTCCAGCGCCCGCAGCCTGCGCCGCAAGGGCGTGAACCTGCTCGGCGGCCGGGCCCGAGCCCGCACGCTGCACCCGTTGACCCGGCATGAGTTGGGTGCGCGCTTCGACCTGCACCGCGCCCTCGAGTACGGCTTGCTGCCGTCGGTCTATTTCTCCGATGCGCCCGATGAGGACCTGGCCGCCTACGCCGGCGACTACCTCAAGGAAGAGGTGGCGGCGGAAGCGGTGGTGCGCAACGTCGGTGCGTTCAGCCGCTTTCTGAGCGCCGCCGCGTTGAGCCACGGGCGGATGATCAACTTCGCAGGATTCGCAAGCGATACGCAGGTGCCCGCGTCCACGGCGAGAGCCTACTACGACATCCTCAAGGACACATTCATCGCCCGCGAGGTGCCGGCCATGACGCAGACCCGCAAGCGCAAGGCGGTGTCCACCTCGAAGTACTACCTGTTCGACATCGGTCTGGCGCGGCACCTGCAGGGCCGCCGGGGGCTGGCGCCGGGCACGCCGGAATACGGGGAAGCCTTCGAGAGCTTCATCCACCAGGAGATCGCCGCCTACTGCAGCTACCATCAGCTTGACCCGCCCGGTTACTGGCGCTCGAAATCCGGATTCGAGGTGGATTTCGTGTTTCAGGGCCTGGCCGTCGAAGTGAAGGCGAAGGCCCATGTCGGCGCCCGCGACTGGCGGGGTCTTGCCGCGTTTGACGAGGAAGGCATCGCCGAACGCCGCCTGCTGGTGTGCCTGGAGCCCGTGCGCCGCCTCGTGGGCAGTATCGAGATCATGCCCTGGGACGCATTTCTGGATGCGCTGTGGCAAGGGCGGCTCGTGAACGGCCACCACTGAATGTTCGATTCACCGCTGCCTCGCATGTCCTGCTCGGCATCTGTCCAGCGCTCCGGCCGCAAGCGCGACTCTGCCCCACCCGCCCCGGCAACCCGCGCCGATGGGGCACCTGTCCACCGAGCCACGCTCAGTGTCGGCTCGGCGCACTTGCGCCCCGCGATGCCGAGGGCCTGTGCTCCGTCGGTGGCCACGTAGGTCCAGAAGGTCGCGGGGCGGGGAATGTTTGACACGGTGATGGTCAACCCATACATTGCCCGCCGAGACGCAAGGACCTTTGGCCTTGCCCTCCTTCCGAGGCCCGCGCTCCGGCGCGGGCTTTCGTGTGTCTGGAACCTCGAATGACGTATTCGGACACATTGGCCCGTACGTCGGTCGACAGCACCCGAGGTACAACGACAGTCCCGTGTTCGGCTTTGCCGGATTAGTCCTTCCGGTGAATGAGGTGCGTAGCTTCGGGACGTGGTTCTTCCAGCACAAGTGCCAACTCCTCGACTTCGAGCTCGAACGTTCGGGCGAGCATCCCGCTCAATGGGAGAAGAAGGGCTCGAGCCTCTACACGGTGACCAACGTCGAACGGTATCGCGAGCTGAGAACGTTCACGAACCGCATGTTCAACAAGATCGAGGCGATCGGAGGTTTCGTGATCTACGTTGGGATCAGGAAGACTGCTCCACCGCAGTCCCACTCCCCGAATCGCCTCTACCGCAACGTCCTTCTCGAAGCGGTCAAGCGGATCGATCAGTTCTGCGAGGTGGACTGCCGTCCGTCGGACAACTTCCTCCTCGCTCTTGACGAGCATGATCAGCGGGCCGCATTGATCACCGAAGTGTCGAGAGCCATGTACGCGGGCCCCGAGCGGCGACGATACCTCATCGAGCCCCTGTTCAACCTCGAAAGTCACCGTTACCAGACCATACAGGCCGCCGATTGGATTGCTGCGCTGGTGGGGCGCCTGGGTGCTGTCTGGTCAGATCCGGAGTCCTACTCAGAGAATGGAGTATTCCGTCGTTATTTCGAGCATCGGCTCAATCGCATCAGTCGACGGAGCGGAATTCGGCAGAGGTCAGCAGAGAACGCCTCCCTCCGCGTCGGGTCGGTGTAGCGAGGGCCTCCGGTTCATCTTGACCCCCTTCATCGTCACCGACGCGGCGACCCGCGCCGAACTCGAACGCGGGGTGCTGCCCGATCAGGGGCGGTCGCGTCATTCCGGGCCACGCCTCCGAACGCGCGGGCGTTGAGGGCGGCCGAACTCTTCCGGGAGCTGCCGGCAGAACACCCGGACAATCCCTACGCGGGTCAGATCCGGGCCATGCAGCGGGACAACCCCGAATGAGCAAGGATCGCCGGCGAGATCAGGGCGATGCGGCGGGCCGGAATCATCGACTGAACGACCTCGGCGGGGCGGTCAGACCCCGCCGGGTTCGTCATCCACGATTCGGCCCAACGTGACGGGTGCCTTCGGGGCAGCCCTCGACTCAGGCGTGCCCTGGGTGCACCGGGTGACCCTGGGGCTCGCATCATCTTTTCCTATCGCCCGGATAGGAAAATCGTTCTGGACGGTGCGGGAAGTCTCTGCAAGCATTCCTTCCCATCAGCCCCCCCCGGGCTGCCAGGTAGACCACCAGACCGCAAGGAGAACAATCCATGAAGATGCTCAAGATCGCAGCGTTGACCCTGGCCGGTGCCCTCCCTCTCCTCCCCGCCATTGCGACGGCGCAGGACGACGGCGTGACTACTATCAAGTTCAGCCGGTCAGCGTATACCGTATTCGGAGAAGGCAATGCTCTGGAGTTCACGGTCGTCAAGGACGGCCCCGCCGAAGTCCAGATCCTTTGGGCGGCCGGCGCCACTGCCCCCAATATAGCCGGAAATGGCGACGGCAGGGCGGCGACGGTGGGCAAGGACTTCGTGAAAGCCAGCGGGTCGCTGTTCTTCTTTGCGGACGACACCGAGAAGACCTTCACCGTGGAGACGATTGCTGACGAGGAGGTGGGGGAACCGCCTGAAATGTTCATGGTCGGTTTGGCCTTTTCTCCGTTCGATACCCACGGGAATAAGAGGGTGGAGTTCGCCTCGTACTATGCTAACCAAGCCGTTGGCGTCATCCTCGATTATTGAATTGTCGATCAGGCCTGGACAGGCGACAGGGCGGCGGTAGTCGCCCTGTCGCCTTGTGGCACTGCCCTCGGCGAGGGCAGTGACTCCTTTGCGACCAAAATCGAGCAGATCGTAAAATGGTGTTGACCATTCGACGATAGAAACGATAATTGTCGGATATGGTATCGCCCAGAATCTACGATTCCCTGTTCGCCGAACATCTGGCGAGTCACCGTCAGATGGCGTTTGTCAGCGGGCCGCGTCAGGTCGGCAAGACCACCGCCTGCCGGTTTCATGCTGATGCCTATGTCAACTGGGACAACATCGACGACCGAGAGCTGATCCTCGCCGGGCCCGGCACTCTGAGCAATGTATTCGGGCTGGAGCGTCTGTCCGAAACCACCCCTGTGATCCTGTTCGACGAACTCCACAAGTTCCGGCGTTGGAAGCAGTTCCTGAAGGGATTTTTCGATACCCATGCCGAGCGCGTCCGAGTCATGGTCACGGGAAGCAGCCGCATGGACATCTATCGTCGCGGCGGGGACAGTCTGATGGGAAGATACTTCCCCTATCGGATGCACCCGTTTTCCGTGGCCGAGACCATCACGCAGGAACTCCCCGACGCGAAATGCATCTTGCGTCCACCACGTCCGGTGGACGAAGCGGAATTCCGGGCCCTCTGGCATCACGGTGGTTATCCGGAACCGTTCCTCAAGCGCAATACGCGTTTCAGCCGCCGCTGGCAGTCCCTGCGCCTGGAGCAACTGGTCAGGGAGGATGTCCGCGACCTCACTCAGGTCCAACAGCTCGACCAACTCGAGATCATGGTGCGGTTGCTGGTCGCCCGGTCGGCACAACAGTTGATCTATGGCAACCTCGCCCGACAGGTGCGTGTGTCCGTCGACACCATCCGTCGGTGGGTCGCCGCGCTGTGCGACTTGCATCTCGGATTCGTCGTCAGACCGTGGTTCAACAATGTCTCCCGATCGCTGCGCAAGGAACCAAAATGGTACCTGCGCGACTGGGCGTCCATCGACGATGTGGGCCAACGGGCGGAGACGTTCGTCGCGTGCCATCTCCTGAAGGCGGTGGACGGTTGGAACGACATGGGTCTGGGCGATTTCGATCTCGGTTACCTGCGCGACAAGGAGAAACGGGAGGTCGACTTTCTGGTGGTGCGCGATGGCCGGCCCTGGTTTCTTATCGAGGTGAAGTACGCCGACGAATCCCTCGGTCCGTCTCTGAAACGCTACCAGCACCAGATCGGTGCGCCATTCGCGTTTCAGGTCAGCATCGATGCCGACTACATCGACAAGGACTGCTTCGCCGCACCGGGGCCACCGCTGATCGTGCCGGCGCGGACGCTTCTTTCCCAGTTGTTGTGAAACACTGTGCCCCGCTCTCCCGAACCATGGGCAATACGCAATGCTCCACGTCAGCGACATCCTGATCGAGCGCCACGACCTGGGCTCGTTCGCGGAGCTCGTCGAGGCGGTTCGGACCCATGCCCGGAAGGAGCGATTCCTGCGCATCGACGTGAAGCCACCGTTCGCGGATACCCCGGAGAACTGGGAGGATGTGCTCGAAAGTGCGTTCACGTCGGCCGCAGGCCGGTAGCCGACGATGCGCTGGGAGGAGGCATCGGACCCTGAGGCGTCGGCCGGCACCGGGGATGCCGTCGATGTCGCGTTCCGGCTCTCCGGCCGGTGGCTGCCCGTGGACCACGCTTTCGCGCTGCGGGACGCGGTGATGCAGGTCCTGCCGTGGCTCGCGGACGCGCCGGAGGCGGGCATCCACTCGATTCACGGCGCCGCATCGGGCAACGGCTGGGAACGACCCGGCCGCGGCACCGGAGAGATGTTGTCGCTCTCGCGCCGCACCCGGCTCCGGCTCCGCGTGCCGGGCGAGTGCGCAGAGGAAGCCGGCGCACTGTGCGGACAGCGTCTCGACATCAACGGGTGCGAGATCGTCATCGGGGCGCATCGACCGCAGCCGTTGACGCCCGCCGCCACCGTGTTCGCCCGCTACGTGGTGGACGAGGAAGGCGGGGACGAGGAGCGCTTTGTGGAACGCGTCGCATTGGCGCTGGAAGCGCTCTCGGTGCCGGCGCGCAAGCTCCTCTGCGGGCGTTCGTATCGCATCGAATCCGCGCCCGCCGCGCTTTGCGTCCGCAGCCTGCTGATCGCCGATCTCGGTCCCGGAGAATCGCTCGTCGTCCAGAGCCGCGGCATCGGACCGGGCCGGCTCCTCGGGTGCGGACTGTTCGTACCGCACAAGGACCTCGGACCGGTGCGCGGCGCGACCGGGGATGACTGAGCCGGCGTCGCACGCCGCCCTTCGCGAACTCGGCTGGATTGTGGAGAGACGCTGAGATGTCCGATTCCCGCCCGGTGGCGGGCGCCGCCCCGCCCACGACCTGCATCGAGGCGGAGCCGTTCGCGCTCCGGGTCACCGACGACAGCATGGAGCCCGAATTCGCGCCGGGGTGCATCATCATCGTCGACCCCACCGGGGTGGCGAAGGACGGAGCGTTCGTGCTCGCCGAAATCGACGGCGCGTACCTCTTCCGCCGGCTGGAGCGAACCACCGAAGGCGACCGGCTCGTCGCCCTCAAGGACGGCTACGCGCCGGTCGCACTCGCCACCGGGCTCGAGCCCGTGCGCGGCGTGGTGGTCCAGCGCGCGGGGGCGCGCCGCCGGGATCACAAGCGGTACGACTGAGCGACGGGCCAGCGAGACCCCCTCGATCGCACGAGATCGATACGACACGATGGCGATACGCATCAAGAGCAGGTGGCATCACTCCGACCGCAACGAATCGCGGTACCGGACGTTCGCGGACAGCGCGGGAGCGCTCGCGTTCATCATCTGGCGGCTGTCCGTCGAGCACGCTCGGGAGATCCATCGCGAGGGCTTCGACTACGCCTCCGACCACGAGCGCATCCGCGTGATCTCGGAGTACTGCGCCTTCGCGGTCCAGCTCGTGGACCGGCTCGCGCACCGGCGCGTCGACGACGAGGGGCGCGCCGCGCTCATCGTCGCGCTCGGGCGGCGCCTCGCCGACCAGATGCAGGACAACCTGCTCGACATCGCCGGCCCGGGCGAGTACCGGGCGCCGTTCGTGGAGATGCTCAACGAGCGCCTCGACGACTACGCGCGGTTCGACTTCGACGACAACGCGCCGGGGTTCGAAGCACTGCGCTACCTCGGCGACCGCATCATGCGCTCCATGGGCGTCAGCCAGACCAACCGCTGGGTCATGGACCACGTGATGGAGATCTCGGCCCCGGAACTGTTCGAGAAGATCGCGAAGAGCGTGGACGGCCTTCTCGCAACCGCCGCGTGAACGGGCCGGAGCGATCATCGTTTCGTTGCCGGGGGGACGAACGTGTCGGAGCCGACAGCGATTCGACCCTCGCTCGGGACCATCCACACCGGGACTGGTCATCCCTGACGCATTGGAAAGCCGATCAGAGCTGATCCGACCTGCTGTCAAGAGGGCTGAATCGCGGGATTCCGGTCTGTCCCTCCTCACCTTCTCTACGCGCCCTCGCCCACCCCATCGCCCAAGAACGGGGGATGACACAGCGGATGATCCCGCCGCGAGCGGCTCAGGCGGCGCCGTCGCCTCGGGAACGGAAGCGGGCGAACACCAGCGGCGCCCCCACCACGATAAGTGCGATGCGGATGACGTGATGGGTGGCGACGAATGCGGTCTCGATGCCGAGCGAAAGGGCGATCAGGCTCATCTCGGCCAGGCCGCCTGGCGCGTAGGCAAGCACGATGGAGCGCCAGTCGATCCCGGTGGCGGGGGCGAGCACGAGCGCGAACGCCACGGTGGCGGCGAGCATCACGACCGTGGACACCAGCGCAATGACCATGAGACCGAGCACCCGGCGCACCGACACGCCGGTGAAGCGGGCGCCGATGGCCGAGCCCACCACCACCTGCGCCACCGCGACTACCTCCCAGGGCGGGGCCGAAGCGCTCAGCCCGGTGGCGTGCACGACGGCGCTGGCCAGCAGAGGCCCCGAAAGGCGGTACGCGGGAAGCCGGAGGAGACGACCGACCGCCACCCCCACCACTGCGCACGCGCTGAGCACCACGAGGTCGACGAGCCCGATCGCCACGATCGACGGCCCGATCGCGGACGGTGTCGCGGTCACCCCGGTCATGAGCTGGTACCAGAGCGGAATGGTCAGGACCACCAACAGGATCCGCGAGGAGTGAATGAGCGCGATGGTGCGATCGTCGGCCCCCATCGCGGCGCCGGTGATCACCATTTCGCTCAGTCCGCCCGGAGTGGCCGAGAAATACGCAGTCGGGGCATCGAGACCCACGATTCGGTGGAAGTAGAAGAAGAGGACGGCGACGATGAGGCCGAGATACAGCACCAGGCACGCGATAGTAAGCGGCCACTCACCCGCCTTGTCGAGGACCTCGGGGGTGAAGCTCGCACCCAGCAGCACGCCGATGATCGCGATCATCACCGAGCGCATCGACGCGGGCACGTGCAGATTCGCCCCGCCCAGCGACGCGACGGTCGTCGCAACCATCGCCCCGATCATCCACGCCAGCGGCAGGTTCATCCACGTGAAAAGCGCCCCGCCGACGGCGCCGATGGCGAGAGTGCGGCCGAGCCGTGGCACAAGCCGCACTGGTCCCGAAGCATCAGACATGCGAAATCAGAACAACCTGATCCGAGTCCATCCAGGAATTCCGGCTGGCGCTCCGAGAGGCCTTCACGCGGCCCGATTCCGACGGGGTTTCGACCTGCATGGCGTCCATTGCGGGCAATTTCGAGAACATGTTCCGTGGCGGGAATTGCTGGAGCCTGTCGTGTGCACTGTCCCCGGGGAGTCGTTCGTTCCGGTGGGTTGGACTATGCTACCCGCAGCTTTCGCACCAGATGGAAGCAATGCGCGAAACGGTGCTTCGGGTTCACAATGACGACGAGGAGACGCTGTCATGGCGAGACCCTTCCTTGCAATCCTGGCCCTGATTACGTTGCCGTTGCTCGCATTCGCGGCTCGGGCGGAGACCCCTGTCGGGCTCTGGGAAGCCGGAGAGAGTCACATCGAGATCTATCACTGCGGCGCCCTGCTGTGCGGCCGCATCGCGGCCCTCGACGAGCCCCTCGACGAGGACGGAAAGCCGAAGGTCGACGAAAACAATCCCGATCCCGCCCTCGCAACACGCCCGATTCTGGGCATGGATCTCATTGCCGACTTTTCCCGCAAGAGCGACCGGCGGTGGGTCAACGGCAGGATCTACGACCCGCGGGACGGCAAGGCCTACAAGTGCAAGATGACCCTTCAGAAGGACGGGACCTTGAAGGTTCGCGGCTACATCGGGGTCTCGCTGCTCGGGAAGACCGTGGTCTGGACCCGAGTCGAGTAAGTGTCGCCCTGCGCCTCCGGCGACTCATTCTCCAGGCGGAGCAGATGAGCGGGCGCGAGCCTCCCGGTGACGCGCGACCCGCCCCGGACGCGCTCAAGGGGATCGGCTTCATGGTGCTCGCGTGCGTGTTCTTCGGCGCGATGCACGTCGGAGTGCGTCACGTCACGCAGTCCATCCACCCCTTCGAGGCGGCGTTCTTTCGCAATCTCTTCGGGCTCCTGGTGCTCACGCCGATCTTCATCACCCACGGCTGGCGCCCGCTCCGCACCCGGCGCTTCGGCCTGCACTGTGCGCGTGCGGCGCTCAACGTGGTCGCGATGCTCCTGTTCTTCTACGCGCTCAGCATCACCCCGGTGGTGCTGGTGACGGCGCTCGCGTTCACCGCGCCCCTGTTCACCTCGGTACTCGCGATCCTGCTCCTCGGGGAGCGGATCCGCGCGCGCCGGATCACGGCGATCGTGATCGGTTTCGCCGGCACCCTGCTCATCATCCGTCCCGGCATCCAACCGGTCGAACTCGGACCCGCGCTCGTACTGATATCCGCCGCGGTGTGGGGCTATGTCGTCGTTCTCATCAAGTCGCTGTCACGCACGGACTCCGCGGTCACCATCACCGCCTACATGGTGCTGCTGATGACTCCGATGACCCTGGTCTGCGCGCTCTTCGTGTGGACGTGGCCGAACGGCGAGGAGCTCGCGGTGCTGGCCGGCATCGGCATTGCCGGCACTCTCGCCCAGATGTGCATGACGCAGTCGCTGCGGCTCGCGGACACGATGGTGGTGCTCCCGTTCGATTTCACCAAGCTCGTCTGGGGCGCATTCTTCGCATGGCTGCTGTTCGGCGAGCTGATGGACACCTGGACGCTGGTGGGAGCGCTCGTGATCTTCTCGGGCGGCCTCTATGTGGCATACCGCGAGCGGCAACTGGCGCAACGCGGGCGGGACCCGCGAATCACGGAAACCGGCCGGTAGTACGTCCTCATGACTTTCTGGGGAGGGAGCATCCGGTCGGAGGCCCGGTCAGGGCCGAGCGAGCAGACCAACCGAGCGGAATCCATGGATCCGGATTCCGTATTGAACCGAACGGAATCCATGGATCCGGATTCCGTATTGAACCGAACGGAATCCGTGAACCCGGATTCCGCATTGAACCGAGCGGAATCCATGAAACTGGATTCCGTATCAAGCACTCCACCGGCATGATCCGGCTTGGCGGGGCGACCCCGAACGGAGAGAGCATGGAATGAAGGATCTCGAGGTCGACGTAATTGTGGTCGGAGCCGGCAACGCGGCGATGTGCGCCGCGCTGGCGGCACGCGAGCGGGGAGCGAACGTGCTGATCCTGGAAGCGGCACCCGAAGCCGAGAGCGGAGGGAACAGCCGCTACACGGCCGGCGCGATGCGGGTGGTGTTCACCGGCGCCGAAGATCTCGTCAAGGTGATGGACCTCTCGGCGCCGGAGATCGAGAACACCGATTTCGGACAGTACACACGCGAGCAGTACTACGACGACATGGCGCGCGTGACCGGTTTTCGCTGCGATCCGGACCTGGTCGAAATGCTTGTTGAGAACAGCCTCGACACCATGGTGTGGATGCGCGGCAAGGGGGTGCGCTTCCAGCCTTCGTACGGTCGTCAGGCATTCCGGGTGGAGGGGCGCTTCCGGTTCTGGGGCGGTCTTGCGGTCGAGGCCTGGGGGGGCGGTCCCGGTCTCGTGGCGAATCTTGCGAAGGCTTGCGAGCGCGAAGGCATCGCGATCCGGTACGAGTCGCGCGCGGTGTCGCTCATCGAGGAGGGTGGCGCGGTACGGGGGGTGACCGTGCGGGGAACGGACGGCACATTCGAGATACGCAGCCGGGCGGTGGTGCTCGCCTGCGGCGGCTTCGAGTCGAACGCGCAGTGGCGCACCCGCTACCTCGGTCCGGGCTGGGATCTCGCAAGGGTCCGGGGCACGCGGTTCAATACGGGCGACGGAATCCGGATGGCGCTCGAAATCGGCGCGATGTCGTACGGGAACTGGTCGGGATGCCACTCCGTGGCGTGGGATCGGAACGCTCCCGCGTTCGGTGATCTGTCGGTCGGCGACAACTTCCAGAAGCACAGCTACCCGTTCGGCATCATGGTGAATGCCCGCGGGGAGCGGTTCGTCGACGAGGGGGCGGATCTCCGCAACTACACCTATGCGAAGTACGGCCGGGTGGTGCTGGAGCAGCCGGGACAGTTCGCGTGGCAGGTGTTCGACGCGAAAGTGACCCACCTGCTGCGCGACGAATACCGGATCCGGGAGATGACCAAGGTCACCGCGGACTCCCTGGAGGCGCTGGCCGGAAAGCTCGAAGGCGTCGATCCGGCGGGCTTCCTCCGCACCGTGCGGGCCTACAACCAGGCGGTGCGCACCGAGGTCGCGTTCAATCCGACAACAAAGGATGGGCGCGGCACCGACGGGCTCGAGGTGCCGAAATCGAACTGGGCTCAGGCGCTCGACACGCCGCCGTTCGAGGCCTATGCCGTGACCTGCGGCATCACGTTCACGTTCGGGGGGTTGCGGGTCGATACCCGGGGACGGGTTCTCGACATCACCGAGCGCCCCATCCCGGGGCTGTACGGCGCCGGCGAACTGGCCGGCGGACTGTTCTACTTCAACTATCCCGGCGGGACAGGGTTGATGTCGGGCGCGGTATTCGGGCGCATGGCGGGGGCGTCCGCCGGAGCCCGGGCCACCGGAGACCACAACTCGGACTCGCTCGAACCGGGAGTCGGTAGACGCGCGCGGACATCGTGACCCGCGACCGACCCGCGCCCCGCGCGCACACGCTGCGCACGCACCTGCGTGAAACCACGCGCCTCGCGGTTCCGGTCATGCTCGCCCGGCTGGGCGTGCTGACGATCGTCACCATGGACACCGCGATGAGCGGTCATGCGTCCGGAGACGACCTCGCGTGGTACTCGGTGGCCATCGCGCCCCAGATCCCGCTGCTGCTGGTGGGGATCGGGCTGTTGATGGGCACCATCGTGATGACCGCGCAGGCGGTCGGAGCCGGTCGCACCGAACGGTGCGGCGCGATCTGGCGCACCGCCCTCGTGCACGCAGCCGTGGCCGGCGCGGTGATGGGCCTTGCATGCGGGTTCGGAGAGGCATTCCTGCTCACCACCGGGCAGCCGGAGGACATCGCGGCCGGCGGCGGGCGCGTGCTGACGGCGCTCGGCTTCGGTCTTCCGGCGATGCTGCTGTACGTGGCGACCAGCTTCTTTCTCGAAGGCATCGGCCGTCCGGTGCCGGGGATGGTGATCATCATCGCGGCGAATGTCCTCAATGTGGTTCTGAACTGGTTCCTGATCTTCGGTCACGGCGGCCTGCCGGCCCTGGGGGCGGAGGGCGCCGCCATCGCGACGAGCATTGTGCGCTGGTGCATGTTCGCCGCCGCCGCCCTGTACGTGCTGCGCTTCGTCAACCGGCGCCGCTTCGGCATCGGCGCCGCGGCCGATCCGGTCGAGCGTCTCGGTCCGCGGCTGCGTCGGATCGGACTGCCGATGGGGATCGCGCACGGACTGGAAGCGAGCGCCTTCGCAGCGATGACCCTGATCGCGGGCTCGCTCGGCGCCGTGGCGGTTGGCGGCTACTCCATCCCGATGAACCTGCTCGCGCTCGCGTTCATGGGCGCCATCGGGCTCTCCACTTCGGCCAGCGTGCGGGTGGGAAACGCGGTGGGCCGGGGGGATTCGGCCGGGGTGCGGTGGGCCGGATGGGTCGCGGTCGGGGTGGCGGTGGTGTATCTGGCCCTGATCGCGATGGTGTTCGGCCTCGTGCCGGAACCGCTTGCCGGGCTTTACACGACCGATGCGATGGTGATCGCGATCGCGGGACCGACCATTGTCGTCGCCGCGGTGGCGGCAATCCCGGACGGGGTGCAGGGGGTGCTCATGGGCGCCCTGCGCGGCGCATCGGATGTCTGGCCCGCGACCTTCCTCTACGTCTTCTCGTTCTGGGTAGTCATGGTCCCCCTCGGCTACTGGCTCGCGGTCCCGCGGGGGCTGGGCGCGCCCGGGCTGATGACGGGGGTCGTGGTCGGTGCGACGGTCGCCGCCCTGCTTCTCGGCTGGCGCTTCCGGGTGGTGTCGGCCCGCTCGGTCCGACAGGCATGAGTACGGCGGCCACCATGCGGCGCGGAAATGGACATTTCCCGCAGTGGGCCAAGGTCTCGTCACAGGTAGGACTCGGGCTCGCGCGATGTAGGCGGGCCCCTACAAGATGCATCGCGCAATTTCCGAGCCCGAAGTGACACGAAGCATCGGTCAGGCAATAATCGCGCCGGACTCGACCGGCTCGCCAGTCCGAAAATTTCGGGCTGGGCCCCCTCCTCCGAACGATTCAGACAATGGCCCGGCCATGACCCCGTCCGACATGCCGCTCTCGCGCCTCACGGTGCTCGATCTCACCCGGGTGCGCGCCGGCCCGACCGCTGTGCGCCAGCTCGCGGACTGGGGCGCCGATGTCATCAAGATCGAGGCCCCCGCCGCCATCGACAAGGCCGCCGGAATGGGCGGCGCCAGGCACGGGCCGGATTTCCAGAACCTCCATCGCAACAAGCGCTCGATGACTCTGAACCTCAAGGATCCGGACGGGCGGGCGGTGTTTATGCGTCTCGTCGAGCGCGCCGACGTAGTGGTCGAGAACTACCGTCCGGACGTGAAGGAACGGCTCGGGATCGACTACGCGACGTGCCGGGCGGTGAACCCGCGCATCGTCTATGCGAGCGTCTCCGGCTTCGGGCAGGACGGGCCGTACCGCCTGCGTCCGGGATTCGATCAGATCGCGCAGGGAATGGGGGGGCTGATGTGGATTACCGGCCTTCCCGGGCAGGGGCCGGTGCGGGTCGGCGTGCCGATTGCGGATCTCGCGGGCGGACTCTACGCATCCATCGGCATCTTCATCGCGCTGCTGGAGCGCGAGCACACGGGCGAAGGCCGCTGGGTGCATTCGTCGCTGCTCGAAGCGCAGATCGCCATGCTCGACTTCCAGGCCGCGCGCTGGACGGTCGCCGGCGAGGTGGCGCCCCAAGCCGGGAACAATCATCCCACGAGCATCCCTACCGGGGTGTTCGAAACCACCGACGGCTTCATCAACATCGCGGCCAGCGGCGACGGAATGTGGCGGCGGCTGTGCGAGGTTCTGGGCGACGCCGAGATGCGGGACGACCCGCACTATGCCACCAACAAGGCACGTTCGGAGCATCGCGACCGTCTCAACGACCGGATCCGGGCGCATACCCGCACCCGCACGAGCGCCGACTGGATCGATGCGCTCAACGACGCCGGCGTCCCCTGCGGGCCGATCTACCGGATGGACGAGATGTGGGCGGATCCGCAGGTCGAGCACCTGCGGATGCAGCGCGGCACCTCCCACCCGGCCCTCGGCGAGGTCAACGTGGTGCGCAACGCGGTGAACATCGAAGGGGTGCCGCCGATGCCGTACCGTCCTACCGCCGAGCGAGGCGAGCATACCGGCGAGATCCTCGACGATCTCGGCTTCACCGCCGAAGAGATCGCCAACATGCGAACGAGGAACATCCTATGAACGATGCGCTGACGGCACTGCCCGTCTCCACCGACGGGATCATCGCCGAGCGAGCGGGAGGCGTCGGTTATCTCAAGCTCAACCAGCCGGCAAAGCTCAATGCGATCTCCTACGCGATGTGGGTGGCGATCGCCGAGATCATGCGCGCGTTTCGCGAGGACGACAGCGTGCGCGTGGTGGTGCTGTCGGGCGAAGGAGGGCGCGCGTTCTCGGCCGGCGCGGATATCTCCGAATTCTCCGAGGTCCGCAACACTGAGGCGCAGATCGAGGTCTACGAGACGGCGGGCCGCGCCGCGTACGACGCGATCACGCACTGCCCGAAGCCGGTGGTCGCGCGCATCGAGGGCTACTGCGTCGGCGGCGGACTCGCGGTGGCGCTCTGCGCGGATCTGCGCATCGCGACCGACGATTCCAGGTTCGGCATCCCCGCCGCCAGGCTGGGCCTCGGGTACTCGCACAAGAGCCTGCGCCCCCTTGTCGATCTCGTCGGACCGACCTCGGCGAAGGAAATCCTGTTCAGCGCGAAGCGGTTCCCCGCGGCGCAGGCGCAGCGTATGGGGCTCGTGAACCAGGTCGTGTCGCGCGAAGAGATCGGCGCGTTCGTGGACGACTATGCGCACACGATCGCGGGGAATGCGCCGCTCACGGTGGCGGCGTGCAAGACGGTCATCGGGGAGTTGCTCAAGGACCCCGAGGATCGGGACACGGTGCTCTGCGATCGCGTGGTCGACGCCTGCTTCGCGAGCGAGGACTACAAGGAGGGCCGGGCCGCGTTCATGGAGAAGCGCCGGCCCCGGTTCACAGGACGATGAGCATGCTCCCCGACATCACGTTCGAACGCGTGCCGCGAAGCCGACGCGAGGATGTCGACTTCGACAACCTCGGCTTCGGCAACGTCTTCTCCGATCACATGTTCAGCATGGAATGGGAAGACGGCGCGTGGCGCCACCCCCGCATCATCCCCTACGGCCCGATTGCGATGGAGCCGTGCAACGCGACCCTGCACTACGGCCAGTCGGTATTCGAGGGCATGAAGGCGTTTCGCGGCGCCGACGGCCGGGTGCGCATCTTCCGACCGGACATGAACGCGCGCCGGCTGGAGGCATCGTGCGACCGGCTGTGCGTGCCGCGACTCGACCCGGAGATGTTCGTGGCGGCGGCCGAGCGCCTCGTCACCGTCGACCAGGCCTGGATCCCGGCCCGGCGCGGGGAGTCGCTCTACATCCGACCCATCATCTTCAGCAACGAATCACACCTGGAAGTCCGCCCCTCCCGCACATTCCGGCTGCTGGTGATGACCTCACCGGTGCGCTCGTACTTCGACGAAAGCATGCCGGCGGTGACTCTGAAGGTCGAGGACACCTACACCCGCGCCGCCCCGGGCGGGACCGGTGCGGCCAAGACCGCTGGCAACTACGCGGGGAGCCTGTATCCCGCCGAACTTGCGCGCCGGGAGGGCTACATGCAGGTGCTGTGGCTCGACGGCGTGGAGCACCGCTACGTGGAAGAGGTCGGCGCGATGAACATCTTCTTTCGTATTGACGGCCGGGTCGTCACCCCGGAGCTGCGTGGCTCCATCCTCCCCGGGATCACCCGCGATGCGGTCATCACGCTGCTGCGCGAGAACGGGCACGATGTGGTCGAGCGCCGCATCACCATCGACGAGGTGGTCGACGCATCGAGGAAGGGGATGCTGGAGGAAGCGTTCGGCGCCGGCACCGCGGCGGTGATCTCGCCGGTCGGCACCATGGCGTACAAGGGCGAGGAGATCCGCGTCAACGCCAACGCGTCCGGCCCGGTCACGCAATGGCTCTACGACCGGATCACCGGCATCCAGCTCGGCGAACACGACGACCCGCACGGCTGGTGCCGGGTGCTGCCGGTCTGAGTCGATCACATGACCAATGCGGGTCGGGTGCTGCCGGTCTGAGCCGATAGCATTATCGATGCGGATTCGGCTCGGTTCAGACCACTCCCGAATTGCGCAACCGCCGGATCGCCTCCGGGTCATGGCCAATCTCCGCGAGCAGTGCGTCGGTGTGCTCCCCGAGGGTCGGCGCCGCCCGGTTCGGCGCCGGCTCACCGGTTCTCACGGGGGGCGCAACGAGACGAATCTCCCCCCGGACCGGATGCTCGAGATGCTGGATGCCATCGCGCTCCGCCACGAACGGATTGTCGAGCGCATCCGCAACCCCGTTGATGGGGGCGGCGGGCACCACCCCGGCGAAGTGTTCGAGCCACTCGGCGGTGGGGCGTGAGGACAGGGCTTCATCCAGAATTTCGGTGACGAGACTCCGGTGCTCCAGGCGTTCCCTGAAAGTGACGAACCGCGGGTCGGTGATCCACTCGGGCCGGTCGAGCTTCCCGCACAGTGCCGGCCAGAACTTTTCCTTGTTGCACATGATGTAGATCCAGCCGTCGGCGGTGCGGTAGAGCTGGCACGGGGTGAGCGACGGATGCGCAGAGCGCGGAAGTCGCTCCGTCACGTGGCCCTCGTTCAGGTACCACGCGGCGGGGTAGCACAGGTTGTGCAGCGCCATGTCGAAGAGGCTCACGTCGAGGTCGCGGCCAGCGCCGCTCACGCGGGCGCCGACGATGCCGGCGAGCACCGCGTAGCCGAGCCCCAGACCGGTCATGAGGTCGACGACGGAGAGGCCGAATCGGGTCGGCGGGCCTTCCGGCTCCCCGGTCAGCGAGAACCAGCCGGCCTCGGCCTGCATCAGGTAGTCGAAACCCGGCCAGCTCGCACGCGGCCCGGTCCGGCCGTAGGCACTCAGGTGCGCGCACACGATGCGCGGGTTGTACACACTGAGGTCGGCGTAGGTCAGCCCGAGTTTCTCCGGGACATCTCCGCGGAGGTTCGAGGCGAGAGCATCCGCCGAGCCAACGAGCCCATGCAGAATGGACTTGCCCTCGGGGTGGCGGAGATCGAGGGTCATGCTCTTCTTGTTCCGATTGAACGTGTGGAAGAACACGCTGTCGTGCTCGGCGAAGAAGAACGGGCCGACATCGCGGGAGAAGTCGCCGCCCCCCGGCGGCTCGATCTTGATGACCTCCGCGCCCTGATCGGCGAGAAACATGGTGCCGAACGGGCCGGCGCCGTACTGCTCGACGGCAAGGACGCGCACACCGGCGAGGGGCAGCGTCACGGCAGGCACCGGGACCGACGGAAGGTCGCCAGCCCCCTCGAATCCGGTGGAAGTTGCCGCCGCATCATCGTTCCCGCCCTGCTCTGTTCTCTGCCCACTTCGCTGATCAGGACCGGATGCAGTGCCGATGTTTCGGGCGCATCGACAGATTCCGGATGGCGCTCGAACTACGCCGGACTCCGCCTCACGAGCTCCTTCGCGATGATGATGCGCTGCAGCTCGTTGGTCCCTTCGCCGATCGCGAGCAGCGGCGCGTCGCGGTAGTAGCGCTCGATGTTGAATTCCTTGGAGTAGCCGTAGGCGCCGTGGATGCGCATCGCCTCGGTGGCGTTGAAGATGGCGGTCTCGGTGGCAAAGAGCTTGGCCATGCCCGCCTCCAGATCGCAGCGCCGGCCGGTGTCGTAGGCGTGGGCGGCGGATTCGGTGAGGAGGCGGGAGGCTTCGAGCCGGGTGGCCATCTCCGCGAGCTTGATCTGGATCGACTGGTGCTCGCAGATGGGCTTGCCGAAAGTCTTGCGGACCTGCGCGTAGGCGACGCTCTCCTCCAGACAGGCCCGGGCGATACCGCATCCGCGCGCGGCGACGTTGATCCGGCCGAGCCCCAGGCCACCGAGGATCTGCTGCAGGCCACGGCCCTCCTCGCCCCCGACGAGATTCTCCTCGGGAATCTCGCAGTCGTTGAATACGAGCTCGCCGGTGTCGATGCCCTTGTAGCCGATCTTCCTGAGCTTGCGCGCCACCTCGAAGCCGGGAAACCCCTTCTCCACGATGAGCAGGCTCATGCCGCGGTGCGAGGGCTCGGCACCCGGATCGGTCTTCACCAGCGCGGTGAGGATGTTTCCGTGCACGCTGTTGCTGATCCACATCTTGGTGCCGTTCACGACGTAGCGCCCGTCGCGCTTCTCCGCCCGGGTGCGGATGGCCTGGAGGTCCGTCCCGCAGTCGGGCTCGGTGAGCGCGATGGCACCGCGCAGCTCGCCGCTCGCGCACCGTGGCAGGTAGCGCCGTTTCTGAGCCTCGGTGCCGTGCCGCTCGATGGCGGCGGCCATGATGAGATGCGAGTTGAAGATACCGGACACCGACATCCACACCGCGGAGACGCGCTCCACGATCCGGGTGTAGAGCGAGGCCGAGAGCCCCAAGCCGCCGTACTCCTCGCCGATGGTCGCGCCGAAGAGCCCCAGCTCCTTCATCTTCTCCACAATCTCCTCCGGCCAGACGTCGTTCTCCTCCAGCTCGCGCACATGTGGACGCACATCGCGCTCCAGAAAGCGGTCGACGGAGTCGAGGATCAGGGAGTCGTCGTAGTTGGGGATTGATGATCCGGAAGTCACCATCATCGTCTCCGGAAGTCGCAAACGCCGCCTGACGTTGCGGGGAAGCGGCGGCAGAACGCGGTCGGGCCGAGCCTCAATACCCGGCGGCGTCGTCCACCGCGTGCCCGATCTTCGGAATCAGGAACGTCCGCTCGTAGGACATGAACTCGGTGCCGTCCGCTTTCTTGCCGGTGGTGCGCGCGGTCACGATGCCCTGGGTCGGGCGGGACTTCGATTCCCGCTTGGCGAGGATCTCGCTCTCCGCGTAGAGGGTATCCCCCACGAAGACCGGGGCGGAGAGCTTGATCTTGTCCCAACCGAGATTGGCGATGGTCTTCTGGGAGAGATCGCTCACGCTCATGCCGGCCACCATCGAGAGGGTCAGGCAGGAATTGACGAGCGGGCGACCGAATTCGCTCTTCGCTGCGTACTCCCGGTCGAAGTGCAGCGGGTGCTGGTTCATGGTGAGCAGGGTGAACCAAGTGTTGTCGCTCTCGGTAATGGTGCGGCCGGGCCGGTGCTCGTAGACGTCGCCGACCTCGAAATCCTCGAAGTACCGGCCGAACGATTCCCGGTACCGGTGTTCGCCCACCTTCTTGCGCACCACGGACATGCTGTCTCTCCTTCTCAGTGGCTCGACAATTCACCGTTGATGGATGAGCGACTCGTGCCGGAATACGAGCATCTGCGCTGATGGAGCACCAGGATCCATCAATTCACGGCGTTAGCCGGACTTCAGCCATTGCCGACGCCGGCCGCCGTCGCGGGCTCGATCGGGCGGGTCATGCGGAGAATCTCCGCCACGTCGTCAGCCTCGTCGATGGCGAGGAGCGCCTCGGTGAGGGCGTCGCGCCGGTTCGCGCCCATGTAAGGCGCCGCGAGGCCGTCGAACTTCGCCTTCAGCTCCTGGCGCGTGAGGAAGTTCTCGGGCTCTCCCTTGGGCGCCCGCACGTACCGCTCGAACGTCCCGCGCGTGGTCGTGACCCTGGCCCGCCCTGCCATCTGGTCGGGGAAATCCGCCTCGGCCTGATCGTCAACGACGGTCCGAATGCGCCGGCAGAGCTCGAGGGTGTCCCGGTTGCCGACATGCGTCTCGTAGGAATCCCAGGTGAGAGCCCCGTCGCGCAGGACCACCGCAGCGCAGAACGGCATGGAGAACTGCCCCTCGACGTAGGACATGGGCCGCTGCTTCTCTTCTTCCGGATCGCCGATGATGTCCCAGCCGGTGCGGGAGAGACCGATCTCCACCGACTTCACGTCCCGCCAATCGATGTCGTGCTCCTGGCGCAGCGCAATCAGCGCATCGACCGGGGCGTGGCTGTACCGGCAGGACGGGTACGGCTTGATCGCGATGCGCAGCGTCTCCCACCGCTGGCCGAGATCCGCCGCCGCGAGTTCCGGGTCCGCGTGCGGCGCATAGGCGTGCAGAAAACCGGCCCGTCCTTCGATGGCCTCGCGCGCGCCGCGGAATCCCTCCCGCGCCATGCAGACCGCAACCAGTCCGTTCATCGCGGCATAGCCGGTGTGGAACGGCTTGTTCCATGCCCCGTCGACGAGGAACTGCATCGAGCCGGCGGCGAGGCTGCCGCACAGCCCGAACGCATCCTCCATCCGCGACGCGTCCAGCCCGAGCACCCGACCCGCCGCCGCCGCCGCGCCGAACACCCCGCAGGTCGGGGTGGGATGGAACCCCTGCCGGTAATGATCGGAGGGACCGAGGGCGAGGCTCAGCCGAATCTGCACCTCGTACCCGGCGACGACCGCGGCGACGACGGTGCGCCCGTTCGCCCCGGCCATCTCCGCCGCCGCAAGCGCCGCCGGGACGATGGGCGCGCTGGGATGGATGGAGCCGGTCGCATGGGTGTCGTCGAAGTCGAGGGAGTGGCCGAGGTTGCCGTTGAACAGCGCGGCGGCCGGCGGCGAGTACGTGGCGCCGTCGCCGATGACGCTGGCGTTACCCGAGCCGAGACCGAGGTGACGCAGCGCCGCCGCCATCGAGGCGCTCAGCCCGGCGTCGTTGCGCCCGCGGATGGAGATGCCGACCTGGTCCATGAGCAGCATCCGGGTGCGCTCGACAACGTCGGGATCAAGCGAAGCGAAGTCGATTCCGGCCGCGAATTCCGCGAGACGACGGGTGATTCCGGTCATGATGGGGATCCTCGTGCGAAGTCGCGGGATGGTAGCCGATGGGCCGGGTGGTTGCAGCGGCTCGGCTCGCACGGCTCGGCTCGCTCGGGCTCCGCCCGGTCGCTGTGGACACCCCGGTCTTGACGACGCAGACTCGGGTTTCCCCGAACTTTCACGTAGGTATCGATCGAGGGCACTCATGATGAGCGAGACCGCCACCACGTACACGGGACCACTTGGCTCCACCATCCATGTCCTGCGCGCCGATGCCGACACCATCGCCGAACTTGCGGCCATCGACTGGAGTCGCCACTTCCGGCGGGTTTGTCTCGACCCGGTGCGGGGCCTGATCACCCTGATGTCGCCTTCTCGTCCCCATGAAGACTTGACCGGAATTCTCGACGATGTTGTGGATGTCGCAGGGAGCACCCTCGCCGGTGCGGCCAAGTCCCTGCGCAGTCTTCGGCTGCGCGGGCAGAGCGAGCCTCCGGGCACGGGGATGGAGCCGGATTGCACGTTCTACGTCGGCGAGCGGGCTAGGGGCTACTTTGCCGCTCTCCGCGATGGGGAGGCGGCGGCTGACGCCTTCGTGGAACACACCGCGCCCGATCTCGTGGTCGAGGTCGAAGTCACCCACGCCGACGAAGGCAAGGCCGAACGCTACGGAGACATCGGAGTCCGCGAGCTGTGGCGACTGCACGGCCGCAAGGGGACGCGGACGCTGCGAGTGGAACTCCTCGCCTTGCAGGCGGGGACGGAGCCGCGTCTTCTGGACAGCTCGCAGGTGCTCGAAGGCTTCACGCCGGACGATGTGTGCGAGGCAGTGGAAGAGGTCCGGATCAGCCCGACTTTTCGCGAGCGGGCGGATGCGGTGGCCCGCATCGTGCACCGCCGGCAGCAGGCGAGCGTGCGGGTAAGTGAAGAGAAGGCGAAATACGCCGCCGCATGAGCAGGCGGACCCACCGCCCGCACCCCCCGTCAGGCGGCGCCCGGCTTCGCCGCCTGACCGATGCGCGAATCGGAGAATTTCCGGGTCAGGTGACCGCCTCGGTTCGGCCCGAAGTCGTGCCGTCGACGAGAATCAGCGCGAGCGCAGCTTCGGGTCCAGCAGGTCGCGCAGGGCGTCGCCGAAGAGGTTGAACCCGAATACCGCCAGCGTGATGGCGAGGCCGGGGAAGATCGAGAGCCATGGCGCGCTCTCGATGAATTCCACCGCGGCCCCCTTGAGCATCAGTCCCCACGCCGGCGTCGGATCCTGCACGCCCATGCCGAGATAGGAGAGCACCGCCTCCAGCAGGATGGCCTGGCCGACGAAGTAGGTCAGCATGATCAGAAACGGCGCCATCACGTTCGGGGCCATGTGGCGCAGGATGATGCGCGTGTGGCTGTACCCCAGGGCACGCGCGGCGTCCACGTAGGGGATCTCGCGAATCGAGAGCGCGCTGGAACGGACCACGCGGGCGCACTGCGGGATGAAGGGGACGATGATCGCGATGATCACGTTCTCTACCCCGGGCCCGAGAGTCGCGACCACCGCCAGCGCCATGATGATGAGCGGGAAGGCGAGGAAGATGTCCACGATCCGCTGGACGATCAGGTCGAACAGCCCGCCGAAGTAGGCGCTCGCGACGCCGATGACAAGGCCCGCGGTCGCGCCCACGAACGCGGAGACGAGCCCGATGAACAGTGCGGTGCGCGCCCCGTAGAGGACGCGGGTCAGGATGTCGCGGCCGAACTCGTCGGTGCCCATCAGGAACTGCCCCCCGGGCGGGGTGAGCATGTGCTGGAGGGAGGCGCGTTCGGGATCGAAGGGGGTGATGATTCCCGCCGTCGCCGCCGCGACCGCCATCAGGACCACGACGAAGGCGCCGGCGGTCCCGAGCGGCTGCTTTCGCGCGAGATCCCAGAGCCTTCGGCCGAGCGGCTTTCTGAACTCGTCGAGGTCGGTGGTGTCGATGAGGGCCTGGGGGGTCGCCATGATTCCCGTCCTAGTGTCGTGTCCTGCGGATACGCGCTCTGCAAGATAGCCCTGATGGTTTCCAGGGCCTTGTTTTATTTGACATGTTTCGTGAATTTACATGCGGGCCCGAAGGGCATGGCACTACTAGCTGTAGCGGATGCGCGGGTCCAGCCACGCGTAGAGGACGTCCACCACCAGGTTCGTCAACAGGAAGATCACCACCACCAGCATCACCAGGTGCTGGGTCAGAGCGAAATCCTGATTGCCGACCGAGTCCACGAACAGCTTTCCGATGCCGTTCAGGTTGAAGACCTGCTCGGTGACCACGAGTCCACCCATGAGGAAGGCGAACTCGATGGCGATGATCGTCACCACCGGGAGCATCGCGTTTTTCAGTGCATGCCGGTTGATGACCACCCGCTCGATGAGTCCCTTCGCGCGGGCGGTGCGCACGTAGTCCTCGCGCAGCACTTCCAGCATCGCGGAGCGGGTCATGCGGGTGGCGACCGCCGAGTACCGGTAGCCGGTGGCGACGGCGGGCCAGATGAGCTGCGCGAGGTTGCCGATCGGATCCTCGAACGGGGAGACGTAGTTGATGGGTGGCATCCACCCCGAGCCGAACCAGGCCTGGGTGACGATCAGCAGCCCCAGGATGATCATGATGCCGAGCCAGAACGAGGGCATCGCGATACCCGCGATGCTGAACGCACGCACCCCGTAGTCGATCCAGGTGTCCTGCTTGACCGCCGAGAGGATGCCGAGCGGCAGCGCGATGATCACCGCGACCAGGGTCGCCATGATCGCGAGTTGCATCGAGAGTTTGAAGCGCACCTGGATCTCGTGCACGACAGGCTGGCCGGTCCACATCGACCGGCCGAGGTCGCCGGTGAAGTAGCCGCCGACGAAGTCGACGAACTGTTCGTGCAGCGAGTCGTCGAGACCGAGGTCCGCACGACACAGATCGATCTCCTCCTGCGAAACGTACAGTCCGGTGCCCGCGAGGCGGACCTCGCACACATCGCCGGGAAGCATGCGGAGCAGGAAGAAGACAAGGAGTGCCGCCCCGATCAGGGTCGGGATCATCAGCAGCAGGCGCTTCAGGACGTACTGGTACATGGGCTTCACCGCGGCCGGCGCCCCGTGAGTGGGGGCGCCGGCACTCGGGTTTCACATCACATCAGCGACTTGTCGAGCCAGACATTGTCGAGCTGCTGGTTGAGGTAGTGGCTGGGAGCAATCTTCCACCCCTTCACGTAGGAGCGATGGGGATTGATCTTGTACCACCACAGGGTCACGCCCAGATGGGCCTGCTCGTCGAGGGCGATTCGCTCGTACTTGCGCATGATGGTGCGCTGCTCGTCGAACGTCGGGGCCCGGGCAAGCTCGGTGTAGAGATCCTCAAGCGCCTGGTCCTCGTAATTCGCATAGTTGTTGCCCGCGCTGCCGAGGAACTTGGTGACGTCGGCGATGGGGTTGACGACCGACTGGCAGTTGAAGTCGACGGAGACGTCGAACTCCCCGGAGTTGCGCAGCACCGCGTAGAACTGCGGGCTCGGCCGCACCTGCTGCTCGGTCTTCAAGCCGATCTGCGCCCACTGGTCGATGAGCCAGGTGCCAACGACCTTGTACGGCTGATCGACGCCGCGATTGTTGTAGTCGATGGTCAGATCGGTCACGCCCGCCTCTTCGAGCAGGGCGCGGGCCTGCGCGCGGGACGCTTCGATGTCACGGCCGTAGCCTGCGAGCTGCTCCAGCTCCGCGTCGGTCGCGGCCAGCGGATGACCGGGGAAGACCACCCCACCCACCGTCTTCACGATCGCGATGCGGGACAGGTATTCCGAACCACCCCAGCGGTCCACCGCAAGGGAGAGGGCGCGGCGCACCCGCGGATCGTCGAAGGGCTTGCGCTCGTGGTTCGGGGTGTAGAGGAGCACGCAGTTCCAGTCGCTCTCCTGAACCATGATCTTGTCACCGAGCGCTTTCACCAGATCGTCGCGGGCCTGCGGAGGAAAGCCGCGGAACTCGATGGCGGCCCGGTCGCCGCGGATCGCCTGGATGCGTACCGCCATGTCTCTGGCGATGATGGCCCGGAAGCCGTCGAGATGGGGCTGTCCTTCGTGGTGGTAGTTCTCGTTCTTCGCCCCGTCCACGAATGCCCCGGGCTGATGCTCCACGAATTTGAACGGGCCGGTGCCGTTCACGTTGTCCTTGTGCCAGTCGTAGCCGTGCTCCTCCAGATCCTTCTTGCTGTAGATCCAGTTGAACGGCGTCGCGAGCGCCGGCATGAAGGCGCCGGAGGCGAACTTCAGATTGAACACGATGGTGGTGTCGTCGGGCGCTTCCACCGACTCGACCATGTTGAAGAACGTCTTGCGTGAACTCGGCACACCCTCCGGCGGGAAGATGATCTTGTCGTAGCTCGCCTTGACGTCCTGCGCGGTCATCGGCTGTCCGTCGTGGAAGGTCACGCCTTCCTTCACCTTGAAGGTGTAAGTCTTGCCGCCGTTGGTCGGCTCCGGGATGCCTCCGACGCAGAGATCGCACACGAAGTCCGAGGACTGGGGATCCTCCGGATTGACCCGGATCAGCAGACTGTAGAACGGTGCGTAGGGGTGAATGAGCGCATAGGTCTGCTCCCGGTGCCCGTCCTTCGACGGCGCTTCGCCAGCGACAACGAAGTTCAGGGTGCCGCCATTCTGCGCCTCCTCCGCGATCACGATCTGGGCCGAGAGACCAAGACCCATCGCGCCGCCGAGCAGCAGCGATGCGACGGTCCCGGCCCTTGCCCGGGCCCTGAAGCCCGATACGTAGTTCTTCATCCTTCCTTCCTCCTTTGTCGGTTGTTGACAGTTCCATTGCACTTCGTTGCATGCCGCCGGTCCATCGGCGGCACTTGCGAATCACACCTCACGAGACCTCCGTGCAGGCCACCCAGTGCCCGGGGCGCAGCTCGCGCAGCTCCGGCAGGGCGCCGCGGCACCCGTCCACCGCCAGCGTGCAGCGCGGATGGAACACGCATCCGGGCGGGGGATTGAGCGGACTCGGAACCTCGCCCTTCAGGGTCTGGTGGGCGCGCTCGGCCTCGACCCTGGGGTCGGGGATGGGCACCGCCGAGAGCAGCGCCCGGGTATACGGATGCAGAGGGTTGTCGAACAGCTCGTCCGACTCGGCCAGCTCGACGATCTTGCCGAGGTACATCACCGCCACCCGATCGCACAGGTGATGCACGACGCTCAAATCATGCGCGATGAAGAGGTAGGTGAGGTCGAATTCCTCCCGAAGATCCTCCAGCAGGTTGATGACCTGGGCCTGGATGGAGACATCAAGCGCCGACACCGCCTCGTCACAGATGATGAAGTCCGGGTTCAGGCACAGCGCGCGGGCGATGCCCACCCGCTGGCGCTGCCCGCCGCTCATCTCGTGCGGGTAGCGGTCCGCGAACTTCGCGGGCAGCCCGCAGACCCCGAGAAGCTCGGCAACGCGCTGCTTGCGCCGGTTCGGGTCCGGCTCGATGCCGTGGACGCGCATCGGCTCGCCCAGAATGGAGCCGACCTTCATGCGGGGATTCAGCGAGCTGTACGGATCCTGGAAGATGACCTGGACCTTGCGCCGCCACGGGGTCAGCTCCTGGTTCGAGAGCTGCTCCAGGTTGACCCCCTCGAACACGACTTCCCCCGAGGTCGGGCGGTCGAGCTGGAGCACGCAGCGGCCGGTGGTGGTCTTGCCGCAGCCCGACTCTCCCACGAGCCCGAGGGTCTCGCCCTTGCGGATGTCGAAGCTCACGCCGTCGACCGCCTTGACGTTGCCGACGGTCTTCTGGAACACCAGTCCCTCGGTGACCGGGAAGTACTTCCTGAGGTTTCTCACCTCGAGAATGGTCTCGCCCCTGGCGATGCCGCCGCCGGCAGCCGGTTCGGGGGCGGCGGCCGGCGCGTTCATGCGGTGCTTGCCTCGTCGAGTTGCAGCTCATGGGCGCGGAAGCAGGCGGCGATCTGGCCGTCACCGACCGTCTCCAGCGCGGGGAACGACCGGGCGCACGCATCCACCGCCCACCGGCAGCGTGGCCGGTACGAGCAGCCGCCGTCGAGTCGCGTCAGGTCCGGGGGCTGGCCCTCGATCGGCACCAGGCGCTTGCCGCGGCGCACGTCCATGCGCGGCACCGAGTTCAGCAGCCCGATGGTGTAGGGGTGGTGCGGGTGGTGATAGACCTGATCCGCGGTTCCGGATTCCACGATTCGGCCCGCGTACATCACGATGACCCGTTCGGCGTAGCGGGCGACAACGCCGAGATTGTGGGTGATCACGATGAGCGCCACCCCCATCTGCTTGGTGAGATTGCGCATGAGTTCCAGGATCTGGGCCTGGATCGTCACGTCGAGCGCGGTGGTCGGTTCATCGGCGATGATGAGTCTGGGGTTGCACGAGAGCGCCAGCGCGATCATCACCCGCTGGCGCATGCCGCCGCTGAAGTGATGCGGGTACTGCTTCAGGCGCCGCTCCGGCTCGCCGATGCCGACCATTCCGAGAAGTTCGACCGCCCGCCGATCGGCCTCGCTCTGACCGAGCCCGAGGTGCAGCATCATCGTCTCGGTGAGCTGCAGCCCGATGGTGAGCACCGGGTTGAGCGAGGTCATGGGCTCCTGGAACACCATGGAGATCTGCCCGCCGCGGACGTGGCGGATTTCGGCGTCGCTCATGGCGAGGATGTCCTGACCGCCGAAGACGATCCGGCTGCCCTCGACGATCTCACCCGGCGGATTCGGAATGAGCCGCAGGATCGACATCGCCCCGACCGACTTGCCGCAGCCGGACTCGCCCACGATCGCTACCGTCTCGCCCTCGCTCACCTCGTAGGTGATGCCGTCGACGGCCTTCACCGTGCCTTCGGTGGTGTGGAACTGCGTGCGAAGGTTCTCGACTTCGAGGAGCTTGGGCACAGGGACGCCTCTGGGAACTGCCGGGTGGTCAGGTTGCCTGGTGCGCTCGTGATCCCCTCCACCGACGATGGGGCAGGGGGCGACCACGGTAGAAGCGGGCGTATCGAAAGTCAACGAGGCACCACGAGAGAAGGCAGTTTCCGCCGGCGCTCCGAAAGGGCGTCACACGGGGCGATTCGGGCGGGGAGCCGGGGGACAGTTCCCCTGGTGGTGCGTCCGCCTATCGCAGGTGACGGCGGTTACTCGCCGTGCTGCCCGGGCCCGAATGTTTCATGTTGCATCCTCCGTCCGGGTTGCGATTTCGTGTCCCGCACCGTGGACGGTCCACACGGTAGCGCTGATGCAGCGCGGAGGTCCAAGATCGAACTCTCATGGACCGGATAGGAATTTCCCATGCTTTCCTCCCGTCGCGGCTCGTCGCGCCCGATCCTCGCGTCGTGCTCGACCGCCCATGCCGCCCACGATGGCCTGGCCGAGGCCCTGCTCGTGCTCCTGCCACTGTGGGCGCAGGCCTTCGGTTTGTCCCTGACACAGACCGGGGCGCTGAAGAGCGCGTTCTACGCCGCCATGAGCGCGGGTCAAATCCCGTTCGGTCTCGCCTCCGAACGGCTTGGTGAACGCCGCCTCCTCGCGCTGGGCACCCTGGGCACCGCCGTGGGCTGGCTGTTGCTGGCCGAGGCGGACGGATTTCGGGCTCTGCTGCTCGCGGTGCTGGTGGCCGGACTCGGTTCGAGCGTGCAGCATCCGCTCGCGTCGAGCCTGGTGAGCCGCGTGCATCGAGGCGATCGGGCGCGGGCGGCGCTCGGCGTGTACAACTTCGCCGGGGACGCCGGCAAGGCAGTCGTTCCCGCCCTCCTCGCGGTCGGCATCGGGGTGGCCGGCTGGCGGATGTCCTCGTGGTCGTGCGGCGTTGCGATGGCCGTCGTCGCGCTCGGGGTGCATCTGTCGCTGCAGCGTTTCCTGTCCGGCGAGAAGACGCCCGAATCGCCGACGGCCACGCCGCCGGGGTGGGGCATCACCCACCGTCGCGACTTCACGCTCCTGAGCGCCATCGCGGTCATCGACGCCTCTTCGCGCAGCGGGTTCCTGCTGCTGGCGCCGTTTCTGATGGTGGAGAAGGGGTTGCCGGTCGAACAGGTGGGCTTCGGCGTCATGCTGATCTTCGCCGGCGGGGCGGCCGGAAAGTTCGCCTGCGGCTTCCTGGCAGAACGACTCGGAACCGTTCGCACCATCGTGATCACCGAAGTGGCGACGGCCCTCGGCATCGTCGCCGCCGTCGCGGCGCCCATGAGTGCGCTCTGGGTGTTGCTCGCCCCGATCGGCCTCGCGCTCAACGGGACATCATCGGCCCTGTACGCCGCCGCCGGAGAGTTCGCGCACGAGAAGCGGCAGGCAAGGGCGTTCGGACTTTTCTATACGGTGACTACCGTCGCCTCCGCCGCCGCCCCGATCGCGGTCGGCGGGCTCGGCGACGCGATGGATCTCGCCACCGTCGTCGCCCTCGTCGCGGCCTGGACCGTGCTCGCGACGCCGCTTGCGCTCGCTCTGCGTTCGCCGCAACGGTGACGCGCCGGCATCCGGCGCCGGACAGCGCAACGGCGCCCCGCACCGGGCGTCGGTCCGCCGCCGCCGATACGCTGAATGCCGACTTGAAGGAACGCGAGAAGTGCGGTCTACCGGAATTTCACCGATTCGCGAGGCTCCGTGCCCGCAGCCATGAACCAGTGAGAAATGCGTGTCGGGGCGTACGTGAAGGAGACGAGCATCCGGACGCATTTCTCACAGGCCCTCAAGTCGGAGCCATCCAGGCCCGAGCGGTTCTCCGAACCCTTGCCGAGAACAAGTGAGAAATGCGCGTCGGGGCGTACGTGAAGGAGACGAGCATCCGGACGCATTTCTCACAGGCCCTCAAGTCGGAGCCATCCAGGCCCGAGCGGTTCTCCGAACCCTTGCCGAGAACTGGTGAAATTTCCAGTCTAGTCCATGGTCGAGGGCAGCCAGGTCGCAATCTCGGGGAACAGGGTGAGCAGGAGCGCCCCGGTAAGCAGGAGCATGAAGAAGGGAAGCGCGGCGCGCGCGACGGTGAAGATGTTCAATCCCGTCAGCCCCTGGATCACGAAGAGGTTGAAGCCCAGGGGCGGGGTGATCTGGGCCATTTCGACCACGATGATGATGAAGATGCCGAACCACACCAGGTCGAACCCGACCGCGCTGACCAGCGGCAGAACGACGGTCGCGGTCAGGACGATCATCGAGATTCCCTCGATGAAACATCCAAGGACGATGTAGAGAACGCAAAGAGCGGCGATCAGCGCATAGGGGTTCAGGTCCATGGCGCCGATCCACCCCGCGAGGGCTCGGGGCAGCCCGGTGTAGGCGAGGGAGGTGGTCAGAAACGCGGCGCCGGCCAGAATGAAGAAGATCATGCACGAGAGGGTGGTCGCGCTGAGCAGACTCTCGAAGAACATTTTCCGATTGAGGCTGCGCGTCCATGCGGCCAGAACGAGGGCGCCGATGACGCCGCCGGCCGCCGCCTCGGTGGCGGTGGCGATGCCGAGGTAGATGGATCCGATGACGGCCAGAATCAGCGCCACCACCGGCAGGAGCCCGCCGGATCGGACGAGCTTCTCTCGCAGGCTCATCCGGGCGGCATCGCGCGGGCTGACCGCCGGGCGCACGATGGCCATGAACGCGAGATAGCCCATGAACAGGATGATCAGCATCGCTCCCGGCAGTACCCCGGCCAGAAACAGACGCACGATGGAGACGTCTGCGGCCACGCCGTACACGATCATGATGATCGAGGGTGGAATCAGCAGGCCGAGGGTGCCCGAACCGGCGAGGCTGCCGACGGAGAGGGTCCGGTCGTAGCCGTTTCTTTGCAGCTCCGGCAGCGACATCCGGCCGATGGTCGCGACGGTTGCCGCCGACGATCCGCAGATCGCCGCGAAAATCCCGCACCCCAGAACGTTGACGTGCATCAACCGGCCCGGAAGCCAGCTCACCCACGGTGCGATACCACGGAACAGGATTTCCGAAAGCCGGGCGCGAAAAAGGATCTCGCCCATCCAGATGAACAGGGGGAGCGCGGCCAGCGTCCACGATGCGGTGGTCTGCCACATCGAGGTCGCCAGCGACTTCTCGATCGGCACGGAGCTGAAGAACGCGAGCCCGACCCACCCTACCCCGAGCAGCGACAGCGCAATCCACACCCCGGTGCCGAGGAACGCGAACAGCGCGATGACCATCGTGATCGCGACCGCTGTCTGATCGGGAGTCAACGGCGAGCGTCCTGGCTATGGTCCGGGCAGGGTCGACGCCGCTCAGGACGTCCAGCGTTGGCTCTGGCCGCTCGCCCGTGACGCTTCGCCCGCGACCACATGCGCCGGCTGTCCACCCAGAAGCGAGACGACGAGATCGTCCATGATCGCGATTGCGAGCAGGAGCGAACCGACCGCGATGGACGACTGGGGGATCCAGATCGGAATGACGATCAGGTTCTGGGAAAGCTCTTCGAAGCGAAACGAATCCCGGATCATGTCGAACGCGGAATAGGTCATGTAGCTCGCGAGAAAGAGCGACACGAGGAGAATGAATATCTCGAGCAACCGGCGGCGCCACCCGACGAGCTGTTCGACCACGACGGTGACCCGGATGTGGCGGTTCTGCCGATACGTGTAGGCAAGGGGCAGGAACCCTGCGGCCACCACGCTCCACGCCGTCAGGTCATCGGCGCCCTTGACCAGGATTCCCATCTCGCGCCCGGTGACCTGGGACACGATGAGGAGCCCGATGGCGACGATGGATCCCGCGCCCGCCAACGCGCCACCGAGGTACAGCGCGTTCAGAATTCGCCTCAGCATGGCTTGGAACCAACCCGCATTCGTCACCGGCTCTCGACAAGGACCGGAGGATCGCTCAGGCCCGGACGGCTCCGGTTGAAACCCCCGCGAGAAGTGCGGGTGAAGGTTCGGCGTGAATCCAACACGTCCCGGACTGCACTTCTCACAGGAATCGACCGCCGATCGGGCATGGTTCGATGGGCGCCGGAGACATTTCCGCCAGGCCGGAACCTGCCCTCAGAAATAAACCCGACCGGACACTCCGGAGGCCGAAACCCCGCCGTAACCGCGCGGCGGGCGGCCTCCGGAGCGCCGGTGAGAATCACCGTCGGCGCCGTCAGTTCGCACCCAGCGCCCGGTAGGCGGCGATGAACTGCGCGCCATCATCGCCGGCCTTGGCCAGCCACTCCTGGACCATGGTCTCCCCGATAGCCTTCAGCTCGGCCAGCAGCTCCGGGCTCGGCGGCGCGACCGTCATGCCGTTGACGGCCAGCGTCCGCGTCGTTGTCACCTGCGCTTCACGGCTCATGATCCACCCGCGAGCCTCCGCCTTGGCGGCCGCCTGCATCACCACCGCCTGTGTGTCCGCATCCAGAGCGTTGAAGGCATCGGTGCTCACGATCACCATGTTCTTGTTATTCATGGCGTTGACGTCATAGAAGTGTGTGGTGAAATCCCATGCCTTGGTGTAGGTGCCGGTGGCGGCGGAGGTCACCATGGCGCTCACCACGCCGGTCGCGAAGGCCTGCGGAACTTCTGCGGACTGGACCGTGGTGGGAACGGCGCCCATGAGCTCGGCCAGCCGGGCGGTCAGGGCGTTGTAGGCGCGGAATTTCACGCCCTCGAAGTCCGACGTCGAGCTGATCGGGTTCTGCGCGTAGAGGCCCTGCCCCGGCCAGGGCACGGAGAAGAGCGGCATCAGACCCTGCTTCTTGAGCTTGGCCCGGATGAAGGGCAGTGTGAGTTCATATACCTCCCAGGCGGTCATCTGGCCCTGGGACAGGAACGGGATGCCATCGACCTCGAAGAAGGGATCTTCCTTGCCGTAGGCCGACAACAGGATCTCCCCGACCTGGACCTGCCCGGTCTGCACGCCACGCTTGATCTCCGGCATCTTCAGCAACGATGCGCCGGTGTGCATCGTCATCTTGAGCTTTCCGCCGGAGTTCTTCTCGACCTCCTCGACGAATCGCACGATGTTCTGCGTGTGGAAGTTGTTGTCCTTGTACGCGGTTGCGAGATTCCATACGGTTTCGGCCTGCGCTGCGGACAGTCCGGCGGACAGCACGAAACCCAGCAGGGGAATGAACAGTCTCTTCATGGCGGTCTCCTTGAACGGTGGTGGGGACGGCGCAGGCGGGCGGCGCGTTCCCGTCAGTTCGGTCCCGGCCGAAGCGCACCGATCACGCCCCGTGGGCCGGTTGCTTCAATCTTAGCCGTTGCAGCCCCGTATTGGGACCGATAACGTTCCGGAACGCGCTCGGCGGCACGGAATGCGCCCCGGAGCGTCAGGCAGTGGAGCGAAAGCGAATGTTCGAAGGACAGGCACGCATCGGAGTCGACGTCGGGGGCACCTTCACGGACGCGGTGCTCGAAGTCGGCGACCGTCGGTTCACCTCGAAGGTGCTGACGACCCCGAGGGACCCGGAGCAGGGCTGCATGCAGTGCATCGAGGAGATGCTGCGCCACGCCGGCCTCGGGCCGGACGCAGTCGGCGTCATCGTTCACGGCACCACCCTCGCCACCAATTCGATCATCGAGCGCAAGGGCGCCACCACCTCGCTTCTCACCACGGAAGGGTTCCGGGATACCCTCCAGATGGGCACCGAAGGACGCCCCGATCAGTACGATATCAACGTGACGCAACCGGAGCCGCTGGTGCCGAGACGCCGGCGGATCACCGTCGAGGAACGGCTGAACAGCCGTGGCGAAGTGCTGGTTCCCCTGACCACGGGAAAGCTCGATGCGGTGCTGCCGATACTCGATGCGGCCGGGACCGAGTCGTTGGCGATCGCCTTTCTCCACAGCTACGCGAACCCCGTCCACGAGCGCCTGGCGCGCGAGCACCTGTCCCGGTGCCGGCCGGACTGGTCGGTCTCCCTCTCGTGCGAAGTGTCTCCGGAGTTCCGGGAGTTCGAACGTTTTTCGACCACCTGCGCCAACGCATACGTGCGTCCGCTGATGGAGCGATACCTGACGGCATTCGCAGCGCAGCTCCGGCAACGCGGCTTCGTCTGTCCGCTGCTGCTCATGCTGTCGAGCGGCGGGTTGACGACGGTCGAGATCGCCAAGGCGTTTCCCGTCCGTCTCGTCGAGTCCGGTCCCGCCGGCGGCGCGATCTTCGCGCAGGGAATCGCGGCCGCGCACGGGATCGAGAAGGCCGTCTCCTTCGACATGGGCGGCACCACCGCCAAGATCTGCCTCATCGACGACACCCGCGCCCAGACCAGCCGCCGCTTCGAGGTGGCCCGGGTGTACCGGTTTCGCCGCGACAGCGGACTCCCGCTTCGCATCCCCGTCATCGAGATGGTCGAGATCGGCGCGGGCGGCGGCTCCATCGCGGGAATCGATGCGCTGGGCCGCATCGCGGTGGGGCCGCAAAGTGCCGGCTCCGATCCGGGGCCGGCATGCTACGGCCGTGGTGGCCGCCGGGCCACGGTGACCGACGCGAATCTGGTCATGGGGCGCATCGACCCGGAAGGATTCGCCGGCGGAAGGATGGCCCTGACCACGCGCGATGCACAGGACGCACTGATGGCCGATGTGGGGCAGCCCATGTCGGTCTCGCTGGAAACCGCCGCCTTCGGCGTGACCGAAATCGTGTGCGAGAACATGGCCACGGCCGTGCGCGTCCACGCAATCGAGAGCGGGAAGAACGTGGACGACCGAACCTTGATCGCGTTCGGCGGCGCCGCCCCGCTGCACGCGTGTCAACTCGCGCGGAAGTTGGGAATCCGGCGGATCATCGTGCCGCGCCACGCCGGCGTCGGGTCGGCAGTGGGGTTCCTGCGGGCGCCGATCTCCTACGAAGTGGTGCGCACCTTCCACCAGCGCGTCGATGCATTCGAGGCCGAAGCAGTGAACACCGTCATCCGGGACATGGAGGACGAGGCGAAAGGCTACGTGCGGATGGCCGCGGGACCGGCGGCGCTGTCGATCCGGCGCCAGGCCTACATGCGGTATCAGGGCCAGGGTCACGAGATTGCCGTCGACGTGCCGAACGGACGGTTCGACGCAAGCGCGGGGGCCGGCTTGCAGGCGTTGTTCGACGAAGAGTACCGGGCGGTCTTCGGCCGCGACATCGGCACGGTGGCGGCGGCCGAGGTGGTCGCGTGGAGAGTGACCGCCGGCACCGCGCCGTTCCCCGATCCATTTTCCGGGCCATTTTCCGGGCCAGCGCGGGCGGACGCATCCCGGGGCGCGGCGCCAGCGCCGATCTCGCGACCGGTTCTGGACCCCGCCTTCGAGTCGCCGGTCGCCTGCGCGGTCCACGACCGGGAGACACTGGAGAGCGGCTTTTCCGTCTCCGGGCCCGCCATCCTGGCCGAGGACGAGACCTCGACCGTGGTCGACGTGCGGTTCGAGGCCGCTGTTCTTCCCGGCGGAGACGTGGAGCTCAGGCAAAGGGCCCCTTGATCCGGATTTCTCACCGAGTTCCGGACGAGCATGGAGAGGGTCGAGCACCGGCCTGCTTCGCAGACCTCGTATGTTTCGCAAGGCGAACGCGAGACAGGGCGTGCAGGCGCAAGCTGGTGAGAAATCCGGGTTGGTGAAGAGGAGCAGGCGGTGACCGAAAGGGACGAAATTCGCAATCAGATGGTCTGGAGCCGGCTGATCTCGGCCATCGAGGAGCAGGCGCAGACCGTAATCCGGACCGCGTTCAGCCAGTCGGTGCGCGAATGCGGTGATCTCTCGGCGGGGGTATTCAACCGGCGCGGACAGATGGTTGCGCAGGCGGTGACCGGCACGCCGGGCCACGTGAACTCCATGGCCATTTGCATCGGCCACTTTCTCGAAGCGTTTCCGATCGACACCATGCGGCCCGGGGACGTGTTCGTGACCAACGACCCGTGGCTGTCGGTCGGCCACTATCACGACGTGACCGTGGTGACCCCGGCCTTCTACCGCGGCCGCGCCGTCGGCCTGCTTGCGAACACCTGCCATATCGTCGACATGGGCGGAAGGGGGTTCGGGCCGGACGCCCGTCAGTGCTACGAAGAGGGGATCAACATTCCCATCATGCACCTCGCGCGCGGGGGTGTGGTCAACGAAGACCTCATGGGGCTCCTGCGCACCAACGTCCGCAACGCCACGGACATGGAAGGCGATTTCTACGCCATGATGGCCTGCAACGACGAAGGCGCCCGCCGCCTGGTCGCCATGCTCGAGGAATTCGACCTCGATGACATCGAGACCATCGGGGACTACATCATCGGACGATCCCGGGACGCCATCCGGACCGCGATTCGGGCGCTACCCGATGGTCGCTTCCGCCACGCCACCGAGCTCGACGGCTTCGACGAGCCGATCCGAATCTGCGCGGAGCTGACCGTCGACGGTGACGCTGTCCATGTCGACTACACGGGCTCGTCCCCCGCCAGCCCGTTCGGCATCAACCTGGTCCACAACTTCAGCCTGGCCTATACCGCATTCGGAGTGAACTGCATCGTCGGCCCCGATGTCCCCTGCAATGCCGGCTCGCTGGAGCCGATCACGGTGTCCGCCCCCCCGGGGTCGATCCTCAACGCGCTGCGGCCGAGGCCGGTGTCGGCGCGTCACGTCATCGGCCAGATGCTCCCGGACGTGGTATTCGGCTGCCTGGCGCAGGTGGTGCCCGAGCGCGTACCGGCCGAAGGCGCCGGGGCGATGTGGAACCCGATGATCCGGGGAGGCGCCACCGCGGTCGAACCCGACATCGCAGCCGGGGCGGCGGTGCTTTCGCGGGACTACGACGTCATCCTGTTCAACTCCGGCGGCAGCGGGGGGCGACCGGCGATGGACGGTCTCTCGACGACGGCGTTTCCGAGCGGCGTCCGCACCCCCCCGGTGGAGGCGGTGGAGACATCCTTCCCGCTGCTCGTCTGGCGCAAGGAGTACCGCGAAGGCTCGGGCGGGCCCGGACGCTGCCGCGGCGGCCTCGGCCAACGCCTCGAAATCGGCGGCGAAGACGGCGCACCGTTCAGCGTCGCCGCCATGTTCGACCGGACGTGGCGCGCCCCCGAGGGCCGGTTCGGCGGCCACGAGGGCGCTCCCGGACAGGTCCGCCTGAAGTCCGGCCGGCGATTGAAGAGCAAGGGCCGGCAGTCGGTGCCATACAACGACCGCCTGGTGCTGGAGCTTCCGGGAGGCGGCGGATACGGCGACCCTCGGCAGCGCGACCCGGCGCGGGTCGCCGCGGACGTGGCCGACGGACTGATTTCCCGCGAGGACGCTCGGGAGGTCTATGGGGTCGTGCTGGTTGCAGACGGGTCGGTCGATCAAGACGCCACCCGATCTCTGCGGGCGGAGTCGAAACGGCTATAAGCATCCCCCATCGGGTCGGGGAGTCAACCGATCCGCTGCTTCGTCCGGTGCATCATGACGGCGGAGCTCCGGGATTTCGGCCATCTCCGACCACCCGCCCCGCCCCGGCACGACGGAGCGATCTACCAACGGCTGGCGCCGATGGAACGACTACAGGGCCTCGGGGCGGATCGCAGGAAGCGTATTGGCGCGCCCGGAGAGATTCGAACTCCCGACCACCTGGTTCGTAGCCAGGTACTCTATCCAACTGAGCTACGGGCGCATGCGAAGCGAGATTATAGCCCGCATTCCTCGCCGGGTTGCCAACCTCCATTTCCCAGCCCCATTCCCTGCCGATTCACGGCTGCGATCGGAGATCCGTTGATGTGATCGTCATTGCCGTTGTTGCGTCGACTTTGAGCTCGACCATTTTCGCGGCCAAGAACGTGAGTCACCGCCGCAGATTCATTGCCCCGGTGACTCTTCAGACTCCCGGGACCGTTTGCAGATCCGACCTTACCGTCACCACGTCCGGTCAGGCCGACAGGGTCTGTGCAGCCTGGAACCCGCTGCCCGAAGACGCCGGTCTCTGCAGGCGTTCCGCCGTGAACTTGTCGGTGATCAGGACATCGATGACGCCAATCCTGAGCGCACCGCGAATCGCTTCTGTCTTCGACTCGCCGCCGGCCAGAGCAATCACCCGGTCGACGTTGCCCATTTCCTCCAGCCGCATACCGATCACGCGGTCGTCCAGCGGTGTCCTGATCGAGTTTCCATCATCGTCGAAAAATCGCAGGCTGATATCGCCGACGGCACCTGCCTCGGTAACCTCGGTCAGCTCGTTTGCCGAGAACACGTTCCCGCTGTCGGCAAGCATGCGCGAAGGCTCCACCGCTCCGATGCCGACTATCGACAGTGTGACCTTGCCGAAGAGGTCCATGGTCTCGCGAATGTAGGGATCGCTGACGAGCACCAGCTTGGCTTCGCGCGACTGGGCAACACCGGGGGCATTCAGGAGACGCGGCTCGGCGCCGGTCAAACGTGCCAGCCTGGTGGTGAGCTGGGTGGCATGGGTCTGGACGGCCGGGTCGCCCATTCCGCCGAGCGTCTGGACCACATACTTGGCCTTGCCCGGATTCCTGGGGTGGATGTTGTCCACCATCTTCAGGATCGTCTCGCTCCAGCTCGATACGCCGATGACCTCGTCCGTCTGCAAGGTGACTTCGAGGAACTGAGCCGCCGCTTCACCGATGCGAGCCATGATCGCTCCGTCACGATCCTCGCTGCATTCGACGACGATGGCTTCCGGCAGATCGAAGCTGTCCCTCAGCCCTGCTTCGAGATCCGTGTAGATCCCTGGCGGTGCAACGATCGTGGTGCGTACGATTTCCTCATCCAGCGCCCTTTTCAGGGTGCGCGACACGGTCGCTTGCGAAATCCGCAGGTGCTTGGCGATTTCCGCCTGCCGCCATCCCTCGACGTGGTACATCTGCGCGATCCGAGCGACCAGCCGAAGTTCATTCACGCGCGACAAGAACCTGCTCCGTCAATGTGATCAAGAAGCGTTTCGAGCCATGATCCTATCACCCGACAATCGCGGCCCGGGCGACGGCCTGTCGCCAACCCGCACGGATCGCGGTGCGAGTGCCCGCATCGAACCCCGGTCTCAATGTTGTTCCGTGGCTCTCCAACCCGGCGATGGTGTCGAGGTCCGACCAGAAGTCCACCGCAAGGCCGGCGAGGAATGCCGCACCCCGCGCTGAAGCTTCGGTGCTGTCCGAGGTGATGACCGGGCGATCGAGATAGTTGGCCACCATCTGCATGAGATAGGCGTTCCGACTCGGCCCGCCATCAGCATGCACGCTGCCTATCTCCGCGGAGCTGTGTGCCTCGATGATCTCCACGACATCGCAGACCTGAAGTGCCATGCTCTCGGCGGCGGCGCGGGCAATGTGGGCCGGACCTGCTCCGAAAGTCAGACCACTGATGACGCCACGCGCATCAGCGTTCCAGTGCGGTGCTCCCAGCCCGACATGCGCAGGAACCAGCGTGACACCGAGACTGTCATCGACCGTTTGCGCAAGATCCATGAGCGCATCGACCCCGGAGAGACCCAGCAGTTCTGCTGTCCAGGGCAGGATCGATGCGCTGACGAGAATGTTGCCCTCGAACGCATAGGTCGGCCTTCCCCCGAGACTCCAGGCAATCGTGGTCGCGACGCCCTTGGGCGGTGCGGTGAACTCCTGGACCGTCGTCATGACCGACGAGCCCGTGCCGAAGGTCACCTTGCTGTCGCCGGTACCGAATGTGCCGTGTCCGAACAAGGCGCCGTGGGAGTCGCCGATGGCGGAAGCGACGGGAATACCATCGGGGAGGCCGTCCACACCCCGTGTCTCCCCGAAGACGTGAGAACTGTCATGGACATCCGGCAACAAAGCGCGATCGACCCCGAACAAGCGGCAGAGCTGATCGTCCCATGCGCCAACTCCGATATCGTAGAGCAGCGTTCGCGCCGCATTGGAGGCGTCGGTGGCATGCGTCCGACCAGCGGTGAAGTTCCAGATCAGCCAGGCGTCGACCGTGCCGATGCAGATGCATTCGGGCGCCACCCCCCGGCAATGGTTCTCCAGCAGCCAACCCACCTTGGTGGCCGGGAACAGTGGATCGAGCGGCAGCCCGGTCTTCGCGATGACCACATCCTCATGGCCCGCAGCGCGCAACGCATCGCAGGCAGCAGAGGAACGGCGGCATTGCCAGGTAACCACGGGGCCAAGCGGCTCACCCGTGTGGCGATTCCAGGCCAGGATCGATTCCCGCTGATTCGAGATTCCGATGGCTACGATCTCGGCCTTGGGAGCATTCCTGAGGCAGGTTGTGATGGCCGTGAGGGTGCTCGACCAGATCCGGTCCGCTCCCTGCTCGACCCATCCCGGCCTGGGATAGCGGGTTTCGACAGCGCAGGCGCCGCCGGCCAGGATCGCTCCATCCTCACGAACCAGAATGGCCTTGGCGTTGGTCGTACCTTCATCAATGGCAAGGATGGCACGATGTGTCATGTCATGCCTTTCTCGCGAGCAACTCCATCGCGCTTTGCGCAATGCCTGCGGGAGACATGCCGAATTCGTCCAGCAGGAAGCTCGCAGAACCGGTCGGCGCGAAGGAACCGGGGATGCCGAGCCGCTTCATGGGCACGGGCGCATGGTCCACCACTACCTCGGCGACCGCGCTGCCAAGTCCCCCAAAGATGGTGTGCTCCTCGCACGTCACGATGGCACCGGTGTCAAGGGCAGCGGCAATGATCCGGTCTTCGTCGATCGGGCGGACCGTGGCCAGGTTGAGGACGCGGGCCGAGACGCCTCTCCGTGCCAGGAGCTCTGCGGCGGAAATCGCGCGATGCGTGAGAGTGCCGTTGGCGATGATCGTCAGGTCGCTGCCATCGCGCAGCATGTCGGCCTTGCCCAGTTCGAACGTGTGGCCTTCAGAGAAGAGATCCGGCACGCCGACCCTGCTGATCCGCAGGAAAACGGGACCCTCGAAAGAGGCCGACCACTCGGTGGCGGCAGAGGTTTCGATTCGGTCCGCCGGCGCCACCACTGCGATATTCGGAATGGCGCGGATCCAGGCGAAGTCCTCCGCAGAGTGGTGAGTCGGTCCCAGCTCCCCGTAGGCCACGCCGGAGCTGATGCCGCAAAGCTTCACGTTTGCGTCGGAGTAGGCAACATCCGCCTTGATCTGCTCCAGCGCGCGCCCGGTCAGAAAGCAGGCCGCCGCACAGACAAACGGCAATTTCCCCCCGTTCGCGAGTCCGGCGCCGACGCCGACCAGATTCTGCTCGGCGATGCCGACATTCACCAGTCGCTCCGGCCATCTTTCCCTGAATGCACCCAGCTTGCTGGAGCCCACCGAATCGTTGCAGACCGCAATAACGTCCGGGTTCTCCGACGCGATGGCCATCAATGTTTCCGTGAATGCATCGCGGCAATCGTGCAACTCCGTGGACCGGACGCTCAGCTCCATCAGGCGGCCTCCTCGATCTCGGCCCGAGCAACTTCCAGCTCGACCATTGCCCGTTCGTACTGTTCCCGGCTCGGCACCTTGTGGTGCCAGGCAACGTCGTCCGACATGAACGAGATGCCGTGTCCCTTGTTGGTGTGAGCAATGACGCACTTCGGCTTGCCGGTCGTGGCGACCCCGGGCGACAGCGCCTTGCAGATCTGCTCCATGTCATGTCCGTCGATCTCCTCGACCGCCCAGCCGAATGATTCCAGCTTGACCGCCAATGGAGCGAGGTTGTTGGTGTCGGCCACGCGCGCGCCCTGCTGGAGACGGTTGTGGTCAACGACGAGCGTGAGGCTGTCCAGCTTGAACTGGGCTGCCGCCATGATGGCCTCCCAGTTGCTACCCTCCTGCAGCTCGCCGTCGCCCGTGATGACAAAGGTGCGCCAGCTTGCGCGGGAAAGCCCAGCCGCCACGGCCATGCCCACACCGACCGGCAGTCCGTGTCCCAGCGGTCCCGTATTGGTTTCCACACCAGGCACCTTGGTGCAGTTCGGGTGACCATTCAGCCGCGAACGAGGCTTCAGGAAAGTCGAGATCTCCTCCTGCGGAATGAACCCTCTTTCGGCCAGAGTCACATAGAGCGCACAGGCGGTGTGCCCCTTGCTCAGCACCAGCCGATCCCGATTCGGGGCGAGTGGCGCAGCCGGATCCACGTTCAGAACATGGAAGTACAGCGCGGTCAGAATGTCGATCACGGACATCTCCCCGCCGATGTGGCCGGCCCCGGCCTCAAAAACAGCCCGGAGATCCCGCCGGCGGATTCTGTTCGCAATCTTGCGCAGTTCTGTAACGTTCATTTGTTGATTTCGCATATCTATACATATTTGATTAGACATGCATACAAACTGCGTGTCAAGCAGACTCTGCTACCAACCGTCGCCAATCGCTGGAGTTGAATACGGGAAAACATTATACCTCCGGGTGCGGGATAGCTTGACAGGCCAAAAACCCTATGGGTATATTTTCATCATATTTGCATTTTTATGCATTCCTGGCGAGTAAAGACATGAATGTCGCTACACTGGAAGCAAAGGCAAGGCTTCGATTCACCGAATTCTTTTCGCTGCGAGGGGCGACCGGTCCGCTGCTGGGACTGCTCGCGCTGTGTGTTTTCCTCAGCTTCGCGACCGACTCGTTCCTGTCGATCAGAAACTTCCTGAATGTTCTGGACCAGATCACCGTGCTCGGCATCATGGCGGTGGGCATGACATTCGTCATCCTGATTGCCGGAATCGACCTCTCGGTCGGTTCGGTGATGGCGCTGTCGATGATGGTGCTCGGGTACCTGAATGTCGAAGCAGGCATGCCGATGGGCGTCGCCATCTCGGGGGCACTGGTCGCGGCGGCGCTGACCGGCTTCGTCGCCGGGTTGCTGATCACGGAGTTTCAGGTACCGCCGTTCATCGCAACGCTCGCCATGATGTCCATCGCACGCGGGCTCGCGAACATGATCACCAACGGCTCGCAGATCATCGGCTTCCCGCCCTGGTTCAACATGGGCGCCATCATTCGCTACGGGGGATTCCTGACCATCACCGTTGCGGTCATGCTGGTGGTGTTCGTGCTTGCCGTTCTCTTCCAGCGGTACCGTGCGGGCGGCCGTGTGCTCTATGCAATCGGCGGCAACCCCGAGGTCGCGCGCCTGGCGGGCATCAATGTGAAACGCGCGACGGTGTTGGTCTACACGGTGTGCGCCGGACTCGCCGGCCTGTCCGGAATACTGCTGGCGGCGCGTCTGGACGCGGTTCAACCAAGCTCCGGAATCGCCTATGAACTCGACGCCATCGCCGCGGTGGTCATTGGCGGAACCAGCCTTTCCGGCGGCACCGGTGGCGTCGGCGGGACCATCATCGGCGTGCTGATCATCGGCGTGCTGCGCAACGGCCTCAATCTGCTCAGCGTTTCTCCGTTCCTGCAGCAGGTGGTCATCGGCCTGGTCATCGTGCTGGCGGTGGCGGTCGAGACGTTCCAGCACAGAAAGAAGTGAAGCTCCCGAGGGGCGGGGCAACTCACGCTTCCCGGGAACAAGGTCCGAATGGTCGGACATCCACCCACGGGTCACGAACAGGCACTACGACCCTGCACCAGCAAGGAGCAAGCAGCGATGAAAGCTACATTGAAGCGTCTACTGTGCATGACCGCGCTCGCGATGTTCGCGGGCACGGTGTCGGCGGCTGGAATCAACAAGATCGGCCTCGCCGTGCCGAACCTCCAGGCCGACTACTTCAACCAGATCAAGCTGGGCGTCGAAGGCTATGCCGCCAAGCTCGGCATCGAGGTCATTACCGTCGATGCCAAGGGCGACACCAACACCCAGGTCAGCCAGGTGCAGGACCTGTTGACCCAGGGCATTGATGCCTTCATCTACATCCCCGCCGGTGCCGCCGCCGCAGCGGTTCCGACCCGCCTGGCACGCAGGGAGGGCATTCCGGTCATCAATGTCGATCGTGAGCCTGAAGGTGAACCCGGTGACACCGTGATCTACGGTGAGAACGTCCTGTCTTCATACCAGGTCTGTTCCCATCTCATCGGTCTCGCCGGTGGCGCGGGCAAGATGGTCATCATTCACGGCCAGAAGGGCACGACTCCCGAAGTCCAGCGCTTCGAGGGCTGCAAGAGAGCCATCGACGAAAACGGGGGTATCGAGCTGGTCGCCCAGCAGTGGACCCAGATGTGGTCCCCGGACGAAGGCTTCTCGATTGCTCAGAACATGCTGCAGGCACATCCCGACGTCAAAATCATCTTCGGTCAGGCCGACGCCATCGCCATGGGCGCCGCAAAAGCCGTCGAGGTTGCCGGTCTCTCCGACCAGATCGTCGTTGGCGGCTATGACGGTGACGTGGCGGCACTGGAATCGCTGGCGAAGTGCGACACGCCGTTCATCGTGACCGCGACTCAGGCCACCCAGGCCATGGGCGTTCTCGCGGTCAACTCGGCGGTCGCGGTTTCACACGGAGCCTCCGTTCCAGTACGCCAGATCCCGAATGCAGTGCTCACGACCTGCGAAAACGCACCGATGTTCGTGGAGAAGCACCCGTAGCAGGCCCGGCGCCGGCGCCGATTCTTCGACGGGCGATGCCATGACCTCGCAGAACCGCCCGCCAATCCTGTCACTGCGCGGAATTCGAAAGTCCTACGGGCCGACAGAAGTCCTGCACGGGTTCGACATGGATGTGTACGCGGGCGAGGTCGTGGCGCTTCTCGGCGAGAACGGCGCCGGCAAGTCCACGGTGTCAAACGTCATCTCCGGAACGATTCTTCCGAGTTCCGGTGAAATGACATGGCGGGGGGCGCCCTACGCGCCCGCCAACCCTCGCGAAGCGATCGATTCCGGCATCGGCATGATCCATCAGGAGCTGCTGTTGCTGCCGCATCTGTCGATCGCGGAAAACATCTTCGTCGGTCGTTATCCAATGAAAGCCGGTCGCATCGACCGCAAGGAAATGGAGGAACGCGCCTACCGCGGCCTTGAGCGTCTGGGTCTGGATATCTCCGCGAAACGCACAGTGGAAGGACTTTCAACCGCCAAGCAGCAGCTCATCGAGATCGCCAAGGCGCTGACCCTGGACGCTAAGCTCCTCATTCTCGACGAGCCGACCGCCGCGCTGGGTGGCGCGGAGACCAGACTTCTGTTTGCACAGATGGAGAAGCTGAAGTCGGAAGGGGTAGGAATCATCTACATTTCTCACCGCCTGGAGGAAATCAAGCAGATCGCCGACCGAATCGTGGTCATGCGCGATGGTGACAAGGTAGAAGAGTTCGATACCGCCGATTTGCCGGTGCGAACCATCGTCGAGGCGATGGTCGGGCGCAGCATGGACCGCATATTCCCCGACATTCCGACTCCGAGCGATGAGGCGGTGCTGGAAATCCGGGATCTCTCGTCGGCACTCGGTCACTTTTCCGGCGTGAATTTCGAGGTCAGGAAAGGCGAGATTTTCGGCATCGCGGGGCTCGTCGGAGCCGGCCGAACCGAACTCGTACGCGCCATCGCGGGCGCCGACCCGATTGCCGCCGGCCACGTCTACCTGAACGGGGAGGACATCACGCCGCGCCGCCCGCGCGATGCGATCGGAAACGGCCTCGTTCTCGTACCTGAAGATCGAAAACTGCAAGGTCTCGTACTGAGCCACTACATACAGGAGAACATCGCCTACTCGAACTTCGAGTCCGTGACGACATCCGGCTGGGTGAGCAACGCCAGGGTCAAGAGGTTTGCGGGTGACAACATCGAAAAGTTCGGGATCAAGGGTCGCGGGCACCAGAACGCCGACGAAATGTCGGGCGGCAATCAGCAAAAGGTCGTTCTGGCCAAATGGCTCGCCAGAGAGCCACGCGTCGTTCTGCTGGATGAACCCACGCGCGGCATCGACGTCGGGGCGCGGTCCTCGATCTACGAACTCATCGTAGGCCTGGCGGAGCAAGGGGTCGCGGTAATCTTTGTCAGCTCCGACCTCGAGGAAGTACTGGGCGTCTCGAACCGCATCCTGGTCATGTCGAATGGGCGACAGGCAGACATTCTGGACAGGCACGAGGCCAACGATGTGCTCGTCATGGAGCTCGCGACGGCCAGCCGTGCCCGGGCGTCCGATCAAGGGGAGTTGGTCAAGCCGACGAAAGGCGCACAGGGGGAATGGCACGGATGAATCGATTTTCCGGAAAGACCATCGTAGTGACCGGCGGCAACCAGGGAATCGGCCTGGCCATCGCCGAGCGGTTCGCCGCCGAGGGCGCCAATCTGGTCCTCGCTTCGGTCGAAGAGCAGGTTGAAGACGCGGCATCGACGCTTCGCGACCGTGGAGCCAACGCGTGCGGGGTGGTCTGCGACGTCACCGACGCCGCGGCCGTTCGAGTGCTCTACGATCGAGCCGAGCACGAATTCGGTCGTGTCGACGTTTCTGTTCAGAACGCCGGCATCATCACCATTGCAAAGGTCGAGGCACTCACGGAAAAGCAGTGGGACGATACGATGAACGTGAATACCAAGGGCGTATTCCTGTGCTGCCAGGAGGCGATTCGGCGGATGCGCAAATCCGGCGATGGCGGGAAGCTCATCAATACAGCCTCCGGTCAGGCCCGCGACGGATTCATCTATACCCCGCACTACGCGGCATCGAAGTTCGGCGTCATGGGGCTGACCCAGAGCCTCGCGAAAGAGGTTGCGCCCGACGGCATCACCGTCAACGCCATCTGTCCCGGCATCATCAAGACCGACATGTGGGATTACAACGACCGCGTATGGGGCCGGTTGCTGGGCGAGTACGGTCCCGGAGAGCTCATGGAAGCATGGGTTCGGAACATCCCCATGAAGCGCGCCGGCGAAGGCAAGGACGTCGCCGGACTCGTGGCGTTTCTCGCCAGCGAAGACGCAGATTACATCACCGGCCAGACCATCAACGTTGATGGTGGCTTGATCATGTCGTAGGTCTCGAACGGAGCGGCTTCGTGCGCCTTGTGCGACGCGGGCCGATTTGAAACATGACCGCAATCACCCTGAACGCTCCCGCACTCTTCGACCTGTCCGACCGCACCGCCATCGTCACCGGCGCTGGCAGCGGCATCGGTCAACGCATCGCTGTGGGGCTCGCCCAGTGCGGCGCCGATGTGGCTTGCCTTGATGTTCGCACGGACGCGGGATTGTCCGACACGGTCGGCCTCATCGAAGCAACGGGACGCAGAGCGATCGCCATCCGTGTGAACGTGACCGACCGGGCATCTCTCGTCGAAGCGGTCGAGCGGGCGGAAAAAGACCTTGGTGCGCTCGGGGTCGCAGTGAACGCGGCGGGCATTGCCAATGCCAACCCGGCCGAGGAGATGAGCGAGGAACAATTCCAGACGCTGATGGACGTCAACTTGAAAGGCGTCTTCCTCTCCTGCCAGGCCGAGGCAAACGCAATGTTGAAACACGGGCGCGGATCGATCATCAACATCGCTTCCATGTCCGGGGTCATCGTCAACCGGGGCCTGATGCAGGTGCACTACAACGCGTCCAAGGCCGCAGTGATCCACCTGTCGAAGTCCATGGCGATGGAATGGGTCGAGCGAGGTATCCGCGTCAATTCGATAAGCCCGGGCTATACGGCGACGCCGATGAACACGCGGCCCGAAATGGTGCACCAGACCAGGGAATTCGAGAGCCAGACACCGATGCGGCGGATGGCAACGGTGGATGAAATGGTCGGGCCAGCCGTCTTCCTGGCGTCCGAGGCATCGTCCTACTGCACCGGTGTCGATTTGCTGGTCGACGGCGGTTTCTGCTGCTGGTAGGAGTGGCCCCCGGCAAGGGTCGGATACCGCCGACAATCGGATCGACGCGCTCAAGACATCCGGCGACGGCGGCCCGTACAATGCGCCGCCGTCAACGAACCGAACCGGGCGAGGAGCCGCGATGCCTTCCCTGAGCACGACGTACCGCCAAGCGTTTCCGGCCTGCGCGGGCCACGCCTACCTCAACTGTGCCGCGGTGGCGCCCGGCTCCACGAGGGTGCGGGCGGCGATCAACACCTGGCTCGACGACCACGTCGCGCACGGCAACACCGCTTCGGCCGCCTGGTGGGAGCACGCGGCGGAGGTGCGGGCGCGGACTGCGGAGCTTGTCGGCGCCTCGGCCGAAGAGATCGTGTTCGTCAGGAGCACCTCCCAGGGTCTGGCCCTGGTGGCGGAGGGTCTCGACTGGCGCCCCGGGGACGAAGTGGCAGTGGCGAGCGCCCTGGAGTATCCGTCCAACGTCTACGCCTGGAAGCATCTCGCGAGCCGCGGGGTCCGGGTGCGGGAGATACGGGTCACGGACGGGGCGGTGACGCCCGAGGCGGTCGAGGAGGCCATCGGACCGCGTACCCGGCTGGTCGCGGCGAGCGCGGTGCAGTTCGCAAGCGGTCACCGCACCGACCTGGACACCATCGGCCGGCTCTGCCGGGACCGGGACGTGCTCTTCGTGGTGGACGCCATCCAGCAGGCCGGCGCGTTCCCCATCGACGTGAAGGCGAGCGGCATCCACGCCATGGCCGCCTGCTCGCACAAGTGGCTGCTCGGGCTCATCGGCATCGGGTTCCTGTACGTGGACCGCGACCTGCTGCCGAACCTGCGCCCCGCCCTGGTCGGCTGGCACAGCGTCGAGGACGCGTTCGCCTTCGACGGCACCCGGTTCGACCTGCGCACCGACGCATCCCGACTGGAAGAAGCCGCGCCGACCTTCCCCATGGTCTACGGGCTCGGCGCGGCGGTGGACATGCTGCTCGAAGCCGGCGTGACCCATACCGCCGCCCACATCACAGCCCTGCTCGACCGGGCGGCGGGCGCGCTGGAGGCGGTCGGCTGCGAGGTGTCGCCGGCGCCCGAACACCGGGCCGGCATTCTGATGATCAAACCACCGTCCGCGGACGTGGACGCCTTGGCGGAGGCGTGTGCGGAACGCCACATCGCGGTCTCGGTGCGCCGGGGCCGGCTCCGGCTCTCCGCCCACATCTACAACAACGAGGACGACATCGACGCCCTCGTGGACCTGCTCCGGAACCCTTCGCCAAACATGTGACCGGAGAGTCGCCGGATATGTGACTGCGGGAATTCGACTCGCCCGCCGAAATCGCTCCCGTCCCGGTCTGCGGGCGCCGGCCACCCGCTCCCGAACCGCGCATCAGACCAGCCCGCCCCCTCAGATCGGGACGCCGCTCACCTGGTAGAGAACCCCGGCGAGCATTGCGCCGCCGAGACCCAGCGCGAGATACAGGACGAACACGCTGCGTCGGACCAGCGCCCAGACCGCGATGGCGGCGGGAATGGACGAGACGGCGCCGGCGGTGACGAAGGCGAGCGCGGCGCCGCTCGACATCCCCATCTCCAGCAGTCCGGAGATGAGCGGGATGGCGGCGTATCCGTTGAGGTAGGCCGGCACCCCAACCACCGCGGCCAAGGGAATGGCGAAGGCGTTGTCACCCCCCACCACCGCGGCCACCGACTCCGCCGGCAGGTACGCCATCATGAGGCTCTCGGCCAGGAATGCGACGGCCAGCCACTTGAGGAGGAATCCTCCGGTGCCGATCGCATCGCTCACAAAGCGATCCCGACGGTCGGCCTCCTCCCAGAACCGCCATCGCACGGAGACCGGCGAGCGCGGGTCGAATGCCGTACCGCAACCCGGGCGCGCAGCGGCGGCGAGCGGGTCCCGCAGCCGGCCGGCGCGCTCGAGCGCCCGCACCGCGATACCGCCGGCGAGCCCCATGCCCAGCGCCGCCACGGTCTTGGCGCCCGCGAAACCGAAGCCCACGCCGGCCGCGGTGAGCACGAACATCTCGGGGTCCATGATGGGCGACGCGAGCCAGAAGGCCATGACCGGCGCGAGCGGCACGCCGGCCCGCAGCATCGCCGCGATCAGCGGAATGACGCCGCAGGAGCAGAACGGCGACAGGGCGCCCACGATCGAGGCGAGGACGATGGTGCGGCCGGGGCGGCCGGAGAAGGCGCGGGCGATCAGGCGGTCCGCCCCGCTCGCGGCCGTGAACGCGGCGATGGCCACCGCGAGAACCAGGAACGGCGCGATGCCGGCCAGCGCCCCGGCGACGAATCGCAGGCTCTCCGGAAGCTGGGCGGAGTCCAGCACACCGAGCCCGACGAGTGCCACCACGAAGACCAGGACGACCCGATCGCGCATGGTCGCCCGGAGCGCGGCATACATCCGCAGACCCGCGGTTCGCAGGCGGCCGGCAAGCGGAAGCAGGACAACGGTGTTCATTTCAGTCTCCCATGGCCCGCGGGCGCATCCATTCCGGAGACGTGGAATCGCACCCATCGGGCGGATACCCGACGGATGCGGGCGGAATATCCCGGGGCAACGCGGGAACAAGTAAAGCCACCGGCGAGAAACGGCGCGCCGGCGTCAGCCACGAACGGCATTCGAACGAGGAACGGATCGGCACGCATCACGCCGGACCGTGCGAGTGCGGGTGCGGAGGCGGCGGTTGCACGTCCGCGCAGCACTCCTCGATCAGGAAATCCGCGGTGGCGCGGATGCGCTGGAAGTCCGCCCTGCAGCGGAGCGCGCTACCGGCCCGGGTCTGCGAGACGAGACCGACCCCGCGCAAGCGACCGAGGTGGTGACTCAGCGTGGAGCCGGGCACCCCGGTCGCGCGCTGGATAGCCCCCACGGTCAACCCGTCTTCCCCGGCCCGAACCAGCAGGCGCACGATGGCCAGCCGGGTCTCGTTGCCGAGCTCGGCGAGGATGGACGCAGTGGATTCCAGAGTCAGGCGCATGCGGCGGGAGGCTAGACTCGTCGGAGCACCGTGTCAACGGTTATTCTAGAATAATAGAAATAAAAGTAATCGCCTGACCGCGACATGGGGAATTGCTGTCGAATCGCCTTGCGACATTCGGAAATCGGTGGACGGGCAACACCGCCACAGCGGCATCGCGGACGTGTCTCCCCGCCTACGCCGCCCGGATCCAGATCCGGTTGTCGTGGAATGCGCATCCGCCCGCCGGGGCGGCCGCGTCCGCGCCGGTCAGCACGTTGATGCCCTTGCCTTCCTCGAACGCGTGGTTGGGCCAGATGCTCTCGACGATCACCACCCCGCGCTGCGCGCCGGCGAACAGCTTCGCGTGAATGACGAGGTCGCCGCGGTCGTTGCCGAGGCGCACCCGGTCGCCGTCGCGGACTCCGAGCGCCATCGCGTCCTCGGGGTGGAGCATCACGCTCGGGCGGCGTTCGCGGCGAATGGAGGTCGGAGTCTCGGTGAACGAGGAGTTGAGGTAGTGGCGCGCCGGGGCGGTCACCAGGCGGTACGGCATCCCCTCGGTCGCCTCCTCGATGACCGCCCAGTGGTCGGGGAGCCGCGGCATCGAGGCGAGCAACGCGCCGTCCACGAAGCCGCGCGGGGCGAGGGCCGCCCAGTCCGGCGCGAACCGGAACCGACCATCCGGATGGCCGAAGCCACCGGTGTAGTGCGCATCGTCGAAATCCGGCTGGCAGTCGAACCAGCGCTCCTGCTCCAGCCGGTCGACACCCTCCCACCCCGACGCGCGCAGCGTGTGGTCGATCAGCTCGCGCGGGGTCATCCCGAACCCCGGGTGCTCGGCCCCGAGCCGCTTCGCGAGCGCACACACCACCGCGTGGTTCGAGCGGCACTCGCCCGGCGGCTCGACGATCTTCGGGCCGAGAAGGATGTGCTGCTGGCCGCCGGACTGGTACACATCGTCATGCTCCAGGAACATCGTGGCCGGCAGCACGATGTCCGCCATCGCGGCGGTCTCGGTCATGAACTGCTCGTGCACGCAGGTGAAGAGGTCGTCCCGGGCGAATCCGCGATGCACGCGCGCGAACTCCGGCGCGACCATCATCGGGTTCGTGTTCTGGATGAACAGCGCGGTCACCGGAGGGCCGTCGCCGAGGGCGCGCCGGTCGCCGTCCAGGACCGGTCCGATGCGGGACTGGTCGAGGCTCCGGATCGATGGATCGATGGCGTCGTGCCCCTCCAGCATCGACTTGTCCCAGTGATAGATGTCCCCGTTGCTGTGGAACGCGCCGCCGCCTTCGTGCTGCCACGCCCCGGTCACCGCGGCGATGGAGAGCGCGGCGTGCATGTTCACCGCCCCGTTGCGCTGCCGGCAGAAGCCGTAGCCAAGGCGGAGAAAGGTGCGCGGGGTGGAGCCGATCATCCGCGCCAGGCGCTCGATGGTGTCCGCCGGCACGCCGGTGATGCGTTCCGCCCACGACGGGGTCCGGTCCGCGAGGTGCCGCTCCAGCCCCTCCGGGCAGTCGGTGTAGCGCGCGAGGTAGTCGCGGTCCGCATGGCCATCGCGGAAGAGCACGTGCATCACCGCGCAGGCGAGCGCCCCGTCGGTACCAGGACGCACGCAGACGAAGAGATCCGCCTGCTTCGCGGTGGCATTGCGATAGATGTCGATAACCACAATCGGAGCGCCGCGCCGGCGCCGGGCCTCAAGCGCGTGGGTCATCACGTTGACCTGCGTCACCGCCGCGTTGGTGCCCCAGATGACCACGAGGTCGGACTTCGCCATCTCGCGCGGATCGGAACCCGCGAGGCGGCCCGTCCCCGCGATGAATCCGTTCCAGGCCAGGGTGACGCAGATGGTGGAGTACTGGCCGGAGTAGCGCTTGACGTGGCGCAGGCGGTTGATGCCGTCGCGCATCACGAGACCCATGGTGCCCGCGTAGTAGTAGGGCCACACCGTCTCGGAGCCGTGGCGCTGCTCCGCTTTCAGCAGCGACTCGGCCGTGATGTCGAGTGCATCGTCCCACGACACCGGCACGAAGCTCTCGCGCGCCCCCTTCTCCCCGACCCGTCGCAGCGGCGTGGTCAGGCGGTCGGGGTGATGGATGCGCTCCGCGTAACGCGCAACCTTGCTGCAGATGACACCGGCGGTATAGGTGTTCTCGCGCGCCCCGCGCACCTTTCCGATGAGACGGTCGCTCAGGCGCTCGATCTCCAGGGCGCAGGTCGAGGGACAGTCGTGGGGACAGGCGCTGTATCGAATGTCGGGCTGTGCGGTCATCACGGAGTTCCTCATAGTTGTACTTCGCTGATCTCGTGCTCGGCCCCGGCCAGCCAGTCGTCCCGGATCTCCACCCCCCAGCCCGGGCCGTCGGGGATCGGGACCTTGCCGTCGCGGGCCACCAGTGCCGGCTCGAACAGCCCTTCCTGCCACGGGTAGTAATCCGAGCCCTCGATGGTGAACTCGACATAGGGCCCGGCCCCCTCGATGGCGCCCATCAGGTGGAGGGTGAACACGGTGACCAGACTCAGGTTGGCCGCATGCGGCGTGCAGGGCAGGCCCGCGGCCCGGGCCATCGCGGCGACCCGCAGGGTCCGCGTGAGCCCGCCCAGGTAGCAGATGTCCGGCTGAACCACATCCACCGCCCGCATGTCGATCATCCGCCGCCACACCGCCAGGTCGCAGTCCTGCTCGCCGCCGGTCACGTCGATGTCCAGCGGGGCGAGGGCCTCGGTGACCTCGCGGGTCCAGTCCAGCTCCCAGTAGGGGCAAGGCTCCTCGTAGTGGCGGACCCCATGGTCCACGAGCATCCGGCCCACCTCGACGGCGCGGGCGGGCGAGAAGCCGCTGTTGGCGTCGACCAGCAGATCGGCCTCGCCGCGCAACGCACGGCTCACCTCGGCCACGATGGCCTCGGTGCGACCCGGCCATTCGTCCTTGTCGCGACCGCACTCGCAGCCGATGCGGAACTTGAACGCGTCGTAGCCGCACGCATCGCGCCACCGCACGAGCCGCTCGGCCTCGGCGCGGGGCGTGATGTCGCGGCGCATGCTCGACCCGTACACCCGGATGGGCCGCGGCGTGCCGCCGAGGAGCTCGCACACGCTCTTCCCCTCCCGCTTCCCGCGCAGGTCCCACAGGGCGGTATCGAGCCCGCCCATGGCACGGCGCAGGTACGAGCCGGGGAACTTGTGCTCGGCTTCCGGGATTCGGTCCATGAGCGCATCGAGGTCGAGGGCGTCGGCGCCGAGGGCGTGGGGCGCGACCTGGCGGTGCAGCACCCGCGCGGTGATGTCGGCGTGGTAGGGCGCGGTCTGGCCCCAGCCCTCCGCCCCATCGTCGGTGCGCACCCGCACCATGCAGACCTCACGGGTGCTGAACGTCTCGATGCTTCTGATTCTCATGCGTCAACGCCTCCTTGCGCCGGCGGAGGCCGTTCCCGCGCGCCGGCGCCGGTGGTATGGGCCGGGCCGCGACGGAGCGGAGCACCGCCGCTGGTCCCGTGCGCACGGTCTTGCTCATCCCGGCGGCTCCCCCTGTCGTGCGCCCCGGTGTGCGGCCGCAGGGCACGAGTGTGCCCGAAAACAACGCCGGACGGACGGGTCGGGCAATCCGGTGCGCAGAGCGCGTTTTTGTCGTCGGCCGCCCTTCTTCAGAGAAGGGGAGTCAGCCATTCCCGCCGGCGCGAAGAGAGGCCGTCGCGCGGTGCGGTAACCACCCCCGCCCGCTACGATAGGCGCCGTTGCGCGAAGGACGCGCGCCACCTGGACGGCACCGCATGAGCAACGCCGATCGCGAACGCTGGAACGCCCGGTACGCTTCGGGCGAGTACGCCACCCGCACCCACCCGAGCCCGCTGCTTGCGGCGTGGATCGACCGCCTTCCGCGTGGCCGCGCTCTGGACGTGGCGTGCGGGCGGGGCCGCAACGCCATCCACCTCGCCGCGCACGGCTACACGGTCGACGCGATGGACATCTCCGGAGTCGCGCTCGCGAAAGCCCGCGCACGAGCCGAGACCGCGGGAGTCAGCGTCCACTGGATCGAGACCGACCTCGACGGCGCGGACATCGCGCGGGATGCCTACGACGTGATCGTCGTCGCGCGGTTTCTGGACCGGCCGCTGATCCCGCGGCTGGTCGACGCACTTCGTCCCGGCGGCCACATCGTCTACGAACATCACTACATCACCCCCGTCGACGTCGGCGGTCCGTCGAGCCGCCGGTTCCGGGCGCGGCCGAACGAGCTGCTCGAACGGTTCCGCGCCCTCCGGGTACTGTTCTGGGAGGAAGGAATCGTCGCCGATCCGGACGGACGGCGCATGGCGCTCGCCCGCCTGGTCGCCGGCAAGGGCTCACCGGGGTACTGATTGGTCCTCATCATCACCGATGGTCGCTCGCAGGAAACGCTACCCTTCGCCTTGATCGGCAGCGACTCCCGAAGGTACTCCGGCAAGCCGGCCCGTACTGCGACCAAAGAAATTCCTATCCATTCCATGAGAATTCGATCTTGGACCCGCGAATGGCTCCGGCGCTACGGTCTGTACCGTCCACGATGTGGGACAGAGACGGTCGCACCACGGCCATTTTTCCAATGGAAGGCGAGTCCGAAAGGAGGACACATCATGAAACATTCGACCGCTCGAAGCGTCGGCGCACCAACGCGCGCATCAACGCGGTTCTTGCGGGGCGGGGCAGGAGCCGGCCTCGCCGCCTCCCTCATGCTGGCGACGCTGCTTCCGCTCCAGGAGGCAGCGGCGGGGACGAAATATACCGACACCGCGTGTGAAGGACAGGAACTGAGTTTCCATGTGCAGAGACCGCGCCAGGACATCGACTATGACGGAAAGCTCACCTACAAACTCAGGATCACGGGCGGCAGCGCCACGGAAGGACAGGACTACAGGACACCTGACCGCGAGCTGACCTTCAATGGCAAAAGCACCGAGTGGATCGAAGTGATGACGTTGGAGGACCATACCGCCGAAAACGATGAAACCGTCCGACTGGAACTGTATGCACCCGACACGGGCAGCGTGTGGATTCAACGCAACGGCCTCTGGGTCCAGCCGGAGTCCCTGATGCCGGAAACCATTTCATTCCGCGGGACGATCCGAGACTGGGCCAACGCGGAGCGCCAGGGCGCATGGAAGAGAGCAGGCACAGTCTGGTACGACTGCTGACGACAGGATCACGCCGCGCCCGGCATCAGCTCCGGGCGCGGCGCATGGCGCAACGCATGACGAGCAACCAGGCGTCGGCCGCGGCCGTCATGCGGCAGGGGCGATGGCCGAGCGTGGGCATGGTGGCGAAGTACACTCGACACCAGTCCGCGGCCGAAGCTCTCGGCTAACTGTAACCGGAGAGACTGCGATGTCCGCTGCGACCAGCTTCAACCCGCTCGCCATCGCGCGCGATCTCAAAGGCCACCGGCACCGCCACCGACCAGGCCGAAGCCATCGCCGAAGGGATGCGCCAGGCCGCGGGCGCCGACCGTGACGGGCTCGCCACGAAAGCCGACCTCGATTCGACCGCGGCCGCCATCCGCGCCGAACTTGGTGCGGTCGGAATCCGCCTGGTGAAATGGGGAATCGGCCTCGCGCTCGGGGTCGCCGGACTCACCGCGGCCGTGGTGCTCACCGGCGTACGGCTCATGCTCACCACGGGCGCATGAAGCCGGGCGGGGAAGGGATGCCCCGGAGCCCGTCCGGGGCGAGTGCAATCACCGCTAGGTGAACGATTCGAGGCGGCCGCGGCGGGAATCAGGGGGTACCCCGGGGTGTCCGACAATGGCGCTTACCGGCCGAAGTGAAAGGAAGCGATGCCGGTCGGAGTTACCCCGCAGAGGACCTGAGACATCCCCGCGAGACACCGACACCGCTTCCCTGTCCGGGCTCTGGCCGCGCTCGCGGCCGCGGGTGAAGGTGGAGAGGATGACGACGCCGGGAGCGCCCTCGAAAGACTCTGAATCCTGATGAGGCGACGAATCCTTATGAGGCGACGCCGCCACCCACTCCGTTAAACCTGCCCGCGTTATGCGGCTTCCTTACATAGCTTCAGTAGAGCCTCTGCAATCGCCAGTCGCACTACGTCGCTCTGGCTGTAGTGGCCGAGAGGCTTCCCGACATGCGGGAGCCTTCGGCCCCTCAATCCTTCGTCGCTGTTCATCCGCGCTACCAGCGCATCGAGATTCGCACAGTCTTCGCGGGAGAGCCTCATGTGCAGGAATCGTTCGGTAGCCATTGGTGAACTACTTCTTATGCGCACCGAACGCGCCTATCATACGGGCCTCGGTGCCGAATATTGCTGAAAACTCCCCTACGACCCCATCAGGGACTTGTCCGGCGTAGGTCTCCTCGGAATGGAAAGTGGCGTCCCAACTGTTACCGGCAGCGGTGGTCCCTTGGTGAGAGTTTTCACCGATATGCCACCGAGTCGTCCCCGAGTTACTGTCAACATCCCCGCCGCTCATGTCTGCTGCATTCAAATCTAACGACCAGTCTAATGACTGGGATTTGTGGTTACGGAAGTTAGTAATTTTCCCTTGAATCGAATCGGCAGTGAAATTCGCGGTGAGGCTTGCGTTCGCAGTGAATGACCCATGCAAGGGGGTACCAGTCAAACTGTGGACCGCATAGTGACCGACGGCTCGCCCTGTGTAGTTCGCGGAGCCGTTCAGAGCATCGAAGGCCGAGGCATTTTCAGACGCAGCGTTCATCCCACTAGAGAAAACTTTGAAATCTAGCGCGTCGGTATTCTCAGTTTCACGACGCCACCACCCAAAGTGCATATAGCTCACGTCTTTGACTTTCACTTTCGCCGATGCACTACTAGTAATAAATTGCCACGTACCTTGCGTGAAAATGTAGTTAGCACCGTCAAATCTGACATTACACGGCCCAGCAGTGCACCTGTAATTTCCTCTTGCGCCACCGTAACTACCTAGATAGTTTTGATTCGCTGTAAGGAGCTTCCCATCTCCAGCGCCACTGGCAAGTTGGCTAAATCCTGATGCAGTGACGAACGAGTTGGTTTCGCCGTTAGTAAAATCGATTCTCCAACCAGTACGACGAGGAGGAGATCCAGTCTCAACAGCCGCAGCCCCTGTATGCACGCTCTGGAAGTCCTCGTCCTCTGGTGGTCCGAGGTCGGTGTATACGACTAGTTCATGATCATATTTCATATTTCCGGTTTCAGATTCGGCCTCGAAGGCAGAGAAATACCACTTGTTCCCATCCCTTCTATCACTCTTATCCTTGAACGTGATACCCGAAGAAGTGACTTTCGCCTTTGCCCGATATTCAGGCATAACACCTACGGCTGAACTTGCAAGCGGACCACTCCCCGCCCTCATTATTCCATCGATAGTATCCTTTGCCCGACTACGTTCGAGCTGATCGGTAGTCTCACCGACGAGGGTCTCAAGATCCTTAACCTCATCCTTCGCTTCGTCCCGTTGCCGGTTAGCTTCAGTGACCTTGCCCCGCTCCGTCCGAAGCTGCCCCTGTGCAGTCTCAAGCTGACCCTTAGTAGTCTCAAGCTCTCCTTGTGCAGTCTCAAGCTGACCCTTGGTGGTCTCAAGATCTTTCTTTACCTTATCCAAGTCTGACTGCTTGACCGAATCACCCCCTCCACACCCCGCGATCACTATCGCCGCGAGAGCCATCAAGCCAATATGAGCGTACTTCATGATTGAGTCTCCCTCGGGATGCGTCATGGGTGTTGCGCTATGAAGGGGTCGCTGTGCCGTCACGGGTGCGGCGACACAGCGACCGGGGTTCAGCTATGACGTAGAGGCCGTTACCGCGTCGCGGCAAAGGCACCGGCGACGGCTACGTCGCCATCCTGCCAACTTCCGGCTGTATTACCAAGCGTGCTAGCATCAGAATCATTCGTAGTCGCATGGAACCAGCCTGCTACGCCGGTCGGCTGTGCATTGTTTGCAGTAGAACCGTAGAAACCACCGCCGCCAGCAGCGATCTCCCATGCCTTCGAGCCTGCTGCTCCAGATCTTTCTGCTGTAACAAATGTAATGTCAGCAGTGGCATGTACGGCGGCCGTTTCTGCCGTAGCCAGTCCGACTTCCCATGAACCTAAGTCGCCACTGGCGTCACGGAATTTATTGATTGTTGCCGTGATCTTGGATTCCTCGTCAGTGCTTTCGAAATCGGCTACTAGTTTAACGTTGGCTACGAACTCACCACCCTCGTTAGCAACGCTAGTACCATCTTTGACGCCTTTTACGTAGTTTCCTGCCGCATGGCCGTTGTACGTCGCTTTACCAGAGATGTCAGCTACATCGTCATCTTCAAGGGGAGAATTTCCACTGTAGAGCACCTTGAAACCGTTGATGCCAGAGTGATTCGTACCGACGCTCTGACGCCACCAGCCGAAAGCCAGATAGTCGGCATCTGCCTTGTCGTAACTCACAGCAGCACCTTCGTTGTCGGCTGTGAATTTCCATACACTTGTGACGCCGTCTGTACCGTCATCTGGGGCTATTTCTCCATCATCATTCAAGGCGAGTTCGCATGGCTCTGTCATGCAAGTGAACTCACCTTCGACGCCTCCGTAGGTGCCCTTGAAAGATACACCTTGCCGGTAAGTCTCTTCCCTTGCCCCAGTCGGGAATTCATCGGATTCTGCGAGATCCCAATCCCATTCGGTCTGGCGCCCTTCATTATCACCAACCGTATCTGCATTGGTGATTTCATCCCCAGCACCACCGTCCTTATCCCCAAATTGACTTCTGAACGTTCCTTCGGCGGACTCGATGTTTTGATTAGCGTACCGGACGATGATCTGATTGCCGGTCGTCCATGTCTCACCCGTCCAACCATCTAGCGCTGCTGGGGCCGTATCTGACTTGGTGAATTTCGTGTCCCCGTCTTTAGGATCTTTCAGTTCATTGGTGTCGGTAGGGAATCCAGCAGTCCCTAGCTCGGCATTATTTTCACCATTCACAAGATCGGCGACGGGGCTTGCATCAAGTAACTGGCCCCTCAGAGCTGCCCCCGAGACTCCACTCGCTGCTGGAATAGCGGGAGCCTCAAGCCCTGTAGCCGCGCCAGTCACCGTTCCGCTGGTCGTACTGTGAGCCGTCGCGACGATCGTTCCGAGACTGTTCGAAACGGTGATCGTGCAGGGGTCATCGCTCGTGCAGGAGAACGTCACGCCGACTCGCACGTCGCCGTCCTTGAGTGTCTCGGAATCCCCGCTATCTTTCAATTCCGCCTTCAGCGCGGCCTTCTGCGCGTCCGACAATTCGACATCTGCTGACATTGCAGTCTTCGCCGGAGGGTCCCCGGCCGGCAGGTTCATCGTCTCGTCTTGTTCGTTATCGCTCGACCCGCCGCACCCGGTGAGGCCGAGGCTGGCCGCGATGGCCATGCTCGCCCATAGGCTCGTTCGTGCTCTCATTTCGTGCGCTCCTGATATTTGAAGATTTACCGCCCGGTCGGCGGCGACCACCTCGGAGGGTCATGCGGCGGGTCGGCTCAGATAAGCCGCCCCGTAACTCCGACATCACCCCCCCGCTACGCATCGGCGTCGGCCCTGTGTCTCGGCCTCTGCCGGTCTCCCAGACGGTGAAGCAGTGGGGCTGTACAAACCCCCTGCGCGTGTGCGTGTTCCTGGCCGTGGAGTGCAAATCCACCCGGCGTTTTGAGGACTGATCCCCGCGGATCGAGTCAGGTACTGTGGGTGTGATTGGGGGGTTGCGTGTCCCCACGGGCGCGAAAGTGCCCGTTCAGGGCCAAGCGCCGGAGATGAATTACTAACTAAAACAGAGAATTAGAGTCCGACCAACAAAAATGGGAATGCTTCTCATCCGGCTCTGATCAGGCACCGGATTTGTTACCCACGTGTCCCCAGTTGTTACCCAGAGGGGGAAAATGCGTCCCGAGCCGTTCACCATTGATGTCCCCGCAGGGGGCGAATTGAGGGGGTGAGAGGGACGATTCTCGAATTTCGAGCGAACGCCTCACTGCGCCCGCCAGTCACGGCCTCGCAGGTCCCAAGCACCCTACTCGACGCCGCGCCAACTTGTTGTAAACGAAGACAAAAAGGCACACAGTCCCGGAGAGAATCCGACGCCGAATGGCGGAAAAGCTCACCGGCAAGAATGTCGCACTCAAGACATTCCCGTCGTTCAAGGATATTTGCCAACACACCCGAAGCAGTATGCTTTCTCCCGCTCGTGTGTGGGTTTTTTCTGGCTGCGATCCGAGCCAACATGCAGTCACACCCACTGTACCTGACTCCCGCGCCGTTCCCCGCCACTCCCTGAATTGTCTTTTTTTAAGCGATTACAGGCACTTGTGCGCCGATCCTCACATATCATCGCCCCAGCGCCGGCCGGGGAGCGTGTCCCCAGCGAGCCGAATATCTCGCACCGATCTGTCCGACCTCACCACCGGGAACGAAGCCGCCCGGCAATCTTGACCAAATCGATACCGGAGCTACCCTTTCGCTCCGGAGCAGGGGTCTACCGCCGCCACGGTGGAGATTTTCGGCGCGGTTCGGAAGAGGAGCGCGATGACCATGACACGACGCGTGAAAGTCGGGGAGGCCAAGACCCACCTGTCGGCGCTGCTGGCGGAGG
>JAPOSC010000082.1 GCA_026709935.1 Thiotrichales bacterium
GGCGATGCGGGTTGAAGCCAGCGCCGACCGTGAAGCGATACGCGCCGAAGCCCGCACTGACCGCGAGGCGATGCGGGCCGAGGCCCGCGCCGACCGCCAGGTCTTCCAGGAGCAGATCCTCCGGCTCACCGAGCAGCAAGGCGCCCTCGGCGGACAGATCGAAATCATCCGCGACCAGCTTGCCGCCGGAGGATGATTCCGGGAGGTGCGGGATGCACCACCTCGGCCGGACCGCCGACCCCGGCGCATCCACGACATAGCCGCGCGTTACCCACTCGGCACTTGTGTCGCACACCGAACGAGACGACGGCCTACACGGAAAGTGCCCCGAATCCACACGATGTCGGCACCCTGTCTGATTCCCGCCAGTGGACTGCGCGGTAAGATACGTCTCACCCAATCGCAACCGCCCGTCATGGCGGCCTCGACATGTCCAGACTCAGCCAGGAAACGCTCGCCATCATCGGCGCCACCATCGCCGTCGCCGCTCTCATTCTCACCACCATCACTGGCGTACGCGGCGAGATTCAAGCTCTCCGGGTCGAGGTTCAGGCCGTCCGGGCCGAAGCCCGCGCCGACCGGGCCGAAGCCCGCGCTGATCGCGAGGCGATGCGGGCTGAAGCCCGTGCCGACCGCCAGGTCTTCCAGGAACAGATCCTCCGACTCACCGAGCAGCAGGGCGAGCTGGACGGACAGATCGAAATCATCCGCGACCAGCTTGCCGCCGGGGGGTGATTCCCGGAAGTGCGGGATGCACCACCTCGGCCGGACCGCCGGCCCCGGCGCATCCGCGATATAGCCGCGCGTTACCCGCTCGGCACTCGTGTCGCACACCGGACGAGACGATGGCCTACACGGAAAGCGCTCCGAGCCGCACGATATCGAATTCCCGACGCTGGACAACGCGGTAAGATGCACCTCGCCCAATCGCAACCACTCGTCATGGCGGCTCCGAAATGTCCAGACTCAGCCAGGAAACACTTGCGATCATCGGCGCAACCGTCGCCTTGGCCGCGCTCAACCTCACCAGCTTCATCGGCGTACGCGGCGAGATCCAAACTCTCCGGGCCGAGATTCAGGCCGTCCGGACTGAGGCTCGTGCCGACCGCCAGGCGATGCGGACTGAAGCCAGTGCCGATCGCGAGGCGATGCGGGCCGAAGCCCGCGCCGACCGTCAAGCCTTCCAGGAGCAAATCCTTCGACTCACCGAGCAGCAAGGCGTCCTCGGCGGACAGATCGAAATCATCCGCGACCAGCTTGCCGCTGGCGGGTGATTCCCGGGGGCTCGGGTGAGGTGGAGCTCCAGCGGGCGTTCAGAGCATGGGTCTGGTCGGTGGTGATGCCGCGGCAAGTTGACGCAGAGGCGTGGCCGGAGGGACTGGACCTTGCGCGTGTACAAGGGTTCGAGGAGGTGCCAACGATGCTGGCGGAGCGAGTGCAGGAGTGGTACGAGGAGAAGCGCCGGGAGGGGCTTCGGGCGGGGCTCCAGGAGGGGCGCAAGCAAGGCCTTGAGGAAGGCCGTGAGGAGCGGCAGCGGCTGCTGAGTCGTCTTGCCGCCCGCAAGTTCGGCGCCGCCGCGACCGAACGGCTCTCGGATCTTCTGCACGATCTGACAGCTTCGGAGCAATTCGAGAATGTCGGCCACTGGATTATCGAGTGCAACACGGGCACCGGGCTGATCGAGCATAAGGAACGAATGGCTCGACGGTCACCGGCAGGTGACGCCTGAACCGGCTCGAACCCGTCCGCGCCCAGGAGGCGCGAGTTCCGAGAGCAGCGGGGTATCCTTCGAGCCCGCCTCGACGGCATCTCCCACCCACCGGCGCCGAGCCGAGAGGCGGCCGCGAGAGTTACATCCTGCATTGGCCCGGGCAAGCACGACACACGAATGAACAGGCAACCCGCCCCCTCACTCGGTACGGACAAGGCGTCGTCGGCGCAACTTCGCACCGATCAGAACTACTCCGCCCCGAAGACCGGCAGCGAACCGTTCTCACTCGCGGACTACGCCAGGCTCGCGCAAGCGAAGCATCTGTCGGCGGACTCGATCTACCGGGCTGTCGTGTGCAACTTGCCACGTACCCTTCACCAGCTCGACGCCGAAACGCAGCGACGAATTCTGAGCAAGGCGCCACCGCTGACTGCAACCCCCTGGGACGCTCTGATCGCCGCGGTGGCCGAGCACTTCGCCGAACGTCACGGACATGAGGCGCCGCCCTGGACGAACGAGCGCGAGCGGTTTCTCGACAAGCCGTGGCACGCCAAGACGAAATTCCACTACCGCCAATGGGAAGCGGCCCTGTACTGCCCCGGTGCTTTCACGCGCCACGGCACGCCTGTCCACCCTTCAGACCTCGACTCGCGCGGAGGCGACGAGCCCTGGAGGCCCGATTGCTGCGAGGCGACGACGTTCCTCGAAGACTCGGAAATTTTCAGGCCGTGATAAACGGGACGCTCTCGCGAGCGGATATCAGGATGCTCCTCGACGAGCTCGCCGAACGGCTGCACGAGAAGCATACGTTCGCGAAGCTCCATGTCGTCGGCAGCGCCTGCCTCGCACTTGCCTACGAGCGCGACCGAACCACCGAAGACATCGACGTACGCGTCGACTCCGGGCACGAGGCACTCGAAGAAGCCATACGCGAGATCGCGCAAGCGCACGACCTGCCCGAGCAATGGCTGAACGACCAGTCGCGAGGGTTCATTCCGGAAAGCGACGATGCTCGCAGCCCCACCCTCTACCAGTCACGATCCCTCGTCGTGACCGGGGCCAGCGGCGAGTACCTGCTCGCAATGAAGCTCGAAGCAAGCCGCGAGAAGGACGAGGTCGACATTCGGTACCTCCTCGACCACCTTGGCATCACCGATGCGGACACGGCGCTGGAGCAGCATCGGACGCTGTTTCCCAACTCGAGAAAGACCGGCGAAGCCCGGGCGTTGCTGGCCATGCTGGCGCAAGACGACGACAGGCTCACGCCGCCCACGCCGATCGAGGTGCTGCGAAGACGGTGGCAACAGGCCATGGCCGCCGACATCTTTCCCCACTACGAAATCGAACGGACGGCGAGGGGATTCGCGCTGACGGTCCAGAAAGTGCAGGGCCGAGCGAAGGAGGGGCTGGGCGAGAGCCAGTCTCTCTACCCGCTTGTCCTGCGGCAACGCATGCATCGGGGCTGGCCCCACGAAGCCACCGACATCATCATGCAATCCACCGAGCGGGACCTCGCACGGCGCAAGGGACAGTCAGCAGAGCGGTAACACTGCGGCGTAGTGCAGGCGTTGGCCGACGCCGAATGGTGGCGCCGGGGATGGCGGGGGTTTCTCCGGTGAGACTGCGCCGCCCGAGCCTCTGGGCATCATCCTCCGGCGGCGAGCTGGTCTCGGATGACTTCGATCTGCCCGCCGAGAACGCCCTGCTGCTCGGTGAGTCGGAGGATCTGCTCCTGGAAGACCTGGCGATCAGCGCGGGCCTCGGCCCGCATCGCTTGGCGGTCGGCACGTGCTTCGTCGCGGACAGCTTGAATATCGCCGCGTACGCCGGCGATGCTGGTGAGGGTGAGCGCGGCCAGGGCGATGCCCACACCGAGGATGGCGAGAGTTTCCTGGCTGGGTCTGGACATGTCGGGGCGTACCATGACGAGTGGTTGTGATTGCACGAGATGCATTCTACCGCGTCGTCCAATGACGGCAATCGGACGTGATGCCGACATCGTGTGGATTTGAGACACCCTTGGCGTAGGCCCAGGTCTCGCTCAGTGTTTGAGAAGGTGCCGGACGCATAACGCGTCGCCGTACCGCGAGGATGCACCGAGGCCGGAAGTCCGGCTGAGGCTCTGCGTCCCGCCGAGCCTCCGGGAATCACCCTCCGGCGGCAAGCTGGTCGCGGATGATTTCGATCTGTCCGCCGAGTTCGCCCTGCTGCTCGGTGAGTCGGAGGATCTGTTCCTGGAAGACCTGGCGGTCGGCGCGCGCTTCGGCCTGGACATCCCGCAGCTCGTCGCGGACGGCCTGGATCTCGCCGCGCACGCCGGCGATGCTGGTGAGGGTAAGCGCGGCCAGGGCGACGCCTACACCAAGGATGGCAAGAGTTTCCTGGCTGAGTCTGGACATGTCGGGGTGCATCGTGACGCGGAGTTGCGATTGCATGAAGGTCATTCTACCGCGTTGTCTACCGGCGGGAATCAGACATGGTGCCGACATCGTGTGGATTCGGGGCACTTTCCGTGTAGGCCGTTGTCTCGCTCGTTGTGCGACACGAGAACCGGGCAGGTAACGCGCGGCCATATCGCGGACGCGCCGAGGCCAGCGGTTCGGCCGAGGCGACGCATCCCGCGCCTCCGGGAATCACCCTCCGGCGGCGAGCTGGTCGCGGATGATCTCGATTTGTCCGCCGAGTTCGCCCTGCTGCTCGGTGAGCCGGAGGATCTGTTCCTGGAAGACTTGGCGGTCGGCTCGGGCTTCGGCCCGCATCGCCTCGCGGTCGGCACGGGCTTCGTCGCGTACACCGGTGATGGTGGTGAGGATCAGAGCGGCGACAGCGATGGTTGCGCCGATGATCGCGAGGGTTTCCTGGCTGAGTCTGGACATGTCGGGGCGCACCATGACGAGCGGTTGCGATTGCACGAGGTGCATTCTACTGCGTTGTCCAACGGGGGGAATCAGACATCGTGCCGACGTCGTGTGGGTTCGAGACACCTTTGGCGTAGGCCCAAGTCTCGTTCAGTGTGTGAACGGTTGCCGAGTGTATAACGCGGCCGGATCGTGGATGCGCCGGGGTCAGAGGTCCGGCCGAGGCGGCGTATCCCGTGCCTCCGGGAATCACCCTCCGGCGGCAAGCTGGTCGCGGATGATCTCGATTTGTCCGCCGAGAACGCCCTGCTGCTCGGTGAGCCGGAGGATCTGTTCCTGGAAGACTTGGCGATCGGCACGTGCCTCGGCTCGCATCGCTTCGCGATCAGCGCGAGCCTCAGCTCGCATCATCTGGCGATCGGCACGTGCTTCGTCGTGGACGGCCCGAATCTCGCCGCGTACGCCGGCGATGCTGGTGAGGGTGAGCGCCGCCAGGGCGACGCCTACACCGAGGATGGCGAGAGTTTCCTGGCTGAGTCTGGACATGTCGGGGCCACCATGACGAGCGGTTGTGATTGCACGAGGTGCATTCTACCGCGTTGTCCAACGGGGGAATCAGACATGGTGCCGAAATCGTGTGGGTTCGAGACACCTTTGGCGTAGGACCAGGTCTCGTTCAGTGTGTGAACGGTTGCCGAGTGTATACGCGGCCGGATCGTGGATGCGCCGGGGTCAGAGGTCCGGCCGAGGCGGCGTATCCCGTGCCTCCGGGAATCACCCTCCGGCCGCAAGCTGGTCGCGGATGATCTCGATTTGTCCGCCGAGCACGCCCTGCTGCTCGGTGAGCCGGAGGATTTGCTCCTGGAAGACTTGGCGGTCGGCACGGGCTTCGTCGAGTACGCCGGTGAGGGTGGTGAGGATCAGAGCGGCGACGGCGATGGTTGTACCGATGATCGCGAGGGTTTCCTGGCTGAGTCTGGACATGTTGAGGCCGCCATGACGAGCGATTGTGATTGCACGAGGGGCATTCTACCGCGTTGTCCACCGGCGGGAATCAGACATCGTGCCGACATCGTGTGGATTCGAGACACGTTTTGTGTAGGTCCAGATCTCGTTCAGTGTGTGAACGGTTGCCGAGCGGATAACACGCGGCTGTATTGGTGTAGGTCGTCTCGCTCAGTGTGTGAGCGACAGGGGCTGTGGGCGGTGTTGCATCCTATTTCGAGTAGTGGGCGCACGCGGCGATTCGGCGGGATACGGCGTGGAGGTAGACCGGCTCGACTGCGGGATGGGGGGGAGCTGATAGCGAGGAACTCGTGTGGCTTCCGTACGCTCGATGCACAAACGAAGCGGGGCGCCCCGAAGGGCACCCCGCGATCGTCTTCCAAGGGGAGTTCGGAAGAATGCAATGTGATTCCGGCTCAGAACTTGATCCTTGAACCTACGGTGAACGTGTTTGTCTCGTCCTCACCGTCGTCGGGATCATAGCTGTAGTAGCCAGCAAAGAGATCGACGCCCATCATGTTGTGCTGCACGCCGATTCCCCAAGTAGAGGGATCATCATCGGTGTCGTCCATGTCGGTCTGTCGGAACAGGAGGCCGATGCCGCTGTCGCCGAAATCATAGCCCAGCTTGACGCCGTAACCGTCATGGTCTGTCTTCCCAGCGGCGTCGTAGTCGGTCGAGCCCCAGAGTGTGTTCACGCTTGCGCTACCAACCTTGAACGCCACCGCAACCGAGTAGGTCTCCCCAGCATCAATAAGTGCTGGAGTCGACATGGACGTCAACGTATCTTCATCATACGTATCGCCGTGATGATGAGTATTGCTAACTCTGCCGCCATTGGGGCTATTGTCACCGTCCGATGCAAAACTAGCGCGGAGCGCGTAAGAGCCCGCACCAAGCTCACCTGAACTCGAGAGTTGCGCGTCCCAGAAATCCGGCCCGGCGCTACCCGAGAATCCAGCCACGCCAATCGCCGGAGTGGTGTACTTGACTACTCCGCGCCGGCCAGCAGTGAAATCTGGGCAACTTTTTCCGGCTGCATTACTGCAGGCCATGTCGACGGCAAGGCCGGAGGCACTCAAATCGTCGTTGGTGCCATTCGTGGCGGGCGCGGTCTGTCCCGCGGCGATACTACCGAAGGCGCCCGAGAACGTGAGAGCACTATGTCGAAGTCCAGGACTGTTCCCCTGATTGGCACCTACGGCATACTCCAGATTGACGCCAATCGTCACCCCATTATCGAGCTCTTCACTCCCGGTGAAGCGGAAACGGCTGGGTGACGCTCCCAAGTCAGCGTGATTCCATTTTGGTCCATCCTTCGCTTCACCCGGTCCGTCTACATGCTGGATCACTCGGCCAACATGACCGGAGACTGAGCCTTCCAGCGCGTGTGCCGACATCGGCAGGGCCAACGCACTTGCCGCGGCGACCGCAATCAACTTTTTGTCCATAGGTTTGATCCCCTTCGAATGGTAGGCTGATTCCCAGCCGAGGCCGGGTTGGGCTTCGTGAAACCCCTCGTGTCACGAGAGGGTCGCGCGAGTCTGGCAAATGCCCATCCACCC
>JAPOSC010000003.1 GCA_026709935.1 Thiotrichales bacterium
CAACCAGGGTCTGCAGGACTATGACTGCTTCGGCATCCCCAAGGGGGCTCCGAATCCGGAGCTGGCCATGAAGGTGATCGCGGAGATGAGCAAGGCCGAGTACCAGGCCGACATTCCGCAGTACATCACCTACGGCCCCACCAACTCCATGGCGTACGAGACCGGCAAGATCGACGACGCGCTGGCGATGAACCTGCCCTCCCACCCGGACAACGCCTCCAAGCTGCTCCCCATCAACCAGGAGTGGTACGCCAAGTGGGAGAAGATCGGGTCGGAGATGTATACCGACATGATGACGGAGTAGGGATCCGGGGACGAACCGTTCCCGTTCAGCTTCGTACCGGGGTCTCCCGCGCGGGGATTCCGGTACGGTGCGCGTCGGCTTCGTGTCGGCCGGGCCGCGACGATCAGTCAATGGACAGTCACTCAGGGCCAATGGACAGTCGCTCCGGGGTCGACAGGGCGCTGCCCATTCACATCCGCCGGGTCACCAAGACCTACGGCGACGTGCATGCCCTCGACAATGTCGACCTGGAGGTTCGCAGCGGGGAGTTCATCACCCTGCTCGGACCCTCCGGCTCCGGCAAGACCACCCTGCTGATGGTGCTGGCGGGGTTCACCCGCCCCGACTACGGCAGCGTCCGCTTCGGTGATCGGGAGGTCATCCGGATGCCGCCGCACCGGCGGGACGTGGGCATGGTGTTCCAGAACTACGCGCTGTTCCCGCACATGACGGTGGCCGGGAACATCGCCTTCCCCCTGCGGATGCGGAGGGTGGCGAAGGGCGACATGGGCGAGCGGGTGGAGAGCGCACTTGCCACCGTGCAGTTGGACGGGTTCGCCGAACGGCGCATCGACCAGCTCTCCGGCGGTCAGAAGCAGCGGGTGGCGCTGGCTCGGGCCATCGTCTTCGAGCCCCGGATCCTGCTCATGGACGAGCCGCTGTCGGCGCTCGACAAGAAGCTCCGAGACCACATGCAGATCGAGCTCCGGCACCTGCACGAGAAGCTCGGCATGACCACCGTCTACGTCACCCACGACCAGCGCGAGGCGCTGACCATGTCGGACCGCATCGCGGTCATCAACCACGGGCGCCTCGTGCAGTGCGATGCCCCGCGCACCATCTACGACCATCCCGCCACGCCGTTCGTGGCCAACTTCATCGGCGAATCCACCCTGGTGCCCGTGGAGGTGACGGACGGGAGGGCGATGCTGAACGGGCAGGCGCTGGGGCTGTCCGCGGCCCCGCCCGCCGCCCGCTGTCGTCTGATGCTGCGCCCGGAGCGGCTGACCATCCTCCCCGACGGCGGCCATCCGGAATACAACGTCTTCCCGGGCACCGTGCGCGAGGTGGTCTATCAGGGGGAGAGCTTCGTGGCCTGGGTGACGCTGCGCGACGGTACGGAGGTCGCCATGCGCGGCATCAGTCAGCGCGAATCCCTGGCGTCGCTGCCCGCTCCGGGCCGCGAAGTGCTACTGGGGCTGCACCACGAGGAAACGGTGCTGATTCCCGATGCGGACGACGAGGGCGCCAAAGCGTGAACACGGCGCCTGTCCTGCGGTGGCCGGTGCCATGACCACCGGCCAGAGCGCTGGTCAGGACGCCAACCTGAAGGCCAGTCCGAGCACCGGCCCGAGCCACGGCCCGAGCTACGGCTTGGCCCCCGCCCCGAGCCACGGCCTGAACGCCGACGAGCTTCGCCGCGACGAGGCGCGGGAGAGGCTGGTCATGTTCGGCCTGTCCGTGCCGGCGATCATGCTGGTGCTCGCGATCATCGTGATTCCCGTGGGATGGCTGTTCTGGCTGTCCCTGTTCAACGACGAGGGGGCGCTCTCCCTCGACAACTACACCCGGATGCTGGACAGCAAGTCCTATACCCGGATCTTCATGACCACCTTCAACGTCAGCGTCCTGACCACCGGGATCTGCGTGCTCATCGCCTATCCGTTCTCCTATTTCCTCTCGCAGCTCCCGAAGCGCTGGGCGGCGCTCGGCCTCTTCGCTGTGCTGCTGCCGTTCTGGACCTCGCTGCTGGTGCGCACCTATGCGTGGCTCGTGGTGCTTCAGCGCAAGGGTCTGGTCAACCAGTGGGGCATCGAGCTCGGTCTGTGGGAGCAGCCGCTGAAGCTCGTGCACAACCTGAACGGGACCCTGGTGGGCATGGTGCACATCATGCTGCCCTTCATGGTGCTGCCGCTCTACGGTTCCATGCGGGCGATCAGTCTCGACTACATGAAGGCCGCCTCCAATCTCGGCGCGAGCCCCGCGCGGGCGTTCTGGACGGTGTTCTTCCCCCTGTCCCTGCCGGGCCTGTTCGCCGGCATGGTGGTGGTGTTCGTCCTCTGCCTCGGTTTCTTCGTGACCCCGGCGGTGCTCGGCGGCGGCAAGGTGGTAATGGTGTCGATGAAGATCGAGACCCTGATCGACCTCTTCTTCAACTTCGGGACCGCCAGCGCGCTGGGGGTGGTGCTGATGGTGCTGACCCTCGCGGTCCTGTTCCTGGCCCACCGGCTGCTGCAACTCGACCGGGTGCTCGGAGGAGGGCGCGGCGCATGAGCTGGCTGTCGAAGCCCGCATCGGACATCCAGATCACCCACGGCGCCCGGCTGTGGCTGTACGTCGTGGCCGTTCTGATCACGATGTTCCTGGTGATCCCGACCCTGATCGTGATCCCGATGTCCTTCTCCGACTCCCAGTACCTGGAGTTTCCGCCCCGGATCTGGTCGCTGCGCTGGTACGACAACTACTTCGGCTCGACCGAGTGGATGACCGCCACCTGGGTGTCGGTGAAGGCCGCGCTCTTCACCGTGCTGGTCGCCACCCCCGTCGCCACCATGGCGGCCTACGGGTTGTACGTCTCCAATGTCAGGGCGGCGCGGTTCATCTTCGTCCTCCTGATCACGCCGATGATGGTGCCGGTGATCCTGATCGCCATCGGCGTGTTCTTCGCCTACGCCAAGCTCAAGCTCAACAACACCATGCCGGGGCTGGTGCTGGCCCACACGGTGCTGGCCCTGCCGATGTGTCTCATCGTGGTGAGCGCGGGTCTGAGGAGCTACGACATGAATCAGGAGCGGGTGGCGAGGAGCCTCGGCGCCTCCCGCCTCAAGGCGTTCCTGCTGATCACCCTGCCGCAGATCCGGTTCTCGGTGGTGAGCGGCGCCCTGCTGGCGTTTGTCGTGTCCTTCGACGAGGTGATCGTGGCGCTGTTCATCAGCGGCGGGGACATGTCCACCATCACCCGCAGCATGTTCCTGGCGCTGCGGGATCAGATCGATCCCACCATTGCGTCGATCTCCACCATCCTGATCCTGATCACCACCGCGGCGCTGGTGCTGACGCAGGTGTTCGGGAAATCGGATTCGGGGTAGGGCCGGCGGAGCTTCCAGGGTGCATGGCCGTGTCGGGGCGGGCGTGAATGTGGAGGTTTTATCCTTGAAAATCCACCATTGAGATGAGGTTTTTCAAGGATTATGAGGAGGCATGGTTATCGACGAGAGCCAGCGCGAGCCGGCGCTGGCCCGGTCGCTGGTCGTCGGGGCCCGAACGACATGACGCCTGCGGTGCGGCCTACATCATCCCGATCATGGTCCGGCCGAACTCCGAGCACGACACCCGGTGGGCGCCGTCCATCAGCCGTGCGAAATCGTAGGTGACGTTCCGGCTCGCGATGGCGCCGTCCATGGCGGAGATGACGCGGTCGGCGGCCTCCTTCCAGCCCATGTAGCGCAGCATCATCTCGGCCGAAAGCACCAGCGATCCGGGGTTGACCATGTCGCGGCCCGCGTATTTCGGGGCAGTGCCGTGGGTGGCCTCGAACACCGCGTGGCCGGTGTCGTAGTTGATGTTGCCGCCCGGCGCGATGCCGATGCCGCCGACTTGGGCGGCCAGCGCGTCGGAGAGGTAGTCGCCGTTGAGGTTGGTGGTGGCGATGACGTCGAACTCGGCCGGGCGGGTGAGCACCTGCTGGAGGGTGATGTCCGCAATCGCGTCCTTGCACAGGATGCGGCCGGTCGCGAGGGCCTCCTTCTGCTCCGCGTCGGCCGCGTCCTGCCCCCGGTCCGCCACCGTGCGATCCCACTGGCTCCAGGTGTAGGTCTCGTCGCCGAACTCCCGCTCCGCCACTTCGTAGCCCCAGTTGCGGAACGCGCCCTCGGTGAACTTCATGATGTTGCCCTTGTGCACGAAGGTCACGCTCTTGCGGCCGTTGTCGATCGCGTAGCGGATGGCGGCCCGGGCCAGACGCCCGCTGCCTTCGCGCGAGACGGGCTTGATGCCGATGCCCGAGGTCTCCGGGAACCGGATCTTGTCGTAGGGGGCGGGGAACGCCTCCCTGAACAGTTCGAGGAACCGGCGGTTCTCCTCGCTGCCGCTCTCGAACTCGATGCCCGCGTAGATGTCTTCGGTGTTCTCGCGGAAGATCACCATGTCCACAAGTTCGGGACTGCGCACCGGAGAGGGCACGCCCTTGAACCACCGGACCGGCCGCAGGCAGACGTAGAGGTCCATGATCTGCCGCACCGCCACATTCAGCGAGCGGATACCGCCCCCCACGGGGGTGGTCAGCGGCCCCTTGATCGAGACCAGGTACTCCTTCATGAGGGCGATGGTCTCGTCCGGCAGCCACGAGCCGGTCAGGTTGTTGGCCTTCTCGCCGGCGTAGACCTCCATCCAGTGGATCCGGCGCGCGCCGCCGTAGGCGCGTTCCACTGCGGCGTCCACGACTTCCCGCATCACCGGCGAGATGTCCACGCCGATGCCGTCGCCCGCGATGTAGGGGATGACGGGGTTGTCCGGGACGCGCAGCGTCCCGTTTTCAATGGTGATTTTTGCGCCGTCAGCGGGAATTTCGATGTTGGTGGTCATGGAGCGGGCCGGTTGCGAATGGGAGTGAAATGGGTGCCGAACATTCTCACACAGGCCCCGAGATCGGACAAACGGACTCGTGCCGTTCACGCTAGTATGGCGACCAGGCGTGTGAGCGCGAGACCGCAGGGCTGGAGCAGGAGCGCGATCTCGAGGCTCGCCGGGGAGTGGGCGCAGCGCGAGACCAAAGCCGCGCGGGCCTGGATGCTCACCCGAGATGATGGCGGTGCGAGTCGATCCAGTGGTCCGACCCGGGCCAGACGCCGAAACGTCACGAGAGGACATCGGACATCATGAATTTCGAAGAGCATGCAGCCAAACCCCTGCTCCGCGCCGTGGGCATCGCGGTTCCGCGTGGCCGGCTGGCGCGAAGCGCGGGCGAGGCGCGGGCGGCGGCGGTGGAACTGGCGGGTCCGGTGGTGGTCAAGGCCCAAGTGCCGACCGGGAAACGCGGCAAGGCCGGTGGGATCAGGGTCGCGGATACCGCCGGGGAGGTCGCGGCGGCGGCGGAGGCGATCCTGGACCTGGAGATCGCCGGACATCGCGTGGAGTCCGTGCTTGTGGAGGAGCGGGCGGCGATCGCGGCGGAGTACTACGCGGCGGTTCTGAACGACGCGGCGTCGAAGGGACCGATGGTGATGTTCTCCGCCGCCGGCGGCATGGATGTGGAGGAAGTGGCGGCGTCGATGCCCGATCGGCTGCGGCGGGCGCCGGTCGACATCGCGCGGGGGTTCGATCTCGAATCCGCGCGGCGCATGCTCGAAGGGCTCGGACTCGGCGCGGACGAGACGCCGGTCGCCGAAACTCTCGTTGCGCTTTACCGCGCGTACCGCGACAACGACGCCGAGTTGCTGGAGATCAACCCGCTGGCTCGCCTCCATGACGGTTCGTTGAACGGTATTGATGGCGGGCGACTCGTCGCCCTCGACTGCAAGTTCACCCTCGACGATTCCGGCATCAAGCGCCGGGAGGCACTCGCTCAGATGGGGACCCCGGAACGGCTCACGGGGCTGGAGGCGCGCGGACAGGCGCTGGGGCTGAAGTACATCGAGCTCGACGGCGACATCGGCATGCTCGCCAACGGCGCCGGACTCACCATGACCACCATGGACGTGATCACCCGCCACGGCGGACGGCCGGCGAACTTTCTGGAGATCGGGGGCGATGCGTACACGAAGGCGACCCCGGCGCTGGAGCTCGTGCTGGACAACCCCCGGGTGAAGTGCATGCTGGTGAACTTCTGCGGCGCATTCGCACGCACCGACGTGATGACCGGCGGGGTCATCGATGCGTGGGAGGCGCTCGCCCCGTCCCTCCCCATCTTCTTCAGCGTGCACGGCACGGGCTCGGCCGAGGCGCGGTCGATGCTCAGCGAACGGCTCGGCGTGACGCCGTACGCGACCATGGATGAGGCGGTCGCGGCTGCGGTCGCGGCGATTCGCTGACCGCACCGGGATACGCAACGAGGGGTGGCCAGGACCCGGTGGAGTGCATGGACCAGGGCTACCCCGCATTTCTCACCCAATCACGGCCGCGGACACGGATGTGGACGTATCCGTTCCTCCGAATCGAGAACCCAGGTCGCGCGGGCCGAGGTCCGGATGCGGTCGGCGTCCGGAATACAGGAGTCGCACCATGATCGTGCATGGCGACCAGCGGGTGCTGGTGCAGGGCATCACCGGCAGGCAGGGCACATTCTGGACCGAACGCATGCAGGCCTGCGGCACGCGCATCGTGGCCGGCGTGAACCCGAAGAAGGCCGGCACCATGCACTGTGCAGTACCGGTGCATGCGAGCGCCCGCGAGGCGATGCGCGAGGTCGGCTTCGACGTCTCGGTACTGTTCATCCCCCCGCTCGGCGTGAAAGCGGCGGCGCTGGACGCCATCGAGGCGGGGTGCCGGCGGCTGGTGGTGCTGACCGAGCACATCCCGGTGCAGGACGTGATGGAGGTGCTGGCGGCGGCGCGGGCCAACGACGCCGTGGTCGTCGGCCCCAACACCGCCGGGCTGGTGACCCCGGGTGAGTGCTTCGTGGGGTTCATGCCCGCGTTCGAGACCGACATCTTCCGGCCCGGAAGGGTGGGGGTGGTCTCGCGCAGCGGCAGTCTCGGCACGCTGATCTGCCTCAACCTGGTGCAGGCGGGCTTCGGGGAATCGGCATTCATCGGGATCGGGGGCGACCCCGTCCTCGGCACCACCACGCGTGACGCGGTACAGGCTCTGGACGTCGACGAGCGCACCGAGG
>JAPOSC010000072.1 GCA_026709935.1 Thiotrichales bacterium
GTCTGGAATGCCATGAACACGGTGAAGACCACCAGAAAGTCGGCGACCGGGATGGCCGGCCGATCGGGCAGGGCCGTCGCGAGCAGCAGGACGGCGCCGGCGAGGAACGGCAGGGCGGCGCCGAATGCCTGCAAGTGGCTTTCGGCCGCGCCCGCTTCCATTTCCGCCTTCTTCTGCGCGCGATATTCCCGCGCCCAGACCGCGAAGGCCGAGCCTTCGGCGGAATCGGTGCGCAGCTTGGACATGCCGCCGACCATCTGGAACAGATGTCCGGTGACTCGGCGAACGGCGGCGACCGCCCGGGCGCAGGGAGCAATCCGGCGCAGTCCGAGCGCTGCCGTCACCATGAGGGACAGCAGGCCGAAGACCAGCGCCACGCCACCCAGCCCCGCGTCGTGAAAGAAGATTACGACGAATACCGGCAGCAGGAACACGACCGAAAGTACTCCGTCGGCAACCACGCCCTGAGTCGCGTCGCGCAGATGCTGGAACGTCGTGCCCCGCATGGCGAGATCGCCCACCGGATAGCGACGCAACACGCCGGGCGGCAAACGCAGCAGGCGGTCCCAGAATGCGGCCTCGGCCCGCGATACTACGCGCGCTTCGAGGCGCAACAGTGCCATGTTGCGCAGGATGTGCAGCAACGCTCCGGCCGATGCCAGGGCGGCCAGGGCCATGCACACCGCATGGAGCAGGCCGGGGTCGCGGTCGGGAATGGCCTGACCGGCCACGAGACCGAGCCCCAGGGCCGGGGCGAGCAGGATCAGGCCGCCGGGCAATCCCGCGAGCACCAGGCGCGTCAGGTCGAGCTTCGAGCCGCTTCCGGCGATCCGGAACAGATCGGCCAGCCCGACGCCACGGGACGGCAGCGGCGGATAGAAAAGCCACGCCTCCTCGCTCAGAGCGGCGGCGCGTTCGCTCGTCACCCGGCGGCGGTGCCGCTCGACGGGGTCGATCTCCCGGTAGCGTCCCAGCCGGCCCGGCAACAACGCCACAGGACGGCCGTCCTCCTTGCGAAAGGCCAGCATCGCGTGACTGTCACCACGCCACCACCGGTGCGCATGGTCGAGGCGGACCCGCCTGGTGCGGACCCCGGATGCGTCGATCACGTCGTCCAGGCCGACGGGAGCGTCGGAAGCGCCGGCCCGGTCCGGAAACCTGAAGTCGATGCCCTCCTGGCGACCGATGATTCGCAGCGCCTCGAACAGCGCGGAATCGCCGGCGGCGCCATCGTCGGGCCGCCGGTCGTACAGGTTGAACAGTCGTCGCCGGGCGGACTCTTCGTCAGTGCGACGGCTGCGCGCGCGCGCTCTCTCCAGATTTGCCTGATCGACGACGGCCAGACTCCGATCGAGCCGCATGAGGGCGAAGGCGGCGGCGTGGAACGATGCGAGGGCGCCGAGCAGGAGCCCCTCCCCGGCCAGAGCTTCGGACGAGCGCACGTCGAATGGGGCGGCATCAAGCAGGGTGAGCCAGCTCACCGGAGTCAGCGGCACCGCCACCGCGTGGTCATGATCGTGATCGGGGCCGTCCTCGGGGTCGGGCCCAGGACCGGGCCCGGGATCGTGATCCGGCCCGTGCTCGGCGGGATCGATCAAATCCAGGTACAGACCCGCTCCCGCCCTCAGCTCCGAGATCCACACCACGCCGCGCCGGGCCGCCAACGTCTGCCGTTGCGCCGGCAATACCTGTTCGGGTTCGACGAGCGCATCCGGGCGCGGCCGGTTCACGACGCCGCGAACCAGCGTCTCCGAAAGGTCGGAGAGCCACGCATCGACCTGCGCCGCAAGCTCGACGGGCTGAATCTCACCGAGATGGGCCACCGGCAGTCGTCGCATCGTCGTGCCCGGCAACCCCTTTGCGATCAGGGCGAGAGTCGTGTCTCCGTCCTGCGGCGGGACCCCGGGCAGCAGCCGGCCGGCGCCGGCCCGCAGCAGGTGCTGGGGGGCCGAGTGCTGCACGCCGTCACGGGTTTCGACCAGAAACAGGTCGACCGCGCCTTCGTCGATGAACCAGAAGCAGTCCGGATCGTCCAGCTCGGCCGGAAGATTGCCGGCGCAGGCGACACGCGTCCCGGCTCGGGCGGCGAGGTCGGCGAGCGAACGACGTTCGGGCGACGTCACGGACTCAACCCGTGCTCACCAGCTTGAAGTAGGTGCCACCCTCGTCCGCCATCAGCGTCTCGTGGGTGCCGCGTTGCACCTCCACCCCCTTGTCGAGCACGATGATCTCGTCGCAGTCCCGGATCGTGCTCAGACGATGGGCGACGATGAGGCAGGTCACGCCCCGGCGGCGCAGGGCGTCGTCGACGCGCTGTTCGGTGGTGGCGTCGAGCGCACTGGTCGCTTCATCCAGAACCAGCACGGTGGGATTGCCGACCAGCGCCCGCGCGATCTCGAGCCGCTGGCGCTGACCGCCGCTGAAATTCGAGCCGCCTTCGTCCACCGGCGTCGCGTAGCCGAGCGGACGGCTGAGGATTTCGTCATGGATACATGCGTCGCGCGTCGCGCCGAGGATGGCCTCGTCGGGAACCGCCGGATTCCACAGGGTGAGGTTGTTGCGCACGGTATCGGAGAAGAGCACGACCTCCTGGTCGACCATCGACACGGAACGCCGCAGGACCTCTTCCGGAATCCGGTGACGGGGATGGCCGTCGAACAGGATGTCGCCGGACCAGGGCTGATGGACACCGGACACCAGGCGCGCCAGGGTCGATTTTCCGGAGCCGCTGGGACCGACCACCGCGACTCGCTGGCCCGGTCGAACCGTGAGGCTGAAGTTCTCGATCAGCGGCGCCCGGCTGCGGTTGTAGCCGAAGGTGATGTTGCGCAGCTCCACCTGACCGGCGAGCTGCAAACGTCCGTTGAAGGTGGGGATCGAATCCACTTCGGGGCGACGAAGCGCGAGGCCGGAATCCTCCGCCGATTTCGTGATGTCTTCCAGACGGCTCATGTCCGCTTCGAGCGCCTGACGCCGATCGGCGAACTCGGCCAGCCGGCCGATGGGCGCCAGGAACATGATCGCCAGGAACCAGAAGCCCACCAGCGTGCCAAGGGTAAGCTCGCCGGCCATGACCCGAGGCGCCCCGAAAGCGAGGATGGCGACGCTGCCGAAGGCCATGAGCAGGCCCGGGATGGCCGCATTGACATGGCCGAGCTCCGCATCGCGATGGCGGGCGTTCAGCGCGCTGGCCTGCCGGCCGCTCCAGCGCGAGAAGAACTGGCTGTCGGCCGCGGTCATCCGGAGACCTTCCACCTGTTGCAGCATGAGCATGCCGAGCCCGAGCAGATCCCCCTGCTCGCGCCGCAGCGCGTGGCTTCGGTCCAGCCTGATGCGCGCGATGGCCCGCATCAGCACCCAGTTCAGCCCCGCCAGTGCGAGCACGATCAGCGCCAGCCGGACATCACAGGCCAGCATCACCGCAAGAAAGACAACCCCCATCACGCTCTCGATCGCAAGGGCGAGAAACCGCTCCGACAGGCTCACGGCGATCTGGTCGACCGACTGGACACGCCCTGCCAACTCGCCGGCCAGCCGGTGGTTGAAGAACTCCACCGGCAGACGCAGCAAGCGCGAGACACAGCGGTTCGCGGCCACGACCGCAGTGCGGACGGCCAGGCGTTTGAGGCACAGTTGCCGAAGCCAGGTGAGGCCGTAGATCAGCCCCGCGGTCGCGGCCAGCACGCCGGCCGCGAGAAGGCCCCAAGGCTCACCTTCGCCCAGCACCCGATCCACGAACAGGGCGAGCATCGCTGGAAAGAGCAGGAACAGCAGGGCCAGCATCAGCCCGCATGCGACCACCCGGACCAGCGCGCCCCGGGCATCGCCCAGCCAGAACGGCAACTGCTGCAGGAAGGTCGGGCGCGCGCCGCCGGGCTCGAAGTCCGGCCCGGGCGCGAATTGCAGCGCGACCCCGGACCAGCCCTTTTCGAACTCCTCGGCGGTGAGGGTGCGGCGGCCCACCGCGGGATCGTTGAGGAAGAAGCGCCGGCGGTCGAAACCTTCGAGGACGACGAAGTGGTTGAACTCCCAGAACAGGATCAGCGGCAGCGGCAATCTCCGGAGCTGGTTCGGCCCGATCATTCGCCCCGAACATTCGAGTCCGTAGTGCCGGGCGGCGCGCCGGATGCCGGCGGCGGTCGAGCCGTCGCGGCTGACCTCGCACTTGTCACGCAGCTCGCCGAGCGGCACCCAGCGACCAAAATGCGCGAGCACGCTGCCGAGACATGCAGCGCCGCACTCCGTGACATGCGACTGCAATACGAGGGGGGTGGTGAGCCGCCTTCGTTCGGGCGCGGCGGCGGCTTTCTTCGCCGGAGCGCCGGGCCGACTCCCACCGGACGAGGCCACCGACGAGGCCATTCAGGACCGCCCGGGGAGGAACAGCTCGACCGGCGAGTGCCGACCGAGTTCGATGCGTACCCGGCACGCGGCGCCGTCCGCCGCATCGAAGCCGGATGCTGCATCGACCACGATATCGACCCGGCGGAAAGACACGGGAACGGCGGGCTCCAACCGCGCGAGCCAGTCCGGCAGCGTTCCGGTGCTCACCCGGGCGACGATTCCCGGCCACGGTTGCGTCCCGCCGCCGGGCAAGCCGATTTCCACGGATGCCTCCATGCCGGGCCGGATACGGTTCGCGGTCGAGTGGTCGACGCGGAGCACCGCCTCGAGGGCCCGGTCGGCGACCTCACGGATCTGCGCGACGGCGGCGCCCGCCGGCAGGTAGGCGCCGGGCGCGGACGACAGGTCGACGACCACCCCGGCCAGCTCGCTGACGATCGTCTGCCGTACCGTGCGCCTCGCCTCCATTTGCAGTCGGGACGCCTCGGCCGAGGCGAGCGCGGGCGACAACGCGGCGCCGTCTCCGCCCGCCGTCCGAGCCTGCAACCGGAGCAGATTCGTCCGATCGCGCAGTGCCGTCAGCTCACGCTCCAGTCCCGGCACACTCTGGCGCGCAATGGCCTGGCCGGCCCGCACGCGATCCCCCGGGGCGACGAGATACTCCAGAAGCTGGCCCGGCTCCTGCGTGACCGCGGCGTGGCGTTCGCCGGGAGCGATCAGCACTCCGTCGAGGATCACGCTGCGCACGATGGCGCCGAAGAAGAGCCAGACCGCGAACGCGAGAACGACCAGCCCGATGCCACCGATCGCCAGGCGCTCATGCGGCGCGGTGATCGTCAGAAGATGGTCGAGCTGCTGTCGCTCGTTCTTGGCCTCGGCGGCCGCTTTGAGAAACGGATTGTTGACCAAACGAGCTTGCCCCTGGCGACCATTCTCGAACGTAACCGACGCTGCCGTACCCTACCCGCGTTCCCGGCCTCGCTCAAACTTGCGAAGCGGTTCTTCGCAGAGCCAGAGATGGCCGTCCCTGTCCCGAGCCGGAGTCTCACGGCCAGGTCTGAACGGGAAACGGCAGTCAGCCGGATCATGGCCAAGGGCCGCTACGGGTGCCATCAGGGGCGCCGCCTTGACGCGGTGATGGTCATGCCAATAATGAAACCGGCCCGCGCGCGAGGTCTCCGATCGTCGCATGCGGCCGGATGGGCTGGAGCATCGGAACCCGGAACCGCAATCCCCGCCAGGCTGGAACCCGCGCTCCAAATCACCCCTCGAATGGATGCTCCGCCGGAGGCCGAAACCTTGCTGGAATCACACCGCGTGACGGCCTCTCGCGCCGGCGGCGGAACTCGCCGGACCCGGGAGGGAGTTGCGACATGACTTATCGAGTCGGGGTCGACGTCGGCGGGACGTTCACCGATTTCTGCGCGTTCGACGAACGCACCAACGCGCTCCACACCCTGAAGGTGCCGTCCACGCCGGACCGGCCGGGCGACGAAGTCATGCAGGGCATCGCGGCGCTGCGCGAGCGCTTCGGCGTCGCGCCCAAGCGCATCACTTGGTTCACCCACGGCACCACGGTGGGGGTGAACACGGTGATCGAGCGCAAGGGCGTCCGGCTCTGCCTGTTCACCACCCGGAACTTCGTGGATGTGCTGGAGGTGGCCCGGCTCAAGATGCCCGACCCCTACGACCTGCACTCGAAACGGCCCGACCCGCTCGTCCCGCGGGACCGGGTCATCCCCGTCGACGAGCGTGTGCGGGCCGACGGCGCCGTGGAGCTTGCGGTGGATCGGGACAGCGTCGAGGCCGCGGTGGCGCACGCGAGAGCGCTCGGGGCCGAAGGCATCGTCATCGCCTTCATCAACGCGTACCGCAACCCCGCGAACGAGCACGCCGCGAAGGCCATGATCGAGCCGCTCGCACCGGATCTTCCGGTGTTCTGCTCCAGCGACGTCTGGTCCATCATCCGCGAGTACGAACGCACCACCACCACCGTCATCCACGGCTACGTGCAGCCGCGCGTGGCGCACTACCTCGATTCCCTGCAACGGGCGCTCGCCGAGGCCGGCGTCCCCGCCGATCCGCTGTTGACGAAGTCGAACGGCGGGGTGATGAGCGCCGAACTCGGCAAGAGCGCCTGCGCGCAGATGATCCTCTCCGGTACCGCCGCCGGCGTCATCGGCGCGAGCTTCGTCTCGAAGCTCTCCGGCTTCGGCAACACCATGAGCGTCGACATCGGCGGCACCAGCGCCGACATCGCGTTCATCCGCGACGGCATGCCGCAGTACGGCGTCGGGGAAATGATCGGCGAATTCTCCATCTACATCCCCTCCGTCGCCGTCACCTCCATCGGCGCCGGGGGCGGCTCCATCGCGTGGGTCGACGATCTCGGGGTGCTCAAGGTCGGCCCGGAGAGCGCGGGCTCGACGCCGGGCCCCGCCTGCTACGGGCGCGGCGGCGAGCGCCCCACCATCACCGACGCGTTCGCGGTACTCGGGTACATCGGGCAGTTCGAGCTGGACAACAGCGCCATCTCCATCGATGCGGACCGGGCCCGCACCGCGGTGGACACGGTGGCGACCCGCATCGGGCGGGGGACCGAGGAAACTGCCCAGGCCATCGTGGACATCGCCGTGTCCGGCATGTACGTGGAGGTGAGCAAGCTCCTCTCCCGCGACGGCATCGACCACCGCGAGTTCGCGATGCAGGCGTTCGGCGGCGCCGGCCCGATGCTCGCGTGTTTCCTCGCGAGGGAGCTCGGCATGACCCATGTGGTGATTCCACCCACCCCGGGCGTGCTGAGCGCGCTCGGCGGGCTCATCGCCGACATCAAGAACGACTTCATCGCCACCGTCTTCGTCGATCTCGAAGAGGAGGCGATGTCCGCCGTACGCGACACCTGGGCCGATCTGAGAAGCCAGGCGGTGCAATGGCTGCACGAAGAGCAGGGATACCGGGGTGACTACCGCCTCGTGTACTCCGCGGACATGCGCTATCGGGGTCAGTCCTACGAGATCGAGACCGAAATCGACCCCGCGCACGTCGAGCGGGGAGACATCGCGGGCATCGCCGAGGCGTTCCACCGTCGCCACGAACAGGTCTACGAGCACGCGGATCGTGAGGCCGCGGTGCAGCTCATCAACCTGCGCATGGTGATCATCGGCTCGAGCCCGAAGCCGGAGTTTCCGGAGTCCCCGTGCCTGGTGGATGCCACGCCGGAGCCGGCGCGGCGCCTGCAAGTGTTCATGGCGGGAGCGCGGCGCCACGTACCGCTGTACATTCGCACGGAACTCGCGCCCGGCCACCGCTTCGCCGGCCCCGCGGTCGTTGCCCAGAACGACTGCACCACCTGCATTCCGGACGGACTCGACGGTAGGGTGGATGGCTTCGGCAACCTGATCCTCACTCCCAACCCCGCCGTCCCGCCGTCCGCATCAGGAGCGATCCCGTGCCCATCGATCGCGTGACCCTGCAGATCCTCGCTAACCACTGCGCCGCCGCCACGGAAAGCATGGCCCACACGCTGTTCCGCACCGCGCATTCGACCTTCGTCAAGGAAACCGAGGACTTCACCACGGGGCTCGCCACCGCCGACGGCAAGACTTTCGCATCGCCGTACGATCTGGGCGCCACCTGGTTCGTCGGCCTCGACTACGGGCGCGCCATCCGCCTCGTCGACAGTTACGAGGAAGGCGATCTCTGCATGACCAACGACCCCTACAGCGGGTTCGTTTGCACCCACTCGCCGGACCTCCACCTGTGGAAACCCATCTTCCACGAGGGTGAACTGGTGTGCTTTTCCGTCGGCCATGTCCACAACACCGACGTGGGCGGTGCGGTGCCCGCGAGCCTTTCACGGGCGAACACCGAAGTGTACCAGGAAGGTATCCGCTTTCCCCCCACGAAGCTCTACCGACGCGGCGCCCTCAACCGCGAGCTGGTGGACGTGATGCTCATGAACGTGCGCATGCCGGAACAGAACTGGGGCGACCTCAAGGCCCAGGTCGCGGCCATGGTCACCGGTGAGCGCAAGGTCCACGCAATGATCGCGCGCTTCGGCGTCGACACCTTCCGCGAGGGCATCCAGGATCTGCTCGATTACGCCGAACGCCAGGCCCGGCGCCTCATCGAGCGCATCCCAGACGGAGAGTATTTCTTCGCCGATTACATGGACGAGGACTCCGTCGACGGCAAACCCTGCCGCATCGCGGTGAACATGATCGTGGACGGCGCCGAGATCGTCTTCGACTTCTCGCAGACCGACCCCCAGCTCACCTCGTCGCTCAACATCCCCACCGGGGGCGACCCCCGCCACGTGCTGCTGATGATCCCCTACATGTACGTGATGTACACCATGGATCGCTCGGTGCTGCTGAACTCCGGCCTGCTGCGTCCCGCGCGCTGCATCATCCCGCAGGGGTCACTGGTGAATCCGCAGTTCCCCGCCGCGGTCGGCATGCGCAGCCTGGGGGCCATGCGGTTGCAATCATGCGTGTTCGGCGCCTTCGCCCGGGCACTACCCGACCTCATGCCCGCCGCCTGCGGCGACGGCGGCCCGCTCATCAACGTGCGCACCACCGACCCGCGTACCGGCCGGCGCCTGATGGCGAACCTGGACCCGATCACGGGCGGCGCCGGCGGGTCCGCCCGGCGCGACGGGACCGAAGGCTCCGGCGCGAGCTACGGCTTCCTCAAGAACACCCCGGTCGAGATCAACGAAGCGGAAGTGCCGGTGAAGATCCTGAAGTACGGGCTGGCCGCCGACTCGGGCGGCGCCGGCCGCCGGCGCGGAGGCACCGGCACCACGCTGGAGTTCCAGGTGTTCTCCCCGCACACGGTGGTGACCGCGCGCAACCGCGACCGCTCCCGCTTCACGCCGTGGGGCATGGAAGGCGGACACGCCGGAAAGCCGTCCTCGTTCTTTCTCAACCCCGATACGAACCGGGAGGTGAACCTCGGCAACACCGATGTCGTCACCGCCAACCCCGGGGACATCATCCGGATTACCAGCGCGGGCGCGGGCGGCTACGGGAGTCCTCTGGAACGCGAGCCCGAACGGGTGCTGACCGATGTACGTCGCGGATTCGTCACCGCGCAAGCGGCACACACGGAGTACGGCGTGGTGATCACGGACGATGCCGTGGACGAGGCGGCGACGGACATGCGGCGCCGACACCGGACCGCCGCCGATGGTCACCGCGGCTTCGGGCACATCGAGGCCCGCACCGCGTTCGAGCGGATGTGGACGGCCGCGAACTACGAGGTACTGACCGCCATTCTCGCGCGGCTCCCGGTGGACTGGCGATTCTTCGTCAAGCACCGCCTGTTCGAGGCCATCGAGCGCATGCCGAAGACCGAGCGCACCGGTGAGGGCGAAGAAGTGCGACGCGCGTTCGACCTGCTTGCGGCGGAGCATCCCGAGCTGGCCAGGCATGCCGGACCGGTCGAGTCGGTCGAACCGGCCGCCGCTGAGCGCGTATCGCACGAGTAGCAGCATGAGCACCACGTGGGAAGCAACGCGAGGGAGCCGGCGGCGTCCGATTACCTCACGCATTTCTCCTGATGTCGAGGCCACACCACAGCGATTTGACATCGTCACCAAACGGACATGTCCCGAAGCACGGAGGCCACCGGAGACGAAAAGGGTCATCGGTCAGGTCGGCGCAGCTTCCAGTATGCGCGCGCACCGTTGCGAACGCTGGCGGAACAGGTCGGCCATCTCCTCCAGGATCGGGTGTTCGAGCCCGCCGGCGCGGGCTTCGTCCACGGTCCTGTCGAAGGCATCGGACAACGTCGCGGCCATGTCCCTGCCCATGTCCAGCACCGCGGCGGCCGAGAGTCGGGCTTCAACCGCGAACCTGGCCCAGTGCCGTGAGGTGATGTCCTCCAAACGGTATGTCCCGCCGATCCTGGTCGCCAGCCTCAACCTCCTCGGGTCGAAGCCGTAGGGAAGCGTACTCGCCACATCGTAGAGCGGCGCGAGGCGCGCTCGTCCTCCGGCGCCGATCAGCATCGAGAAATTCTTCGCGTGCGCGTCGGTCCCACCGATGATCCAGTTGAGCAGGCTCGCGCGGGCGAATGTCCTTGTGTCTTCCTCCGGCGCCCCCGAATGCATGCGGATTGCAGCGCTGATTTCCGCACACCCGGGACCACCCTCGTTCTGGTACTTCTTCGTTGGCGGAAGGCCCAGGATCTGGCACATGTCCTCCTGGTGCAGGCGCCGGATGGAATCGGCAGTCCGGAGGCGATCGTAGCGCTCCACGACGATCACAACTTCGTCTTCGAATCTCCGAACATCCGATTTCGCTGCGGGCAGACCAAGCGCGCGGGTGAGCGAGAGACACAGGTGCTCGTTCTCAGCGTGGCCGCGGAATCCATCGATCGGCGGCTTCAGAATGTGGGTGGTCGGCGTCGGACCGCGGGGCACTCCCCAGCGCCGGCCGTCGAAGATGAGTGCCGTCTTCGGCTGCGCTCCGGCGAGGCTGAACCATCCTGTATCTCGGGGTGCTCGCGCCGCCGCCGGATCGATCCTCAGGGTTCGCAGCCATGACGAGCGCATCGCTCATTTCCCGTCACCCCTCGCGGCCTCTACCACGGCGTCGATGTCGACGCGAGCGATACCGTCGGTTGAAGGAGAAGCGCGGCTGGCGCTATCAATCGACAGGGAGAGACCGAGGGCGGAGAGGGTACGAAGGACCAGGGAGAGCTCGGCGCGAGGCTTGCCCTGTTCGATGGCCACCACCCATTGCCGCCCGACCCCTGCCCTGCGGGCGAGTTCGCTCTGGCTCAGATCGCGCTTGCGGCGACAGTGACGGATGACGAGGCCGAGGTCGAGTGGCGTTCGGATCTGCATGGTCTTGCCTGCTTATCGTCGAACGGCGACATCATAAGGATGTCTCCGAATGGCGACAAGCGGATCATGTCCCCGAACGGCGACATCAGGATATGCCTGCGTACGGCGATATCGTCCGACAGAGTGCCGGTTGCCGGTGCTTGCACAACCGGACGACTAACCCGAATTTCCGGGCTAACTGCCAGGAGCCGTGTCGGAGATGAACGCCTCCGTCGGCGGAGGCGACTCCATGAGGCTCTGCGGGTCGATGCGGTACCAGCGCATCGCGTTCTCGCAGAACATCCGGCGCCGCTCGCCCAGCGAGAACCGGCGCGTCATCTCCTGGAAGCCCCGCATGATGACGCCGTAGGGCGCATAGAGCCGATCCACCGGGTAGTTGCTGCCGAACATGCAGCGGTCCACACCGAAGATGTCGATGGTCTCCAGCACGACATCGCGGTGGGTGCGCACGGACCAGGCCGGGAGCTGCGGCTCTCCGAGCCCCGAGATCTTGACCGCCGTGTTCGGCGCCTCGGCCAGGGTGCGCATGCACTTGCGCCACGCGGCGAGCCCCTCCGGACTGCGAAGATTGGGAAGCCCGGTGTGATCGAGAATGATCGTGATGCCGGGGAACCGCTCGGCGAGCGCCCGCGCCTCCGGCAAGTGCCAGAACGGCGCCTGGAGATCGAAGGAGAGTCCGTACGCTTCGAGGAGCGCATAGCCCCGCTGCCACGCCGGGTCGCTCATCGAGCCCGGCGCAAAGGGCACGACCTCGTTCGGATGGGCGGCCACCGCCGGCTTCTCGCGGACCCCCCGCACCCGGGCGCAATCCGCCTGCGCGGCCAGCACCTCCGCCACATCGTCGCGGCCGAGCCACGCCTGAGCGACGATGACGGTGGGAAAGCCGGTCTCGGCCGCGACCGACGCCACCCACGCCGTCTCCCCCACCGGATCGCGCGGATCCCACTCCGCCTCGACGTACACGGAGCCGACGATCCGCAGATCGTCCCAGTCGCGCCGGAAGTCGTCGGTCAGGTAGTTCTGCCGGATGGCGCGGTAGTCACCGTGCCGTCCTTCCTTCAGGGGCTCGTCGCAGAGCCAGGGATGGTAGTTCCGCTCCAGATCCCAGAAGTGGTGGTGGGCATCGATGATGACATCGTGCCGGCCGCCGATGTCGTCGATATGGGCCTGATCGTAGGCCCGAAGCCGCAGGTCCGCGGTGCGCCGCTCCACCTGCGCGTCGTCCATCACAAGGCTGCGGGCGAGGATGAAGTGCAGGCCGGCGACCACCCCCCAGACCAGCATCGGCGCGAAGGTATTCCAGCCGTCGCCCAGGAACACGTCGGCGAGGGTGAGGCATCCGCCGAGCCCGAGGAAAGCGATGCGATGGCGCGGCCACCACATGCCGATCCCGGTCGCCCATTGCTCCAGGGCCGAAGTCTTACTGCCGGTTCGCCGTTCCACCTGCCTGCCGTATCCCGATCGGACGGTCCCGAACACTGTCGCGGCGGAAGCGTCCGTCGATTGGACTCTCCGGGGAGGGTCGATCCTGCAACCGGGGCCGTATTCGGCGCGATGCGTTCTGCGATCGCGGCATATTGTCGTCTACCGCCAGGGAGGAGTGACGATCCCGCATCTCGGACCCTGCGCACGCCCGATCCTTTCATCCAGTGTCAACAGCGGACAGTCAAGCGCCTCGGCCAGTGCGACGTACCAGGCATCGTAGCTGGTCAGGTTGTGCCGCAAGGCCCACACCCGTTCGGCGAACGGCGCGAACGGAAACAGCGTCATATCGAGCCGAAGCAGATCCCTGTGTCCGCTGGTGGCTTCGAGAGGCGAGATCTCGCCCGCTCGTTCCAGGCGGCGCAGGATGTTGGACGCTTCGACCAATGCGAGTTCGGGTCCGGCTGGTGCGCTGTCGGAAAGCACGGACTCCGCCCATGCCCCTTCGCGTCCCGAACCGATCAGGACCGCTACGAGCGCAGACGCATCAACGACAACCGTCACGTCCGATCCGCGTCTCGTGCACGCAGGATGCTCGACGGTCGCACGCGGGTACCCGCCGCTTCCTTCCGACTTCGGACTCCTTGCAGCCAGGCGGCGAGTGACGGCCGGGAAGCGATTCGTTCCAGCTCGCCGCGAAGAAACTCCTGCATGGACTGGCGCTGCAGCGCCGCCCGCGCGGCAAGCTCGTCGCGCACTTCCTCGGGAACACCTCTGACTGTGATTTGCACCGGCATGCTGTCATTCTGTCAGCGGTGACAGCATTCTGCAAGCGCTGTGGGGGTGTGCTCCGAGGGGCACCTGCCGTCCGTCACCCCTCGGGGGCGGGCGGCGGCGGGGGCATCTCCGGGTAGCGCCGGGCGATATGCATCAGCCGGAGCGAGTAGCGCAGCCATACCAGGGAGAACCCGACGAGCAGGACCCGATCCCAGGTTCCGAGATCCGGGTAGATGTCGAAGGACAGGCTGAACACGAGCCCCCCGACCGGGGCAAGCACGATCGCGCTCGCAGCGAGGAAGTGCCGGGTGACGCCGAAGACGAGGGCGATGCACACCACGATGAAGCAGTAGAGCGACACCCCGAACGAATCGGCATAGGCGGCGCGTCCGCTCATCGTGAGGAGCATGACCGCACCGTAGAGAAGGGAGACGAAGATGACGTAGGCGAGGATCTCGTATTCCGCCTGACGGCGGTGCAGCCGCGCGGCCGGAATCAGGTAGGGGGTGGTCTCGTCATCCCAGAAGTAGCGTCGGACGTACTTGTACCAGTCGAGATCCTTGAGGTGGACTGGTTGGTGTCGGCGCCGCATGACGGATGGCTCCCCTCGGGCGCCGCTGGCGTGAACCTAGCCCGGACGGACGGTACGAATCCGGTCAGGTGCGCGACGCGGGCGCAGCGTCCGGCGGAATCTCCAGATCCTCCGGATCGGCCGAAGGGTCCACCACCACGTTGCCTTCCTCGTCCAGCACCAGCCGCCGCTTGCCCTCGATGGTATTTCCCGCGAACTCCGGCCATTCCATGGTCATGAGCGGATAGCGGTGCTCCGGGTTCCCCCACAGCACGGTCACCGTCTGGAGCCAGACCGCGAACCCCGCCAAGAGGACAAACACCAGCCCCGCAGCCAGCACCGTCTTGATGATCCAGCGCTCCCCCAGCCCCACCGTGGAGGCCGATATCTCGTTCATCACGTACGAATCGTAGGCGTAGACGGCGGCGAACCAGAGCAGGATGCAGGTGTAGGGAATGAGGAAGAACGAAGTCCCCAGGAACTCCAGCCACGCCTTGCGCCGAAATGAGAGCCTCTCGCGGATGAGATCCACCCGGACATGGGTGTTGTGCACGTAGCCGTAGCCAAGCACCAGCGTGAACAGCACGGTGTGCATGTGCCACTGCAGCTCTTGCAGAATGGTGGATTGAAAGATCCAGACCTGGCCGAAGTTGTCGAGCACCCACACGTAGATGAACCTGAGCTTGCGCATCGTCACGTCGTAGCACGTGATCAGCACCAGCGGGAGGATGAACCACGATCCGAAGCGCCCCACCCGGTCGACCGCCCGCCGGAGCCATTCGGCCAGTTTGATAGCGGCGGGAAGCTCCGCCTCTCTGGTCCAGTAGTTGCCGGAAGGCCGAAACGGGAGGTCTGCCATACGAGTCTCTCCTTGGTCGATCCCGGGTCGATTCTGAGCTGATTCCGAGCCGATTATGGGCGATTCTGGGGAGAGCTCAGTCGTAGATCCCGTGCATCAGCTTGAGGGCCAGGTCCGGGAAAGCCAGTACTAGGATCAGCCCGATGACCTGCAGCAGAACGAAGGGGATGATGCCGATGTAGATCTGCTGAATCTTGATCTCCTTCGGAGCGATCCCCTTGAGGTAGAACAGCGCGAACCCGAACGGCGGGGTGAGGAACGAGGTCTGAAGGTTCACCGCCATCAGGATGATGAACCAGTAGGTGATATCAGCCTTCGCGACGTGATCTCCGAAATCGAGCCCGGCCACCAGGGGGGCGAAGACCGGCAGGACGATGAGGGTAATCTCGATCCAGTCGAGGAAAAACCCGAGGACGAACACGATGGCCATGATGAGGAACAGCAGTCCCCACGAAGTCAGCCCCGCCTCCCGGATGAGGTGCTCCACAACGTCGTCGCCCCCGAGGGAGCGGTAGACATAGGCGAAGCAGGTGGCGCTGACGATGATGAAGAAGATCATCGCCACCGTGCGGGCCGAGGTGTGGCACACCCCGGTGATGACGGTCCGGTTGAAGTTGCCGGCGAAGGCGGCAAGGATGAGGGCGCCGACCGCTCCGACCGCACCCGCCTCGCTCGGAGTCGCCCAGCCGAACAGGATCGAGCCCTTGATCATGCCGATCAGGACCACCGGCGGAATGAACGCCCGCATCAGCAGCGGACCCAGTTCCCCCTTCGGCACCACCAGCAGATCCTGTGGCAGCGGCGGCGCGAGGGACGGTCGCACCATCGCCGCCACCACCACGAAGATGAGGTAGAGCGCGGCGAGCACGAGGCCCGGTAGCAGGGCAGCCATGAACACATTGCCGACCGAGACGGCCATGAGGTCGGCCATGATGATGAGCATGATGCTCGGCGGAATCAGGATTCCCAACGTCCCGGAGGCGGCAATGACGCCGCAGGACAGCGCCGGACTGTACTTCTGCTTGAGCATGGTGGGGAGCGCGAGGGCAGTCATCATGGTGACCGACGCGCCGATGATTCCGGTCATCGCGGCCAGGATGGTGCCCATGATGGTCACCCCGAGGGCGAGCGCTCCCGGCACCCGTTTGAGGAGCACCTGCACGCAGTAGAGCAGATCGTTGGCGATGCCGCTCCGCTCCATCATCACGCCCATGAAGACGAAGGCGGGGACTGCGACCAGAACCAGGTTCTCCGCTGCCTGCCCCCAGATCCGGGGCAGGAAGTTAAAGAATTCGATGAGTGAGAAAGAATCGATGAAGTAGCCGATGAGTCCGAACAGCAGGGCGAGTCCGCCCAGAATGAACGCGACCGGGAAACCGGAGAAAAGCAGGCACGCGAGACTCATGAACATCAGGAGCGGGATGTAGTCCTGGGCGAAGTAGAGGACATCCCGCCGCCCGTCTTCGGGCAGGCTCCAGATGGTGACGAAGGCCACCGCGGCGACAATGAGCACGCCCGCGAGGATGTACAGCCCGATGGGTCTCTCGGCTTGTCGACTACCTGCGCCAATCCGTTCCATGTCGTTCAACCCCCGGAGAAGCGTTCGCGCCCGGGGCCTGCGTGGCCCCGGGCGTTTCGAACGGGTCGCCGATCTCGGCGGTCCGGCCTGCTTACTGGTAAGTGCCCTTCAGTGACTGGGCATCACCCCAGATACGGAAATCCTTCCGATAGGCGAGGTAGTGGTCCGCAACCTCCTTGAACAGTGGATCCGCCGCCGACTCTTCCGCAATGACCTCCAGCCACGCGCGCTCCAGGATCGCAAGGGTCTCGTCGTCCCAACGCTTGACGATGACCCCGTGTTTGTCCTGCATCTCCTGCATCGCGCCCGGGTTCTTGGCCTCGGTCTCGGCGTAGGTATAGCTGATCTGCTCGCGCGCCGCCGCCATGGCCATGGCCTGGTAGGCATCGGGCAGAGCCTCCCACTTCTCCTTGTTCATCAGCAACTCGCTACACGAAACCTGCTGGTGCCAACCGGGGAAGTAGTTGTAGGTGGCGATCTGATGGAAGCCGTAGGCGATGTCGGTGATCGGCATCGAGAACTCGGTGGCGTCGATGGCCCCCTTCTCGAGCGCCGGGAAGATGTCTCCGCCGGCCAGAAGCTGGGTATTGACCCCCATCTTCTGCATCACCAGAGCGCCGAGGCCGAAGAACCGCATCTTGAGGCCCTTGAGCTGCTCTGTCGGGTTCGTGATCTCTTCCTTGAACCAGCCCGAGGTCTCCGGACTGATGCAGAAGCTGATGAGCGAAGTCACCCCGCGCGGTCCGTAGAACTTCTCTTCCAGAAGCTCCTGCCCCCCACCGAACCACCTCCAGGCCAGGTATTCGTTGATCTGCGGCCCGAAAGGCACGGCGGTGAAGAACGAGATGGCCTTGCCCAGCTTGCCGGTGTGGTAACCGGGGGTGGTCCAGGCCGCGTCGATGGAGCCCTTGGAAACCGCGTCGAACGCCTCCAGAGACGGCACCAGAGCATTCGGTTCGTGGAACTTGACCTCGAAGTTGCCGCCGGACATCTGCGAAACGCGGTCCGAGAATCGGACCCCCGAGGTCCCGAGGGCGGGGAGATTGCTGGCCCAGGTGCTCTGCATCTTCCAGCGGACGCGCTCCTGCGCACTCGCATCAAACGCGGCTACCATTGCGACGGAGCCGGCGAGACCGGCCGCCACGATGGTTCGTGCGTGTTTCTTGAACATGATTCCTCCTTACGATTCGATGTTCCTTCCGTTTTGATGTGATGTTGCCCGCCACCCTTCGTCCCGTCCATCGGGGCACCCGGTGCCCGGACAACGCGTGCCACACGTGCCCGAACCGCCTCCCGCGAGCCGGTCGGCTCTCATGACGCACGCGACCGACTCTAACAGAAAAATCAGGCCGAAAGCCCGCCCGATCCGGAAGCTACCACCCTCCGGTATCAAGCCACCGCTCCACCTCGTCCATCCGGTCGTGGCCCCAGAACGGCTCGCCGTCGACCATGAAGAAGGGTGAGCCGAAGATCCCGCGCTCGACCGCGCCGTTCGTCACCGCCTTCAGGCGATCCTTGACCGCGGGCTCCTGGATGCCGGCGAGGAGCGCATCACGGTCGGCGCCCGATTCGGAGGCGACATCCGCAACCACTTCGGTCTCCGAGATGTTCCGGCTATTGGCGAAGTAGGCCCGATACAGGGCTCTCGCCAGGGATTTCGCCTCGTCGGCGTCGCTGCGCTCCATCCAGTACACGGCGCGACAGGCCGCAATGGTCGCGATCGGGAAGGGTTCGGGGAAATGCAGCGGCACCTTCAGGCGCCGGGCGCTGCGTTCCATGTCGTGCCTCGAATACGCGCCGATCAATGGACGGTGCACGAGCGGCGAGGAACCCGTGGCCTTCATTGCCACCCCCATGAGGTAGGGACGCCACGCGACGCCGCGGCCGTGTCGCGCCGCGAGGTCGTCGATGCCCTCGGCGGCGAAATAGCCGTAGGGGGAGGAGAAGTCGAAATAGAACTCGATGGGGTCGGACATCGTCGCTGGTCCTCGTCGATTTTTGGTGGTGGAGGTGCCTTGCGCGGTACTGTATCCGAAGACCGACTCACGACTCGCCTCCCTCGATGACGGAAGCTGGTCCGTCGGTAGCCGTCGAAACACCCGCAATCTCCGCCACGGGCAGCACGCTGACCGCCTTGTCGAGTGGGTAGCGGTCGGGGCCGGGATAGACGACCCACAGGTGTCGCAGGGGCAGGTCGCGCTGCACCGCGCGGAGGCTCTTCGTCATTCTCGGCGCGTCCTGGTACTTGAACTCCATGCCCCACAGCCCACCGCGGGCCTGCCACACGAGGTCCAGCTCCGCGCCGGTGTGCGTGCGCCAGAAGTACGGGTGGGCCACCCCCATCAGGCGAATCGCCTGCTCCATGGCGAAGCCCTCCCACGATGCCCCGAGCTTTGGATGCGACTCGAGCTCGACGGGGGTCGCGATGGCGTGCAGCGCATGAAACAGTCCACTGTCACGGACGTACAGCTTCGGAGCCTTCACCAGCCGCTTGCCGACATTGGCGTGCCACGGGGGCAGCAGGCGGATCATGAAGGTACCGCTCAGGATTTCGAGGTAGCGGCGCACGGTGTGGTCGGAGACGCCGAACGACCGACCAAGCTCCGACAGGTTGAGCACCTGCCCGTGGTAGTGGCTCACCATCACCCAGAATCGACGCAGGGTCTCGGCCGGAATGGAGATTCCGAGGGCGGGAACGTCACGCTCCAGGTGGCTGCGGATGAAGTCCTCCCGCCACCGGGCGGAAGCCGTATCATCATCGGCCAGGAAGCTGCGCGGGAACCCGCCCCGAAGCCACAGCCGGCGCCATTCGCGAGCACCGGTCTCGTCGGCCACCAAGGGGCCGAGGTCGTGGTACGCGACCCGGCCGGCGAGACTTTCGGAGACTCCCTTCACCAGCTCCGGCGAGGCGCTGCCGAGGAGCAGGTATCGCGTGGCCTGCCCGCGGTCCGCGAGAACGCGCAGCAGCGGAAAGAGATCCGGCTTGCGCTGCACCTCGTCGATCACGACGGTGCCGGTCAAACCCTCCAGGGCGGTTTGCGGTTCGTCCAGTCGGGCCAGGCTCCTCGGATCCTCGAGATCGAAGAAATGCTCGGCCCCCAACGATTGCGCCAGCGTCGTCTTGCCGCACTGCCGAGGACCAAGGAGGGCCGTGACCGGCGCGCGCCGAAGCCCGGCTCGAACAGCCTCCAGCTCCCGTGGACGAGGCAGGTGACGCATGCAGGCACGGTAGCATGGATAACATGAAATTTCGAATAGAAAGATCGAAATTTCATGTTATCCAGTGACGCGATGATGCTATTGCCGTTGCCGACGCAAGATGACCTGGGGCTTGCGCCTTCTCAACCGCATGGCGGACCGCAGCCGCTCCTCCGCGAGCGCGATGAGCCGCTGCTGACAGCCCTGGGCGGCCGGCTTTTCGGACCGGCGCTGCACGTAGCTTCCATCGGGCTGCATGTTCCAGGCGCTGCGCTCGTCCGCGAGGTGGAGATCGAGCACGGTGCGCAGCTCCGCGCGCAGCGCCGGCGCCTCGACGGGAACGACAATCTCGACCCGCTGCTCCAGGTTGCGCTTCATGAGGTCGGCGGAGCCGATGTAGTACTCCTCGTCGCCGCCGTTGCGGAAGTAGTACACCCGGCTGTGCTCCAGGAACCGGCCCACCACGCTGATGACCCGGATGTTCTCCGAGATCCCCGGAAGTCCGGGCCGCAGCCGGCAGGTGTCGCGGATGATGAGGTCCACCCGCACCCCGGCCCGCGACGCCTCGTAGAGCGCCCGGACGATGTCGGCGTCCTCCAGCGCGTTCGTCTTGAGCTGGATGTGGCCCTTGCCTTCCTTCGCCTGGTGCTCGATTTCGCGGCTGATCTTCGACAGCACCGCACGCTTGAGCAGCTTCGGCGCGGACAGGAGCTTGGCGTAGCGACGGGTGGGCGTGTATCCGGTGGTGAGGTAGTTGAACAGCTCCACGAGATCGCGGCCGATCGCCTCGTCGCAGGTCAGCAGCCCGAGGTCGTCGTAGAGCCGGGCGGTCCCCGCATGGTAGTTGCCGGTACCCACGTGCGCGTAGAGGCGCAGTCCGTAGAAATCCTGACGGACCACGAGGATCACCTTGCAGTGGGTCTTGAGCCCCATCACCCCGTAGGTGACGTGGATCCCCGCCTCCTCCAGGCGGCTCGCCCAGCGGATGTTCGCCGCCTCGTCGAAACGCGCCTGCAGCTCGACCACCACCGCGACCTGCTTGCCGTTGCGGGCCGCGTCGAGGAGATAGTCGAGGATCTTCGTCTCGCCCGAAGTCCGGTACAGCGTCATCTTGATCGCGCGGACCTTCGGGTCGGTGCTCGCCTCGGCCACGAAGCGCTCCACCGAGTTCGAGAACGACTCGTACGGATGTTGCAGGAGGATGGATCCGGCATTGCGGATCGCGTAGATGATGCTGCGCTCGTCGACGAGGCCGCCGTGGTCGACAGGGTGCGCGGGCGGATCGCGCAGGGCCGGACTCTCCAGACCCGCAATCTCGAACAGATGCCGCATGGCGAGCATGGAATCCGAGTCGAACACATCCCGGTCCGGGTCCAGGCCCAGCTCGGCCGCCAGCCAGCTCCGGCGGTAGGGATCCATCCCGCGCTGGATCTTCACGCGGACGATGGGAGCGAACCGGCGTTCGCGCACCTCGGATTCGATCACCGCCAGCAGATCGTCGGCGTCGTCCGACTCGCGGGCGAGGTTCGCGTTGCGAGTGACGTAGAACGGCTCGCACGACTCGATGTTCATGCGCGGGAAGAGCAGATCCAGGTTGTTCGAAATGACCTGCTCCAGCGGCACGAACCGGTCGAGCCCGCCGATGCGCAGGAAGCGCGGGAGACCGGCACCGATCGGCACCTTGACACGGGCGTTGGTCGGTCCGCGGTCCTTGTAGTTCAGCGTCACCAGCAGATTGAGCGAGAGGTTGGAGATGAAGGGGAAGGGGTGCGCCGGATCGATCGACTGGGGCGTCAGCAGGGGCAGGATGTTCTGGACGAAGTACCGGCGCAGCGAGTCGCGCTCCCTCGCCTCCAGATCCGGGTAGTCGACCACTTCGATCCCGTGCTCCGCGAGGCCGCCCAGCACCTGCGGCAGGAGACGCTCCTTGCGGGCCTCGATTTCCGCCACCACCGCCTGCGCCTCGTCGATCTGCTGCTGCGGGGTGCGGCCGTCGACGGTGAGTTCCTGCACTCCCGCCCCGACCTGCTGCTTCAGACCGCCGATGCGCTTCATGAAGAACTCGTCGAGGTTCGAACTCACGATCGCGAGGAACTTCACGCGCTCCAGGAGCGGGGTGCGCTCGTCCTCCGCCTCGTTCAGCACCCGGCGGTTGAACTCGAGCCAGGTGAGCTCGCGGTTGAGGTAAAGGGCGGGTTCCCGGAGGTCGACATCGGGCGGCGGCGGCGCGGATGCGGGGGCAAGCGTGCGTTGCGCGGCGGCGCCGGTGCGACGGCGCGGCGCACTCGAAGCGCCCTTCGACCGGGCGGCGCCTTTCTTCGCTTCCTGCACCGGCGAGCGGGCCGTGCCCACGCTCTCGGGCCGCACCGGGTCGGCGGAAACCGCGCCGGCGGCCGGAGCGGCGTCCTTCGATACCGTTGCCGCGGAGTCCGTCCCGGTGTTGTCGGTGATGGAACGCGCGGTGCTCGTCTGCGTGGATTCTTGCATGGGTTCGATCCTGGTCGGACAAAGGGTCCCCGGGAGTTCCCGGCGACCGGACGGGCGATGCTTCCTCGAAGCCGCGGGCCGGCCGACCGGAGTGCTCGCTATCCTGCGCAACCCCGGAAAACACGAAGCGAACCGGACCCGCGCGATACTGCCAAGGCACCCCGTCGCACGCCCGCAAGCCTAACAGACCGGAGACACCGTCACCGGCCGCGTTTGCCGCGGCAGTCCCCGCTCACTGCGATCCGAGGCCGATCCCGGCTATCGCACACGTCCACCGCCGGGGTAGTCTGGACGCAGACCCGGACTCTCCTCGCGCACCGATGTGCCTGATCTACATCGCCTGGCGGCGCCACCCGCGCCACCGTCTCGTGGTCGCCGCGAATCGGGACGAGTACCACGCGCGCTCCGCCCTTCCCGCCCACTGGTGGAAGGATGCCCCCGGCGTACTCGCGGGCCGGGACCTGGAGGCGGGTGGCACCTGGCTGGGCGTCGGCGCCGGCGGACGATTCGCCGCGATTACCAACTATCGGGACCCGGGCGCGGAACGCCTCCCCGGAGCCCCGTCGCGCGGTGCGCTCGTCAGCGCATTCATCGCCGGAGACGAGTCGGCGGAGGCCTATCTCGGCCGCATCCTGCGCGAAGGCCATCGCTACCACGGGTTCAGCCTGATCGCCATGGACGAGGACACGCTGGCGGTCGCGTCGAATCGCTCCCGGGGCGTGGTTCGGCTCGACCCCGGAATCTACGGCCTCAGCAATCACCTGCTCGACACCCCGTGGCCCAAGGTGACAGACGGGAAGACGGAACTGGAACGACTCCTCGCCGGCCCCGAGGTGCGGGTCCCCGATCTCTTCGCCCTACTCGGACCGGACGATCTGCGACATCACGAAGCGCCCGTGGCCGACATCGAAAGCGACCGGGGACGCATGCAGTGGCGCTCGTCACGGTTCATCATCGGAGCCGACTACGGAACGCGGGCATCGGCCGTCATCCTGCTCGACGCGGGAGGCGCCGGAGTCTTCGTCGAGCGGAGCTTCGATGCGAGCGGCGCGATGGTCGGCGATGTCGCATTCGAGCTCGGCACGGGACACGCCTCGCACGAGAGCGGGCGGGGCACTGGATTCGCCGGAGCGCCGGGCTGAATGGCTCCGACCGGCTCCGAATGGAAGGAGGCTCGCGATGCACCGCGACCCGGACTGCATATTCTGCAAGATCGTCTCGGGTGAGGTCCCTTCGTTCAAGCTGTTCGAAGACGAAGCGACTTTCGCGTTCATGGACATCAATCCGGCCAACGAGGGCCACGCGCTGGTCATTCCCAAGGAACACACGCCCGATCTGTATGCGGCGCCCGACGAGGTGCTCGCCCGCACCGTGGTGACCGCGAAGCGGGTAGCGACGGCCCTCACGCGGACGCTGAACCCGGATGGACTCAACCTCATACAATGCAACGGGGCCGCGGCCGCACAGTCGGTGATGCACTTCCACATCCACGTCCTGCCCCGGATCACGGACGACGCGCTCGCAATGAACTGGGGTCTGAAGCTCGGCGACATCGACGCCATCGGCCGGCTCGCCGAGCGCATCCGCGTGTGGATATGAAAGACCTTTGAGAAATCCGAGCCGAAGGAGCCATGACATTGAGGAAGTTCATCGGAATCAGGGCCTGCGTCTTCGATGCGTATGGCACGCTGTTCGATGTGCACTCGGCGGTCGGGAAGCACCGCGGCCGGCTCGGCGACAAGGCCGGCGTGGTCTCCGGGACATGGCGCACCAAACAGCTCGAATACACGTGGCAGCGCACCCTCCTCGATCGCTACGTGGACTTCTGGCGGATCACCGCGGATGGCCTGGACTACGCGCTCGAAGCCCACGCAGTGGATGACGCCGCGTTGCGCGACGACCTTCTCCACGCCTACCTGAGGCTCGACTGCTACCCCGAGGTGCCGGGGGTGCTGAGCACCCTGAAGGATGCCGGCCTTCTCGCCGCAGTCCTCTCCAACGGATCGCCGATGATGCTGGAGGCGGCGGTGGAGAGCGCCGGCATTGGTCACCTGCTCGACGCGGTGATCTCCGTCGACGCGCTGGGCATGTACAAGCCGTCGCCCGAGGTGTACCAGCTCGCCCTGGACGCACTGGAGGTCGGCCGCGGACAGGTGAGCTTCCAGTCGTCGAACGCATGGGATGCGGCAGGGGCGGCGACCTTCGGGTTCCGGGTCGCATGGTGCAACCGGTTTGGCCAGACGCGCGAACGGCTGCCGGACGCTCCCGACGTGGAGATCGGGACGCTCGACGAGCTGCCGGCCATCGTGCTGCCCTGAGCGCCTGGTCGTTCATTCATTCGACTTCCCAACCCGTCAGGTCCAGCGGACGCCGGGGGTCGGTTGGGCGAGGCGACAGAGGAGCTTCCGTTGCGATCCCCCATCAGCGTGACGAGCCGCGCGAGCCAGGCGAGGCGGTTGGGCCGAGGCAGCAGGGGAGCTTCCGTTGCGATTAGAATCCGTGTCCTTGCGTGGAACCCGAACCGTGCGAACCACCCGAATGAACGACATCACCCGTAGCGCCGCACACCCCCACGAGCCGGATCTCGACGCGTTGCGCGAGATTGTCGCGCTGACCATCGACACCGCCCGCCGCAAAGGCGCGAGCGCATCGGAAGCCGCGCTCAGCCGGAGCGCGGGCCTCGACGTCAACGTCAGGCTCGGGGAGGTCGAGACCATCGAGCACACCCGGGACAACAGCCTCGGGGTTACCGTGTACTTCGGGAACAGCAGGGGCTCGGCGAGCAGCACCGATTTCACGGCCGCGGCGGTACGCGAGACGGTGGAGGCGGCGTGCCGGATCGCGCGCCACACCGCGCAGGACGAGTTCGCCGGGCTCGCGGATCCCGACCGGATGGCGATCGACCCGCCCGACCTCGATCTGTTCCGCCCGTGGAACATCGACGCCGACGAGGCAATCGCGCTCGCGCTCGAGACCGAGACCGCGGCGCGCGAACACGATGCGCGCATCACCAACTCCGACGGCGCCTCCGTCTCCCGGCACGACGGCGACTTCGTCTACGGCAACTCGCACGGTTTCCTCGAAGGCTACTCCAGCAGCCGCAACGGGGTGAGCTGCGTCGTCATCGCCGAGGATTCCTCCGGGATGCAACGCGGCTACTGGTATTCGACCGCGCGCGACCCCGCCAGCCTGGAGCCCGCATCGCAGATCGGCCTGACCGCAGCCCGGCGCACCATCGGCCGACTCGGGGCGCGCAAGCTCGACACCCGCAACGCCCCCGTCCTCTACGAAGCGGACATCGCGCGAGGGGTCATCGGCCACTTCGTGGCCGCAGTGCGCGGCGCGAACCTCTACCGCAAGGCGAGCTTTCTCGTCGACCGGCTCGGCGAACGCGTGATGACCGACCATCTCCGCATCCACGAACAACCCCACCTGCGCGGCGCGCTCGGGAGTGCCGCGTTCGACGGCGAAGGCGTGGCGACCACGCCGCGCGACCTGGTCTCCGACGGGGTACTTCAGGGCTATGTTCTGGACAGCTACTCGGCGCGCAAACTCGGCATGTCCACCACCGGCAATGCGGGCGGCGTCCACAACCTGACCGTCGACGCGGGAGCGAAGTCGTTCGAGGCGTTGCTGGCCGAAATGGACACCGGACTGCTGGTCACCGAGCTGATGGGGATGGGCACCAACATCGTGACCGGCGACTATTCGCGCGGCGCCGCCGGCTTCTGGGTCGAAGGCGGGGAGATCGCCTATCCGGTGGAGGAGATCACCATCGCCGGGAACCTCGCGGACATGTTCCTCGGGATCCGCGAGGTCGGCGCCGATGTCGATGCCCGGGGAGGCATCCGCACCGGCTCGCTGCTCATCGATCAGATGACGATCGCGGGAAATTGAGGCCGGAGACGACAATCAGACCGCCGAAGTGGCGCAAAAGGTTCCGGACTGCGCGCATCGGCGAGGTGCCTCAGCCTGCATCCATCTTCTCCGACAGCCGGACCTTGGCCTGGGCCGAACCGGGAGCATGCCGGCCGGCGGCGCCCCGATTGATCCGGACAAGACGGTTGCATTAGCTTCCCGAAGACGATGGCAGAGGGAGGTCAGGGCGATGTTCGAAACCGTTCCGGCTGGAGGGAGATGGGCACTTGCCATTGCGGGGATCGTCGCCGCGCTGCTCCTGTGGAGCCACACGGCCATCGCAGAAGAACCGGGCGCGATCATCCGCGACTGCGAGGCGTGCCCGGAACTGGTGGTGGTGCCGGCCGGCACCTTCCGCATGGGCGACCTGTCCGGAGGCGGTGACGCCGACGAAGGACCGGTACGAGAGGTGAACATCCCGCGCCCGTTCGCCATCGCCCGGTACGAGACCACGTTCGCCCAGTGGGACGCCTGCGGCGCGGCCGGCGCATGCCGGCAGGGCGTCAGTGACATCGGCTTCGGCCGCGGCGACCGGCCGGTGATGCTCGTGACCTGGGAGGATGCGCAAGCCTACGCGGGCTGGCTGTCGGAAATGACCGGAAAGCGGTACCGGTTGCCGTCCGAGGCCGAGTGGGAGTACACGGCGCGGGCGAACAGCCAGACCCGCTTCCCGTGGGGAGACGACATCGGCCAGAGCAACGCGAACTGCGACGAATGCGGAAGCACGTGGGACGACGACCGCACCGCCCCCGCCGGCTCCTTTCCCGCCAACGCGTTCGGCGTACACGACATGGTCGGAAACGTTTACGAGTGGATCGAGGACTGCGGGCGTCACAGCTACGAAAGCGCTCCTTCCGACGGATCCGCCGTCGCCCCGGACCCCTCATGCCGCCAGCGCGTGATGCGCGGCGGCTCCTGGCTCAGCCTCCCGCGGGCCAGCCGCTCCGCCGCTCGGGTCAGGAACCCGGTCGGATTCCGGGACATCAACGTCGGCTTCCGGGTCGCGAGGGATCTGCCCTGAACCGGGAACGGAGTGACAACCTTCAGGAGGGTCGGTAGTGCTCCACTTTGAAATTCTGCCCGGTGTCTGCGGCCCGTATGCACGGGATTTCCCGGGAGTTCAGGAGTCAAAACAAGACACTGCCCTGCCTGACGGTTCGTGTGCGTGACCCCCGACACCGTTCGGGTCGATCAGCCCCCCGCCATTCCCAGTTCCTCGATCATCCGCTCCCGCATCCTGAACTTCTGCGGCTTGCCGGTCGCGGTGAGCGGCATTTCGGTCACGAAACGGACATGCCGCGGCACCTTGTAGTGGGCGATCCGCTCGCGGCAGAACTCCCGCAGCGCATCCTCGGTCAGGCAGCGGCCGGGGCGAAGCACCGCCCAGGCGCATACCTCCTCGCCGTACTTCTCGTCGGGTACGCCGAAGACCTGCACCGTAGAGACGTCGGGATGGGTGAGCAGGAAGTCCTCGATCTCCGCCGGGTAGATGTTCTCGCCGCCCCGGATCAGCATGTCCTTGACGCGGCCGACGATGCGGCAGTAGCCCTCGGCATCGACCGTCGCGAGGTCGCCAGTGTGCATCCAGCCGTCGACGATCGACGCGCGCGTCGCCGACGCATCACCCCAGTAGCTCTGCATCACCGAATACCCGCTGGTCAGCAGTTCACCCCGAGCACCGATCGGAGTAGTGCGGCCGGCCTCGTCGACGACCTTCACTTCGACGTGCGGCACGATTCGGCCGACGGTGGAGACCCGGCGCTCGATGCTGTCGGCCACATCCGACTGAAATGAGACCGGGCTCGTCTCGGTCATGCCGTAGGCGATGGTGATCTCGCGGCAGTGCATGTCGCACACCACGCGATGCATCAGCGACACCGGACAGGGGGCGCCGGCCATGATTCCGGTGCGCATGGCGGAGAGGTCGAAGCGCGGGAACTCGGGATGATCGAGCATCGCCGCAAACATCGTCGGCACCCCGTGCACCGCGGTGCAGCGCTCGGCCTCCAGCGCGACGAGCGTCTCGCGCGCATCGAACCCTTCGCCGGGGAAGACCATGGTCACGCCGCGGGCAACCGCCGCCAGGTTGCCGAGCACCATGCCGAAACAGTGGTAGAGCGGCACCGGTATGCAGAGCGCTTCCCCGGGCTTCAGCCGCATCGCGCGCGCGCAAGATACCGCGTTGTTGACGATGTTGTGGTGGGTGAGGGTCGCCCCCTTCGGCGCGCCGGTGGTGCCGGAGGTGAACTGGATGTTGATCGGATCGTGCGGCCTCAACCCTTCGGAGACCGCGTTGAGGCGCCAGCGCTGACCGCCGCCGCCCCGGTCCATGACCTCGTCGAAGCTCAAGCACCCCGGCCACGGATCGGGACCGAGCTGGATCACGGTGCGGAGCCTCGGCAGGCGGTTAGCGCGCAAGTGACCAGGCCGGCAGTGATCGAGCTCCGGGGCAAGTTCCCGGATCATCTCGACATAGGCGGAAGTCTTGAACTGCTGCGCGGTGACGATCGCCTTCGCGCCGACCCGGTTGAGGGCATATTCGAGTTCGGCGGTCCGATACGCGGGGTTGATGTTGACGAGGATCAGCCCGACGCGGGCGGTGGCGAACTGGGCGATCAGCCACTCCGGCCGGTTGGGTGCCCAGATCCCGATCCGGTCTCCCTTGTACAGACCAAAGCTCAGCAGCCCGGCCGCGAAACGGTCCACCCGCCGCGCGAGCTGCTCGTAGCTCCAGCGCTCGCCGGCGGCTCGAAACACCGCTGCGGTACGCTGACTGTGGCGACGCACGGCCTCGGCGAGAAACGCGGGAAGGGTCGCCTCGACGAGCGGACGGTCGGTCGAGCCCCTGACGTGGGAGAGACCATCGACGGGGGCAATGCCCCGACCCCTCGATCCGGAATTCACCATCGCCTCCCCGCCAATCGCATTCGTATTCGGTCAACCCGGGCCCGGGGTTCCGCAGGTCGATCGGCGGCAGGCGTCATCCGACATCCGGCGACATCCGGCCCGCGTCGCAGACCATATGTCATGCCGGATGACGCTGCGCCAGACCTGCGAATCTGTCACATCCCACGCCAGTCGCCGGCCCGCTCGAAGGCGGCGGCCGCACGGTAGATGACCGCCTCCTGCCACTGCCCCCCCACCAGCATCATCCCCACCGGCAACCCGTCGCTCATCCCGCAGGGCACGGACATGGCGGGATGACCGGTCACGTCGAAGGACGCAGTGTTCGACAGCATCTCGAACGCCCGCTGGCAGTACAACGCAAGCGGGGCGTCGCGCGGCGGCAGCGGGGTGGCCTTCATCGGCAGGGTCGGCATGAGCAGGAGATCGTAGGCGCCGAGCACCCGGTCGTACTCCTCGCGGAGCTGCCGGGCGAGGTTCTGCGCCTTGGCGTAGTAGTGCCCGCGGTGGTGCTTCAGGTAATACTGACCGATGAACATCGAGATCTTGAGGGTGTCGGAAAGCTCGTCCGCACGGCTTCGCCAGTGGGCATGGAAGTCCAGGAGCGACGTGGTGTACATGCCCTCCCAGCCGGTGCCCATGCCGTTGCCGTGCATCATCTGGTTGGTCAGCCCTTCGAGCGCGATCGGCGTCCAGATGGCGAGGCTCTGGAGATGGATGGGGATCGAGACCTCGTCGACCGTCGCACCCAGGCGCCTGAACGTCTCCGCCCCAGCCCGAACCCTGGTGTCCACATCCGGCTCGGAGACGGCGTGGCCGAAACCCTCCTTCACCACCGCGATGCGCAGCCCGCCCACACCCCGCCCCACTGCCGCGGCGTAGTCGTCCACCTGCGGGTGGTACTGGCGCGGGTCGAGTCCGTCCGCCCCCGCAATCGCCTGCAACATGACGGCGTTGTCGAGCACGTTCTGCGTCATCGGCCCGGTATGGTCGATGGTCGACTCGATGGGCATCACGCCGGTGTAGGGGACGAGCCCGTGGGTCGGCTTCATCCCGTAGCAGCCGCAGTACGACGCCGGGATCCGGATCGAACCACCCTGGTCCCCGCCGATCGCCATGTCGACGAAGCCGCCACCGACGAGGGCGCCCGAGCCCGACGACGAACCGCCCGCCGAGTAGCCCCGCCGGTGCGGGTTCTCCACCGGCCCCGTCGCGTTGGTGTGACTACCGCCGGAGAGGCAGAAGTACTCGCAGTGGGCCTTGCCGACGATGGTCGCGCCGGCGTCGAGCAGCCGGGTGACGATGGTCGCATCCACGTCCGGGGTATAGCCCTTGAGCGTCGATGCACCATTCATCATCGGCACCCCGGCGAGGCATACGTTGTCCTTCAGCGCGACCGTCCGGCCGTGCAGCGGCCCGCGCGGGGCGCCGCGCACCTCGGTCTTCACGTACCACGCGTTGAGCGGGTTCTCCTCTTGCGAGGGGCGGTGACCGGCGGTGCGCGGATACAGCACCGGCGGCAGGTAGTCCGGCATCGCGTCGACGACATCGTAGGCCTCAAGCGTTCCCTGCATCACGTCGAGAAATTCCTGAACCCTCGCGTCGGACATGTGCATGCCGAGTTCGGTGACAATCTGCTTGAGCTGAGCATGGGTGGGTCGTTGGGCGGTCATGTAGGCAATCCTCTCGTTGAGGACGGGGGATGAGCGGAGCGGTGCACCGGCCGCCCTCTCGGGTGCGCCGGTCGGCGCCGGTTCGGAAACGGCGGTCGGGGCCGAACCCCCCCGAACGGGAACGGCTCCGGGGGCCGGCGTCCTCACGGCGCCGACATGCGGCGCGGAAGAGGATCCGGCCGTCGAGCCCACCGGCCTCGCTCCTGCCGCCGCGGGCGAAGCGCTCACCGGCGCTCCCGCCCCGCCCCCGAAGCCGGTGAACTCCTCGATGAGGGCCGGATCGGCCGCGTCCGATCCCTTGACCTCGCCGGCGATCACGCCCTTTTGCAGCAGCAGCACCCGGTGGGACAGCGCGGTGATGAAGTCGAGGTTCTGCTCCACCATCACCACGGTGACGCCGCGCTGACGATTCAGGCCCCGCAGCAATTCGATGATCTGGTCGACGATCGAAGGCTGGATGCCCTCCGTCGGCTCGTCGAGCAGGATGAGATCGGGCTCGGAGACGAGGCAGCGGGCGATGGCAAGAAGCTGCTGCTCGCCGCCGGAGAGCGCGCCGCCGTCGCGGTCCAGCAGGGGTTCGAGCCGCGGCAGCTCCGCGAGGACGCGCCGCACCGCCTCCTCTTCGTCGTCATGGTGGGCGGCGAGCCCCATGCGAATGTTGTCGCGCACGCTCAGGGCGGGGAAGATGCCTCGTCCCTGCGGCACGTATCCGATGCCGTGCCTGGCCCGCTCGCTCGCCCTCTCGCGGGCGAGGTCGAGGCCGGCGTAGTCGATCACCCCCCCGGCGGCGGGAACGAGACCCATGATCGCCTTCAGCAGCGTGGTCTTGCCCATGCCGTTGTGGCCGAGCACCCCCACGATCTCGCCGTCCGCCACCTCGAAGTCCACCCCGTGCAGGACCGGCACCCTTCCGTAGCCGGCCCGGAGCGCCTTCACCGCGAGCAGCACGCTCAACGTGCGATTCTCATGTCGTCGGCCTCACGCTCGATGGACCTCGCGAGCCGTCGGGTACGGAGAGATCGCCTCCGTCGCGTCCTCCATCAGGGTCCGCCTCTCGCGGAACAGGGCCACCCGCCGATGCCCGCCCGGATCCTGGCCCCGAGCAGACCGCCCCTCGTGAAAGAGCGTCATCAGGACCGCCAGAGCCGAGATCATGTGCAGTCCTCATGCCCGGTGCCCCAGGTAGATCTCGCGGGCTTTCGGGTCGGCGGAGATCGCCTCCATGGTGTCCTCCATCAGGATCCGCCCCTCGTGAAAGAGGGTCACCAGGGCCGAGATCATGCGGATGAACTGCATGTCGTGCTCCACCACGATCAGGGTCGCGGTCCGGTTGATCTCCCGGATGAGTTCCGCGGTGCGCACCGTCTCCTCATGGGTCATGCCGGCGGCGGGCTCGTCGAGGAGCACCAGCCAGGGCTCGGCCGCGACCACCATCCCGAGTTCCACCCACTGGCGCTGCCCGTGCGCGAGCCGACCCACCATTTCACTTCGGATCTCGCCGAGCTGGAGTCGCTCCAGGGTCTCGGCGGTCAGGCTCCGCGCGCGGGCAGGTCCGTGCCGACGACGCGCCGAGAGCCAGATGTTCTCCTCCACGTCGAGCCCGTCGAAGACGCTCGGCACCTGCGTCTTGACGCCCACCCCCAGCGCCGCGATCTCGTGCGGCTCCCGGCTGGCCACATGCACATCGCGGATGACCACCTCGCCCGCGCTCGGGCGGAGCTGCCCGGTGAGGCACTTGAAGAACGTGGACTTGCCGGCGCCATTGGGGCCGATGAGGCAGCGCAGCTCCTTTTCCCGCAGTGCGAAGTCCACCCGGTCGACCGCCCGCACGCCCCCGAAGTGCATGGAGAGGCTGCGCGTCTCGAGGACCACTTCTCCCCTTCTCATGGCGCTCGTCCACGCCCGACCACGGGGCCGACCACGTCACCGCGCTCGGCCTTCGCACCATCGTGAGCCACCGCCCCGTCGACCACCCCGCGCGAGCGCCGCGCCCGCATCCGCCGCGCGCGCGCGCGGAGCGAGCGGCGCAGACGCCGGGTGGCGAACCACTCGGCGAGGGTCGGAACCACCCCCTTCGGCACCACCAGCACGAACACCACGAGGATGAGACCCAGCACCAGGTTGTTGTTGATGGTCGACTGGGTCCCGAGCGCGGAAGTGAGATAGAACAGTCCGAACGCGCCGAGAATCGGGCCGATGAGCGTTCCCCGCCCCCCGACGATCACCCAGATGATGGTGAGCGCCGCGTTGTAGAGGTTGAAGACATCCGGTGTGACTCGCCCGACGCCATTGCAGAACAGGACCCCGGCGAGCCCCGCGATGCCCGCCCCGACCGCGAAGATGCCGAGCTTGTAGAGCCGCGCGTCGTAGCCAAGGAGTTCCGCCCGAAGCTCGTTCTCCCGGATGGAGACGCAGACGCGGCCGAATCGGGTGCGAACGAGCCAGCTCGTGAGGACGTAGGCGACGATCAGCGCGGCCATCGCGACGTGGAACACGTGCTGGGGGAGCAGGATGGACGAGGCGTCCCACGGCAGGTTGAGCGGCGGCGACGTGATGCCGTTGAAGCCACCGAGCAGGGAATCGCCGATCCGGTAGTCGGGGCCGGAAGTCCGCCGCATGAGGCTGTAGAGGATGAGCGAGACGGTCAGGGTGATGACCGCGAGGTACACGTCGCTGACCCGACCGTAGAACATGACGTAGCCGAGGATCGCGGCGAAGGCGACCGCGACCAGGACCGCGACGAGAATCGCCCAGCTCGATCCCCCGAAGTTGATCGCCGCGATGGTGTAGGCATACGCACCGAGACCGAAGAACGCGGTCTGGCCGAAGCAGAGGATTCCGCCGTAGCCCCATACGAGCGCCAGACTGAGCGCAAGCACCGCAAGCGCGATTGCGGTGGTCAGGTTGATGATGGTGAACAGCTCCAGCACCGACGGCGCGACGAGCGTGAACAGCACGCCGGCCCCGGCGATGGCGAGGGTACGCCGCCCGTCACGCGTGAGCGTCACAGGCTCTTCTTGAAGATCGTGCCGGTGATCCCGCGCGGCATCAGCCGCAGCAGCACGATGGCGGTCAGGAGGAGGGCGACCTCGCCGATGGTCGGGCCGGTGAGGAACGCGGTCACGCCGTTCACCCCGCCGAGCAGCGCCGATGCGGACACGGTGCCGGCGAGAATCGCGGCCCCGCCGGAGATGACAGTGATGAAAGCCTTGGCGATGTACACCGCCCCGATGGTGGGCAGCACCCCGGTGATGGGCGCGAGCAGCCCGCCCGCGAGACCGGAGATCGCGGCGCCGACCCCGAACGTCACCATGTAGATCCGCGAGGTGGAGACACCCAGCGCGGAAGCCATCTCCGCGTTCTGCATCGTGCCCCGTGCGATCAGCCCGAACTTCGTCCCCCTGAGCACCACGAAGACCGCGATGCAGAGCGCCGCGGTGATCCCGATGAGCAGCAGCTCGTAGGCGGAAGAGGTGTACTCACCGATGGTGAGCACTCCGAGGGGCGGGGAGATGGTGGTCGCGGTGGAAGCCCCGAAGATCGAGGTCACGAGCCCGATGAAGAGCAGGCTCAGACCCCAGGTGGCGAGCAGGGTATCGATCATGCGGCCGTAGAGCCAGCGGATGAGCAGCCGCTCCACCACCACCCCGATCACCCCTACCACCAGAGGCGCGAGAATCAGCATCGCGACCCAGATGTCGACCCCGGCGTTCGTCGCGACCACCACGGTGTAGCCGCCCAGCATGATGAACTCGCCATGGGCGAGGTTGATGACCCGCATCATGCCGAAAATGATCGCCAACCCGAGGCTGATGAGCGCCAGGTTGGCGATCCCGTAGAGGATCTGCAGCCCGAATGCAGCAACCAGGTCCATCGGACAATGGCCTACATCTCGATTCCGGCCGCCTCCAGTCCGTTCTCGAACATGAACACCGACTGGTTCGGGTCGGCCACCAGGTCGCAGACCAGCAGGGTGTCCGCCGGTGGCTGATCCTCGTGGACCTCGAGGATGTCGAACGTCTGGTTCTTCAGCTCCGCGAGGTACACGTTCTGCCGGGCGTGGTTGGTCTTCGGATCGATCGTGACCCGCCCGGAGGGGCCGTTGTAGGAGAGGCCCGCGCGCAGCGCCTCGATGACCGGCATCCGCTCCGCCGTACCTGCCTGCTTCACTGCCTCCGCCCACAGCCAGGCCCCCTCGTAGGACCGCGTCGCAAGCTCGTTGAGCCCCGGAGCGCCCTCCCCCCGGTGCGCCTTGAAACGGGCCACGAAGTCCCGGTTGGCGGGGGTGTCGATCTCCTCGAAGTAGGAGTAGGCACAGATCATGCCGTCGCCTTCCGCGGCGGAGATGAGCTTGTGCTCGTTCCCGACCCCGAACGTGGTCGAGGCGATGGGTACATTCCGGTTCATGCCGGCCGCCGCATACTGCCGGTAGAACGAGACATGGGCGCCGCCCACCAGCGCGGACATCACCATGTCCGGCTTCGCGGCCTGGATCTTCTTGATGGTGGGACCGAAGTTGGTGACGTCGAGGGGGAAGAATTCCGTCTCCACCGTTTCCCCGCCGTTGTCCGCGACGAACTTCCGCACCCACTGGGCGGTGATCTGGCCGTAGTTGTAGTCCGCGGCCACGATGTACACCTTCTTGCCCCATTTGTTCATGGTATGGGGCACGAGCTTCTCCACGGTCTGCGCGGGGGTGGAGCCGGTGCAGAAATTGTTGAGATCGCACACCCCGCCCTCGTACTGCACGTTGTAGAAGTAGAGGGTCTGGTACCGCGAGAAGGTCGGCCGGATCGCCTCGCGCGAGGCGGAGGTGATGCCGGCGTGCACGACGTCGGCCTTGTCGCCGACCGCCGCCTGCGTCGCGTACTGGGTGTAGAACTGGATGCTCGACTGGGGATCGTAAACCTTGAGTTCGACCTCCCGGCCGAGCAGCCCGCCCGCCGCATTGATCTCGTCCACCGCCATGCGGGTGGTGTCGACCATCGGCTTGCCGTAGATGTCGAGCCCGCCCGACTGGTCGAGGATGCTCACGAACCTGATGGGATCGGCGGCTTGCGCACGACCGATGATGGCGGGACCGGCCAGCACGGCGGCGGAAGCGCCGGCAAGGAAGTTTCTGCGAGTAAGGGTCATGACTGCTCCTCCGGTTGGTCAGTTGTCCTGCGGGCAGGGGGTATCCCGCACTGGTGTTCAGCTCATGTCCAACGCAGTTCCGTGGGTCGGGGGAAATGCGGGCTGGTCATTGCCCCTCGCCGGACGGATTTCCGTCGTCCTTGTCGCCGCCGGACCCTGCCTCGAGCGAGTCGCTCAGCCCCCGCATCCCGCTGCCGATGTCGAGTCCGACCTCCTCGCCCAGCTTCTTCACGGCCGGGAGCTGGAGTGCGAGCTTCAGCATCCCGTCGACGACCTGGTTCACCGCCCCGCCGTCACCACTGGACCGGTCGCCCCCTTCGCTTGCGCCCGAACCGATGCCGGTGATGTGGTTGACGCGGATTGACTCGATCTTCTCGGCCGGCTTCATCATCTTCTCGACGATGCCGGGCAGCGCCTCGATACGGGCCCGGGCGAGCTTGAGGCCGATGAGCTCGGGGCTCTGCGTGTTCTCCGCCTCGATGAGGGCCGCGGTGCCCCGGGCTCGGGCGAGCAGTTCGTCCTTTTCGGCATTCGCCCGCGCGAGGGTGGCCCGGGCCTGGGCCTCGGCCATCGAGACCAGAGTGCCGGCTTCGCTCCGCACCCGGGTGTCGTCCACCTCCGACTGCTCCACCGCGCGGATGAGCGCGAGCACCTTCTCGCGCTCGGCGGCGGCGCGCTCGCGCGCGGTCTGCACCTGTTCCTCGGCGTCGACTTCGCGGGCGCGCGCGGTGTGCGCCTCACTTTCGGCCGCCGCCTGCTCGATGCGCCGTGCGGCCAGCGCCACCGCGTTGTCGACCTTCACGGTCTCCGTCGAAAGCTCGGATTCGAGCTCCTGGCGGCGCAGCTCCCGATCCCGCGCGATCTCGGCTTGGCGCACCTCGCGCTCGCGCGCGATCCGGGCCGCCTCGCGGCGGCGCTCCGACGCCGATTGCTGTTCCGCGATGTCGGCCTGACTCGCGGCCCGCGCGGTCTCGATCTCGCGCTGCTGGGCGATCGTCGCCTCCTCTTCCTCCTGAGAGAGAAGGAGCCGGCGCTTGGTGGCGTCGAGCTGGCTCTGATGCACCGAGACCTCGGCGTCCGATTCGATCACCGCCCGTTCCTTCTTGTTGGTCGCGATGATCTCGGCGAGACGCCGCATGCCGAGCGCGTTGAAGGCGTTGTTCTCGTCGAGCGCGTGAAACGGAGTCTGGTCCAGCCGGGTCAGGGAGACCGATTCGAGCCGGAGGCCGTTCTGGCCGAGATCCTGCGCCAGCATCCGACTCACCTCGTCGGTGTACTTCGCGCGCTCGTCCTGCAGGCTCTCCATGCTGTAGCCGGCCGCGACCGAGAGCACCGCGTTTACGAGCTTCCCTTCCAGCGTCTCCGCGAGATCGGACGCGCGGAAGGTCTTGCCGGCCAGCGCCTGGGCGGCCGTCGCGACCCCTTCTTCGGTCGCCTCGACCCGGACGTGGAACTCCGCGCCGACATCGACGCGCAGACGATCCCTGGTGATCACCGACTCCGGCCCGATCCGCTGGATCTCGATCTTCGAGGTGCGCATGTTGACCTCGGAGACCTTGTGCAGGAACGGAAGCGCGAGACAGCCTCCGTCGAGCACCACTCGCTGCCCGCCGAGACCGGTACGCACCAGCGCCCCTTCGCGGGTCGCCTTGCGGTAGTAGCGGTTGAGGAAGAGAACGCCCAGACCCGCGAGCACGAGCAGGGCGAGCATGGCAAGGAACCAGATCACGCCTGGACCCCGGTCGACCGCATGAAGCTGGTGACGTCCAGGCTCTCAGGGACAGCAGCAACCGGGAGGCGTTTTTCCTCCCTGGTCGCCCGTAACTCCATTCGGTCAGTGCGGGAGACGACGGGGGTGGCCGGCATCAACGCCTCCAAGGATTCGAACCGATGTACAGATCAAATACGTACAAGAACGGTCCGTCAAGGTCGAGACTCACCACCCGAGATTCGCCATTCTGATGGTGAACGTCGTTGCCATTGGACAACTGCGGTGCCTTCCCTGATGTCGGCTGTCGACCGAGGAGTGCGGCAAGGCGACTTGAGATACCGGCATGAGTGGCCAATGTCCGAAGTCTGCGGGGAATGTCCATGGCCAACGAGAGACCATCAGATACCACCCCGTGCGGAATGGGTATGCTCAGCGGCGGGCACCCAGACGCGCCTCCAGCTCCGCGACTCGTGCCTCGGCGATCTGGCGTGCGGCGGC
>JAPOSC010000042.1 GCA_026709935.1 Thiotrichales bacterium
TGGAGCTGGGGGTCGTTCTCGGCCAACGGCTTGCCGTCCGAGCTCGGGTAGTCAACCGCGGCCGGAGGAGCGGTGACAGGGGGGACACGGGCGTCGGTGACGGGAACGCTGGAGGCATCGGCGGAGGGTGCGAAGGGTCCTTGCATCGGAATACCTCTCGCACCGGCGTGGCGGTGACGGCACCACGGCCGGCGGGGTGAATGGTGCGGATGACGGTACCACGGGCATGCTCCGGTCCCAAATGGCGATCGCACGGCGTGTTGGCGGTACAGCAGCGGCCCGATAGCGGCCGTACAGGTTGTGGCGGACGCGGGCCACGGATACGAAGGGACAGGGTGCATGGCGGCGGGTGGCCGCACTATGGCACTGAGGCACCCCGTGTGTAGGCGCACGGCTCGATGCAGAGGGCCCGGCTGCCTTGCGGTTCCGGTTCACGTCAGCACAACCCCCAGGCGCAATCACCGGGCGTAACCCCGGGGTTGACCGGTTCCGGACGCATGGGCAAGGTTCCCGGCCTCGCAGCCAACCCGAAAATTTGGGTGAAATCTTCGGGTTGGCCCGCCCCACCACCACGAACCCGCTCATGCCTCGGCAGCGCACGCCCCGCCAGCGCGGCGACACGATGGCCTCGAAGGCCGACATCCACGCCCTCTACCAGCAGGCGGTGCAGTGCGTGGAGGCGGAGATCGACTTCGTCGACGAGACGTTCACGCAGCTTCGGCGACGCAAGGCCAGGCGCCTGCGCGAAGACTTCTGTGGCACCGCCAACGCGGCCTGCGAGTGGATCCGGCGCCGGCGGACAAACCGGGCCACGGCCGTGGACATCGACGCCGGGGTCCTCGAATGGGGGCGAAGGCACAACGTCGAGCCACTCGGACGATCCGCGTGGCGAATCGAGCTGGTGCACGCCGACGTGCTGGAGGTGGACCGCGACGGCATGGACGCGGTGCTCGCCATGAACTTCAGCTACTGGGTGCTGCAAACCCGCGACGCGTTGCGCGGCTACTTCGAGCGGGTGCACAGCGCGCTGGTCGACGACGGTGTGTTCTTCCTCGATGCCTACGGCGGGTACGACGCCTTCCGGGAGATGCAGGAGACGACGAAGAACGACGGCTTCACCTACGTCTGGGATCAGGCGTGGTACGACCCCATCACCGGCCGCAATCGCTGTCACATCCACTTCCGCTTTCCCGACGGCTCCCGCATCGAGGACGCGTTCATCTACGAGTGGCGGCTGTGGACCCTGCCCGAAATCCGCGAGGTCCTCGAGGAAGCCGGCTTCCGGGAGGTGACGGTGTACTGGCAAGGCGCCGACCGGCGCACCGGCGAGGGCAACGGGGTGTTCACGCCGGCCGAGCACGGCGAGGCCGATCCCGGCTGGATTACCTACATCACCGCCTTGAAGTAGGATTCCCGCCGTACCGACTTCGACCGAGAGCAGGGGCTCCAGGAGGAAACATGTCCGATTCCAGCATCTACGACGTGCTGCCGCATGCGGCGGAGCGCGCACTCATCGACGAAGCGGCCTACCAGGCCATGTACCGGCGCTCGATCGAGGATCCGGACGGGTTCTGGGCGGACATGGCGGACGAACACATCCACTGGTTCCGCAAGTGGGACCGCGTCACGGACTGGACCTTCGACGGCGACGTGCGCATCCGCTGGTTCGACGGCGCGAAGGTCAACGTCGCGTACAACTGCCTCGACCGGCACCTCGAGGAACGCGGCGACAAGACGGCGATCCTCTGGGAGGGCGACGAACCCGGCGAGGAGCGCCGTCTCACCTTCCGCGAGCTGCACACCGAGGTCTGCAAGTTCGCCAACGTGCTGAAGTCGAAAGGCGTCGAGAGGGGCGACCGGGTCTGCATCTACATGCCGATGGTGCCGGAGGCGGCGGTGGCGATGCTCGCCTGCGCGCGGATCGGCGCGGTGCACTCCGTGGTGTTCGGCGGGTTCTCTCCGGACGCGCTGCGCGACCGCATTCTCGACTCCGACTGCCGGGTGGTGATCACCGCCGACGAGGGGCCGCGCGGCGGCCGCAACGTGCCGCTGAAGAAGAACACCCAGACGGCGCTGGAGGTGTGCCCGAACACGCACACCTGCATCGTGGTGCGCCGCACCGGCAACGACGTGCCGTGGCGCGACGGCCGCGACCTCTGGTACCACGAGGTGATGGCGGACGCCTCGCCCGACTGCCCGGCGGAGGCGCTCGACGCCGAGGACCCGCTGTTCATCCTCTACACCTCAGGCTCCACCGGCAAGCCGAAGGGCGTGCAGCACAACCAGGCGGGCTACCTGCTCTACACCACGCTGACCTTCAAGTACGTCTTCGACTACCACGAGGGCGACATCTTCTGGTGCACCGCGGATGTCGGGTGGGTCACGGGACACTCGTACGTCGTGTACTCGCCGCTGTCGAACGGCGCCACCACGGTGATGTTCGAGGGAGTGCCGAACTACCCGGACTTCAGCCGCTTCTGGCAGATCTGCGACAAGTACCAGGTGAACCTCTTCTACACCGCGCCGACCGCGATCCGCGCGCTCATGGGCCAGGGCGACGACTTCGTGAAGCGCACCCGCCGCGCGAGCCTGCGCATCCTCGGCTCGGTGGGCGAGCCCATCAACCCCGAGGCGTGGGAGTGGTACTACCACGTGGTGGGCGACGCACGCTGCCCCATCGTCGACACCTGGTGGCAGACCGAGACCGGCGGCGTGATGATCACCCCGCTTCCGGGCTGCACCCGGCTCAAGCCCGGCTCCGCCACCCGGCCGCTGTTCGGCATCGAGCCGGTCCTCGTCGACCCCGAGGGCCACGAGCTCGAGGGCGCGACGGAAGGGGCGCTGTGCATCAAGCGGAGCTGGCCGGGGCAGATGCGCACGGTGTTCGGCGACCACGAACGCTTCATCCAGACCTATTTCTCCACCTTCCCGGGGATGTACATGACCGGCGACGGGGCGCGCCGCGACGAGGACGGGTACTACTGGATCACCGGTCGCGTGGACGACGTGATCAACGTGTCCGGGCACCGGATGGGCACGGCGGAGGTCGAGAGCGCACTGGTGCTGCACGCGACGGTGGCGGAGGCGGCGGTGGTCGGCTGTCCGCACGACATCAAGGGCCAGGGGATCTACGCCTACGTGACGCTGAACGCCGGGGTCGAGGGCACCGATGCGCTGAAGAAGGAACTGGTGGGGCTGGTACGCAAGGAGATCGGCCCCATCGCGTCGCCCGACGTCATCCAGTTCGCACCGGGGCTGCCGAAGACCCGCTCGGGCAAGATCATGCGCCGCATCCTGCGCAAGGTGGCCGCGAACGAGATCGACAACCTCGGCGATACCTCCACCCTGGCCGAGCCGGCGGTGGTCGACGACATCATCGAGAACCGGTTGAGCCGGTAGTCCGAAGGAACCGGATGCCGGGGAGCGGAGAAGTCCATGACTCGCTCCCCTGACCAGGAGGCGCCGATCGGTTCGACCCCGGTGGCCCGCATGGAGTCGCTCCTCGCCGCGGTTGACGGAGTCGTCCGGGACGCCCACGTTCAGCAACGGTTCGGCGGCCTCGGCGCGGCGTTTTCTGCCGCGCTCGGATCGTGGATCGAGCCGTTCGCGGTGGCGCTGCGCGAGGTGGTCCCGACCGCGCATTCGCAGGACGCGGCCCGCGCGGTGGCCGATCTCGCCCGCCTGTGCGGCGAGGGCGCCGGACAGGCAATGCGCTCGATGGTCGGCGCCGATCCGTCGGCCGGGGTCGCGGGTGCCGGGGCGGGCCCGGACTACGACGCACTCGCAGGAAGCATCGACGACGCATTCCGGGGGTTCTGGTCGACTCCCGAATTCGACCGCGTCCGGCGCGCGGCCGCCGCCGCGGTGCTCGACTGGCTGGAGCGCGACCCCGCCGCCGCATCGGAGATCGCCCGCGCCCTCGACTCGCCACCGCCGTTCGGACGTGACGCACTCGGGGGCTCGATGCCACCGGCGAAACCGGTTCTGCGCGACGGCAACGTCACCCTGACCGCATTTCCGGCCGCGGGGCAGTCTCGCGCCTCCGTACTGGCCTCCGTGCTGGTGGTCCCCGGATTCGCCGCCGACTCGCGCCTGTTCGACCTCGACCCGGAGCGCTCGGTCGTGCGCACCCTGGCGCGGCACGGGGTCGAAGCCTGGCGGCTTGACTGGGGCCGCGGCGACGAGACGGATCGGCGGCGCACCGTGGCGGACCAGCTCGAACGCATCGATCGCGTGGTCGATGCGATGCGCGAAGCCGCGAACGGTCGGCCCCCCGCGCTCGCCGGCCACTTCCACGGCGGGCTGCTCGCCCTGCTCTACTGTCTGCGGTATCCGGGCAAGGCCGGCGCGCTGGTCACCGTGTCGACGCCGGTCCGGTTCACAGCGGACGACGATGGATTCGCGGGGTGGCTGCGCGCCTGCGATGGAGAGCGGATCGTCGATGTCTTCGGCAATGTTCCGGGTCCGCTCGTAGCGACCCTGGCCGCGGCGTCATCGCCGATGCACTGGTGCGGAGGCGGATTCTTCACCCTGCTGGGCGACCCGGATGCCGCAGCCGCCGCCCGGATCGCGCGGTTCGAGGAGGCCCGCCGCTTTCCCCCCGCCTTTCCCGGAGAGACGTTCCGCGGGCTCTACCGCGCCCTCTACCGCGACGACGCATTCGCCGCCGATGGCGGCGCGGTCATCGACGGTCATCGTTATGCGCTGGCGGGGCTCGACACCCCCCTGCTGAACGTGTTCGCGCGCGAGGACCGAATCGTGCCGCCCGGCGCATCGACCCCCCTCGCCGCATGGGCGGGCGCCGCCCCGGAGTCGAACCGGGCGCATCCCGGCGGACACCACGACCTGCTGATCGGCGGCCCGGCGCATGCCGAACTGCTGCCCGGCATCGCCGCCTGGCTGGTCGCTCAGGCTCGGCGGGGTTGATCCCCGCGCGCCGCTCTTTCGCGAACAGGGAGCTGATCAGCCCTCGTGCCTCGAGTCCACTGCCGCTTGCTTCATCGCCGCCCGCTTGGCCCGGCAAGTTCGGGAGGGCGAGGGGGCAAGCCCCGCAGCGGGGTTCTAACCCGGAATTTCACCGCAGCCCTCGAACCGGAGTCATCCAACGCGTGAGCGGTTCTCCGGCTCCTTGCCGAGAACAAGTGAGAAATGCGCGTCGAGTCGCATATGAAGAAGACGCGCATTCGGCCGCATTTCTCACAGGCCCTCGAACCGGAGCCATTCAGGCTTGAGCGGTTCTTCGATCCTTGCCGAGAACTGGTGAGAAATGCGCGTCAAGTCGCATATGAAGAAGACGCGCATTCGGCCGCTTTTCTCACAGGCCCTCGAACCGGAGCCATTCAGGCTTGAGCGGTTCTTCGATCCTTGCCGAGAACTGGTGAGAAATGCGCGTCAAGTCGCATATGAAGAAGACGCGCATTCGGCCGCATTTCTCACAGGCCCTCGAACCGGAGCCATTCAGGCTTGAGCGGTTCTTCGATCCTTGCCGAGAACTGGTGAAATTTCCGGGCTGAGGGTAGCGGGCCGCTCAGCCTTCCCGCTTCGGGTCCGCCGCCTGCCCCATCGCCGACATGCTGTTCCAGAACGCGCGCTGCATCGATTCCATGCTCTGAAGGTTCGGGGCGATGAACGGGCGCATCATGCTGAGCGGGTCGAATCCTTCCACGCCCGCCCGCATCTGCTCGCGGATCTTCTCGATCATCTCCGACTGCAACGACTGCACCTCTGGCAGGCCGAGGAACTCCCGGAGCTCGGCCGGGGTAACGTCCATGGTGACGTTGATCTTCATGGTCTGCTTCCTCAAGTCTGGCTCGCGTTTCTCACTTGTTCTCGGCAAGGATCGGGGAAACACTCATGCTTGGATGGCTCCGGTTCGAGTTGCAAGCGAGGAATGCGGGCTAGTGCATGTGGTGTCCACCGTTGATGCTGTAGTTCGCGCCGGTGATGAAGGCGGCTTCGTCCGAGCAGAGGAATGCGACGAGCGCCGCGATCTCGCCGGTGTCGCCGAGCCGCCCGACCGGAATCTCCTCCACGATGCGGTCGAGGATTTCCTGCGGCACCGCCTCGACCATCCGCGTGTTCATGTATCCCGGTGATACCGTGTTGACCGTCACTCCCTTGCGCGCGACCTCCTGCGCAAGCGCCATGGTAAATCCGTGCATGCCCGCCTTGGCGGCGGAGTAGTTGGTCTGGCCGAACTGGCCCTTGACGCCGTTGAGGGAGGAGATGTTGACGATGCGGCCGAATCCGCGCTGCGTCATGCCGTCGATGACCTGCTTGGTAACGTTGAAGACACTGTCGAGGTTGGTGGAGAGCACCGCATCCCACTCGTTCTTGTCGAGCTTGCGGAGCGATGCGTCGCGGGTAATCCCCGCGCAGTTGACGAGGATGTCGACCGGGCCGATCCGGGATTCCGTATCCGCCACCGCCTGCGTACACGAGTCGAAATCGGTCACATCCCCGGGAACCAGCATGATGTCGTGCCCATCTTTCGCGAGCGCCGCCTGCCAGCCCCGTCCGCCGTCTCCGTTCGTGATCAGCGCGACGTCGAGCGCCGCCACCCTGCAACCCTGTCGTATCAGTCGTTCGCAGATCGACCGACCAAGCTCTCCGATCCCGCCGGTCACCAGCGCTACCCGTTTCGGCATCCGCCATCCTCCGCCACGCGTTTACCCGTTCGACGTCACGTCGCGCCCGCGTCACCCCGGCCGGATGTGTTGCGGCGCAACAACGCGAGAATACCAGAAAGCGGATGGCGAATTGTTCGAGGATGGACCTCCGGTTCAATCCCGGTCCTCGTCGCCGGGGAGAGGGCGCTTGCGGCCGGACCGGGTCGGCCGTCCGGGCGGCGGAGTCGTCGCGGCACGGATGAGTCCGTCCTGCATCTCCTGCCAGATCGCGAGGTTCCGCTCGGTCATCTCGCGCATCATCGACAATGGGTCGTTGTCCATCATCGTCTTCATCCGGTCCTGAACCTGCGTCTGCTGCTCGATGAACAGGTTCAGGCTGCGTTCGAGATAGCTTGCCATCATGCCCTGCAGCGAATCGCCGTAGGAACGGATGATCTTTTCGAGCACCTGCTCGCTGAACATGGGCTCACCGTCCGCCTCCCGCTCCATGATGATTTGCAGCAGGATGCTGCGGGTGAGGTCTTCGTTGGTGCGGGCGTCGCGCACCTGGAAGGAAATCTCCTGCAGCACGAGGAGGCGCACATCCTCGAGGGTGACGTAGCGGCTGACCTTGGTGTCGTACAGCCGCCGGTTGGGATACTTCTTGATGATTCGTGGTTCACTCACCCCGGTTCACCCGAGTGGCCGGACCGGACGGTCGCGCGTGGCGCGATAGTAACCCGGAAGAAGATCGTGTAGACGACAGGGATGAACAGCAGGGTCAGCAGCGTGGCGAACAGCAGACCGGACATGATGCTGACCGCCATCGTCTCGAACATCGGATCATGGCTCAGCCACAGCGGCATCATGCCGCCGATGGTGGTGGCGGTGGTCAGGAGAATGGGGCGCAGGCGCTGACGGCAGGCGACGGGCACGGCCTCGGCCGGCGCAAGACCGTTCTGTTCGATCTCGATGTCGATCCGGTCGAGCAGCACGATGGCGTTGTTGATCACGATGCCGGACAGCGCAATGAGTCCCAGGATGGTGAAGAAGCCGAACACGGAGCCCGTGATCAGCAGCCCGTACGCAACGCCCACCAGCCCGAGGGGGACCGTCATCAGGATGATGACGGGCTTGCGCAGACTGTTGAACTGGGCGACCAGCAGCAGCAGGATGATCATGCCGACGATGGGCAGCTTCTTGCCAATGGCCGCATTGGCGTTCCCGGAGGTTTCCGCTTCGCCACCGATTTCAAGGTCGTATCCGCGGGGCCAGGTCGCGGCCTGCGCCTCGAGCCACGGGATGAACTCGCGGTTGACGTCCGTGGCGGTGACCCCCGGCCGCAAGCGGGCCTGCACTGCAACGGTGCGGTTCCGGTCCCGACGCTTGATGATGGCGGGCTGCCAGGCGAGCTCGATGTCCGCCACCTGCTCCAGGGGCACCGTGCCGCCACCCGGTGCGTACACGGGCATGGTCCGCAGCCGGTCGATGTCCGCCCGGTCCGTCAGACCGGAGCGCATCGTGATGGGGATCAGGCGGTCCGCCTCGCGCAGCCGGCTCAGCTCGATCCCCGACAGGCTGGACCGGAGGGAAACGGCGATATCGTCATTGGTGACCCCGGCCCGCAGCGCCCGTTCCTGGTCCACGTTGATCAGCAGCTTCTTGGTCCGCAATCCCCAGTCGTCCTTCACCGCGTCCACACCGGGATGCGCGAGCAGCCAGCTCCGGATCGGAGCGATCAGCGCGTAGATCCGGTCGACATCCTCTCCCCCGACCCGGACTTCGACCGGGTACGGAATCGGCACCCCGTTCTCGATCTTGCGAAGCTGGACGTCGAGGTCGGGATGCCGTTCGCGGGCGTAGGACAGAATCCGGGCGATGGTCGGCGGAATCACCTCTCGATCGGTGGTGTTGATCAGCAGGTTCACGACCCCCGGGTCGGTGGAGCCGGGATTCAGGCCCAGGGTGTAGCGGGGAGCGCTCTGCCCGATCCAGGCACTCCAGTTGACGATGACGCCGTCGGGCCGGCCGGCGCCGGCCCGATCTTCGTTCTCGAGCATCAACTCTTCGGCGATGAAGCGGTCGATGTCGGACATGACCCGCGCGGTGTGCTCGATCGCGGTGCCCCGGGGAAGCTGCATGGTGCCGTTGACGATCGGATCGATCTTCGGGGGGATGAACACCTTGGGCACCCACTGGAGCACCCAGACCGCGCTGGCGAAGACACCGACGGTCAGGGCGAGAAACACCACCCGGTTCTTCAGGGACAGGACGAGCAGGCGGTCGTACGCACGATGGAGCATCGAAGACCGGTCCGCGGACGGCCCGGGCTCGCGGCGGATCCGCAGAAAAACGATGGTGAGCAGCGGGATCAGGGACAACGCCAGCAGCCAGGACGACAGAAGCGCGATGGCGACCACCTTGAAGATGTCCGCGGTGTACTCCCCCAGCGCCGACTCCGCGAGGAAGATCGGCAGGAAGGCCGCGGCGGTGGTCAGGGACGAGGTCAGCAGCGGAACCGCCATCTCCCGGCCCGCGGCCTCGGCCGCCTCGATGGCGCTCTCGCCCCGCCCGCGGCGCACCAGAATGGACTCCGCGACGACCACGGCATTGTCCACCAGCAACCCCAGGGAGATGATCAGCGCCGCCAGGGAAATCTGGTTGATGGTGATGTCGAGCACGCTCATCGTCGCCAGCGTGGCGAAGATGGTCGCCGGCACCAGCATCCCGACGATCAGCCCCGTGCGCAGGCCGAGAAACAGCAGCATCACCACCACCACGATGCCGATGGCCTGAAGCAGGTTCGCGAGGAAATTGCCGACTCCGGTGTCCACCACGGTGGATTCCAGGTACACCGGAGTCAGCCGGATACCGAGGGGATAGGCGGCCTCGAGATGGGGAATCTCCTGCTTCAGGGTCTGGCCGAGGGCCAGAATGTTGCCCCCCTCGCGCAGCGACACCGACAGGATGATGGCGTCGCGTCCGTTGAACCGCGCGAGCCCGGAGGGCGGGTCCACATAGTCCCGGTAGATGTCCACGATGTCTTCCAGGTGGACGATCCGGTCGCGGCCGGGGATCTGGATGACGGTCCTGCGCAGGTCTTCGATGGATTCGAAATTGCCGGACGGTTCCAGCGCGATCCGCTCCCGCCCGGTCACCACCTGTCCGCCGCCGCGGACGATGTTGATGCCGGACAGGACGGCGGAAAGCTGTCGCGGCGACATCCCGATCTCGCGCAGCCGCGCCATGTTGTACTCGACGAAGATCTCCTCCTCCTGGATCCCCTGGAGGGTCACCTTGGCCACATCGTCGAGATGCAGCAGGCGGTCGCGGATCTCCTTGGCGATGTCGCCGAGCTCGCCGTGGCTGAACCCTTCCCCAGTGAGCGCGTACACACTGCCGAAGACGTCGCCGTACTCGTCGTTCACCACCGGGGCGTGAGCACTCTCGGGCAGATCGTCGACCGCCTCCACCTTGCGGCGCAGGTCATCGAAGATAGGCCGCATGTCGGTGTAGCTTTCCTTGAAGTTGGCGGTCACCCAGGAAAGCCCCGGGCGGGATTCGCTGACGACGTTGTCGAGGGCCGGAATCTCCTGGATGGCCTGCTCGATCCGATCCGTGACGAGCTGCTCCACCCGGAGCGGACTGGCGCCGGGGAACCGGGTGGTGATCACCGCCGCCCGGATGGTGAATCCCGGGTCCTGCTGCTTGGGCAGGTTGAAGTAGGCGATGACGCCATAGATCACCACCAGCGCCGCCAGCGTGTAGACGACGGCGTGATGCCGGATGGCCGAGCCCGTGACGCTCGTCATGACGGAACCGGTCAGTCGACCCTGACCTTCATGCCATCCCGGATGACGGAGATGCCGGCCGTGACCACCCGGTCGCCGGAGGCGACGCCCGAGACCACCTCCAGACCCCGTGACGTCAGCTCTCCCACCTCGACCGCCACGCGCCGGATCACGCCTACGCCGGCCTCGTCGCCGTCGACCAGCATGTAGACGAAGCGCCCCCGTTCGTCTTCCGCGACCGATGCCGCGGGCAGCACCATGGTCGACTCACCACGCTCGAAGGCGAAGTCCACCTGTGCGGCGAGGCCGGAACGCACCTCCCCGGTGCCCTCCATGCGCACGGTGACCGGAAACGCGGCGCCGGTAGCGGCGACGCCCACCTCCGAGACCACGCCCGGCAAGGTCCGGCCCGGCAGCGCGTCGAAGGTGATCTCCCCGGGCAGCCCCGGGCTGAAGCTCGCGATAAGCGTCTCCGGGACGGTGATCGCGATCTCCAGGTGTTCTCCGCAGTTGACCTCCACCACCGGCTGTCCGGCGCCGACGTTCTCCCCGACATCGGCGACGACCTCCACCACCGAACAGCCCTGCCCGGCTCCGAGACTGGTGTAGGACAGGTTGAGCTTCGCCAGCTCCACGGCCCGGGCGGCGGCGCTCACCAGAGCGTTCGTGGACTCCGACGCGGCCCGGGCCGCATCGAGCTCCGTGCGGGAGGCGCTCCGGGTCTCGTACAACCCCTTGATCCGCTCGTAGTTCACGGCCGCGTTTCGCCGTTCCGCCTCGGCCCGCAGCGCCTCCGCCTCCGCCTGCTGCAACTGGAGCCGGAAGCCCGACGGATCCAGTCGGGCGATGATCTGCCCCTCGCGGACCCTGCCTCCGACCACCGCATCCAGCCCGCTGATGGTGCCGCCGACCTTGAAGCTCAGGCTGGCCTGCCGGGCGGCGCGGGACACACCGCTGAAGGAGCGGATCCGGCGACCCGGCTCCGACGTCACCGTGACATGACGGACCGTGCGCAGAGGGGGCTCCGGCGATGATGTTTCCTCGCCGCACCCGGCCAGCAGCGCCAGCAACGCGAGCCCCCCGATGCCGCGGAACCGCGCACCGCAATGCGAGGGCCGCGGCTTCGGTGTGACGCCGGGGCAGGAAAACGCCAGTTTCGATCGCATCATGGTTCTCGGAATCGGACCGCGCGAGGTCTCCCGGCCACCATGGTACGCGGAGACACGAACGAGTCGAGGCCGGGAATCGTCAATGGGAACCGCCGGCCACCCTCTGTCGAATGCGCTCCGCCATCGCATCCATGGACACGGTATCGAGGAAGAAGTCGAAGGCCCCCGAGGCGCGCTGCAGACGCATCAGGTCGATCATGAAGTCGTAGACCGCATCGGTGGCGGCCCGATCCGCGTCCAGAAAGGCGTCCCTGGCATCCAGAAAGCCCATGATGGGCACCGTGCCGCCACGGTAGTTGGCCTGGATCAGTGCGAAGTTCTCCCGGGCGGCATCCGCCGCCCGGGCTGCGAGATCGATGGCGGCGTAACTGGCTTGCACCGCATGCAGCCCGAACCGGACGTCCTGTTCGATGCGTTGCTGCTCGGCCAGCCTTTGCAGCTCCAACTGCCGCAGGGTGGACACCCCCCGGTCGATGTCGGACCGCCGTTGTCCGCCGAGGTAGAGGGGCAGGGAGAGATTGAGGGTGACCTGCCAGTCGTTCTGTCCCTCGGACGAGCCGATCGCCCGGCCGTGTTCTCCCAGCACGCGGCCGACCTGGCCGGACAGGTTCAGCTCGGGGCTCCACCGGGACCTTCGGCTGGATTGGACCTGCCGCTCGGCTGCCGCGATGCTGGCAGCGATCGTCCGCAGCTCCGGCGCGTTGGCCAGACCCTCGGCCAGGAAGATGGTCCCCATCGCGTCCACCGCCCGCTGGTTGTCGATCAGCGACAGCAGATTGCTCCGGCTCACCAGTAGCGAAGGGTCGGTCAGGCTGGCCGGCTCGGTCGAGAACCGCTCTTCGATCGGGCGATGCAGCAGGTGGTTCAGAGCGTCCATCGCCTGTTCCCGGGAGGCCCGGGTCGCCAGCAGGGCTCGCCGCGCCGAGGCCGTCTCGCTCTCCCAGCGGTAGACATCCGATGCGCTGGAGGTGCCGAGCTGCACGCGGTCCCGGGCCAGGTCCAGGTTGGTGCGAGCGAGTTCCAGCGCCCGCCGGCGGATGTCGACCGCGGTCTGCGCCTTCAGGACCTGGAGAAACCCGGTAGTGGCCGACTGCACCACGTCGAGCTCCAGCGCCCGTTGCGCCGCCATGCGCGCCTGCTGCCGATGGTGTTCCACCTCGACGGCCGCCCGGGCCGCCTCCGAATAGAGCACCTGGCTGAGCTGCAACTGCGCGGTCGAGGTCCGCTCCGCCACCCCGCCCGCCAGAACCGACGGTGAATCGTCGTTCAACTGCGTCACCCCGAGCGAGGTGCGGACCTGCGGCCGGAGGCGCGATCTCGCCTCGGCCTCCCGTTCGGCGTCCACCGCCAGTCCCGCCATCCCCGCGCGAATGCTCAGGTTGGCCTTCAGCGCCTCCTTCGCCACCGAGGACAGGCTCCACCGATGGTCTTCCGGCACCGTATCCTCGTTGAGCAGGGTTGCGGTGGCGAGCACATCGAACCGGGGCGAGATGCCGAGCCGGCCGGCGGTTTCCATGTTGATCGTGAGCTGGCGTTTGGTCTGGAACGACACGCCATGATCGCCGGCCTTCTCCCCGAGCAACACCGCCTGGACGTTGAGCGCATTGCGGCGGGCCAGTCGCATCCAGTCGGTATCCGGGGCCGCCGCCGCGAGCGCCCCTTGCCGGACCGCAGCGGCGCCGATCAGGCTGAAGCTGGGCAGTCCACGGACCGTCAGGTCTTCGATGAGTTGCGTGGTCCCGGACCGGCCCGTCCGGGGCAGGGGTCCCAGCATGACTGCGTCGATGTCACCGGGGATCCGTGCCACCAGGTCGTCGGCGGAATCTTCCTGGAGAATGAAGACAAGCTCGATGCCGAGGCCCGCGGCCAGCTCTCTGACCCCGCCCACCAGCTCGGGCACGGCATCGTCCATGGACTTGTCCATCAGCGCCGCCAGCCGGTCAAAGCGGGCGATCTCCCGAAACGCCCGCAGATCGTCCGCGAACCGGACTTCCGCCGCGAGATAGTTGAGATTGGCGACCCCGCTGGTTCCGCCGGAACGAGGCAGCGCGGCCAGATCCGGATCCAGGGCCAAGGGCGCGAACGTCGGCTTGGGATGTTCCGGCATCCGTGCGGCCACGGTGCTGGAGACGAAACCGAGCGCCAGCACGATATCGACCTCGGGGTTGCCGTGCAGGGTGCGCAGAGCCTCCTCGATCCCTTCGACCGACCACCCGCCGTCCAGAGTCATGGCGTCATCGAAGCGGACGTCGAACTCCCCGGCGGTCAGCTCGGAGATCTCGTCCGTGAAGAGATCGATGGTTTGCTGCCGGAAGGGCCCGTCCCCGTCGATCACGATGCCGACCTGCACCCTTTCCGCCCCGGAGGCAACCGGCCCGAACCACCCGGCGAGCAGACCGAACACGACGCCCATCAGGCCCGCCCGGCACCTTCGCCAGCGCCTTCGATAAAGTCGAAGTTCCAACATCATGCTCGTCTCCGGAACACGGGAATCATCATCGACGCTGATGGGCAGAATTGCACTCGCTCGGAGATTGTCGCGACTGCGAGATATCCGATCAACGCATTCCGGGCACCCACGTCCGGCACTGCCGATCCGCACCCGGTCATTCCCTGGCCCGTATTCTCGCGAAGTCTCCCTGTCGGATGTTCCGAGGCCGGAGGCCTGAGTTATACCGAAATTAGAGTATTTATCACTAGTACATAAACCATGTAATTTTGATATAAACAACGCATGACTCCGCTGGACAATCCATTTGCCCCCGGCGCAGGCACGCCGCCCCCGGAGCTCGCGGGGCGCGACGCATTGCTTGAATCCATTCGCATTGCCGCGGAGAGAACGCGCCGTCTCCTGGCGGCCAGAAGCGTGTTGCTGCTGGGACTGCGTGGTGTCGGCAAGACCGTCCTGCTCGACCGTGTGCATGACGAGGCGCAAGGGGCCGGACTCGCCACGGTGATGATCGAGGCTACGGATCGAGGCGCCTTGCCGGCACTGCTGGCGGCAGAGTTGCACCGGACGCTGCTGCGGCTGTCCCGCCAGCAACACGGGCGGGACCTGGCATCCCGCGCCCTGCGGGTGCTCGCCGGATTCACGTCGGCCATCCGGGTGAAGTACGGAGATTTCGAGCTGGGGATCGACGTGCCGGGTGAGCCGGGAGTTGCGGACAGCGGAGATCTGGAACTCGATCTCGTCGCCCTGTTCGGGGAAGTCGGTGCGGCGGCATCCGGATCGGGCACGGCCCTGATCATCATCGTCGACGAGATGCAGTACGTCCCCAAGGCGGAACTTGCCGCGTTGAGCGCCGCCCTGCACCGTGCTGCGCAGCGACGACTGCCGATTCTTCTCGTCGCCGCCGGACTGCCGCAACTTCGGGCGCAGGCGGCGGAAGCGAAGACCTATGCGGAACGGCTGTTCGAGTTCCGGGAGATCGGTCCGCTCGACCCGGGGGCATCCGGAGACGCCATCGCGAAGCCCGTCCGGGCGCGCGGAGCCGACATCACCCCCGACGCACTGCGGGTTATCGTGGAGGAGGCTGGGGGTTATCCGTATTTTCTGCAGGAATGGGGCAAGAACGTCTGGGATGTCGCGGAGTGCTCGCCGATCGACGCCACCGACGTTGCCCGCGCATCGGCCGAAGTGACAACCTCCCTGGATGCCGGATTCTTTCGCGCCCGCTTCGACCGACTGACTCTGGCCCAGAAACGCTATCTGCGGGCCATGGCCGAGCTTGGTTCCGGCCCCCACCGCTCGGGGGAGATCGCCCGGATGCTCGGACGGAAGGTCAGTGCCCTTGGCCCGACCCGCGCGCAACTGATCGCCAAGGGCATGGTGTGGAGCGCCGCCCACGGTGACACCGATTTCACCGTTCCTGCGTTCGATCGATTCATGCGCCGCATCATGCCCGGCGGTGAATGGCGGGGGTAGAGAAGGGATCAGCGACAGGATCGGAGAGGCAGACGGATCGGCCGGTTCCGGCCATGGACAAATCCACACATTTCGCGGGAGACACCATGTCGAGCACGCACCACCAGTACGACGCCCTCATCATCGGGGCCGGAATCATCGGCGCCGCCACCGCCTTCGAGCTCGCGAAGCTCGGGTACCGGACCCTGAGCGTCGACCGCAATCCGGCCGCCGGCTACGGACCGACCTCGAACTCGTGCGCCATCATCCGGGTGCACTACTCGACGTTCGACGGCATCGCGCTCGCGTGGGAGGGGTATCACTACTGGCACGAGTGGGCGAAGTACCTGGAGGCGGACGACGAACGCGGGCTCGCGAAATTCATCGAGTGCGGCTGCCTGGTGATGCAGACCGAACTCAACGGCCACCTCGCGAAGCACATCCGCCTGTCGAGAGAGCTGGGCATTCCGTTCGAGGCGTGGGACGCCGCGACGATCCGCGACAAGCTCCCGATCTACGACACACGCCGCTACGGGCCGCCCCGCCTGATGGGCGACGAGGGGTTCGGCGCGCCGAGCGGGGGCGAGCTTGCCGGCGGCGTGTTCTGGCCGACCGCCGGCTACATCTCCGATCCGCAGCTTTCCACCCACAACCTGCAGCGCGCGGCGGAGGCGAAGGGCTCGGAGTTCCGGTTCGGGCGCGAGGTGGTGGAGATTCGAACGCAGGCCGGTCGCATCCGCGGCGTGAAGCTCGATGACGGGACGGAAATCGCCTCACCCGTCGTGGTCAACGTCGCCGGCCCCCACTCCGCCGTCGTCAACGGCATGGCCGGCGCCCTCGACGACATGACCATCGGGACGAAGCCGCTCCGCCAGGAGGTCGTCCACGTCCCGGCGCCGGCGGGCTTCGACTTCGAGTCGCTCGGCACCGTGGTCTCCGACAGCGACATCGGCTGCTACATCCGGCCCGAGACCGGCAACCACATCCTCATCGGCAGCGAGGATCCGGAGTGCGACCCGCGCGAGTTCGTCGACCCCGACGACTATGTGCGCGACTTCACCGAACAGGGCACCACCCAGGCCCATCGCTACGGGCAGCGGGTCCCGACGCTGGGCATCCCCTCCCGCCTGCGGGGGGCGGTCGACCTCTATGACGCCTCCGACGACTGGATCCCGATCTACGACCAGAGCCGCGTGCCGGGCTTCTACATGGCGATCGGCACCTCGGGGAACCAGTTCAAGAACGCGCCGGTGGCGGGGAAGATGATGGCCGCTCTCATCGACTACTGCGAGCAGGGCAACGACCACGACGCGCATCCGCTCACCTTCCGCCTGGAGCACATCGGCCGCGAGGTGAACGTCGGTTTCTATTCCCGCAAGCGCAGGATCAACCGGGAGAGCAGCTTCTCGGTGCTGGGGTAGCCCGTATTTCTCACGAGCCCTCGAACCGGAGCCATCCAGGCTTGAGCGGTCCCCCGATCCTGACCGGGAATTGGTGAAATACGGGCAGGGGATGCGCCGGGGCGCGTCGAAACACCGGCGGCGCCAGCCGGGGAGCTACGGCGGGAGCAGCTCCTTCACGCACCCGTCGAGGAAGCGCAGGAAGCCGCTCCCCGTGCGGCTCGGGCTCGCCACGCAGTGACCCCAGGGCGAGGCGTAGGGGCGCAGCTCGGCGTTCGGCATGTGCGCGGCCTCGATGGCGTTGTCCTCGGGCGGGAAGTAGAGGTCCGTGGTGCAGGGAACGAGGATCGCGCGGGCCCGGATCGCCGCCAGCGCGCGCTCGAAATCCCCGCGGTAGCGATCGTTGGCGCTCACGTCGCCGCGCTGCCAGGTGCGGAGCTTGGCCAGCAGGTCGTTGGCGTCCCAGTCGAGGTGGTCGTGCTCCCAGTCGAGCAGCAACTCTTCGAACGTCTCGAAGCCGAGCTCGCGGTGCAGCCGTTCGCGATAGAAGGCTTGGGAGTACGCCCACCCTGCGTACACTCGCCCGAATGCCCGCAGACCCACCTCCGGCGGCGCCGTGTAGTCGCCCCGCGCGAACGCACCGTCCGCGGTGAGCGCCGCCTTCACTCCCTCCAGAAACACCTGGTTGTGCGGCGAAGTACGCGCCGAGGCGCAAAACGGCAGGATGGCATCGACCATGTCCGGAAACTGCGCCCCCCATTCGTAGCACTGACACCCGGCCATGGACCACCCCATGACCAGCGCGATGCGCTTCACCCCGAGCCCCTCGGTGAGCAACCGGTGCTGGCAGGCGACGTTGTCGTGCAGGGTGACGGTGGGAAATCGCGGCCCGTCGAAGGGCGGCGTGGTGTTGCTCGGCGAGGACGAGAGACCGTTGCCGAACATGTCCACGGACACGATGAACCAGCGCTTGGGGTCGAGCGCCGGCACCGACCGCAGGTAGCCTTCATTGCGAACGTGCGTGCCCGTGTAGAAGGTGGGCATGACGATGACGTTGGTGCCGCTCGCATCGAGCGTACCGTACGTCCGGTAGACAAGCCGCGCGTCCGGCAGGGTGACGCCGCCCTGCAGCGTCACTTCGCCGAGCTCGAATGTCTCGTAATCGGGCGTCATCAGTAGAGCCGAAGATACTCCTGCACCTCCCAGTCCGTCACCGCCTGGTGGTAGCGCTCCCACTCGTCGATCTTGTACTGGAGGAAGGAGTTCAGCATGGCGGGGCCGAGCACCTCGGTCGCGAGCGGATCGTCTTTCAGGATCTCGGTCGCTTCGAGCAGGTTCCTCGGCAGGCGCTGCCCGCCGTCGGCGCGGATCTCCTCTTCGGTAAGCGCGTAGAGATCCTTGTCGAGGGGTGGTCCCGGGTCGATGCCCTCCTCCACCCCGGCGACCGTGGCTGCGGCGGTCATCCCGAGCGACAGGTAGGGGTTCATGCACATGTCGGCGGCGCGGTTCTCGATGCAGAACCGGTTCTGCGGCAGGCGCAGCATGCAGGAGCGGTTGTTGTTGCCGTAGGTCATGTGGGTGGGCGCCCAGGTCACGGTGCCGCCCTCGAAACCGCCGACCCGGGGTACGAGCCCGTTGTAGGAATTGACGGTCGAGCAGGCGATGGCGGTGATCGCCCCGCCGTGACGCAGCAACCCGCCGACCGCGCCGTACGCCGCGTCGGACCAGCCGCCGGCCGCCTCGAAGATGTTGGTCCCGGGGGCGTCGAGCCGCTGCATCGAGTAGTTGATGTGCGCACCGGAGCGCCAGTCGCCGATGGTCGGCTTCGGCATGAAGGTGACGAAGATCCCGTGCTTCTTGGCGACCTCCTTCAGCAGCACCCGCAGGAACACCAGTCGGTCCGCCATCTGCAGGACGTTGGTGTAGCCGAAGTCGAGCTCGAACTGGGAGTAGGCGCCCTCCGCGACCACATCCTTCAGCCCCCAGCCGAGCTCCTCCAGGATGTCGATCAGCGCGCCGAGGAACCCCATGGAGTCGATGGAATACTCGGCGTCGTAGCCGAACGCCTGCCGCCGCGGGCGCAATCCCTCGCCGGGGAGCGGGTCGTCGTCGAACGCCTTGACCGGCCGACCGTCGCGCCAGCGCATGGTGATGAATTCCGGTTCGATGCCCGCGAACCCCGCGTAGCCCTTCGCCGCGGCCGCGCGCACCACGCGCTTCAACGCGCCGCGGGGGCACAGGTTGTAGGGCGCGTCTTCCCACCAGAGATCTGCAAACATCCACGCGCAGGTCCGGTCCCAGGGGCAGATGACCAGGGTGTCGAGGTCGGGCACCGGGATCTGGTCGGAGTCGGCCGCGGTGAGCTCGGGCACGAACGAGACGGAGTGCACGGCGAACTGCGGACCCTTGCCCATGCACAGGTCCTCGAAATTGCTGAGCGGCACCGGCTTGGTCTTCGGCACCCCGAGCATGTCGATCCAGCACGAGAGCACGTAGCGGACTCCCGCCTCGGCGAGCTTCGCCTTCGCCTCACGCACGCGCTCGATGTCGGGAAGCGCCTCGGCCATGTTCCGTGGTGTGGTACTCATCGGGTGTGTCCCCTTCGCGGTGGTGGATGTCCGGTCGATGCCGTTGTCGATAACGAGATCGACACATGATCGGCATCAATATGAATGAATCATGATTTTCGATTGACTTTTTCTGACGATCCGGCAAAAAATTTCCATGAATTCTTCAGGCATTGTAAATCCAGGCAGGGCTACGAGCAAAACCGTTTCACGGGGTCCCGACAGGAATGGTCCAATGGGAATGGCCCGATGGGAATTGCAGATAATGCGCCCATGACCCGATCCACGCTACGCACATCGGAGGTCGTGACCGCCAACGGCGGAGACCCCGAAGATGCGATCTCCGCGCTGTCCTCGCCGTTCGACGGTCTCAACCAGCGGATCATCCGCCTGCTTCAGGACGACGGGCGGGCGGCCTACGATGCCATCGGACAGAAGCTCGGAGTCTCTGGCGGCACGGTCCGCAACCGGATCGCGCGGATGCGCGAGGCGGGCATGCTCCGCATCGTGGCCATGGTGGACCCGGTGGCCGCCGCCTACGAATCGGAAGCGATGCTCGGCATCAAGACCGCGCCGGGCACCACCCCGGCCGAGATCGCGCAGCGGCTCGAATCCCACCCCGCCGTCGTCTACATCATGTGGGTCGGCGGCCGGTTCGATCTGCTGGTCGAGGTGGTGTGCGACGAGGAGACCGAACTTGCGCCCTTCCTGAACGCGCACATCCACGGCCATCCCGACATCGCCCATGTCGAGGTCATGGCCCGGATCGGGATGTTCAAGAACCAGTTCCTGCTCAAGCGTCACGCGCCGTCGGCAAGCGGCGCTCCCGGAGAGCCGGCATGAACGCCTCGTCAATGCAATCCATGAGTCCGTCGCTGCAATCGATCCTGGGCCCGGAAGCGCTCGCCGCCTTCGAGGCCCCCGGGCCGGTCGCCCGCGGCCTGCCGGGCACGGCGTACACGAGCGAGGCGTTCTTCGCGCTTGAGAACGAGCGGATCTTCTCCGCATCTTGGGTCTTCGCCGGCTTCGCCCACGAGCTGGCATGGACCGGCGACGTGATGCCCGTCACCGTAGCGGGCCGGCCGGTGCTCCTGGTGCGCGACGCCGAGCACCGGATCCGGGCCTTTCACAACGTGTGCCGCCACCGCTGCCTCAAGCTGGTCGACGCGCCCGGCAACACCGGACGGACCATCCGCTGCCCCTACCATGCGTGGACGTACGGGCTCGACGGCGCACTCCACGTCACCCCCTACTTCGGCGGGCGCGAGCCGCGGGCGGCGCCAGACGGCTTCGACCGCACGGAGCACGGCCTGGTGCCGATACGGTCCGGGACGTGGCACGACTGGATCTTCGTCAACCTGAACGGCGCCGCCCCGCCCCTGGAGGACTTCATCGCCCCGCTCCGGCGCCGGCTCGACGGGATCGACCTCACCCGGATGCACCACCTCGCCACCATCGACTTCGGGGAGGTGGGCGCGAACTGGAAGCTCCTGCTGGAGAACTTCATCGAGCCCTACCACGTCCAGTTCGTGCACTCCACGACCACCGAGCAGCCCCTGGCCGACCACTACACGATCATCGAACCGGGGGTCGTCGAACCGGAGGTTGTCGAGCCGGGAGACGCCGAGTCCGGGCGCACCGAATCGGTGGGGAACGCACCGGGAGACATCGGACCCGGCGGCATCGGGCCGGGCAGGAACGCGCGGGGGAGCGCCGATCCCGGGGGTATCGAGTCGGCGGGGAACGCACCGGGAGGCACCAATCTCGGGGGCATCGGATCGGCGGGGAACGCGCCGAGGGCGAGCGGGCCTGGCGGCGTCGATCCGGCGGGGAGCGCGCGGAGGGCAAACGAGCCCGGCTGCCTCGGATGCGCGGTCGACCTCTCCGGCGACGCGAAGCGGCAGGACACGCTGTCGGCCGACTCGCGCTTCCTCACCCTGTTCCCCAACTTCGTGTTCGGGCTCTACCTCCCGGATCAGATCGGCGTGCACCTCGACCTGCCGCTCGCACCGGGCCGCACCCTCCAGCGCCGCGCCATCTACGGCCTCGGCCCCGAGCCGGCCTCCTCCGAGCGCGCGGAGCAGCTCGCGAAGCTCTGGCGCGACGTGCACCGCGAGGATCACGCCATCTGCGAGCGGCTCCAGCAGGGCCGCGCATCCGAGGTCGCGGCCGGGGGAGGCGTGCTCTCGCCGGTGTGGGAAGACTCCGTGCGGAGCTTCCAGGAGCTGGTGGTGAAGCGCCTGCGATGACCGGCCCGGACCGGTGTCGCGGCGCACTACGGGGTAAATGGGGGCATGCGACCGGGAGGCCCGCAGGTCGGATCGCTTCGCTAATCGACCTGCTCAAGAGCGTTGAATCGCGGGACTCTGGTCGGTCCCCGATTTTCCGGAGGTGAAATATGCCGTCCACCAACCTGTATTCCGGCGAGAAGATCGAAGGCATCAGCGAACAGGGAGGCCGATGAGCATGAGCACGAGTATGGACACGAAAATCGAGCCACCACCACTTCACCGGTTCCGGGATGCGACCTACCGGGGACACGGAGCCCGGGCCGACGCCGAACCCGACGAGGAGCTCGTGCGCGTCGGCCCCGGCACCCCGTGCGGCGAGTACCTGCGGCGGTTCTGGCATCCGGTGGCGCTATCGTCGGAGATCGCCGACCTGCCGGTCGCGATCCGGGTCCTGGGCGAAGATCTGGTGGTGTTCCGGGACGGTGAAGGTCGGGTCGGGCTCGTGCACCGGCGCTGCCCGCACCGCCGCGCCTCGCTGGAGTACGGCACCTGCCACGAGCGCGGGATCCGGTGCTGCTACCACGGCTGGCGCTTCGATGTCGACGGCGCCCTGCTGGAGGCACCGGGCCAGCCGCCGGAGGCGGAGGAACGGCTGAAGCGCCGGGTCCGGCTCGGGGCCTACCCTGCCTTCGAGTGCCGGGGGCTGGTGTTCGCCTTCCTCGGTCCGCCGGAGGAGATGCCCGAATTCCCCGTCTGCGACACCTTCGAGCTGCCGGACATGGCGCTGGTGCCCTACCGGGCGCCGTTCCGGTGCAACTGGCTCCAGGTGCTCGACGCCATCCTCGACCCCATCCACACCAGCTTCCTGCACTCCAGCATCAGCCGCGAGCAGTTCTCCGCCGGCTTCGGCGAGGTCGGCCGGATGGACTTCTTCGACCGGGCGGCGTGGCTGATGGGCACGAACACCCGCCGGGTGGGCGAGAACGTCTGGTTCCGGGTCAACGAGCTGGTGCTGCCGAACTTCACCCAGGCCGGGGCCGCGTTCGCCACCGACGGCACGAAGCAGCGCTACTACGGGCGGACCGCCTTCGTGCGCTGGGTGGTGCCGGTGGACGACGAGAACACCACCGCCCTCGCCTGGGCGTGCTTCGGGGAACGGGGCGACCCGCCGGAGTGGAACACCCCGGAAGGCCCGGAGCTCATCGAACAGGGCGAAATCTTCGACCGCCCCTACGAGCGGCGCCAGCGCTTCCCGGGCGACGCCGAGGCGGTGGAGGGCATGGGCCGCATCACCGTGCACGCCGAGGAGCACCTCGCGCCGAGCGACAAGGGCGTCGCGATCATGCGCCGGCGGCTCAGGGAGCAGATCCGGGCGGTGGCGGCCGGCGAGCAACCCCTGCGGGTGACCGACCTTGCGCCGAATCCCGTGCCGACCTACGGCGGCGACTCGGTGCTGACCATCCCGCGCAACGGCGCCGCGGACGAATCCGAACGCTTCAGCCGCCTCGCCCACGCCTTCATGCAGATGCAGTTCGACGCCGACGCGCTGCCCGAGCCCGAGCGCGTCGCCTATGTCACCGAACGACTCCGGGCGCTGGAAGCAAATGGCGGCGGCGGGTAGTGCCTCACTTTTCAATTCTGCCCGGGGTCTCCGGCCCGCAGGCACGGACTTTCCCGAGAGATCGGGAGTCAAAGTGAGACACTGTCCGCCGTTGCGTCCGGATGGCGCAGGAACATCGCAGCAGCCATCCACCGACCGGCTCGGGGCCTGGTGACAGACGGCCCGGTGACGGGCTCAGTGACAGGTTCAGGGCCATCCACCGACCGGGGAGTCCCCGTCAAGCCATGCGCATCCACGTCAAGAACAATCACGCCTCTCCCGAGACGTTCCCGCCGACCCCGGAGGGCGAGGCGGTGTTCACCATCACCCGCGAGCGCTTCGACGCCGCCGCGGCCCGGTATCCACACGTGGCGGAGCGCCTGGACGTGTGCATCGACTGGGACCTCGATCACTTCGAAAGTTCGATGCGCACCGCCGAGGTACTGGTGGCCTGGGATCTCCCGACCGCGGACCTCGCGCGCCTTGCCCCGAAGCTGCGCCTGATCCACATCACCGGTGCCGGGGTCGAACACCTGTGCCCGATGGACTGGGTGCCGGAGGGGGTCACCGTGGTCAACAACCGCGGCGCCCATGCGGACAAGGCGGGCGAATACGGCCTGATGGCGATGCTGATGCTCCACAACCACCTTCCGGCCATCCTCGGCAACCAGCGTCGCGCGCACTGGGAATCGCTGTACTCGACGCCGATCGCAGGGAAGACGCTGCTCGTGATCGGCACCGGCAGCATCGGCGCCGCGGCCGCGCACCGCTGCCGCGCCCTTGGCGTGCGGGTGCTCGGCGTGTCGCGGCACGGACGCCCGCTCGATGCGTTCGACGAGATGCACACCTCCGATCGCCTGGACGCGCTGCTGCCGCAGGCGGACTTCGTGTTCGTCGCCGTCCCGCTCACCCCCGAGACCCGAAACCTGCTTGATGCCCGCCGGCAGGCGCTCATGAAGCCAGGGGCAGGCGTGATCAACGTCGGGCGGGCGGCGACCATGGACTACGAGGCGCTGACCGTCCACCTTCGGAGCGGGCGTCTCTCGGGCGCGGTGCTGGACGTCTTCGACCCCGAGCCGCTGCCGCCGGACTCGCCGCTCTGGCACGTCCCCAACCTCGTTCTCACCCCCCACGTCTCCGCCGACGACGGCGACGCCTACGTCGCCCTCACCCTGGAACTCGTGTTCCGCAACCTCGAACGGCTCCTCGACGGCCGCCCGCTCGCGAACGTCGTGAGACCGGAGCTGGGGTATTGAGACGATGACCGGTTACCCTCTGGAACGCAGGTAGGTAACCTCGCCGGAACCGACCGGTCATCGTCGATGCGAATTCCGCCCGGGAAGCCTTCGGTGGTGAGCCAAAGCGAACCCCCCGCGGGGCGGCAGTCCGCCGGTGCCGTCTTTCTCACCTTCCTCGCGCTGGGGCTGACTTCGTTCGGAGGGCCGGTGGCCCATATCGGCTACTTCCGTGAAGCGTTCGTGGTGCGTCGGAGGTGGATGGACGAGCGCGGGTACGCGGACCTGGTCGCGCTGTGCCAGATGTTGCCCGGCCCCACGTCGAGTCAGGTCGGGATCGGCATCGGACTCGACAAGGCCGGGTTCGCGGGGGCGCTGGCGGCGTGGGTCGGCTTCACCGCGCCATCGGCAATCCTGCTCATTGCGCTCGGCTACGGAGTGGTCGCGTTCGACGACGTGATCCCGCCCGGCCTGCTCCGCGGTCTCGGGGCGGTGGTGGTCGCAGTGGTGGCCCAGGCGGTGTGGGGGATGGCGCAGACACTCTGTCCCGACGCCAGACGGTTCACCATCGCGGTGCTCGCGGCGGCGGTGGTGCTCGCGCTCGGGGGCGCGACGGCACAGGTGGCGGTTATCGCCGCCGGCGGGCTCGCCGGACTCCTTTTCCTTCGCGACGAAGCCCCTGCGGTGCCTGCCGCACCCGAGCCATCGCGAGCCGGGCCGGGGCCGGGCGTCCCACCGGGCATGACGCCGAGCATGGCACCGGGCGGCGCGTCGGGCATCACGCCAGTCATCACGATAGCGGCGCTCGCGCTGTTCTTCGTGCTGCTCGTCTTCCTTCCCGTCGCGGCGTCGATCTGGCCGTCACCAGCGCTGGCGCTCGTGGACAGCTTCTACCGCGTCGGCTCCCTGGTGTTCGGCGGGGGGCACGTGGTGCTGGCGCTTCTGAAGGCAGAGGTGCTGCCGGCCGGCTGGGTGCCGGAGGATGTCTTTCTCGCCGGCTACGGCGCCGCCCAGGCGGTGCCGGGTCCGCTGTTCACCTTCTCCGCCTATCTCGGAACGGTGATGGAAGCGCCGCCGGGGGGATGGGCGGGGGGCCTCCTCTGCCTCGCCGCCATCTTCGTGCCATCGTTCCTACTGGTCATCGGCGCCCTGCCCGGCTGGAACGCGCTGCGGCGGATCGAACGCATGCGCCGGGCGATGCTCGGCGTGAACGCGGCGGTTGTCGGCCTGCTCCTCGCCGCCCTCTACGATCCGGTATGGACGAGCGGGATCCTCTCGGCGCGGGATTTCATCCTGGCGCTGGCCGCGTTCGCTCTGCTGGCGGCCTGGAAGCTGCCCCCGTGGCTGGTGGTGATCCTGGGCGCAGTGGCCGGATGGGGGATGGGGGCGCTCGCCGGGTGAGGCGAAGTCCGCCGGCTGTCCATCAACTACGGCTACCCTGTTTGCGCCTTCATCCCGATCCACTCAGTGCGACAGGATCTGGCTCAGGAAGAGCTTGGTGCGGTCGCTCTCGGGATTGGCGAAGAACTTCTCCGGCGGGGCGGATTCGACGATCCGGCCCTCGTCCATGAACACCATACCGTCGGCCACGGTGCGGGCGAAGCCCATCTCGTGGGTGACGACGATCATGGTCATGCCGCTCTGCGCCAGATCGATCATCACGTCGAGAACCTCCTTGATCATCTCCGGGTCGAGGGCCGAGGTCGGCTCGTCGAACAGCATCACCTTCGGCTCCATGCAGAGCGAGCGGGCAATGGCCACCCGCTGTTGCTGCCCGCCCGAGAGCTGGGCCGGGTACTTCTCCGCCTGCTCCGGGATGCGCACCCGTTCGAGGTACTCCATCGCCCGGTCCCGCGCCTCCGCCTTCGACATCCCGCGCGCCCGGGTCGGCCCGAGCATGCAGTTCTCCAGCACCGTCAGGTGGGGGAAGAGGTTGAACTGCTGGAACACCATGCCGACCTCGCGCCGGACCGCGGCCACGTTCTTCGTGTCGTCGTCGAGCTCCTGCCCGTCGACCACGATGCGCCCCTCCTGGTGCTCCTCCAGGCGGTTGATGCAGCGGATCACGGTGGACTTGCCGGATCCGGACGGCCCGCAGATGACTACCCGCTCGCGCTCATGGATGGTGAGATCGATGTCCTTGAGCACATGGAAATCGCCGAACCACTTGTTGACCTTTTCGAGCTCTATCACCACCTTGCCGGTCATCGACCTGCCTCCCCGCGGTTCATGCCGGCTTCGCCGCAATTCGCATGAACCGATTTGTTGGCTCTTCCAAGCTCTATCACCACCTTGCCGGTCATTCGCTTGTCCTCGCATGGTTCATGCGGGCTTCGTCAGAGCCCGTCGCAAGCAGTCCTTTCATCGAGCCTCGTCCAGCAGCGGGTCCGGGGGACGGGGTGGAGCGGTGAACGGGGCGAGCGAGGGCCTGTCGGCACCGTTGCCGCCTATAATGCCAATCCACCAGCCGATGTGACAGGACCGACCGTGATGCTCGGCAATTCCCGCCAAGCCGGAACAAGTTCCCGACAAAACGCGGGAACCGAGGAAGCGCGGACCCGTTCGGTTCGTCCGCGCCCCGTCAGGTGGTGGCGCAGCCGGACATTCGATGTTGTGCAGTTCGTCGTACTCGCGGGTGGCCTGATCTGGCTGACGGTACGCGGCGCGGACGCCATGGGCTACAACTGGCAGTGGTACCGCATGCCGCAGTACTTCTGGCGGGTAATAGACGGCGAGCTGATCTGGGGGCCGCTGATGACCGGGCTCACGGTGACCCTGGAGCTGTCGGCGTACTCCATGATCCTCACCATCCTCATCGGCCTGGTGACAGCACTTCTTCGCCAGTCGGACTCGGTGTCAGGCGAGATCCTCGCGAAGGTGTATCTGGAGGCGATACGCAACACGCCGATGCTGGTGCAGCTTCTCGTATTCTACTTCGTCATTTCGCCCATCATCGGTATCGATCGGTTCTGGACCGGAGTGCTGTGCCTCAGCGTCTTCGAAGGTGCATTCGCTTCCGAGATCATCCGCGCCGGTATCACGTCGGTGCCTCGCGGGCAGTGGGAGGGTGCCGCGTCCATCGGATTGTCGCGCAGACAGACATACCGCGATGTCATCCTGCCCCAGGCGGTGCCGCTTATGCTCCCGCCGATGACCGGCGTGCTGATCAACCTGATCAAGCACTCGGCCATTGTGAGCGTGATCGCGGTGTTCGACCTCACGACCGAGGGACGCAACATCATCGCAGATACGTTCATGAGCTTCGAGGTCTGGCTGACCGTGGCGGGCATGTATCTCGTCATCACCTGCACGCTTTCGGTGTTCGTCAGCTATCTCGAACGCCGAGTGGCACGAAAGGATTGACGGTGACGCCACTCGGGCCCAAACGCCGATTCCGGCCGCTTGACGCGATCATATTGGCCACGGTTGGCGCAATCGTCGTCTTCGTCGTCTACAAGGTCGACTCGGTGCTCGCCTATCGGTGGGATTGGAGCGTGATTCCGCGCTTCCTACTGCGGCACGACGAGGACACCGGCAGCCTCGCCCCCAACCTCTTCGTCTTGGGGACGCTGACCACGATTCGTCTCGCCTTCTGGAGCCTGATCCTCTCCGCGCTCATCGGCGGAATCATGGGGATCATGCGCACGAGCCGGCGCCTGTTTCCCAGGATGCTCAGCCGTGCCTATGTCGAACTGATCCGCAATACCCCGCCGCTCGTGTTCATCTTCGTCTTCTACTTCTTCATTTCAAGCCAGATCATGCCCTTGCTCGGGCTCGAAGATCTGGCCGGCAACGTGTCACCCGCAACAGCCGTCCTCATGGAATGGCTGGCAGCGCCACCGAAGCTGTTCTCGAACTTCCTCGCGGGCGTGATCTGTCTATCGATGTTTTCCGGGGCCTACGTCACGGAAATCGTCCGCGCGGGCATCGAGTCGATTCCGAGGACCCAGTACGAGGCGGGTGGGAGCATCGGGCTTTCGCCTCTCCAGACGATGCACCACGTGGTGCTGCCGCAAGCGCTGCAGCGCGTCGTCCCGCCGCTCGCCGGACAGTTCATCATACTCATCAAGGATTCTTCGCTGGTATCGCTCATCTCCATACAGGAGCTCACCTTCTATGCGCTCGAAATCGCGGTCTCGACCACCCAAGTCTTCGAGGTGTGGATCTTCGTAGGGCTACTCTACTTCGCCATCTGCTATAGCTGCGCCATCGCGTTCGATTGGCTCGAACGGCGCGCGGCGACACATCGCTGAACGAGCTTGACGGAGTCTCAGCTTCCAAGCGTCGATGAACGGTTCGCTCTCCACGCAGTAGAAAGGATGCGCGGCCGCAAAAGCGCGGACGGCCCAAGCGCGCTCCCCCGGCAAACAAAACGGGGCCCGAACGAACGAAGGGGTCGCGCCCGCTGGTGCGGCCCCTTCGAGGTGAACCGGTCGGGGGTTGCTACTGGTCAGCCACCATCCCCGCCCAGTCTCGGGTGGTAAACCAGTAATCGTGGCGCTCCTTCAACCAGCCGCTGGCATGATTCTCCTGAATCCAGTTGTTGAAGTAGTTGAGCGCATCAGGGTCTCCCTTGCGCAGGGCAAAGGCTTCACGCGTGGGCGACATCAGCTTCGGCGATACGACCCGTAGTTTGTCGCCACGCTTTTCGATCTCGAACGCGGCCTTCGGAGGCGTCGAAGACACGCCATCGACGTTCCCGTTTGCAGCCTCCTGGTAGGCGAGAGTGTCGTCGTCGAAGTAGATCAGCTTCGCCTTGGGGAAGTTCTTCTGCATTGCGGTCGCACCGGTGGACGCGCGCCGGGTGGCGATCGTGACCCCGGCCTGGTTGAAGTCCTCCAGAGTCTTCAGCCCCTTCTCGTCCGCACGCTCGTTGCTCGCCATCAGGATATAGCCAGTATTGGCGTAGGGGTGGGTGAAGTTGACGGTGAGGTTGCGCTTCATGGTGATGGACATTCCGCCGATGATGACGTCGAACTTGCCGGCGACCAGAGCGGGGATGATCCCGTCCCAGGCGGTGGGCACGAACTCGATGTCGACGCCCATGTCGCCGGCCACCTTGGTGGCGACATCGATTTCGAACCCGATCAGCTCGCCGTTCTTGTCGCGCATCGCCCACGGGACGAACGTGGCCATGCCGACGCGGAGGGAACCCCGCTTCTTGATGGTCTCGATAACGCTTTCCGACGAAAGTGCCTGACGTGTCCCATCCGCCATCACGCCCGAGGCCGCGGCGAACAGACCGGTAGCGATAATGGCGGAGGCCACATACCTGAGAACTTTCATGATGTCATCCTCGCTGAATGGTAGCCGCAGTGTTGCACCGGGCGATCCGGCCCGTCAACGGCGCGGCCGAACACCTGGCGCGGGTCGCGCGGATCGGCCGTCTCTGAGCTACCATGTCGTCCTGAAACTTGGCGTGGAGACACTATCCGATGGGCAGCGCAATCGACATTCTCGGGGCGGAGACCATCTCCGCGGTTCGCCGGCCGATCGCGCAAGCACGCGGTCTGCCCGGTGTTGCTTATACGAGCCGGGAGTTCTTCGACCTGGAGCAGCGCGAGCTGTTCCCGAAGAGCTGGATGAGTGTGTGCTTCGTCGAGGACGTCGCCGAACCGGGCGACGCATTTCCGGTGGTGACCGCCGGCGTGCCGATCGTCGTGCTGCGGGCGGAGAACGGCGAGATTCGAGCATTTCACAATGTCTGTCGACACCGGGCGACGATCGTCGTGCAGAGACCCGAAAAACGGCTCCGGCACCTCCAGTGCCCGTACCATGCCTGGACTTACGGGCTCGACGGATCGCTGAAGGCGATACCCTACTTCGACGGCACACCGGACGCCGCCGGATCCGGCATCGATCGCGACCAGTACGGTCTGGTGCCGGTGCGCTGCGGTGTGTGGAACCACATCGTATTCGTCAACCTCGACGCCGGCGCGCCGCCGCTTGAGCACATCGTGCAGCCGGCAGCGGCCGAGCTCGCCCCCCTCGCACTGGACGACCTTCGTCTCGGTCACCGGCTGACCTGGGACTTCGACGCCAACTGGAAACTCGTGTTCGACAACTGGGAGGTCTACCACCACGTCTGGGTACATGAGGGCGTGTTCGACCGGATGAGCGACGAGGTCGACCTTCGGACCGGCCGTCCCTACACCGATTCGATTGCGAACGGTGATGTGATGCTCCTGCACGTGCGGCCGGACAGTCCCCGATTCGCCGACCCGGGAATACCCGAGCTGCCTCCGATCCCCCAGCGCAACGGCACACAGCCGTTTCTCGCCGCCGCAGTGGCGATACTCGCGAACACCACGGCCACGACGACCTTGCAGTCCTACCAGCCGGTCATCTACACCCCCCTCAGCCCGAGTCGCACCCGGGCGACGATGGCTTGGTACTACGCGAGCGAAGCTCTCGATCCCAAGTACGACGAGTTGCGCGAACGCAGCCTCGATCGATGGCTTGGCCCCACCCGCAAGTTCGAGGACCGCGGCGGCATCCGCAGTCAGGACTTCGTGTGCATGCAACTTCAGCAGGAAGCGCGCGGCTCGGGGGTCGCCGACGAAGTACTGTTCTCGCCGACTTGGGAAGCCAACGTCCAGAGCTTCCAGAAGTGGGTCATAGAGCGGATCGAATCCGGCGACAACCGCTCCCGGAATGCGAACCTATAGCAACATGGCAGAAATGGCGGGCACGAACCGGAGTCGCGGCCAGTCTCCCGCCAGGATCATGGCGTGCGTCCGCCGGTCAGGCTGGCATCAACAGATCCGCGATGTTCCGGCCGGCTGTCGGTGGCGGAAGCGTCCTGTTCTCCCTGCGGGCAATCTCCAACCACTCGTCGACGATCTCGCACAGCTCCCGGTACACCCCGACCTCGTCATCACCGTGGCAGCAGGGACCGACGACGCCCGGACACCAACCAACGAAACATCATCTTCCGTGGCATGGCCGGTGTGAATCCGGCTTCGGGTCAGGCGCCGCTTGACACGGCGCGGCCCCGCCGGCACCGGCACGAGGACTCGATCGGCACGTCGGTGCGTGCGAGGGCGAAGGCGAGCCTTGGGGCCACCAGCGCTGTCTCCGTGCGCTTCCCGAGGCGCACCAGGCACTCGTGGTAGCCGTGCAGGCTCCAGACGTTCTCCGGGTGCCGACAGGCCCGGATGACGGTGTCGTCGAACCCGAGGTCGGCCCGGTAGACGGCCTCCGCCTCCTCGACCCGGCCCTGCTCCAGCAAGAGCGCGCCGAGCGCGTGGCGCGGCGGCTGCATCCAGCCCCAGGGCTCGTCGTAGGGGAGGGCTTCGGAGCGCCGGACCGCGGCCCGCAGGTGCGTGAACGCGGTGTCGTGATCGCCCGTGCGGTAGGTGATCTCACCGTGCAGCATCTCGGCCGCGATGGCGAGGATGTCGGTGCAGGTGTTGTTGAACACCATGCGCGAGACGGGCACCCGCGCCGCCGCCGCCTCGAACCGCGCCTGCTCCCGCCGGGCGGCGGGGACATCTTCCCGCACCGCGTGGGCCAGTCCCCGCGCGTAGTGCAGCATCGCGTTGGTCACGCAGTACAGATCCCGATCCTCCGGGAACGGCATGGCGAGGATCTTGCGCCAGCGGCCGAAGCGGATGGGCGCATGCACCTGCATCGCGACGAATCCTTCCAGCCAGTCCGCCATGGGCGGGCTCGGCACCCGGAGCACCGACTCCGAAACGACCTCCAGTATGCCCCGCGTCGCCTCCATCGCCGCCCGCTCATGACCGAGGAACATCGCCCCGTAGAGCATGAAGTGGTAGTTGTGCGCGAACGACAGCCGGTGCCAAACCCCGGGGGGTTCGTCGAGAGAGGAGAGCTTGCGGTCGGCGGCGACAGCGCGGACGTTCCAGTCGACCGTGGCCTGGTAGTCCCCGCACTGGATGTCGATGTGGGTAGGCATGTGGCGCAGGTGGCCGGCGTCGGGCACGAGCTCGCGCAGGCGGTCGGCGGCGCGAAGCGCACGCTCTGGAGTCGGGGACATCTCCATGGCGTGGATGTACAGATGCAGGAGACCGGGGTGATCCGGCTCGCCCGCGGCCTCCAGAGCGGCGATGGCCGCTTCGAGCGCCTCGATGACCTCCAGGGTGTCCGCGCCGGGCGCGGGCTCGCCGGTGACGAGGTCCCACAGCGCCCAGGGCGTGCGGGTCATCAGGGCCTCGGCGTAGAGCGCACACACGTCCGCGTCCGTAGGGAACGACCGGTACACCTCGCGCATCGCGTTCGCGTAAGCGTCGTTCCATCGGCCGAAATCACCGTCGGACTCCGGCGAGGGATACCGGTGAGCAAGCGCCTCGATGAGGGCGCGCTCGACCGGGGCCGTGTTCCCGATGCGGTCGAGCGCCTGCCGGATGGCGTGTCGGACGGTGCGGATCGTGGTGGCGAGCTCGACCGGATCGAGCTTCTCCCAGGGCTTGTTGTAGTAAGGACCGGCCGCGTAGCCGACGCCCCACCACGCCATCGCGCAGCCGGGGTCGTGCTCCGCCGCGCGCCGGAAGCAGCGCACCGCCTCCTCGTGGGCGAACGCGTAGCACCACACGAGGCCCCGGTCGAACCAGGCCTGCGCCGGCGCCGATCGGGTGGTGACGGGAAATGCGTTGGTTCCGAGGTCGAAATCGTAGTCAGCACTCACTTTCTGCGCCCTCGCATCCTCCGGGACCCGAACGGTTACCCATCATCAGTCTGTCCCCGTCCTCGAAGGCGTCGGTCAGTGACAACTCCCTCATCGGATGCGTCGCCAAAGCGCTGACGCACGGCCAATCTGGATAGGAACAGAACAACGAGCCGTGAACAACCGGGTCAGTCACGGGAGGTCGCAATGAAGTCGTATGTGATTCATTCAGGTGCCGATTCCACTACACTGCTTCCTGTCCCGCATCCCCCCAATCCCGATGGCGCAACCGGCACTCGACAGCACTGCTTCCACCCGATCCAGGGCGACCTATCAGGACGTTCTCGATGCGCCGCCGCATCGCGTGGCCCAGATCCTCGACGGGGTACTCCACACCCATCCACGGCCTGCCATGCCCCATGCGCACGCGAGTTCGTCACTCGGGATGACGCTCGGCCCTCCGTTCCACCACGGCTCCGATGGTCCCGGCGGGTGGTGGATCGTCGACGAGCCGGAGCTGCACCTCGGTGACGATATCGTGGTCCCCGATCTGGCCGGCTGGCGCCGGGAGCGGATGCCGAACTTTCCCGACACCGCCTACGTCACCCTCGCTCCCGACTGGGTCTGCGAGGTGCTCTCTGCCTCCACCCGCAAGCTCGATGTCCACGACAAGCGCCTGATCTACGCCCGCGAAGGCGTCGGGCATCTCTGGTTCATCGACCCCGCCGCCCGTACCCTTGAGGCGTTCGAGTTCCACGACGGTCGATGGCTCCTCATCGCCACCGCTCAGGACGACGACCCGATCCGGATTCCTCCCTTCGATGCCGTCACCTTCAGCCTGGGCAGACTGTGGCCGTAGCATCAACGGCCTGCAGCCCGCGCGGCGTCTGAGCGACTGACGGGTGGGGGATTGACGGGGTTGAGCCGTCTTGGGTGGGGAAACCGGCGCGTGAACGCGCCGTTCAACCGGTTCCCCGGAATCGCGACCGGCCCCGTCAGGACCGGGAGGCCGCTGCAGTTCCGCTCAGCTCGGAGATCACGTTGGTGCCGATGACCACCGTGGTGGGGCGCTCAGTCGAACTCGGGCGGCGGGCGCATCGGACCGCGCTCTGGCAGTTCGAGCTCGACGCCGCCGAGCGCAGCGAAGCGCGCGTGGATGGCGCGGCCGAGGTCTTTCGGCGGCGGTACCTCGCCGACAGTGCGGCGCAGGATGTCGCGGGCCTCCTCCTCCATCGAGCGGCCAAGAAGTCAACACAAAACACACTGCCGCGTGTTGTCAGCCGCCCCTCGCCCTGAAAATTAGAGCGGAATCAGAGGGTTACAGGTCGCTTTCGCGCGACATTTCGGAGGGATTCCTTCTTATTGTGTTGACATTCCCGTACGGTGCGCGCTAGCCGACCCCTTTGGGGCGGGGCGTAGGGGCATACCAGCCAAGGTCCACCATGCGCCGGGGCTCTCCCGTGACGAACCCGCCTATCCTCATTCACGAGCCAAGAGACCGCAAGGGCCAGGTTGCCGGGGAGCGGGCCGCGCCCCGACGAGGAGCCGGACTACCAGAGGGGGTTCCGGGACGGCATGAGGGCTGCGCGGGAGGAGGCTCAGGAGGCTGCGGAGGGGGATGCCTGCGGGGAGTCTTGACCGGCTCTCCTGTCGCGAGATAGGTTCCGCTCAGCGCTCCGGAGGGGGCGATATCCCGGAGCGGAGGTTACGTCATGAAGTTCTCTGAGATACTCACAGGTGCCCAGAAGGTCCGCATGACTATGGAGGAAAGGCGGAGCATGGTTCGAGTACTAGTTACTCGATGGGCGAGTGTCTACATCTTTGGCGGAAGCGCCATTCTGATTGCGGCACTTTGGTTTGAGTCTATAGACGTATCTAAGCTAGCGATAGCAAAGGACATTTACATGAGTACCCTGCCTATTGCCGCAGGAGTAATTTCCTACTGGTTCGCGACTCGCGCTAATTCAAGTCAAAAAGTGCAGGACCAGAGCCAAAGCGGGGAGACCGATCCAAAATGAAAACATGAAGACGTGATCCAGCGTATTCATGAGACCATCCCCTCTAACAGTAATGAAAGGAGAATACACCATGTTCAGCAAATCTACCCCCCCCCCCCCCCCGAAATTCCCTAGATGGCCGTTAACGCTCACCGCCGCGCTGGTGGCGATGCTGGCAGGGCCAGTATGGGCGCAGGTCTCGGGGCCGATTTTCGTTGACCCGAATACTGGGCAGGAGACCTATGACGGCAATACGACTGACCCGGATTTCAGCCCCTACACCCCAGAGCAGCAGAATTATGACCGCAATAACCTAAATCCGACTGGAACGGGGATGGCGTTCGTTGGGAGCTTAGCTCGGTACCAGATCCAAGCGAGCGCTTCCGGGCCGAGGGTAGTCAACGTTAACCTTCGTTGGACTCCACCGCCAAGCCACGCAGGCGAAGTCGATTCCGTTGATTACAAAATCATGGGCGGACGAAGACCGGGAAGCCAGCCAGTGAAAATTGTTATGAGCTGCCCAGAAGGAGGCTTCGCTGACAATACCTATAGCGGGATTCAGGCTATGGGCAATCATGATCTGACGACCCCCATTGAGCTTGTAAAGTGCAAGAAACCACTTAAGTACTCGGTTAGAGCTAGAGGTGCAGACATAGACGATGGCGGAGCTAGAGGAAACTTGAGCCGCTCCTTCGCCATTCGTCTTACAGGGAAGGTAGTAACTCTCCCGGGCGGCGGGTACGCTGCTTCCTTCGGCCCGCATGACAGTGAATGGAACTGCGGCCCACCTACTTGGCCGAGCAGAGAGCACCAAGCTGCCGGCCTTCCTCCCTACGCTGAGTGGTGCGATCTAGATATCGGGTGGCGCGATAACTAATGCAAATAGGTTACTCCCTGCCTTTCCGTGCGACTGGCGGGAGGGCGCGGGGCGATCTAGGGTAGCCGGGGCTGTGGTAGCCCCGGCTACCCCTTCATGCAGTGCGGTTAGTTACTGGCCGCAATGCAGCGGTTGCCAGCCTGCTCCCAAGTCGTGTTCGCTGCGGCGTTGCAGGCGTTCCGAGCCTGAACACACGCCGAGTAATTAGCTGGCATTCGGGTTCCGTCAACAGTTGGTGTGTATGGCAAGAAGCAGCCCGAGGTACCCGGAACTGGCAGAGGATTCGGATCGCGGGCCGTGCGGAAGCAGCAGCGGGCAAGCGGCTTGAGATTGCCGAAGCCGAGATAGGGGGAGTAGAACACCGCCACATAATGCGTGTTTGGTTTCAGGCCACTGACTCTGGTCTTGTTTGAGCCAAAAGTGAGGCCAAACCCCTCGTCATTAAGATCACCGATCCGCGTCCCTCCCAAGACGACAGTTCCCGCCTTGCTATCATTGCCCATCACGGCATAATGAATGTATTTGGGATCGTCTGGCAGTGGAGGCGTGTAGTCAAAACCCGCATCGCCCTTGAGAATGCTTCCAGCCATGCTCAATTCATTTTGGCCAAAATGCCTTGAGCCAACGATGAAACCCGGCGGGTTAATTTCGGTTGTCCACCGCGTGACTCGATTGTCCCCGGCCTCGGGGCGGCAGGCGGCAGTTCCAGACGCGCCCGCCGCCATCACTGGCGAGGCCATCATTGACGCTACCAGTGCGGCGGCGAGCGCGAAGCTAGTGCGTTTCAGCGCGCGGGGGGGGGGGATTTCTCGAATGCCATTGTTGGCTCCTTGCTTGACTTGGACCCTGAGAAGAACCACTCCGTGAAGCGGGCCAAAACCTCGGGGAGTGCGTGTCCGGTTTGCGTCAAGGTGGCGAGTGACCCCTTGCGCAGGTGTCGGCGAAGAGCGCGACGCTCCGGATGAAGAAGTGGCGACGCGTGCTGTCGCTCAGGTCGGCCCCCGTGGACTGCGTCGTGGAGGCCCCGGGCGTGGGGGTGTCCTTCCGGGACCGCGGCGAGCCTGGCCCCATGACCGAAGACGGGGACGCGGTGATGTCGTTGGGGTTGGGAGTGCGCCAGCGCTAGGGACAACTGGCGGGCGCCCGGTGTGGTCGTCAGGCCCGCGGAGGGTCGGGGGGCGATCTGTGCCACGGTCGGTCGGGGGGTTGTTCGCAGCGGCAGGGCGAGAAGCGGGGCGACGAGACCGCGGCGCGGCCGACGGGCGGCAGGGTGGGTGTCACGGACCACGGCGGAGGGAACGCCGCCGTCGGTGGAGAAAGCGGAGGCCCGGCGCACGGGCCGGGGCGGGCGGCTGGCTACGCAGCGCCCGTCGGGGGAAGCGTTGGGGTCAGGCGGAGAGGCTAGTGGACGAGAGCCGTCCCAAGCCGAAGACGCA
>JAPOSC010000020.1 GCA_026709935.1 Thiotrichales bacterium
GGCCGTTCTGCCGCTACCCCCGGTCGCGGTCCAGTACGTGATGAAGGATGCTGATCGCGTACGTTGAGAATCGGGTGATGGCGGTGCAGGACCTCGATCGTTCCTCCTCGTCTTGCGGCGACGAGCAGTCATCGTCCGCCGAGCCGAAAATCGGGCGCATGGCTAGTCTCCGGTATAATTCCCTTTCCATTGTATGGTTTCTCTCGACTCCAGACTGGCGACGAAATTTCGAAGGAATTTCGAAATTGACGCCAAGATCTGCAAGCTCGCTCTCGATAAATTCTTATCAGGTTCATATGGATAGTGTGATACCACAAACGCATCTTCAATAGTGCTGAGGTGCTGATTCAACTCTCCACCTGCGGTCTTGAGGTAACTGGATCTCATCTGACACCTCAAATCTTCGTCAATTTTGCAGAATATCTTGGAGAATTCATGTTCTCTGGTGCCGGTTTGGGCACATACCACGGATGATTTTGGATCGTCGCCTTCAGGTGCAAAGATCACTTCCCCTGCGAGGCACTTGAGATAAAGCTCGATAGCCATGGCAGCGGCATTCATCATCGGCAGCAAGACGCCGGTACCTAGTGGCTGCGTGCTCAGGATTTGTCGCGCCTTCTCGTACTGATCTGCTGCATCTTTTATCTGGGGATTTGGAATTTCTCGACGGCTGTGTTCTTTGGCCACGTTCTTGATCCCCCGCTCGCCAATAATCAACGTGCGCCGAACCTCCTCCGGCTCCTTCTGGAGCACGTGCAACAGTGTTGCGGCGGGGCCGCTGACCCGCCGGGTTCCCTGTTCCCACTTGCGGTAACCGGACAGGCTCATGCCCATCAAGGGGGTCATCTGTGCCTGCGTGAGCTTTACTTGCTTGCGGACCTCGCGCGGGGTCACGGGTGCATGCACCATGGCGGAACCTTCACCCTTTGCATGGGCAAGGGCTTCGTTGAGGGGCTGAATCAGATCCTCTCCGAACGTGCTCATCTTCTCTCTCCCAACGTTCTTGATCGCGGTGACCACGGCACGGACGGCGCGCCGCTCCGAAGGATTCAAGTCTGTCCTGACGGAAGGATCGGTACACAGGGCAAGATCGGCCGAGCCATTCGCTGGCGGTCCTTCGCCAGACGTAGCCGAATTGCAGCCCGACAACGGCGGATAGTCGGAATACAATGCGCCGCCTGCTGTTCATTCCCTGCTGATCCCGGACAGGAAGTCTGCTCGTGCCCGATCTGAATGCCCTGTTCCGGCCTCGCTCGATCGCCCTGGTCGGTGTATCCCCGGACCGCACGATCATCCGCGGGCGCATCGTGGAGGCGGTGACCCTGCATGGGTTTGACGGGCCGCTCCACGCGGTGAGTCGGAGCCACCGCGAGATCGCCGGTATCCCCTGCCATCCCTCGGTGGAGGCGCTGCCCGGGCCGGTGGATCTCGCCATCATCACCATTCCGGCCGAGCACGTCGCCGCCACTTTGCGGGCGTGCGGAAGCAAGGGCATGAAGGCCGCAGTGGTCATCAGTTCCGGGTTCGGCGAGGAGCGGGGCGAGGCCGGAGCGGTGCGCCAGCGCGAGATCGCCGACATCGCCCGGGAGTTCGACATGGCGATCCTCGGCCCCAACGCCGAGGGCTTCCTGAACAACCGGATGCCGCTCGCAGCGACGTTCAGTCCGGTCGTGGTGCACGTCGAGAACGGGCTCCGGCCCGAGGGGAGCCGCGGGCGTGGCATCGCGGTGGTCTCGCAGAGCGGCGGCGTCGGCTTCTCCTTCTTCCACCGCGGGCGGCCCAAGGCACTCGACTTCAGCTACGTCGTGACCACGGGGAACGAAGCGGGACTCGACGCGATGGACATCGCCGAGTACCTCGTGGAGGACGACGAGACCGCAGTGGTGCTGGCGTTCCTCGAAGGGGTTCGGGCACCGGGGAAACTCGTCCGCGTTGCCGCGCGGGCCGCGGAGCTCGGCAAGCCGCTGGTTTTCGCCAAGATCGGCCGCTCGGAGGCCGCCGCCGCGGCGGCGGCGTCACACACGGCGTCGCTGGCCGGGACCGCGCGCTCCTACGACGCGGTGTTTCGCCGTTGCGGGATCCTGCCCGGCGAGGATCAGGAGCACATGGTCGATGTCGGCGCCGCCCTCGCGTTCTTCGCCGACCGGCTGCCGAAAGGGACCCGAGTGGGCATCCTCACCCCGTCGGGGGGCGCCGGCGCGTGGCTGGCCGATGTCTGCGAACACCACGGGCTCACGGTGCCCGTACTCGACGCCGAGACCCGCGCCGCCATCGATCGGATGCTTCCGGCCTACGGGGCGTCGCGCAATCCGGTGGATGTGACCGCGCAGGTCATCTTCACCGTCGGGTATGCGCCTCCGCTGGAGCTGCTGGCGAACGCGCCCGGCATCGACGCGGTGCTGGTCGCGGGGTCGCTCTCCCACGCCCGCTACATCGAGCGGGACTTCGAGAACCTGGTCAGGATCGGCGAGCGCGTGGACAAGCCGGTGATCTTCTGCGGCTACACGCGCGCCGACCGCCGGGCAGTCGAGCTGCTCGCCCGGGCCGGTTTCCCGTGCACCACCAGCATGGCGAACGCGGCGAAGTCGATTCGCGCGATGCATGCATACCGCGAATTCCTGGAACGACAAGCCGGCACCGCGCCGTGCACGGTAGAGCCCGACGAGTCTCTGGTGAAGGCGTTGTCTCGTGCCGCTGTTCGTGCCGGTATCGTGACCGACGTCGGAAACTGGGCCGACACCGGCGCCGAGACTGGGAGCGACGCCGATACCGCATCCCGCGATGATCCCGGGGTCGCGACCGGTGTCGTCAGCGGCGTTTGCGCGGATGCGGGATCGGCCGACCCTGTCGGGGCCGGAGCGGGAGCGGTGATGTGCGAGCATGACGCCAAGGCGCTGCTCGCGGCGCAAGGCATCGGCGGGATACCCCCCGGTGGCCTGGCGCTCGACGCCGGCGAAGCGGTCCGCATCGCGCACGGCATCGGCGCCCCGGTGGCGATGAAGGTGCAGTCGAGCGACCTGCCGCACAAGAGCGAGTCGAACGGTATCGCGCTCGGGGTCGAAGGGGCGGCTGCGGTGCGCGCAGCCTTCGAGCGCATCGTGGGGAATGCGCGGGTCCGCGCGCCGTCGGCGACTATCCTCGGGGTGCGGGTGGAGCGCATGGCCGGCGCGGGACTCGAGATGATCGTCGGCGTCAGCCGCGACCCCGACTTCGGCCCGATGATCGGCGTCGGGTTCGGCGGTGTGCTCGTCGAGGTGCTGGATGACTTCGTGCTCTCGCCGGCGCCGGTCGACCCAGCCGAGGCGGGCCGGATGCTGCACGAGATGCGTGGCCGGCAGATCCTCGACGGGGTGCGCGGCGCGCGGCCTGCGGATGTCGATGCCCTGGTCGGCCTGCTTGTCGCGGTGTCGGAGTTCGCCGTGGCGGCGGGCGACGCGCTGGAGGCGCTCGATCTGAACCCTGTGATCGTGCATCCCCGCGGGGAGGGAGTGAGCGTGGTCGACGCGGGCATCGTTGCTCGACGGAGGGATGGTGCTGCGATGAAGCGGGATTGACAGCACTATCGGCCCCACGATTTTCGGCACTGCGTTCATTTCCCCTTGTCTCGGGAGCCTCGGAGCGAGGTCGTGGAGCCCGGTCTGATCACCATGGGTAGAGGCAGGGCCGCGGGAGAACGCCGCCGAGCCGGACCGATTTTCACCCCCGAGTGGTACGGATGCCGGCAGCAGGAAGCTCTCGACTGCAAGCCTCGGCATCGAGGAGCCCGTACGCCTAAGGGAGGCAGCAGCTCATGACCAGTGGTACCCCCGATCGACCCGCTCTCACCGTCGCGCTTGATCCCGATCGCCATGTCGCGACCGTCGAGATCCATCGTCCGCCGAACAACTTTTTCGACTACGACCTGATCCACGAAATCGCGAACACCTACGAGCGGCTCGACGCCGAGCCGCGCTGCCGCGCCATCGTGCTGTGCTCCGAGGGTCGCCACTTCTGCGCCGGCGCCGATTTCAGCGCTCGCGAGAAATGGAGCCAGGAGCGGCTGGACCGCCAGGCGGGCCGGCTGTACGTCGAGGCAGTCCGGGTGTTCTCGTGCACGAAGCCGGTGATCGCAGCGGTGCAGGGCGCCGCGGTGGGCGGTGGGCTCGGGCTCGCGCTCTCGGCCGACTTCCGCATCGCCTGCGAAGAGTCGCGGTTCGTCGCGAATTTCGCGCGGCTCGGCATTCACCAGGGGTTCGGTCTCAGCGTGACTCTTCCCCGGCTTGTCGGGGCGAACCAGGCGGCGCTGATGCTCTACACTGGCCGGCGTCTCAAGGGAGCGGAGGCGGTCGAGATCGGGCTCGCCGATGCGCTGGTGGAGCGGGCGGATGTTCGCGATCGCGCCCTGGTGCTCGCGACCGAGATCGCGCAATCCGCGCCACTCGCGGTGCAGTCGATTCGTGCCACCCTGCGCCGAGGGTTGGCCGAGGCGGTGCGCGAGGCCACCGATCACGAACTCGCCGAGCAGAGCCGGCTCCGCCAGAGCGACGACCATCAAGAAGGGGTAGCGGCAACCGCGGAGCGGCGCCTTGCCGATTTCAAGGGGCGGTGAAGCGTTTTTCGAACTCCCACACCTCGTCGAACCCCATCAGCGCGTGCATCTCTTCGATCGAGAGGCGGTCGGCCTGGAGATCGATGGACGAACCGCTTGCTCTCAGGTGCCCGTAGACGGCCTCCAGCGTTTTCGCGGTAGCCAGGAAGCCGGTGCCGGGATAGATCGCGAGCGCAAATCCGAGCCGCGCGAGAGTGTCGGCCGGCACGACGGGGGAGAAGCCGCCCTCGACCATGTTCGCGAGCAGCGGCGCGTCGATCTCCCGGCCGATGCGCGCGAACTCGTCCTCGGATTCGGGCGCCTCGATGAACACCACGTCGGCGCCGGCCCGCGCGAATGCCTGTCCGCGGCGGATCGCCTCGTCCAGACCGAGTGACGAACGCGAGTCGGTGCGCGCAACGATCAGGAAGTCATCGCTTCGCCGCGCGTCCACTGCGACCTCGACCTTGCGCACCATGTCGTCGAGCGGGATCACGCGGCGCCCCGGGGCGTGGCCGCACTTCTTGGGAAACTCCTGATCTTCGATCTGGATCGCGGCGACCCCCGCCGCCTCGTAGCCGCGCACCGTGTGGCGCACGTTGAGCAGGCCCCCGAACCCGGTGTCAGCGTCCGCGATGAGAGGCGTGCGGGTTCCCTCGCAGATGCGGGCGGCGCGGCCGATCATCTCCGAGTAGCTCACGAGACCGGCGTCCGGCAGCCCCATGTGCGACGCGGCGATTCCGTAGCCGGTCATGTACAGGGCGTCGAACCCGGCCCGGTCCGCGACCCGAGCCGAGATCATGTCGAACACGCCGGGCGCGATCGTGAACTCCCGGGAGCGGATGCGGTGGGCGAGCACGGCGCGGCGATCTCCAGAGCTGGACATTCGGCATCCTCCAGAGTGGGGAATGGGGCGGTGAACGGGTCGGATGGCCGGTACGTTACCTCAGTCAGGGTCGGGGGGGATGCTGCTACGATGCGAAAATGCCCAACCCGAAATTTCACCGATCCGCGTCCGCAGTCGTGAACAAGTGAGAAATGCGGGTCAAGTCGTATATGAAGGAGACGAGCATTGGGCCTCATTTCTCACAAGCTCTCGACCCGGAGCCATCCAACGCGTGAGCGGCTCTACGGCTCCTTGCCGGGAACTGGTGAAATTTCCGGGCTCAGGAGATAGAAGGGCGGCACGACTGGCACCGCCTTCTCGACTCGGGGTGGATTCCCCTCGAAGGAGACACCGATGCTGGACGCACGCGGACTCGAATTGACCGCCGCCAACGAGGCGGCGGCCCGCAACTTCGATGCGACGATCGCGCAGTACCTCCGGTTCGGGAAGGAGACCGGAGACTTTCTGAAGGCCACCCTGGCCGAGGACTCCGGCATGGCGCTCGCGCACTGCCTCAAGGGGTACTTCTTCATGTTGTTCTGCGTGCCGGCGCTGACCGCAAAGGCGCATGCGAGCCTCGACGCCGGGCGCGGCTGCGTGGCCGAGCGTGGCGCCACGGATCGCGAGCGGCTCCACCTCGATGCCCTCGACGCATGGACTCGCGGTGAGTTCACCGAGGCCGCCGCCCACCTGGAAGCGATCCTCGCCAACCACCCGCGCGACATCCTGGCCCTGAAGATCGCCCACTACCTCTACTTCTATCTCGGCGACAACGACAACCACCGCGATTCCATCGCCCGGGTCCTGTACGCCTGGGACGACACCGTCGACGGATACGGTTACGTGCTCGGGATGCATGCGTTCGCGCTCCAAGAGGCGGGCGCGTACGACGAGGCGGAGCGCGCCGGACGAGCCGCAGTGGAGCGCAACCCGGCCGATCTGTGGGCGGTGCATGCGGTCGCTCACGTCATGGAGATGCAGGACCGCCGCCGGGAGGGCATCGCGTGGGTCCGCGAGAGCGAGCCGCGGCTCGGTGAATGCAACAACTTCGGCTACCACCTGTGGTGGCATCTCGCGCTGTTCCACCTGGAACTGGAGGAAATGGAGCCGGTGCTCCAGCTCTATGACGAGCGGATGCGCGTGGATCTCTCCGATGAATACCTGGATATCTGCAATGCCACGTCGATGCTGTGGCGGCTGGAGGAACGCGGCGTCGACGTGGGCGATCGCTGGAACGAGCTGGCCGAACGGTGCGAGGCGCGCACCTCGGAGCACCAGATGGTCTTCCCCGATGTGCACTACCTGCTCGCCCTCGCGGCGGGTGGACGCGATGCTGCGGTGGAGCGGATGCTGGGCAGCATGCGCGGTTTCGCGCAAGGAGCGGCCACGGAGGCGGTGGCGATGCGTGCGGCCGGGATCGCGCTCGGCGAAGCGATCGCGCACTGGTACCGCGGCGAGTACGCGCAAATCGTCGATGTGCTTTCGTCGGCCCGCTACCGGATTTCTCTGATCGGTGGGTCGCACGCACAGCGTGACATTTTCGCGCAACTCCTTATTGCCGCTGCGGTCGCATGCGGCCGGCACGAGACCGCTCGCACCCTGCTGAGCGAGCGCATTGCCCGCAAGCCGCGCAATCCCTGGACCTGGAGGCGATACGCGCAGGCGCTGGCCGCGCTCGACGACGACGAGGGCGCCGCGAGAGCGCGGGAGACGGCGGCCCGGCTTCTGGCGAGGTAGAACCGCCGACGGTCGCTGCACCGCTCCGCGGGCAAACCGGCGTCGGGTGACGAGGTTCGGGTCGTTCCCTTGACCGCTTGGCCGATGCTCAGTCCTCCTCGCGGGCGCGACGCACTTCCGCCGCCACGATCGAGAGCCCGCGTTCGATCCGATCCCAGTCGTCGGCGTAGCTGATGCGCAGGCACTCGTGCTTGTGCGGCCAGTCGTCGCCGTCGAGCCCCGGGAAGAAGTAGTGGCCGGATACCACGATGACCCCGCGCGCCCGGAGCCGCCGGTAGAGCTCCGCGCCGGTGATGGGCAGACCGGGCATCCACAGCCAGAGGAAGAAGGCGCCCTCGGGGCGATGGATGCGAACATCGCAGCCGTCGAGCCTGGTGCGCAGGATATCGACGGCGTGTTTCGCTCGTTCCGCGTAGTGCGGGCGGATGATGTCGCGGCTGAGCGCGAGTACCTCGTCGCTTTCCACCAGATCGGCCGCGAGGGCCGGGCCGAGGCTGCCGGGGGCCAGGCAGAAGATGGCGTTGGCGGCCCCGAGCGCCGCGATGATCTCCTCGTTCGCAATCACGATCCCGGTGCGAATGCCCGGCAGCCCCAGCTTCGAGAGGCTCATGCAGAGAACGGTCCCCTCGTCCCAGGCGAGCGTTGCGTCACCGAACACGATGCCGGGGAACGGGAGCCCGTAGGCGTTGTCCACGATGAGCGGCACGCCGCGGGCGCGGGCGACGGCCCGGAGGCGCGCGACCTCCTCGTCGGTCACGACGTTCCCGGTGGGGTTGGTGGGTCTCGACACGCAGATCGCGCCGATGTCCTCCACCTCGTCGAGCCCGTCGAAGTTCACCCCGTACTTGAACAGGCCGTCGCCGAGGTCGGTGATGGTCGAGCGGCGCGAGACGAACAGATCCGGCGAGAGGCCGAGGTCGGCGTAGCCGATGTACTCCGGCGAGAGCGGCAGCAGGACGCGGCGCGTGCGCCCGTCCTCGTCCGGTCCCGCGAACAGGTTGAACAGAGCAAGGAAGGCGGACTGGCTGCCGTTGGTCAGGGCGATGTTGCGCTCGCTCACGTCGAAGCCGCATTCGCGGCGCAGCAGCCCGGCGAGCGCACGGGCGAAGCCGCGGTCGCCCTCCGGTCCGTCGTAGCCGCCGACCGCCCGTTCGAAGGCGCCGTCGCGCTGCATGAACGCCAGCATCCGGGCCCGGAACACGTCCTCCGCCGCCGGGATGAGGCTCGGATTGCCGCCCCCGAGGTTCATGATCCCGCCGCCCGCGGTTGCCACCGCGCCGAGGTCGTCCATGAGCGAGCGCGTGCCGGACTCCCCGGTCAGCCGCCTTCCCAATGCCGAGAGCTTCATCGTCGTCCGTGCTCCTCGCGTCCTTCCCATTTCCAATCGTTGGCACTGCATTCACGGGGCGGACCCGGAATTCATTTCATCCAGACTCTGGACAACGTGATGCTGTGGGCTGGCCACGGCGGCGGACCGCCACGCTGTCCCCGGCGACGGGTGACGATGATCAGTCGGCCTGCGGACCGATGCCGGCGAGTCCGGCGAGTTCGATGACTCCCAACTCCTGAAGCAGGCCCATGGCGCTGATCAGCCGGGGAGCGAGACCCGATTGCAGCGGCAGGTGCCGATCTGGTGCAGCTCGATGATGTTGCCGAACGGATCGGGAACGAAGACCTGGTCGGAGTTCTCGCCCACCAGGCTGCGCACCGTCCAGTGCCGCACGCCCCGTGCCTCGAGTTCGCGCCGCGCCTCGTCGATGTCCTCCACCGCGAGCGCGACGTGAGGCCGGGTCGGGTCCTCCTCCGCATTCGGCGCGCGGGCATACGGTCCGTCGGTGCCCATGAGGTGGATCTGCGTGCGCTGCTCTTCGCCCCCGACGTAGACCCACAGGCCGGGAAGGCCGGGAATGTCCGGCCGGTTTTCGTCGACTTCCAGCCCGAGCAGACCGGCGTAGAAAGCTCGGGCCTGCGCCTGCGCGTCGTCCGACGGACCGATGCGAACGCCATGGTGGTGCAGCTCGACGACCTTGATGGGCACGGTCTTTCCTCCTGTGTCCTTCCGGGTCCGTCAGCTTGCACGAAGGTGACCCTCCGCTACAATCGGTTCCCGCGTGGGCAGGTTCCGCGTGCATTGCCGGGACGTGTGTCTACGGGAAACCCTTTCGGAGGAATGAACACGGGGGAGACAGCTTCATGAAAACGAAAATGATTTTGAAAGGTCTGGCCGCCGCGACGGCGGCGGGCGCACTGGTGGCCACCGCCGCGCATGCCGGCGGACATGGGGTGAAGGTCAAGCTCGAGCCGTTCGTGTCCGGGGTGAACTCGCCGCTCGCCATGGTCCAGCCGGAGGGCGACGACCGCATGTTCGTGGTCGAGCAGTGGGGCCGGGTGATGACGATCGAGGACGGGGAGCTGCTCGATGCGCCGTTCCTCGACATCCGCAACCTGATCGTCGACCGGCATCCGGACTTCGACGAGCGAGGCCTGCTGGGTCTGGCCTTCCACCCCGACTTCGCCAACAACGGCAAGTTATACGTTGCGTACAGCGGCGAGCTCGACTTCCAGGGCGACCTCGGGCAGATGCTGTGGTACAGCCACTCCAACGTGGTGGCGGAGTACACCGTCGGCGACAACCCGGACCAGGTCGACCCGCGCTCCGGACAGGTGGTGATGAGCACGCCGTGGCCGCAGTTCAACCATAATGGTCACTGGATCGACTTCGGTCCCGACGACATGCTCTACGTTTCCATGGGTGACGGCGGATACGCCAACGACTGGGGCATCGGACACAACCCCGCCATCGGCAACGGTCAGGACATGACCACGCCCCTCGGCAAGATGCTGCGCGTCGACGTGAGCTCCCTGCCGTACGCGATCCCGGCGGACAACCCGATGATGGGCGGCGACGACGGCATCCCCGAGATTTATGCCGCCGGTCTGCGCAACGCCTGGCGTTGCTCCTTCGACATGGGTGGCGACCACGCGCTCTTCTGCGGCGATGTGCAGCAGAACGCCTTCGAGGAAGTCAGCATCATCGAGAACGGCGGCAACTATGGCTGGCGCGCCATGGAAGCCGGTCACTGCTTCGACTACATGAACCCGAACGACCATCCGGCCGAGTGCGACCAGGCCGAGCTCACCGGGCCGATCCTGGAGTACAACAACTGCACCGCGAAGCCTGACGGCTGCCTCGGCATCTCCGTCACCGGCGGCTACGTCTACCGCGGCACGCACGAGGCGTGGGACGGCAAGTACATCTTCGGCGACTGGTCGAAGTCCTTCTCGACCATGGACGGGCAGATCTTCTTCGGCACGCAGGGCGCCGACGGCAACTGGTCGATGGAGGTCGCGGAAGTGACCAACATGGACACGGTCCCCTACATCCTGGCGTTCGCGCAGGATGCGGCGGGTGAAGTCTACGCGCTGACCTCGATCACCACCGGGCCGGTGGGATCGCTCGACACGATCTACAGGATCGTGCCGGCCGAATAACGGCTCAGTAACCACCGGGAGCGCCACCTTGGCGTCGATCCGGCGCCCCGCGGCGGTATCCACCGCCGCGGGGCGCCGTTCGCAGTGCGTTCCGGTCTCCATCGTCACGCGAGAGGTTGGAGCAATGGTTGCGACGCGTTGGGCGCTGATTACGCCGCTGGTGCTGGTGATCGCGGTGTCGTGGGTGCCTGCTTGCGCCGCCGCGGAGCAGGCCACCGCCGAAGCCTCGACATCCGTCGCCGGCGGAGCCACCGCCGGGGCTTCCTCGACCGCAGATGCGGCGAGCGGTGCCCTCCGCCCGTTGCCGGACGATGTGGATCTCTCGCCCGCGTTTCTCGAGGACCCGGCCCACATCAAGGCCGGGAGGAAGCTGTGGAAGCAGTGCCGTCACTGTCACGGCAAGGCCGCGTATCCCGGCAAGGCGCCCAAGCTCAACCCCGGGCGCTACGAACCCGTGTTCGTCTACGACCGCATCACCTACGGGTTCGAGAAGATGCCGCCGTGGAAGGACGTCTTCGACGCGACGCAGCGGGCGCAGCTCGTCGCCTACATCCTCTCCAACCGCTTCTCGCCCTGACCGGCCCGTCCCCGGTGACGCCAGACCACGGGAAGCGCGAGCAGCAGAGCGATGGCCAGCACCATCATGCCCATGCCTTCGCGCGCGGTCTCATCCTCCCACCACACCTCCTGCATCCACCACTGAGGCGTGGAGGGCCAGAACCAGACCATCCCGGCGAGGGAAGCCAGCAGGGCGGCGACATACACCAGACCGGCCGGCGCGCGGACATAGATCCGGGGCCGGAAGGCGGCCAGGGCGCACAGGATCGCGCCGCCGGCGTAGATGGGGCCCCAGAACAGGACATCCGGGTCGTTGTGCTGCACGCCGGCAAAGACGATCAGGAGGATGGCGCAGATACCGCTGACAACACGCATGGGACGCACTCCTTCCGGATCGGCCGCGGAATCCACTGGCGCCGATGATCTTCGCCGCCGGCCCCGGTGACCGCAAGTATCGAGGAAACACGATGGACCAGCGGCTCGGCCCGGAGGCGACGGCGCTCTACTGGCAGCGGTTTTCGGTGCCCTACGAGTTTCCCGTCGCATTCACCCGCGGGCTGTTCCGCCCCGAAAATCTGCTGTTGGTCGATGCCCTCGCGCGACGCGAGCCGGACAAGCGCCACCGCTGTCTCTTCTACATCGACGACGGCCTCGCCGGCGGAGAGCACGATCCGGCGGCGGCCATCGAGGCCTACGCCGACGCTCATGACGATCGCATCGAACTTGTCGACGCGCCGACGCTGATTCCCGGCGGAGAGCGCATCAAGCGCGAGCTGACCTGGATCGAGGGCATCCAGGACACGATTCATCGCCTCGGCATCGACCGGCACTCCTACGTGGTCGCGGTCGGCGGCGGGGCGGTGCTGGACGCCGTCGGGCTGGCCGCCGCCACGGCGCATCGCGGGGTGCGGCACGTGCGGGCCCCGACCACGGTCCTGGCCCAGGCCGACAGCGGCGTCGGGGTCAAGAACGCTGTCAATCTCAACAACGTCAAGAACTTCGTCGGCACCTTCGCCCCCCCGTGGGCGGTGCTGAACGATCTGGACTTCCTCCACGGTCTGCCGCGCCGCGACCGTATCTCCGGCATCGCCGAGGCGGTGAAGGTCGGACTGATCCGCGACCGCGCCTTCTTCGAATGGCTGGAGACGAACGCGGCCGCGCTGGCCGGGTTCGAGCCGACGGCGGAGGAGCACATGATTCGCCGTTGCGCCGAGCTGCACATGCACCAGATCGCCCACGGTGGCGATCCGTTCGAGCTTGGCTCCGCGCGGCCGCTGGACTACGGCCACTGGTCGGCCCACAAACTCGAGGCCCTCACCCGCAACCATGTCCGCCACGGCGAGGCGGTGGCCATCGGTCTGGCCCTCGATGCGCGCTACTCGGTGCTCGCCGGATTGCTGCCGGAAGGCGACGAGGAGCGGGTGGCGGGGGTGCTGGAGCGCCTCGGCCTGCGGCTCTGGCATCCGGCGCTGGTCCGGCCCGACGCCGCTGGTGCGCTCTCCCTGCTGGTCGGGCTCCGCGAGTTTCAGGAACATCTGGGCGGCGAGCTGACGGTCACGCTGCTCCGTGAGCTGGGCGTCGGGGTCGAGGTCCACGCGATCGATGCCGACCTCGTGCGGCAGTCGCTGGAATGGCTCCGCGCCAGAGACGAGGCAAGGGGTGACGGAACAGGGGGTGACGAGGCGGGGGATGAACGCGATATCGGACCGTGGGTCGCCACCGGCGCCGAATCACGGGGTGAAGCCGATGAGACTGTCTGAGGGGCTCGGCTGGCTGACCTACTGTCAGAACATCCATCCGACCCAGACTTGGGCCGAGTGTCGCGCGGCCCTGGAGGGTCCGACCGCGGCGGTCAAGGCCCGCATCTGTCCCGACGCCGCGTTCGCGGTGGGCCTGCGGTTCTCCGCCGAGACGTTGCACGAGCTCGCCCCCGGGTCTCCGGGGCGGTCGGAGCTCGCGCGCATCCTCACCACGCACGATTTCCGGGCCGTGACCATGAACGGTTTTCCCTACGGACCGTTTCACGGCACCGCGGTCAAGGAGAACGCCTACCGGCCGGACTGGACTACCCCGGAACGGCTGGCCTACACCTGCGACCTCGCCGATCTGATGGCGGAGCTCGCTCCACCGGGGGAGCCCCTCAGCCTGTCCACCGTGCCCGGCACCTTCAAGCCTTGGGCCGCCGGCCGGGAGGCAACGATGGCGGCGAACCTCATCGCGGCCGCCGCGCACCTGGCCCGGATCGAGGCGGAGACCGGGGTGCGGATCGCGCTGGCGATCGAGCCCGAGCCGTGCTGCTTCCTGGAGACGATCGCGGAAGCGGTGGCTTTCTTCCGTGACCACCTGCTCACCGACGCCGCGGTGCGGACCGTGGCGGACGCGGCCGGCCTGTCGGCGGGCGAGGCGGCGCGCGCGGTGCCGCGTCACCTCGGTTTGTGCTACGACGTCTGTCACGCCGCCGTCGAGTACGAGGACGCCGCGGCCAGCGTTGCGGCGCTGCGCGAGGCCGGGATCCCCGTGCACAAGCTCCAGCTTTCGGCGGCGCTGCGCGTCGCCCCCGTGCACGAGGTGGCCCGCCGGGCGCTGGCGGTCTACGACGAGCCGGTCTATCTGCACCAGACGGTCGCATCGGCGGGCGGGGGGCTGACCCGATATGCCGATCTGGCCGAACCTCTCGCGCGCGGCGCCGTCAGCGACGGAGAGGAGTGGCGCGTGCATTTTCACGTTCCGATCTTCGTCGAGGATCTGGGCGCTTTCGGCACGACACAGGCGTTTCTGAGGGAGATCCTGGCGATGCACCGGGAAGCGCCCATCTCCCGGCATCTCGAGGTGGAGACCTACACCTGGGATGTCCTGCCGCGGCATCTCACCGAAGCTGGTCTGGAGGCGGCGGTGGCGCGTGAGCTTGGCTGGGTATGCGAGCGTCTGACATAGGCACGGCCCCACCGACTCGTCGGTGGCGGCGGTTTTCATCGGGAGCGAGGCGGATATGCGAACGCCTGGCGTAGGCGCAGCCCCACCGGCCACCTGGCGCACCTGGCTCGCTCTCGGCCGGGTATCGAACCTTCCCACGGTCTGGTCGAACGCTCTCGCTGGCTGGCTGCTCTCCGGTCAGACCCTGGATCTCACCCTGGATCTCAACCCGGACCTCAACCCGGACCTCGGCCGCTTGGCGCTGCTGCTGGCGGCGCTGTCGCTGTTCTACGTCGCTGGCATGTACCTCAACGACGCCTTCGACGCCGAGATCGACGCCCGCGAGCGATCCGCCCGGCCGATCCCGGCGGGAATGGTGGGGCGCGGCACTGTCTTCGGGCTGGGGTTCGGGATGCTGGGAGTCGGGATTGCGCTCGGCTTCGTCCCGGGGCTCGCCACCGGGCTGGCGGGTCTCGCCCTGGCGGCCGGCATCGTGCTCTACGACTGGCTGCACAAGCGCGTCGCCAGTGGCCCGCTGATCATGGGCGTCTGCCGGTTCCTCACCTACGCGATGGCCGCTCTCGCCGCCGGCGGCGATGTCGGCGGCGCGGTGCTGGCCGGCGGGTTCGGCCTGTTCTGTCACACCGTGGGGCTCACCTGTGCGGCTCGGCAGGAAGCCTACAACCGCCTCGGTTCGGTGTGGCCGCTGCTGGTGCTGGCGGTGCCGGTGGGGGTCGCGGGCGTGATGGCGGGCGTGATGTCCGGCGGCGTACTTGCCTTCGCGGTGATCGGCCTCTACGTGGCCTGGGGCGCCCGGTCGCTGCGGTGCTTCTTCCGGCGAGCGCCCGGTGACGTGCCGCGCGGCGTCGTCGGTCTGATCGCGGGTATCTCGCTTTACGATGCCGCCCTCATTGCCGCCGTCGCGGGCGCGTTGACGGCTCCGTGCCTCGCGGCCCTAGCGTGCTTCGCTGCCACCCTCGCGTTGCAGAGGCTCGCGCCGGGGACGTGAGGCCCACGCTTCGCCGACACCCGCCATGCCGAGCCGCCGGCGCTGTTGCCGGACGACGCTGCGCCAATCGACCGACCCGAATATGTCCCGCCGGCTCCGCCGCGTGAAATGGTCCTGGCCGCGGTTCGCATCCGTATCGACCGGTCCGTATCGTCATGCTACGGTGACTTGTGACCGGTGCGTCGGGATCCGGGATCTCGCCGTTTCGATGCGACCGCAGTGGGGGCCGAGCTGGGGAGGACGCCTTGCCGGGGGTCGAGATTGACAATGTCGTGAAGGCGTTTGGCGCCACCGTGGTGATCCCGAAGCTCTCGCTCGATATCGACGAGGGCGAGTTCGTGGTCATCGTGGGTCCGTCCGGCTGCGGGAAGTCGACCACGCTGCGCATGGTGGCGGGCCTGGAGGCGGTGACCAGCGGCACCATCCGCATCCGTGACCGGGATGTGACGCGCGCCCCGCCCAAGGCACGCGACATCGCGATGGTCTTCCAGTCCTACGCGCTCTATCCGCACATGAACGTCGCGGGGAACATGTCGTTCGCGTTGCGGCTCGCCGGAACGCCGAAGGACGAGGTCGAGCGCCGCGTGCGCACCGCGGCCGAGATGCTGGAACTCACCGATTACCTGGATCGCAAGCCCCGGGACCTCTCCGGCGGGCAGCGCCAGCGGGTGGCGATGGGCCGGTCGATCGTGCGCGACGCCTACTGCTTCCTGTTCGACGAGCCGCTCTCGAACCTCGACGCGAAGCTGCGTTCCAGCATGCGCACCGAGCTCGCGCTCCTGCACCGGAAGCTCGAACGCACCATGGTCTACGTGACCCATGACCAGATCGAGGCCATGACCATGGCCGACCGTATCGTGATCATGGACCAGGGCGTGGTGCAGCAGGTCGGCCCGCCCCGCGAGGTCTACTCCGAGCCGCGCAACCTGTTCGTGGCCGGTTTCATCGGGTCGCCATCGATGAACTTCCTCGACGGAGAGCTGTATCGGGAGGAGGACCGGATTCGGGTGCGCGGAGACGGGTTCTCGCTGCCGCTGCCGGAGCGGCTGTGCCCGAGGGTCGAGGCGACGGAGGTCCGGGCGGTAAAGGTCGGCTTGCGCCCGGAGCACTTCTCGGTCACGAACGCCGGCGAGGGCGATTTCGCCCCGATCGAACTCGCCGTCGATGTCGCCGAGTATATCGGCTCGAACCAGTTCCTGGCCGCGAGGCTCGGCCCGAATCCGATGACCGCGTCGGTCGATGCCGGACCGGACGCTGCCCCGATGGGCTCCGGGCGGTACTTCTTCGACGTGAACCGCATGTATCTTTTCGACCGGAGCACGGGGCTCGCCGTATGAGTCGATACCGGGCGCCGACCGGAATGTTCCACCCCTCGAACCACAGGAGGACGCAGCAATGACAAGTCGTATCAAGCGCTTCGCATACATCGTGGCCGCGGCGGCTCTGACCTGGAGCTCCGCCGGCCTGGCCAACCCCTACGAGAAGTATGCCGGCACCACGATCGTCGTGAGTTGGCCGGCGCTCAGCCACTTCCGCAAGGCCGAGACGCTGGTGGAGGAGTTCACCGAGGAGACGGGCATCGAGGTGGAAATCGATGCGCTGCAGTACCTGAAACTGCGCGACCGCCAGCTTCTGGAGATGTCCAAGGCGGAAGGCGAATATGACGTGGTCTCGTGGGTCGTGATGTGGAAGGGCGAGTACGTCTCCAAGGGACTCCTGACCCCTCTGAGTCAGTTCTTCACCAGCGGATCGCTGGTCGATCCCGGGTACGACATCGACGATGTCGCCGATGCGTACCTGCAAAACGGCGGCGTAGTGGGCGGCAAGAAAGGCTACCTGCCGGGCAAGTCCGGGGCGCTCTACGGCATCCCCTTCGGGGCGGAGACCTCCATCCTCGCGTACCGCAAGGACATTTTCGAAGAACACGGCATCACCGCGCCTGCGACCTACGACGAGCTGCGCGCCGCGATGCAAAAACTGCATGCGGCCGGCGTCCCCGCCATGACCTCGCGCGGGAAGACGGGCCACCAGGTCACCGCGGGTTGGCTTCTGCACCTCGCGCCGCTCGGGGGCAAGGTGTTCGACGACCAGTGGAACCCGGTCTTCAACAATGCGGCCGGGGTGAAGGCGGCGCAGGTCATGCGCGAGATCACGCAGACCGGACCGACGGGGGTCCCGTCGTTCGGATTCGGCGAGGCGGCCGCCGCGTTCCTGGGCGGCGACGCCGCGATGTACCTCGACACGCTGAAGATCGCGTCGATGTCGCGCGACCCGAAGCAGTCGAAGGTGGATGGCAAGGTGGGCTTCGCCCTGCATCCGGAGGGTACGCGCTGCGGCTCGGAGACCGGCGGCTTCGCGGTGGGCATCCCGGCGAACTCGCAGAATCAGGAAGCTGCGTTCCTGTTCATCCAATACATCACCTCGAAGGCCGGTGACCGGCGCATGGTCGAGCTGGGCGGCGACCCGGTGCGCATGTCCACCATCGAGCACTTCAAACGCCAGTTCGCGGAGTATCCCGTGATCCTGGAGCAGCTCCCGTGTGCCGACCCGGACTGGCGTCCGCTCATCCCGGAGTGGAACGAGCTCAACATCGATGTGCTCGGCCAGGCCCTGACCCAGGTCATCACCACCGACGAGCCGATCCAGCCGATCATGGATGCGGCGGCCGAGAAGGCGCGCGCGATCATGGAGCGTGAGGGCTACTACGTGTGGGCGGACTACCGGAAGTAGTTTGGCACGGAGAATCCGCACCCCGTCGGGGGCGGCGCGATGCCGCCTCCGACGGTATCACGAGACGGGCAGCGAGCCTCTGGCTGCGAAGGGGTCGCTGTCCGCAGGAGGGCCGGCGGGAATTCTCTGAGCGGGTAGAAGTCGCGTAGCCGGCGCGGGTGGCTCGGGCCTCTGTTCATCCCGTTCGCCAAACCGTTACGCCGCCCCGGGCGTCGAGTGCGGCAAGCGCGTGCCCGTCCGGACGCCAGCACAGCTTCGTCCCCATGTCTCCCAGAATCGCGGCTCCGATCGGGCCGCCGGTGCCATCTTTCTGGAGCGACCACACCACGACGGCGTTATCTCGTGCCGCCGAGGCCAGGCGCATCCCGCGGCGCGCGAAGGCGAGGGTGGTGACCGGCTCGACATGAAGCTCCAGAACGCCGGGCCGGGTGCCTTCCGGGCCGTCTCCCTGAAAGCTCCAGACCGTCACATCCTCGCCTCCGCCGGTGGCCAGAAGGGTGCCCGTGTGATCGAAGGTCAGAGCCGATGGCTTGCCGGTATATCCGGACATCATGGAGTCCTCCTCCGTGGAGCGACGCCAGAAGTGCACCGAGTTGTCCTGGCTGCCGCAGGCCACAACATCTCCGTCCGGACTCAGCGCCATCGACACCAGGGAGCCTTTCCACTCCAGCTTCTGGCGACGTTCCCCGGTGGATGCGTCGAAGAACGTCACTCGACCGTAGCAGGCGGTCGCCAGCTCCCCGGCGCCGGACCAGGCGATCGCGCTGACGGTGCTGGGATGGTCACCGGAACGCCAGGCTTCTCTCCCGTCCGCGCCGTATGCGTGAACCCGCCGGGAGCAGGAGGCCGCCAGCCACCGGCCGTCCGGCGACCACGCCATGTGCTCCACCCAACCGTCGCCGACGTCGATCGCCTGCGTTACCCGACCTTCGGCAACATCCCGGATCAGGACTCGTCCGTCCTGGCCAGCGGTCGCGAACGCGGCTCCGCCGGGATGAATCGCCATCGCGAGCAAGCCGCCATCATGAGTCTCCGGCTGCGCCCAGGTGCTCGCGCCGGATGTGCCGTCGAATGCGCAGACGCCACCCGCACTGTCACCGACCACCAGCGCCTTGCCCCGAAGGACCCAGCCCCCGGCGATGGCATAGTCTCCGACCGACGCGGACCAGCCCTGGCGAAGTATTCCCTTGGGGCCGACGGCAGTCCTCACATCAGACATGCCTCGAACCCCTGTCGCATGCTGTCCTCATCGAGGTTGCGACCGATGAAGACGAGCTGGTTGCGGCGGGGCCTGTCCCCCCACTGGAGCTCCGGCTGGCCGTCGAAGAGCATGTGGACCCCCTGAAAGACGAAGCGGCGCGACTCGCCCGCAAGACTGATGAAGCCCTTCATTCGGAAGATGTCCACCCCGCGCTCGCGGAGCAGGGTGCCGAGCCAGGCGTTGAGCCGGTCGGGATCGACGTCGCCGTCCCTCTCGATCGCGATCGAGCCCACTTCGTCGTCGTGCTCGTGCTGTGCGACCCAGGTGCGTTCGGCCTCCGGCCCGATGGCGGCGCCTTCCGCGTTCATCAGTTGGAGATCGAATTCTTCCGCCGTGTGCTGGGCGTAGAGGCCAACCTGCACTGGCGCCTCGACCTCCAGAAAGAACGACTTTCGCCCCGGGGAGTCGAGTTGAAGATTCACATGCTTTCCGACCGGAATCGTCTCCCCCGGTTGGATGGGTTCGGCAGGTTCCGCGTACCGCCGCACGCACCATTCCGCACTTTCTCGGAGGGCCGCGTCATCCGGGCTCTGGTCGGACACGACGACGAGCGACATCGCCGGATCAGGTCCCTCGGCGAGGCTGAGTTCGTAGCGGCCGCTGTCGAGTGCATAGACTCCGGTCCATTCGAACGGATACTCCGGCTCCAGGAAGGTGGGGCGACGCTCGAGCACCTGGTCCAGGTCGAAGGCGCCGAGGTTGAGCACCGTGTCGACGGGGACGTTCGCTTTCTCGCTGCGCACGACTCGCGCCATCCGGTTCATTTCCCGGAGCCGGGCTTCGAGCCGGTCGATCGCCTCGTCGTTGACGAGGTCCGTCTTGTTGAGCACCAGGACGTCGGCGAACGCGATCTGCTCGGTGCTCTCGTCGCTTCGCCCGAGCTGCTGCTCGATGTGGGCGGCATCGACGAGGGTCACGATTCCGTCAAGCGAGAACTCCGCGCGAATTTCGTCGTCCATGAAGAAGGTCTGAGCGACCGGACCGGGATCGGCGAGCCCGGTGGTCTCCACCAACACGTAGTCGAACTTGTCGCGGCGCTTCATGAGATTGCCGAGCACGCGAATCAGATCTCCGCGCACCGTGCAGCAGATGCAGCCGTTCGACATCTCGAAGATCTCTTCGTCGGCATTGATGACGAGTGCCTGGTCGATACCGACCTCCCCATACTCGTTCTCGATCACGGCGATGCGCTTGCCGTGCTCCTCGCTCAGAATCCGGTTGAGCAGGGTCGTCTTGCCGGAGCCGAGGAAGCCGGTGAGGATGGAAACAGGTACTTTTTGCGGCGTGTTCATCATGTTTTCTCTACTCCCTGTGATACGGCGAGATCGAAGCCGGGGTCGGATGGTGGCACACGTCCCAGTATGCTCGTGCGCAGGCCCTTCGGGCGTTGTCCCCGCGGCATGACTCCGTCTTCGGTGCCGATATAGAGCGAGACGCACTCCAGAATGTCATCTGTGCTCTCGCCGGGTTGCTGATCCCCGAAGAGGTAACTCCACGCCCCGGGCGATGAGAGCGCGATTCCGCACGGGCGCGGGCACAGGCTCAGGCACTCGACGGGCCTGACCTCCACATGTTGGCCCAACGGGTGCTCATGGAACGCCGTGCGAAGCGCTTGATAGAGTTTGAAGCCGGGACGATTCTTTCGCGGTTCGCGCGGAAAGCCGGACGGTCGGCAGGATGTGCACACATGAAGCACGGATGGTCGCGAGGCGCCATGGGATGTCGGTGACTCTTTCTCCGGAATGGACGAGACGATTCCGGTCATGCCGACTCCCCGGCGGCGCGAAACTCCGGGAACGGGTTCGGAAGCTCTGCCCAGGCCGCGCTGTCAGCGGCGGCGAGGGTCTCGTCGAGCAGGCATGCGTCGAGGCGAGCGCGCATCGTCGCCTCGTGCATTTGCTGGCCGATGAAGACGAGCTCCTGAGTGCGGTCGCCGAAGCGCGGGTGCCAGTTCGGCCGTTGGTCGGGTCGTTGGCCTTCGGGGTGCCCCCAGTGCTTGCGAGGCACGGCCGCCCACCACATCCCGGTGGGCTTCACTTCGCTGATGCCGCCGGCTTGAGCCCACTCGTAGGCGACCCGGTGGTCGGCGGCGACCCAGAAAAAGCCCTTCGAGCGGAGCACGCCACTCCAGTTTCCGTCGTCGTGCAGGAACGCCCACAACTTCTCGGCGTCGAAGGGGTGCGGGGTCCGATAGGTGAAGCTCGAGATCCCGTACTCCTCGGTCTCCGGCGTGTGCTCGCCCTGAAGTTCGCGCATCCAGCCGGCGGAACTCGCCGCCTTCTCGTAGTCGAACAGGCCCGTGTCGAGCACGTTTTCGAGCGGAACCTGTCCGCGCGTCGCCATCAGCACCTTTGCGCCGGGGTTGAGCGCCTTCACGATGGCCTTGACCTCAAGCGCCTGAGCGTTGCTCACGAGATCGATCTTGTTCAGCACGATGACGTCGGCGAACTCGATCTGGTCGATGAGCAGGTCGGTCACCGTCCGGTCATCTTCTTCGCCCAGCGACTCACCGCGATCCTGAAGCGCGTCGGCGGCGTTGTAGTCCCGCAGGAAGCTTGCCGCGTCCACGACCGTGACCATCGTGTCGAGGCGCGAAACCCGACTCAGGCTCACGCCGTCCTCGTCCTCGAAGGTGAAGGTCTGCGCGACGGGAATGGGCTCCGAGATCCCCGTGGATTCGATGAGCAGGTAGTCGAAGCGTTCCTCCTGCGCGAGCCGCGAGACCTCGGCGAGCAGGTCGTCCCGCAGCGTGCAGCAGATGCAGCCGTTCGACATCTCGACCAGCTTCTCCTCGGTGCGCGAGAGTTCCGCCCCGCCGCGCTCGACGAGCGCAGCGTCGATGTTGACCTCGCTCATGTCGTTCACGATGACCGCGACGCGCCGCCCCTCCCGGTTGTTGAGCACCTGATTAAGGAGGGTGGTCTTTCCCGCCCCGAGAAATCCCGACAGGACAGTGACGGGAAGGCGCGGATGGCGGGGGCTGGTTTGCTGGTTCAAGGTCATCGAAGTTCTCGTCTGGTTCATCCGGGGATTCACTGCGCCGGGTCACCGGGGTCGAGGCGGACAGCCCGATGGTGCAGGTGGGCGTGGTCGCGCCCGGCTCCCGGTGGCGCGTCTTCGGGTTTTCGTACTCGACAAACGTAACATTGTAACGTTACTTTTGTCGTCACCTCGGGATGTCAGGTAAGGTTCGGACCCTCCCACCGAGCCGCGCTGAGTCGCCATGCGTGACCATCGCCTCCTGACGCCTTACCTCTTCATCGCGCCCGCGGTGCTGGTGATGGCCGCTGGTCTCGTCTATCCGGTCGTCGACGCGTTCTACCTGAGCTTTCACGACTGGAAGATCGGCACCCCGTTCGACAAGGCCGAGTATGTCGGGTGGGACAACTACCTCCGGATGCTCGGCGACCCGGATGTGCGCGAATCCATCTGGGTCACGTTCCGGTTCGGCTTCTGGACCATCACCATCGAGATGGCGCTCGGCGTCGCGCTCGCGCTGATGCTGGAGAAGCCGATCCGGGGCGCTTCGGTGTTTCGCACCATCTTCATCCTGCCGCTGATGATCTCGCCGGTGGTGGTGGGGCTGGTGTGGCGTTATCTCTTCGATGCCCGCGTGGGCTGGATCAATCACTATCTCGGCGCGTGGTTCGGCCTGGAGCCTCAGGTCTGGCTCGGCGACCCGGAGCTTGCGTTCTTCGCCATCGTGCTGACCGACATCTGGCAGTGGACGCCGTTCATCTTCATCATCGTCATCGCCGGGCTCCAGGCGCTGCCGAGCGAGGTGCTGGAGGCGGCGCGCATCGACGGCGCGAACTGGTGGCAGATGATCTTCCTGGTCAAACTGCCGATGATCAGCTCCATCCTGGTCATCGCGCTGCTGATGCGGCTGATCGACGTCTTCCGGGCGCTGGAGGTCATGTACATCATGACCGGCGGCGGTCCGGGACGGTCCACGGAGCTGCTGTCCCTGCACATCTACAACCGGGCGTTCGACGCCCAGCTCCTCGGCTACGCATCGGCGATCTCCGTGCTGCTCATCGTGATCGTGTTCGCGCTTTCCGCCGCCATCCTGATCATCGGCAACCCGATGAAGGAGACCTCCGATGTATGAGCCGCTCGGCAACCCTTGGCGCGTGACCGGACACTACCTCTGTCTGTGCCTGCTGGCCGTCATCTGCCTGATGCCGATCTGGGTCATGCTGGCGACGTCGCTGAAGGACGAGATCACCATCTTCCAGGGGAATCCCATCTGGTTCTTCTTCGTGCCGACGCTCGAGAACTACGAGTACATCTTCGGCCGGGGCAAGTTCGACCGCTACCTCGCGAACTCCGTCATCGTCGGCACCGTCTCCACGTTCCTGACCCTGTTCCTGGGGGGGCTGTGCGCCTACGCGCTCGCGCGCTCGCGGTTCACGGGCCGCACCTTCGTCGCCAACTCGACCCTGCTGGTGCGGATGGTGCCGCCCGCGGTGCTGGCGGTGCCGGCGTTCGCGATGGTCGTCGCCTTCGGGATCACCAACGACCTTCTGGTGCTGATCTTCTTCTATACCGCGCTCAACCTGCCGTTCGCGATCTGGCTGCTGTTCGGTTTCTACAAACAGATTCCGGTGGAGCTGGAGGAGGCGGCCATCGTCGACGGCGCGTCGCCGCTCCAGGTGTTCTTCCGCGTCCTCCTTCCGCTCATGAAGTCCGGCTACGCGGTGGCCGCCATCTTCACCTTCCGCATCGCGTGGAACGAGTTCATCCTCGCGTTGCTGCTGACGGGTCGCAAGACGCGTACGCTGCCGGTCGCGGTCTCGGGTTTCCTCACCGATACCGGCGTGGAGTGGGGGCGCATCATGGCGATGGGGACCCTCATCGTGATCCCGCCGCTCATCTTCACCTTCTTCGCCGCCCGCCAGATCATCGCGGGACTGACCGCCGGCTCGGTCAAGGGCTGAAAGGGCTCGGCAAGCCACCCGGGGAGAACGATCAATGAGACGCGAGCGCAACACCTTCCACGACGAGGCCACGGGTGCGTACTTCGGGGAGTCCATGCCGATCACCCGCGCCGAGATGGACGCCCGGGTATGGCGGTTCCGATCCCTCGTCCCGAGCCCCCGGGCGTTTCTCGACTGCACCCTGCCGGGACATGTGCGCACGCTGTACTCCGCGCTCGGGGCGGGGGCGGACGACGAGCAGCTCGAAGGCACCGCGGTCGAGGACGCGGAGAACTACTTCATCGACTTCGTCAAGGCCGGCCCCGGGAACGGGGCGGCGCTGCATTCGCATGGTTCGGAGGAGACCTTCATCGCCCTGACCGGGCGGTGGGAAATCTACTGGGGCGACAACGGCGGGGAGAGCGTGGTGCTCGATCCCTTCGACGGTATCGTCGTCCCCGGCGGCGTGCTGCGCGGGTTTCGCAACGCCGGAGCAGAGGAGTCGGTGCTGCTGACCGTGCTGGGGGCGCACGGCACCGGGGCCTGCGTGTGGAGCCGGGATCTCCGCGACCGGTTCGCCGAGGTGGCCGGCGGCGCGCCGAAGGGCGCTGGCTGACTCGATTGGGCGCATCGTTCCCACGCTTCCGCGCCGAATTGCCGCGGGTGCGGCTGCGGGTGTGGCATGGCTGGAAGCGGGCGAACCGGCGCAGTCCCCCGTCGAATCAGCGCGAAATGCTCCCGCTGACGGCGGTGGAGTCGGGCGATGACGTCAGTGCGCCGCCGGCGCGTAGCGGATGCCCGCCCGTGGCGTGAAATCCGGGCCGGTGTGGGGTGCGAGGTCCTCCGAAAACCCGAACTCCAGTTCGAGTTCCGGCGAGATCGCCCAAGTCGCGCCGAGGGTCAGCAGCAACGCCACGCTCCCCAACTCGGTCAGCGCCGAATGTGCGATGGGCGCATGGGTCTCCACCTGTACCTTCACCGTGAGATCGCGCCAGATCGGCCACTCGGCGCCGACGCCGGCGAACCAGGGGTTCCGTCTCTGCGTCGCGCCCAGAATCCGCAGCTCCCCCGCTCGCAGCCAGCCGAGCTGGGCGTGCCACACGAGACCCCCGAGGTTGGTGGAAGCGCCGGTGGCGTTGAGTGAGACGTAGAAGTCGTCACTGCCGCCGAGCAGGCGGTCCTCGTCTCCGATGCCGAGCCTGACCCCGGTGCGGATGCTGAGGGCTGCGTTGTCGGAGCGCCACATTTCGCGGACCGCCGCGAGGTGGAGGTCGCTCAGACCGGAAGCGGGTTCTTGCAACGAGAATCGCGCCTGCGGGCCCAGGTAGCGGTACTCGATCCGATCGCGCGGCGCTTCCGGTCGGCCGCCATCGGGGAGCCCCCACAAGTCGTGCCAGTCTTCGATCCATCGGTCGAGAAAGCCCCCCGAATGCCTCTTCCACGACGTCTCCGCTTCCACCTCCCAGCCGTCTCCGAGGCCGTAGGCCCAGCGGCCGGCAAGGCCCGCAGTCTCCCCGTCGAGAATGATCGTTTCGTCGCCCTTGGTGTGCTGGCCGTAGCTGCTCGCGAGGCTTCCGTGCCACTCGACGCGCCAGCGGCCGCGGTCGAGAACATGGGCATCGCGCATCGCGGGAAAGCCGACGAGGCCGGAGACCGGAGCGAGATTCCTCGCGTGCAGCGGCTCCGCGGTCACCACCGCACCCGGCATCAGGATCGCGGCCAGGCAGACCGCAACCGCACGACTCACGTCACGGGCTCCCGATGCTTGCCGACACGTCCATGCGGCGCGGAGATCCAGGATCGAATCTTTATCCCGGGTTATGGACCCGACCGGAATTTCCGGCGCCTCAGGCTGCGAGGTCACGCGTCCACGGCTTCCTGGCTCAGCGTCCACAGCCGCTCGATGGCATCGTTGTCGGGCGTGTGCGCGCCGGGCGGACACAGTGTGTCTTCGTCGAAGAAGCGCCCGCTCACGCCCTCGTATTCCGGCGACAGCGCCACCCTGACGATGCGCTCCGCCCCGACTTCCGGCGGCGAGGCCACCCGGTGCATGATGAGCTGCCAGATCCGCATCGCGCCCCGGAAGTCGCGCAGCAGCGCGGTGCGAATGAACCCCGGATTGAGCGCATTGACGGTCACGCCCGTCCCCTCGAGCCGGCGGGCCAGCGCCACCGTCGTCCCGTTCATCGCGAGCTTGGCCTGCGCATAGCCCTTGAGGCTGCTCCAGTCGCGCGTGAGCTGGAGGTCGTCGAAGTCGATGCTGCCCGCCCGCACCATCGCCGAGGACAGGTTGACGATGCGCGCCGGCGCCGAGGCCCGGATGCGCTCCAGCAGCAGCGCCGTCAGTACGAAGGGGCCGAGATGGTTGACCGCCCAGTTCAGTTCGTGACCGTCCGGGGAGAGCCTTCGCCGCCGCGTGTTGATGCCGGCGCAGTTGACCAGCAGGTTGATGCTCGGGCACGCCTCCAGCAGCGTCGCGGCGCAGGCGCGCACACTGGCCAGCGAAGCGAGGTCGCAGGCGGCGGCGAAGGCCCGCTCCTCCCCGGCCAGCCGGTTGAGGGCTTCGACCGCGCGCCGGGTCTTCTCCGGGTCGCGGCCGAGGAGGTGCAGGGTCGCCCCCATCTCCACCAGCCGCATCGCGGCGACGCGGCCCATCCCGTCGGTGCCGCCGGTGAACACCACCGTCGTCCCGGCGAGGTCCCGGCGCACCGTTGTCACCGGCCGCCGCCGGGCGCGAAACATGTCGCGCGCCACGCTCCACGCCACGTCAAACATGGGCTGTATCACCTCGTGTCGGATACCCGCGCGGCTGCGGCGCGAGGGGGAACGCCCGGCATGATAGCGTGAACCCGTTCACGAATACCGCAAAGATGTCGCCGTCGCACCGCTTGCGACAAAGGCCGCGTGACGCGTTCTCCAGTGGGTTGCAGGCACCCGGTCGGCTGTCACGCTCGCAACCCTTGCTTGCCTGTGGGCATGCGGGTCGTACCATGCGGCGGTCATGAGCGTCCTGCCCGATACCTGGTACGCGGCCACCGCGCCGCCGGCCGTCCCCCGCCCTGCACTCGCCGGACGCGAGACGGCCGATGTGTGCATCGTCGGCGCCGGCCTCACCGGGGTCTCCGCCGCCCTGCACCTCGCCGAGCGCGGGTACTCGGTGATCGTGCTGGAGGCGGCCCGGACGGGATGGGGCGCGAGCGGGCGCAACGGCGGCCAGGTCGGCAGCGGCATGCGGGAGTCGATGAGCGGGCTGGAACGATCCGTCGGTCCGGAGCGCGCCGGCGTGCTGTGGGCGCTATGCGAGGAAGCGAAGGCGATCATTGCGGACCGTATCGCCCGTCACGGTATCGAATGCGACTGGCGGCCGGGCAATCTCCTCGCCTCGACCCGCAAGCGCTACATGTCGGAGATCGAGAGCGAGGCGGAGTTCTGCCATCGTCGCTTCGGCTATTGCGGATACCGAATGCTGTCCCGCGCGCAGATGCGCGAGGAGGTCGCCAGCGAGTGTTACGTCGGGGGGCGGATGGACGCGGGCGGCGGCCACCTGCACCCCCTGCGCTTCGTGCTCGGCATGGCCGGGGCGGCGGAGCGGGCCGGCGCCCGGATCTTCGAAGGCTCCCGGGTCGAGCGGATTCGGTGGGGTTCGCTCTCGAGGGTGTCCACCGCGCAGGGGGTCGTCGAGGCGAAGTATGTCGTCCTCGCCGGCAACGCCTATCTCGACCGCCTGGAGCCGAGGATCGCGTCCCGGATCATGCCGATCGTCAACCATGTGCTCGCCACCGAGCCGCTCGGCGAAGCGCGCGCCCGCGCGCTCATCCCCGGCGGCGCATGCGTGCACTCGACCCAGTTCGTGGTGGACTACTACCGGTGCACGGTGGCCGACCACCGGCTCCTGTTCGGCGGCGGTGAGACTTACTCCGACCGGCCACTCGACGATCCGAAAGCCTTCGTGCGCCGCTACATGCTCCGGGTGTTCCCCCAGCTCGCGGATGTGCGCATCGACCACGCGTGGAGCGGGCGGCTCGCGATCACCATGAGCCGGCTGCCGCACGTCGGCCGGCTCGCTCCGAACGGCTTCTTCGCCCACGGATTCTCGGGGCACGGGGTGGCGCTGACCCAGATTGCCGGGAAGCTCGTCGCAGAGGCGGTGGCAGGGACCGCCGAGCGTTTCGATGTACTGGCCGGGCTGCGCCACCGAGCGTTCCCCGGAGGCCCCCGCTTCCGCCATCCGCTGCTCGTCCTCGGCATGCTGTACTACATGCTGCGCGACAGGCTCTGAGCTGAAGTGTTGCGGCGGATCGGTCAGCGGATAGACTGGGGCGGCGACACACATCAGCCAGCCGGCACGGAGGGAGTCCGACATGTGCCAGATCTTCGCCGGCCAGCCGCGGGGCAGCTACCGGCAGGTGACCCGATCGTTCCGTCTCCATGGCCACTCCACCAGCGTGCGCCTGGAGGCGAAGTTCTGGGAGATCGTCGAGGAGATCGCCACCGCCCAGGACATGACCACCGCTCAGTTCCTGGCGCGCATCCACGACGAGGTGGAAGAGACCCACGGCAAGGTCGAAAACTTCGCCTCCCTGCTGCGCTGCGCCTGCCTGCTCTATCTCCGGAGTCCGCCGCATGCGATGGAGGCGGCGCGGAGGGAGGTGCTCGCGGAACGGACCACCGCGCCGCCGCCCTCTCCAGCCGCGGGGTAGCCGGCTACCACCCGCCAATTCGGCCGCGGCGATAGGGTCGTCTCCGGTCCCCTCCGGAGGGAATGCCCTTGGCAAAAGCCATCCACACCATGATCCGCGTGCTGGATCTCGACCGCTCGATCGACTTCTACCGGCGCGCCTTCGGGCTCGAGATTGCGGACCGCTTCGACTTCGACGGATTCACCTTGGTCTATCTGCGCAATCAGGAAAACGACTTCGAGATCGAGCTGACCTGGAACGACGGTCAGGAAGAGTCGTACTCCCACGGCAGCGGCTACGGTCATGTGGCGATGTGCGTCGATGACTGCAAGGCCGAGCACGCGCGTTTCGAGCGCGAGGGGCTCGACCCGAACCCCGTCAAGGAGTTCCACCGCGACGGCTCGCTCATGGCGCGGTTCTTCTTCGTCCAGGACCCCGATGGCTACAAGGTCGAAGTCCTGGAGCGACACGGACGCTACCGGTAGCGTCGCGACATGGCGAAAGGCAGTCCCCTATGCGCGGTGCGTCCCGGCGGGCGCATCGCCGGGCAGCAGCCCGAAGCCCCTTTCCCCTCGGCCTCGTGACGTGAATGGTCCGCGCCGGACGCCGCGGGCCACCTTCATCGGGTTCATGTCCCCCGGAGGATGCGTCCGGGTCGTGGCGCCCCCGGGATCGAGAGCGTCACGCCTTCACGAATCAAGGCGATATGCGCTCCGCCCCGGAGATTGCGCGAAATCGAAAACAAGGGACCTCGCAAGTCGGAGGTACATCCCACCCACCAGGAGGATTTGCACATGACACTGGAAGCCATGAACCGGCGGAGGTTCCTGCACCTCACCGGCGGCGCGGCGGCGGGAGCTGCCATGATCGCGGCGGGAGTCGGACTGACCGCCGCCCCCCGCGGGGCCTGGGCGCTTTCGCTTGAAAGCCTCGACGCCCATCAGGGCGCGACCCTGCTCAAGGTCGCCCGCCACGTCTTCCCTCACGACACCCTCGACGATGTCTACTACGCCGGAGTGGTGCAGTCCCTCGACGGCAAGGCGGCCGCCGATGCCGATGTCGCGGCGGCGCTCGCCGACGGGGTGAAGGCCCTGGACACCGCCACTTCCGTGCCGTGGCTCGACCTCTCCGACGGCTACCAGCTCCGGATCCTCGAAGGTCCGGGCGAGACGCTGCTCCACACCGTGAAGGGTGATGCGGTGGTGTCGCTCTACAACAACCCGCTGGTGTGGCGGCACTTCGGCTACGAGGGACCCTCGGCGCAGCATGGGGGTTACATGAACCGCGGTTTCGACGACCTGAACTGGCTGCCCGACCCGGACGAACAGGCCAGCCCGCCGTCGGCGTGAGGAGAGGAATCGGACAATGGCGAAATTCGACAACAACGACGACAGCGTGGTGGTGGTCATCGGCTCCGGAGCGGGCGGCGGCACCCTCGCCAACGAGCTGTGCCAGAAGGGCATCAAGGTGGTGCTGCTGGAAGCCGGCAAGCACCACACCATCGCGGACTTCATCAACGACGAGTGGAACGCCTTCGGGCAGCTTTCCTGGCTCGACAAGCGCACCACCTCGGGCACCTGGCGGGTGGCAAAGGACTTCCCCGGTCTGCCGGCCTGGATCTGCAAGGCGGTGGGCGGCTCCACCACCCACTGGGCGGGGGCGAGTCTGCGGTTTCAGGAGCACGAGTTCAGGGTCCGCACCGAGTACGGCGACGTCGAGGGCGCGTCGCTCCTCGACTGGCCGATCGGCCTTGCGGATCTGGAGCCCTGGTATGCGAAGGCCGAGGACAAGATGGGGGTGACCCGCACCAACGGCATTCCCGGACTGCCCGGCAACAACAACTTCAAGGTGATGTGGAACGGCGCGAAGCGCCTCGGCTACAAGGAAGTGCACACCGGCCGGATGGCCATCAACAGCCGACCCCGGGACGGGCGCGGGGCCTGCCAGCAGCTCGGGTTCTGCTTCCAGGGCTGCAAGACCGGCGCGAAGTGGTCGACTCTGTATACCGAGATCCCGAAGGCCGAGGCGACCGGCAACCTGGATCTGCGTCCCGAGAGCCAGGCGCTCACCGTCACCCACAACGACCAGAGGCTGGTCGACGGCGTGGTATACGCCGCCGCCGACGGCAGTCAGCACCGCCAGGCGGCACGGGCGGTGTGCGTGGCCGGCAACTCGTTCGAGAGTCCGCGGTTGCTGCTGAACTCCGCCTCCGCGAAGTTCCCCGACGGACTCGCCAACTCCTCGGGCCAGGTCGGCAGGAACTACATGCGGCACATGACGGGCTCGGTGTACGCGACCTTCGACAAGCCGGTGAACATGTACCGCGGTACCACCATGGCCGGGATCATTTCCGACGAGAGCGTCAACGACCCGAGCCGCGGATTCGTGGGCGGCTACGAGATGGAGACCCTGTCCATCGGGCTCCCGTTCATGGCCGCGTTCCTCGACCCCGGCGCCTACGGCTCTCTGTTCACCGACGCGATGGATCGCTACGACCACATGGCCGGCATGTGGCTGGTGGGCGAGGATATGCCTCAGGAGTCCAATGCGGTCACGCTGCACCCGACGGAGAAGGATCAGCACGGCCTTCCGGTGCCCAACGTCCACTTCGACGACCATCCCAACGACATCGCGATGCGCAGCCACGCCTATCGCCAAGGGTCGGCCGTCTACGACGCGGTGGGCGCCATCCGCAACTACGAGGTCCCGCCCTATCCCTCCACCCACAACCTCGGCACCAACCGCATGAGCGCCGACCCCACCCGGGGGGTGGTGAACCAGTGGGGACAGGCCCACGACGTGAAGAACCTGTTCGTCAGCGACGGCAGCGTGTTCACCACCGGTGCGGCGGAGAATCCCACCCTGACCATCGTCGCCCTGGCGATCCGTCAGGCGGACTACATTGCCAACGAGATGAACCGGCAGATGCTGTAGGGGCCTGCCGCGTCCTGCCCGCCCCCGGGACAGCCACTCGTCCCGGGGGCGGCCTCGAAACTTCGTCATTCAGGCAGAGAGCCTGGTGCGAAGGAAGCGGCACGGGTGAGAGAACTCGGCCGCGGCGGCGGCGCCCGAGAATCGGGCGCGGAGGAAGCCGTGAATCATGCGGCGTGCGCATCGCAATACCACTTCGTTGTCCGCGGCGATCAGCTTCTCGGCGTAGCGCCGGGCGTCGTCCGCAAGGGGATCGATCTCGGCGTAGTGAATGTGGGCGGGGGGAAGGCCGGACAGATCGTCGGCCTTCAGCGGTGCCGCAAGGGGATCGCGCGCGGGTCGCCGCATTCTCAGGTAGTGTCCCCACGCGATGTCCATGTTTGCGGTACGCAGCCCGGGTGATTCCGCGTACCGCCGGTAGGAGTCGGAGGTCGGATCATCGGTGAGACAGGGGTAGTTGAGAGCCTGCGCCGTGATGTGCGGGCCGCCCCGGTCGCGCGCCATCAGACAGGTCGCAGCGGCCAGGTTTCCTCCGGCGCTATCTCCCCACAACGCGAGCCGCTCACCCTGCACGCCGAAGGCGTCGCCATGCTCGCCAAGGTGGTTCACGACCGCGTAGCAGTCCTCCAGGCCGGCCGGAAACGGATGTCGAGGCGCCAACCGATAGTCGACGCTCACCACGACCAGGCCGGTCTCCTCGGCGACGCTCCAGGCAACGGTGTCTCCGCTGTCGAGGCTCCCCTTGATGAACGCGCCGCCGTGCAGGTACACGACGCATGGGCTCGGCCATTCCACGCCTTCCGGACGATAGATTCGTACCGGGATGTCGCCGCCGCGCGAGGCCGGGCGGGGAATCGTGATGTCGTGAACCTTCATCCCGGCCGGGCGCTCCCGCGCCAGTCGTGCGCCATAACCGTCCCAGGCGGCTCGCGATGCCTCCGGGTCGTCGCTGTGCGGCACCGCCTGCTTGGCCGCGATCACGTCGACCATGTCCGGGTGAATGTCGAACTGTGCCGTCGTCATGATCGCCTCCGCCCGCAGGCTGTCCCCCCTCGGCAGGACCCGAAGTCACGCTGGCCGGGCGCCCGTGTTCGATATCGTTCGGCGATCGATCCACTTTCAGCGCGACGAACCATCGAAGAGCGCCAGGGGGCCATCAACCGGGACCCTTGAATATCCCCACCCCTTCAGATCCCGACTCCGGCCTCGCGCAGCAGCGCTGCCGTTTCGAACAGTGGCAGGCCCATCACCCCGGAGTAGCTCCCGTCGAGACGTTCGACGAACAGGGCGGCGCGGCCCTGGATGGCATAGGCGCCGGCCTTGTCCATCGGCTCGCCGCTTGCGCAGTAGGCGCGTCGTTCGTCGTGCGAGATTTCGCGAAACCAGACTCGGCTGATGCTGGTCATGATGCGGGGCGACTCGGCGCCGCTGGCGTCCGAGTCCGTCGGTCGCCGGTCGTCTTGGGTGGATACGGGTTCGCATCCGGCGCTTCCGGCCACCGCGACCGCGCTCATGACGCGATGCATCCGCCCCGACAACGCGCCGAGCATCGCCACCGCATCGTCCGCGTCGCGTGGTTTGCCCAGCACCCGGTCATCGAGGACCACGGCGGTGTCGGCTGCGAGCACCGGCCCGAGCAAAGGCCCGAGCAAAGGCCCGAGCAAAGGCTTGGTGCACGCCTCCCCCAACGCCGCGAGCCCGGCCTGCACCTTCTCGAACGCCATGCGTTCAACGTATGCACGGGGGGACTCGCCGGGGCGCTGTGTCTCGTCGATCGGGGCGTCGATGATGGTGTGAGCGACGCCGATCTGTTCGAGCAGCAGGCGCCGGCGCGGCGATTTCGATGCCAGATGGATCATCGAGGCTCGCTCATCAGGTCATTCGCGGTGATAGGGGTGGCCGCGATGAATCGTGGATGCCCGGTAGAGCTGTTCGGCGACGACGATGCGCGCAAGCCCGTGCGGCAGCGTGAGCGGGGACAGCGACCAGCGGTGCTCGGCCGCTTCGATGCAGGCCGGGGCCAGCCCGTCCGCGCCGCCGATGAGCAGTGCGAGCGCCCGGCCATCGTGCATCCAGCTCTCGATCCGGCGCGCGAGCGCCAGCGTCGTCCACGACGTGCCGCGTTCGTCCAGGGCGACGACGCGGGCACCGTCGGGGACCGCCGCGAGAAGCCGCCTGCCCTCGTCGTCGATGCTCCGCCCGGCTGGGGCTCCTTTCGTGCGCTTCGCGGGCGCGATCTCGTGGAGCGTCAGCGCGAGCGCCGGAGGCATCCGGCGTGCGTACTCGCGGTATCCATCCTGCTCCCAGCCGACGCGGCGGTGTCCGACCGCGATCAGGTGGATGCGCATGGGCGTTTCCGGTCCGGGAAGAGCGTGCGACGACGGCGCCGGAAGTTACGGCGAGCCCGCGTTCAGCGCCGTTTGACCGCGGCCGGATCCGCCCCACAGCTTCTCGAGCTGGTAGGTCTCTCGGGTATCCGGCGTCATGACGTGCAGCACGAGGTCGCCGAGGTCGACGAGCACCCACTCGCCGTCGCGCAGCCCTTCCACTCCGAGCGGACGGCAGCCCGCCGCCTTCGTCTGCTCGATGACGTGTTCGGCCGTGGCCTTGACGTGGCGCGATGACCGTCCGCTGGCAATGACCATCACGTCGGTGACGTCGGTCAGATCGTGAACCTCCAGCATCGTGATGCGCTGTGCTTTCCTGTCCACGAGGGCGTCGGTGACGAGATGGGCCAAGGCGGCGGCATGGGCGGCCTCGGAGCCCGGTCCGGGTTCCATGGCGAGGCGGGTGGGTCCATCAGCATGGGTGAGCATAAAGGTCCTCTTCGATGATGATGTCATGTACCCGATCCGGAACGAGATACCGGATCGATGCTCCGCGTGTGCGCAGTGACCGGATTCGGGTGGCGGAGATGTCGAGAGCGGGGATCCCCGGCACGAAGAAGACGAACCCCGCGCGGGCGGTACGGATTGCGGCGGGGTCGTCGCGCCGCCGTGCATGCAGGATGTCCGCCACTGTCCCGTCGCGCGGAAGCGACGGAGCGCCGGGGCGTTCGGCGACGATCAGGTGGGCGAGGGTCGGGATGCGCTTGAAGTCGATCCAGGCGTCGAGTCGCGAGAGCGCGTCCATTCCCAGGATCAGGCACAGGGAGGCGTCGGGAAATTCCTCGCGCATGCTCTGCAACGTATCCGCGGTGATCGTCGGTCCCGGACGCGACAGCTCCCGCCCGTCCGCCTCCAGCCCCGGCACGTCCGCGAGCGCCGCCTCGAGCAGGCGCATGCGCACGTCCGCGCCCGCCTCGGGCGTACCCCGCAGCCGGGGGCTCGGTGCGGGCATCAGGCGCACCGAGTCGAGATGCAGCGCCGTGCGCAACTCCAGAGCGAGCCGGAGGTGCGCACAGTGCACCGGGTCGAACGTTCCGCCGAGAATCCCGATGGTTTCGATCAGCCGCGTACCTGTCCGTTGCCGAGCACGATGTACTTCTGTGTGGTGAGCCCTTCGAGCCCGACCGGCCCGCGGGCGTGCAGCTTGTTGGTGCTGATGCCAATCTCCGCCCCGAGCCCGTACTCGAACCCGTCACAGAAGCAGGTCGGGGCGTTCACCATGACCGAGCTCGAATCGACCTCGGTCATGAACCGGCGGGCCCGGCCGAGGTCCCCGGTCACGATGGCGTCGGTGTGGCCGGAGCCGTAGCGGCCGATGTGCGCCATCGCCTCGTCGAGGTCGCCGACCACGCGCACCGCGAGAATCGGCGCCAGGAACTCCGTCTCCCAGTCCTCCTCCGTGGCCGGGACCACGTCGGCGACAAGCTCCCGGGTTTCCTCGCAGCCGCGCACCTCCACGCCGGCCTGTGCGAACCGTGCCGCCAGGGCGGGGAGCACCCGGGGCGCGATGCCGCGCCCGACGAGCAGCGTCTCCATCGCCCCGCAGATCCCGTAGCGGTAGGTCTTGGCGTTGACCGCGACCGTGACCGCCATGTCGGCGTCGGCGTGATCGTCGATGAACACGTGGCAGTTGCCGTCGAGGTGCTTGATGACCGGGACACGAGCCTCCCGGCTGATGCGTTCGATGAGCCCCCGTCCGCCCCGCGGGACGATGACGTCCACGTGCGCGTCCATGGCAATGAGCATCCCGACCGCGGCGCGGTCGCGCGTCTCCACCACCTGAACCGCATCGCGGGGGAGTCCCGCCGTCGCGAGGCCCGCGTGGATGCATTCGGCGATGGCGAGGTTCGACGCCAGGGCTTCGGAGCCGCCGCGCAGGATGGTGGCGTTGCCGGACTTCATGCAGAGTGCCGCCGCGTCGGCGGTGACGTTGGGACGCGACTCGTAGATGATGCCGATCACTCCGAGCGGTACGCGCATCCGCCCGATCTGAAGACCTGACGGCTGCATCCGCAGGTCGCTCATCTCGCCCACCGGGTCCGGAAGCGTCGCGATCTGACGCAGCCCCCCGGCCATCGATCGGATGCGGGCGTCGGTGAGTTCGAGCCGATCGAGCAACGGAGCGGCGAGACCGTTCGCGCGGCCGGCGTCGAGATCCCCCCGGTTCGCGGTCCTGATGGCCGGCGCCCGGTCCTCGATCGCATCCGCGATGGCGGTCAACGCGGCGTTCTTGGCCCCGGTGGGCGCGCCCGCCAGCACCCCGGCCGCGGCGCGGGCGCGGGCGCCGAGGTTGAGCATGTAGGTGTGCAGATCCCCGGTCGTGGCTTCAGGCGTCGAAACCGCGCCGGCGGCTGCGGACATGGCGGTGATGGGTCCGTCTCCTCCGGTGTTTGGACCGGAACACTTGTTCCGGTGCTTGGGCCGGAACGTTTCACGCTGGGCCCGCTGGTACGATCGAATACGCGCTCGTGTTCAATTATAGGGTGCGGCCGGCGGCAGTTTCACCCGACACATTCCCAGCACCAGGCGTTCGAGGCCGGTCCATCCGTCGTCGCGGGACCAGCGGACCATGGCCCCGGAACGCGCCGGCGATCCCTTCAGCATCCGGTCGACGCCCTCGGCGACTTCGAGCAGCCGGACCCAGCCCCGGCGGGGCATGCGGGACAGGGCGCGCTGGACGAGGTGCTTTCGTCGCCACCATGCGCCGAAGCCGCCGCGCAGCACGTCGTCGAGACGGGCGCCGCCCTCGATGCCGGCCGCGATGCCGCATACCCCGCGAATCGCCCAAGTCAGCGAGCCGAGGACGTGAATCGGCTCGAACCCCTCCTCGCGCAGGACTCGCAGGATCCGCACCGAACGTGCGCTGTCGCCTTCC
>JAPOSC010000074.1 GCA_026709935.1 Thiotrichales bacterium
GGATTCAGAGTCTTTCGAGGGCGCTCCCGGCGTCGTCATCCTCTCCACCTTCACCGCGTATTGAGCCGCTCAGGGAGCGGTGTCGGTGTCTCGCGGGGATGTCTCAGGTGGTCCCCCCGGGACGACTCCGACCGGCACCGCTCCCCGCTTCTCTCGCCGTTTCGGTGGTCTCAGACCTCATGGGAGAGATGTCCTCATGACTGGCATCTGGTGGTGATTGCACCGGCCTCGGCGTGTCTCCCATCACGCCGGGGCCACTTCTCCTCCGCAAGGCATGATCCTTATCGCGTGCCTGCCGGGCCGCTTCGAGGTGCTCCGTCGTGACCGGAGCGGGCTCGATTCGGGCGTGTTCGGCGTAAGCGTCCAGCTCCTGGCCCGCCTCCGCTCCGCCTCGACTCTCGATCACGATTGACGTTTCCAGCAGTTCGCAACGGACATGCGGCATGGCACGGTGCCAAGGATCGCCTCCTCGCACCGCATCGAGCTCCCGGTTCAGGATGGCAAGCAACGCGGAGCTGTCGACGATCACTTGGGCAGTCCCCGATCGTCGTAGAGCAGGTCGCCATGTTCGGCCGCCGATGGTGCCGGTCCCATGAGCTTCGCGCAGCGTTCGGCGATGGCGCGCAATTCTCGGGCGCGGGTTTCGACGCCACGCCGACGCCGCTCGCGCTCCAGACGTTCGTGCAGCGCAACGGTAATCGCGCCGGTCATGGTCTCGCCAGTGAGCCTCGCGAGCTCGCTGGTAAGCCAACAGGTCTCGTCATTCTTGATGTTGAGGCTCATCGCTTCCTCGGTAGATGAATCGGAATGTATCCACCCTAAGTACTTCCGCCCTAAGTACTTCCGCCCTCCGCTTCAATGTCGACCCGCGGTCGCTACCGCGTATCACCCTCCCGTTCGACGCTGAAGAGCAGATCGAGGCCGTGCCGCTCGCCCGATTCCACTTCGAGGCCGAGGTGGTCGGTGAGGCGGTAGTCGACGAACACGCTCCCGGTGCGACGGACCAGCGAATGCACATACCGCACCCCGAAATCGGTGCTCAGCCGCTTGCCCAGGATCAGTGACGCATCGGCGGTGTCACCGACGCTGCCCACATCGACGCTCAGCTCGTCCAGCCCCAGGTCCGATCGAATCCGCGTGCCGACGCCTTTCGCGCCCTGGAGTCCGAGGCGGAGCGCCGCCTGGGACAGGAGGGCGGTTTCGCGCTCGCCCGCGCTGGACAGGGTATGGCCGGTGAGAAGGAGGGAGAGCGCTTCCGGTTCGGCCAGGGGCGGCTCGGAGAAGGCCCTTGATTGCGGGGCGCTGATGGTTCCGCCAATCATGATTCCCGCGGTGATGTCCCCGGCTCTGCGCACGGCCCGAATGTCGATCCCGGGGTCGTCCAGCGGGCCGGCAAACGTCACGCGACCGTGTTCGATGTCCAGTTCCTGACCGTAGAGCGTGAACTGGCCGTCCATGAGGTCGAGCGTTCCGAATCCCTCCAGCACGCCGCCCGGGGCCTGTCGGACCCTCAGCTCGCCGGCCAGGCGCGAGAGCAGTCCGTAACCGTCGAAGACCACCTCGTCGCCGAGCACGACCAGCAGGTCAGTTCCGACATCCGGGCCACGGCCGGAGTCGGGGTCGGTCCGGGAATCGCCTTGGGAGTCGACCTGTGAGTCGGCCCGGGAATTGGCCCGGAAATCAGCCCCGGAGTCGGTCCGAGAATCGGCCTCGGAATCGGTTGCGGTCTGGCCGACCAGCACCTCGTCGGCGGACACGCCGACGACCCCTTCGGTGCGCTCGCGCGGGGTGACCCGGGCCTGCGGAACCACCACTCGCCCGTTGATCTCCAGCGTTTCGCCCCCCGCGGCGATCGTGACCTCCGGGGATACGGTGACCACGGCCTCGGGAAGGCGCACGATCTCGAACGACTCGCCGGTGATGACGAGGTCTTCCGCAGTCCACCTCCCTCCCGCCCCGAGCCGACCCGACCCTTCGATGTTCAGGTGTCCGTCTCCCGAGCGCAGCACCCCGCCGATGACGATCCGTTGCTCGTCGCCGGCCCGCGCTTCTACGTGGGAGTCGGAGAGCTCGATGCCGAGATCGTGGATTCGCGCGCCATCGACTTCGATGCGCGCGACGCCGGACGCACGAGGCGCGGCGACGGTGCCGCCGATGCGAGCCTCGACGAACGCTTCGCCCTCGGCCGAGAGAGGACCGGCGACAAAGGCTGCGATCGGGTCGAGCCGCGGCAACGACACATCGATGGCACCGTCGAGCGACGCCTCCCGACCCCGGCCCTCGATGCGCAGGCGCCCCCGCACCGGTCCGTCGCCGCCGAGCACCGATCGGAAATCCACCTCGGTCTGGTCTGTCCCGACTGTGATATTCAGCGCGGTGTCGGCATGCGCCACCGCCAGCGGCTTGCCCTCGCCCAAAGGCACCGTCAGCTCGCCCGGAGACACGCGGGCCGCGATGCTTCCTTCGAGGCGGTCGCCGTCGAGCGATCCCGCGCCCTCGGCGTCCAGGGTGCCGGTCAGGCTCGACTCGGCCGGCAGCCACGGCCGCAGCGCCGTGAGCGGGAACGACTCGATGCCGAACCGGGATCGGATCCGATCCGTGCGTTCGAACCCCGCGCAGGCGTCGGCCCCGGTGTCGGACTTCAGGCACGTGGTCCCGAGGTGGAGCCGATCGGCGTCCACGCCGAGTTCCGCCGCGTCCGCAAGGCGCCAGGTCCCGCCGTCGGCCGCGCGGAACGTGGCGTCGACCAGCGCACCGAGCCAGCGTCCGGTCGCCATCCCTCCCTCCAGCCGGAGGTCCAGATCGCCGAGGCTCGACGTGGCGGTTGCGTGCGCGGTGTGGGCGGCGAGGGTCCCGTCCGCCCGAAGCTCGACGGATCCGATGCGATGCTCTCCGGCTCGGGCGTCCCCGACCTGCATCACCACCTTCGACGTCGACGGCGCATCCGAAACCTCGGCGTCGATTTCGGCATCGATTTCGGTATCGATCCTGGCCCGCCGGGCGCTCCAGTCCCGGTAGCGCAGTTCCCGGCCCTCAAGACGCATGGTCACGTCCGGAGAAGCCGCGGACCCTCTCACCACCCCCCGGCCCGAGAGCCCCCCCTGCGCCTCGGGAAGCACGGCGCTCAGGTCCGGGGCATCGAGCGAGAACGCGAAATCCATCTCCCGGTGGTGGTCGTACACCCCTTCGAGCGCCAGATGATTGTCTCCCGAGCGCAGAGACACATCGTGCGCGTGCAGTCGCCCGCCCGCCACTGTCACGGTTCCACCCCCCTCGACCGGATGGTCCCGCAGCCGACCTTGCAGCGTGCGCACATCGACCGTGGTGCGGGGTGTCCCATCGACCATCCCGCCCCGCACGGCGGCGGATGCGTCGAGCGTCCCGTTCCACTGCGGCCACCGCCGGCCCGGATCGAGACCGTGGGCGTCGACTTCGAGATTCCAGCCGATCTCGGGGTGCCATCCGACCCGGCCGCGCGCGGTCGTCCGTCCTCCCAGGGTGCGGATCATCAGCGGCTCCAGGTCCAGACCCGCCTCGTCCAGCCCACCGGTCAGCGTGACGTGCGCGGACGGCAACGTCTCCGTCTCCAGCGCCCCGTCGAGACGGATCTCCAGTGCATCCAGCGGCCCGTTCAGTTCGAGCGTCCCGCGGCGACTCGACCATGTGGTGGGTCCATCCATCGGTCCATCCGGGGGTCCATCCATCGACCCATCCGGGGGCCATCGCAGATCGACCCACTCGGACACCAGGCGAAGCTCGGGCGCCGGATCGGTCGGCCGGATCTCCCCGGTGCTCGACACCGCGAGCGGGGCCGAGAGCGCGTGCGTGAAGCGCAGTTCGCCGGAAGGGTTCCCGCGCACGGTACCGGCGCCGCGAAGCCCCATTTCGGGGGAGACGGTCTTCGCATCCCAGGCGAACGAGCCGGTGACCGCGGTCTCGCCGAGGGCCGTGATCGTCGCCGTCGCGCTCACGTGCCCGTCGCGCACCCGGTCCGGCGTCTCCAGCGCTGCGGTGAGGTTGAGCTTCGCCCGCGCCGCCGTCCCCCTCGCCTTGAGCCGGCCCTCGGGACTCGCGATCACCGGCGCTCCGACGAGCGGCCAGAAGAGGCCGTTCCACTGTGCGATGGCTTCGAAGCCGGCTTCGTCCCCGAGCGACACGGCGGCCTCGGCGGAGGCGGCGAACGGCGAGAGCACGCTCGGGCGCAGGATCACCCGCTCGGCGTCGCCGCTCGCGACGAGCTCCCCCGACAGGGCGGTATCCGATGCGGTCACGGCCCGCCAGCGTGCGGTCAGCTCGAATGGCAGCGCCGCTGACGGCCCCACCGACGTTTCGCCCGGTTCTTCCACACGATGCTCGCGGAGCGGCAGCCCGAGTGGCAGTGCCGCCGACGGCTCCACCGACCCCGTTCCCTCCACGGTGAGTCGCGTGGACGGCAGGCGGTCGGCGACAAGGTCGAGGTCGAGCGTGAGGCTCAGGGCGTCGAGCGCCCCGCCGAGCTCGAAACTTCCTTCCGGGCTTCGCACCGATGGCGGTCCGATGATCGGCCATCGCAGGTCCCGCCATGTCCCGTTCACCTGCACCTCGTATCCGTGTGCGGCGCGTCTCCACCGGCCGCTCGACCGGAGTTCGACGGGGGCTTGCATGGCCGCGTCGAAATCGAGCGACTGCGCATTGCCGGCAATGGTCAACCGCCCCTCGTGCGCGGCGCCGTCGGCGTGGCTCGTCCATTGCGCATCCAGGTCGAGATCGAAGGGCTCCACCGGCGCCATCGTGCCGTTCGCCGCAAGACGCCAGGTCGGGCCGGTCACGTGGAGGTCGGCAAGGGTCAACCGCGTTTCGGTGAGATGCGTGGAGAGGGTCACGGAGTCGACCGGAACCGCCTCGCCGCCCGCGACGACGGTGATATTCGTGACGGTGACCGACGGCGCCGCGAGCCGGAAGATCGGCCCCGCCGGCCACTCCGGCGGGGCCGGCCTCGTCGGCGGAGCCGACCCTGCTGCCGGCGGAGCCGGCCTAGCCCGCGGCGCTGCGTCCATGGACGCCGGAGCTTCGGGCAGCGCGATCCTGACCCCATCCATCGCGAGCGCGTTCACGTGCACCTCTCCGTCGAGCAGCTTCACAGGGTCGAGTGACAGATCGAGCGCGGCCGCGGTCAGGTCGAACGAAGGATGGCGAATCTCGAAATCGCGCACCTGCACCGTTCGGGTCAGTCGCCCCGAGACTTCGCCGATGCGTACGCGATCACCAGCCCACCTGTCGACCGCGACCACGATCCACCGCGTCCCGGGCTCGGTCGTGGGCGCGACGGCCAGGAGTGCGAGAACCACGGCAAGCACCGCAGCCGCAACAACGCCACCCCGCGCCACCGCGCGGAGCAAGGCCCGTGCAGTCCCGGATCGGGCGCGAGCCTCGGATGCCTCTCCCGGCCGACGCTCCCCGGGCCCGTGATTGCCTTTCACCCTCACAGGTCGGGTCCGAGCCTCGGATGCAGGCGAAAGCGCTGTGTGGCGTCGAGCGGCCGGGCCATGTCGAGCCGCACCGCACCGATCGGGGACTGCCAGCGCACGCCGAGCCGGCGCTCCCCGTGCTCGTGATTGCCTCCCGCCGTCACAGGTCGGGTCCGAGCCTCAGATGCAGGCGAAAGCGCTGCGTGGCGTCGAGCGGCCGGGCCACGTCGAGCCGCACCGCGCCGATCGGGGACTGCCAGCGCACGCCGAGCCCCGCCCCGACCTTGAACCCTTCATTGCGGTATCCGGTGTCGAATGCGTTCCCCGCGTCGGTGAATACCGCTCCGCTCCACCGGTCCCGGATCGGATGTTCATACTCGATGCTGCCGACTGCGAGCATCCGCCCGCCCACCACCGTTCCGTCGGCGTCGACCGGGCCGAGCGAGGCGAACTCGTAACCCCTGACGCTGCTGTCGCCGCCGGCGAAGAACCGCTGCGAGGGTGGAAGCGCATCGAAGCCGTCCACCGTCATCGCCCCCAGCTCGGCCCGCGCGAGCAGCCGTCCGCCCCCCGGCACTGCCTGCACCCAGCCGGCCGAGCCCGAGAGTCTGAGAAACGACACGTCCGAGCCCGCCGCCTCGTGGCTGCCCCGCACCTCCCCGTACAGCCGATGGCCGTCGCTCGGTCGGAGCCGGTCGTCGTGGCGGGTCGTTGCGAGGCTCACCCCCGGCGTCAGCAGCCGGGCGATACCGCGCGTTTTCCCCACGGAGTAGTCGTCGTAGGTGAGCGACACGAAGCGGGTCTCGATCCAGTCGCTCCACCGCGACTTCGTCTGCGAGACGCCGAGCCGGGCCTCGTTGGTGCGCGAGGTCTCGGTGCGCTCGTCCACCACCCCCGCGTCGAAGCTCAACCACTCGGTGCGCGGATCCGCGAGAGGGATTCGGTACTCGGCGTCGAGTGAGCGCCGGATGAGCGACGCCGCGCTTCGCGCCGACCACCGGTGTCCGTCGGCGGTCGTGCGTCGATCCTCGTAGCCGAGCCGCAGCCGCGGTCCGGCGTCGGTGGTGATCCCGGCCCCGGCCGTGAACGCATGCCGCTTCCTCGGCGTGAGCGAGACCTCGACGGGGATCGTGTCGTCCTCGGTCCGGTCGATGCGTGGATTCACGTCCACGCGCTCGAAGTAGCCGCTTTGCGAAAGCTGCTGGCTCACCTCCACGAGTCGGTCGGCATCGTACGGTGCGCCTTCGGGCCAGGCCGCCAGGCGCTCGACGAGAGACGCATCGAGGGCGGTGGGCTCGATGTCGAGCGCACCGAACCAGAAGCGTCGCCCCGGCCGGTAGACGAGTTCCACCCGGGCGCTTCGCGCCGTCACGTCGACCGTGAATCGCCGCGTGACGAACTCGCCTTCGAGGTAGCCGTGCTCGGCGGCGTAGCGCTCGATGGCGCGTCTGGCCTCCTCGTACGCACCGTGGTCGAGCACCTCGCCGGTGGGCAGGCGCAGCGTGTCGAGATGCGCGGCGAATGCCTCGTCCTCGCTTCCGGCGCCCTCCAGACGCATGTCGACGATCCCGACGAGGACCGGCTCTCCGGGCGATACGGACACCGTGGCGTGCGGGCATCCGTCGCCCTCGCCCTTACCCTCGCCGAGCGTGACCGTCACCGACTCCGGCGCGTAGTAGCCGAGGGCGCGCAGGCCGTCGCGCGCCTCGTCCGCCGCCCGTTCGAGGAGCCGCTCCACCCGCCACCGGGGCGCGTCGCACGCCTCCTTCGCGAGCGACAGGTGCGCACGCACGTTGCGGGCGAGGGCGCCTTCAACGCCTTCCACGGTCACTTGCACGGTGACTTCGGCAGTCACTTCGGCGGTCACTTCCGAGGTGCGCCCCGGCTCTGTCGCTGTCGGTCCATTGGCGATCGCGCCGCCGGAATCGCGTCCGATCCCGTTCCGATCGCCGACGCAGCCGCTCGTCATGGTCGCCGCCGCGAGAATGCACGCGAAGATCGCGCCGGACGGAGGCTGTCGCCGGCGCTCGCCGTCGGGTTCGACGGGACGCCGCCGGGTCCGTGCGTTATCCCCGACGCCGGCGCAGCCGCCCGTCATGGCTGCCACTGCGAGAATGCACGCGAAGATCGCGCCGGGTGGAGATGTTCGCCGGCGTTCGCCATCGGGTTCGGCCGGGCGCCGCCGGGTCCGTGCGTTCATGAATATCCGGGCCGCCGTCGCCGCCGGAGCCAGCGGACGGCTCCGATACCCGTCGCCGCCAACACGGCCACGATCAGTGCCGTCTTGACCAGGGTGAAGCCCGCCGCCACCCACGCAAGCGGCGAGGGCGCGCCGGCGTAACCCAATGCCAGCGCCGCGACGGTTGCGTTCTCCAGCGCATCCGTCACTGCGAGCGCGAGTGGCAGCGGCCAGAGCGGAGCCCGGAACAGACGGAACAGCACGATCGCGAACAGCAGCCCGTAGGCCACCGGAAAGAGCATGTCGATGGTGAGGCCGGTGGCCGCGTAGACCGCCCGGGCATTCGTGTCGAGCCGGTCGAGCGCCTCGAACAGCGCCGCCGCCTCGGTCGGCGTGTACCAGCCGCGGCCGTCGAGGAGGGTGAGGTTCCCCAGCCGGCCCTGACGCCAGATCAGCCCCGCCACGCAGGCGATGACGCCGACCAGCGCCGCCAGCGCCACGCGCCGGGTGGACCATCGCTCCAGGGCCGCGCGGATCGAAATCGCCATCGCCGTATTGTAGTGCGCTCGGGTAGTGGAGGATGATCCCGAGGGGTACGCGGCCGATTCGACGCACATCCCGCGAGGACATTCCCGATGACGCGCCTGTTCCTGTCCGCCGCCCACAAGTCGTCGGGCAAGACCACCGTCACGGTCGGGATCGCCGCGGCGCTGCGGGCCCGCGGCCTCGTGGTGCAGCCGTTCAAGAAGGGACCGGACTACATCGACCCGATGTGGCTTGCCACCGCCGCGGGTCGGAGCTGCCGGAACCTCGACTTCCACACCATGACGGGCGGGGAGATCCAGGCGGAGTTCGCACGCCACGGCGCGGGTGCGGATCTCTCGATCATCGAGGGGAACAAGGGACTGCACGACGGGGTGGCGGTGGACGGCGCGGACAGCAACGCCGCCCTTGCGAAGCTGCTGGATGCGCCGGTGGTGCTGGTGGTGGACACCCGAGGCATCACCCGCGGGATCGCCCCGCTGCTGCGTGGCTACCGCGATTTCGACCGCGGGGTGCGCATCGTCGGCGTCATCCTGAACCAGGTCGCCGGGGCGCGTCACGAGGGCAAGCTCGTGCAGGCGGTGCGTACCTACACGGACGTGCCGGTGCTCGGGGCGGTCGGCCGGTCGCCCGACCTTGCGCTCGACGCCGAGTATATCGGCCTCGTCCCGCCGGCCGAGATCGCAAAGGCCGAGGCCCGCGTGGCGCGGATCGCGCGCCGCATCGAGGAGTGCGTCGATCTCGACCGCGTGCAGGCGCTCGCGTCACGGGTCGAACCGCCTGCGGTCGCTGCGTCCCTACCCGAGACGCGCAATGGTGGCCGGGCTATTGATGCGTCGCGGGTCGAGCCGCCTGCGGTCGCTGCGTCCCCACCCGGGACGCGCAATGGCGGTCGGACTATTGATGCGTCGCGAGCCGAGCCGCTCGCGGTTGCTGCGTCCCCACCCGAGACGCGCAGTAGTGGCCGGACTATTGATGCGTCACGGGCCGAGCCGTTCGCGGTCGCCGCGCCGGTTCCGGTACAACGGGGTGCGGTGTCCCCCTCACCCGACGTGCGCATCGCCGTCGCGCGCGACGCCGCGTTCTGCTTCTACTACCCGGGTGATCTGGAAGCGCTGGAAGCGGCCGGCGCGCGGCTCGTCCCGTTCGATACCCTCCGCAACCCGGTGCCGCCCGAGGCCGACGGCATCTTCATCGGCGGTGGATTCCCCGAGCGCGCGATGGACGCGCTGGAGGCGAACGCTTCGATGCGCGCGGCCCTCGGGGAGCGAATCGCGGCCGGGTTGCCGGTGTACGCGGAGTGTGGCGGACTGATGTACCTGGCGCGTCGGATTCGATGGAACGAGCGGGCGTGCGAGATGGTGGGCGCGATTCCCGCCGATGTCGTGATGCACCCTCGGCCCCGCGGCCGCGGTTACGTGGTGCTGGAGCCGACCGGGGACGCCCCGTGGGCGCCGGCGACGAATGGCGCAGTCCACGCGCACGAGTTCCACCACTCCACCCTGGAGAACATGACCGGAACCGACTGGCGCTTCGCCTGGCGCGTCCGGCGCGGCCGCGGCATCGACGGCGAGCACGACGGCATCGTCATCGGCAGCCTGCTCGCAAGCTACAGCCATCTCCGCGACGTGGAAGGATGCCGTTGGGCGGACCGGTTCGTCTCCTACGTGCGCGGGCGCCGCAAGTCGCTCGCGCCTACATTCCCCAGATCGTGACCATCGCGCCGGTCCCGGTCTCCTCGCGCCGGAACACCTTGTCCCGCCACGATCTCGACGAAGCGACAGGGACGATCCAGAGCCGCCGCCCCGATGCGCCGGACGGCTGGTACGTGCACAATCGGTCTCGATTCGGGCGTCGATATCACTGAGAGACGAGATGGATTGAGGCGCGTCGGCCGCGCGATGCGACGACGGGATACCATCGAAACCGGGAGGCGACGATGAAGGTCACGGGCTGCGAGACGCTGCACTGCGACGCCGGGTGGCGCGACTTCTCCTTTCTCAAGCTGACGACGGACGAGGGGATCACGGGCGTTGCCGAGTTCAACGAGTGCTACGGCAGCCCGGGCCTCGGCGGCGTCATCGAGCGGCTGGTGGCGAATCTGGTGGTGGGCGAGGATCCGATGGCGGTCTCCCGGGTCGGCGCCAGGCTCTACGCGGCCACCCGCCAGGCGCCGGGCGGCATGGTGCAGCAGGCCATCGCGGCGGTGGAGAATGCGCTGCTCGACATCAAGGGCCGGGCGCTCGGGGTTCGGGTGTGCGATCTGCTCGGCGGTGCGGTGCGCGACCGGCTCGAGCTCTACTGGTCGCACTGCGGCGCCTATCGCTTCGGTCCTCCCGCCCGGCATATCGACCGTCCGCCCATCCGGACCCTCGACGATCTCGCGCAGCTCGCGGGCGCGATCCGCGACCGCGGGTTCCGCGCCCTCAAGACCAACATCTTCCTCTTCGGCGAGGACGGCCCGCGCCTGCACATGCCGGGCTTCGCCGCGAGCCCCGGCTGGCCGGAGCTGAATGCGAGCCCGCGGGTCATCGACGCCCTGCGCCGCCAGCTCGGGGCACTGCGCGACGGCGCCGGACCGGACATGGGGATCCACCTCGACCTCAACTTCAACTTCAAGACGGAGGGCTACCTGCAGGTCGTCCGCGCCCTCGACGACCTCGGGCTCACATGGTTCGAAATCGACCTCTACGACCCCGCGGGGCTCGCCCGCATCCGCGACTGCGTGCGTACCCCCATCGCTTCGGGCGAGTCGCGGTTCGGCATCCGCGGGTTCCGTCCCTACTTCGAGCGTGCGTCGATGGACGTGGCGATCGTCGACATTCCGTGGAACGGCGCCTGGGAGGGGATGAAGATCGCGGCCATGGCCGAGGCGCACGAGGTCAACGTCGCCCCGCACAACTTCTACGGACACCTCTCCACCCTGATGAGCGCCCACTTCTGCGCCGCGATCCCGAACTTCCGCATCATGGAGATCGATATCGACGACGTGCCCTGGAAGGACGACCTCGTGACCGTCGTGCCGGAGATCGAGGACGGCCGTCTCCTGCTCCCCCCCGGACCGGGGTGGGGCACCGACCTGAACGAGGAAGCGATCCGCGCCCATCCGCCGCGGAGGGCGCACTGAGGGTCGCAGAACTGTTCGCCAGGGCCGCGAAGTCCACGTAGTCCCGCGTGGCGTTTCGGCGAAGCAGGAGAAACCCCTTGATGCGAAGGATCTCGGCCTCGGTGGGAATCGTGATTTCCTGATTTCCGACGGAAACGGTCGTCGTCTCCAGCGGTTCCGCACGAATGAGCTGCCGGACACCGGTCTCGATACCGTCGAGACGGCCGAGAATCAGGACAGGTCGATTCACCCGCGCGGTCGTCCATCCCGCCACTGACTCCAGTTGCTCCAGGATGTCGTCGAAGCGTGAGCGGAGGTCGGTCAGGCTGGTGGTTGAGATGGCGGTGTTGCATGTGCTTCCCCGCAAGCCTGTGCTGCGACGTCGGAATGGACCGATGTCGGGGAGTCTATCCCAGCCCCGCGGCTCCGGACCTCGCGTCTCGTCGAGCTCCTTGCCCCCGGACAGTGTGAAGTGATCCTGCCGGCGGGCCGGGTCGGACTCGCTTTCCCGATCCCCGTAGACTATCCGCGGCGGGTATCTCGCCAAAGCCGAATGTGCTCATGTGCCTGCGAGTACCCATGATTCACCCGCCGAGCCAAGCCGTGCCGGCCCGAACCGGCTCCGCGCCGAACCGGAGAAGAACCGATGTCCGAACGTTTCGAATTCGACCGGGTCGCGCGCGTGCCCGCGCCGGGCGACAACGTCGCGATCGCGACGCGCCGTCTTGAAGCGGAGACCGTCGTCGCGGACGGAGACGCCGAGTTCCGCTTTCCCCACACCGTTCTGGAGGGGCACCGGTTCGTGCGCACCGCCATTCCGGACGGCGCCCGCCTCACCTCGTGGGGGCTCCCGTTCGGCATCGCGACTCGCGCTCTCGACCCCGGGGAGTACGTGTGCAACGCGAAGATCCTGACCGCGCTGGCCGAGCGCGATATCGACTTCGCGCTGCCGGCGGCCGCGAACTTCACCGACACCATCGAGACCTTCGCGCTGGACGAGGCGTCGTTCAGGCCCGGCCGGCAGGTCGAGCGCGTCGATTCCGGCGCCACCTTCGAAGGCTTCCGCCGCCCCGGCGGACGCGGGGTGGGCACCCGGAACTTCGTGGTGGTGCTCGCCGTCACCTCGCACACCAACGGATTCGTGCGTCGGGTCGCGGCCCAGGTCATGGCTCGGGCCGCAGCCCGAGACATGGATCTGGCGCCCTCCGGCATCGACGGCGTGGTCGCGGTGACCCACACCGAGGGCGGCGGCACCGGCCGCCCGAACAACCTCGCGCACCTGCTACGGGTGCTCGCGGGTTTCATGGTGCATCCGAACGTGGGCGCGGTGCTCGCCGCCGACGATGGCACGGGCTCGTACACCGACGACGACGTCCGGCGGTTCATGCAAGCGCGCCACTACCCGCTCGACCACGTGCCCCATGCGTTCTTTCGTCTCGAGCGCGGGTACGAGGAGGAGGTCGCGCGCGCGACGGCGTTCATCGAAGGCTGGCTGCCCGGGGTTGCCGCCGCCCGGCGCACTCCGGAGCCCGTCGGTGCGCTCCGCCTTGCTCTCCAGTGCGGTGGATCGGACGCCTTCTCCGGCGTGTCCGGCAACGCGCTGGCCGGCTGGGTGGCGAAGCAGGTCATTCGCCACGGCGGCTCCGCCAACCTCGCCGAGACCGACGAGCTCATCGGTGCCGAGCCCTACATCCTTCGCAACGTGCGCGACGCTGCCACCGCGCGCAAGTTCCTGGCCAGGATCGACGACTTCAAGCGCTACGCGGCGAACCATGGCGCCACCGCGGAGGGCAACCCGTCCGGCGGGAACAACTTCCGGGGGCTCTACAACATCGCGCTCAAGTCGCTCGGCGCCGCCCGCAAGAAAGACCCGGAAGTCCGGCTCGACCACGTCATCGATTACGGGCAGCCCATGCGTCCGCCGGGCTACTACTTCATGGACAGCCCCGGCAACGATCTGGAGAGCATCGCGGGGCAGGTGGCGGCCGGCTCCAATCTCATCCTGTTCATCACCGGGAACGGCTCGATCACCAACTTCCCCTTCGTGCCGACGCTGAAGTTCGTGACCACTACCGGCCGGTTCGAGCTGCTCGCGAACGAGATGGACGTGAACGCGGGCCGGTACAACGACGGCATGGACATGGACGCGCTCGGGGCGGAGACGTTCGAGCTTGCGCTCGATATCGCGTCGGGGCGGCGCAGCAAGGGCGAGCTTGCCGGACACGCTCAGGTCTCGGTGTGGCGCGACTGGCCGCGGACCGGGAGGGAAGGGCTGGAGGAGGCGCGCCGGCGGCCGGCGCCGAACGGACGCCCGATTCCGGTGCGCCCCGCCCCGCCTCTCGCGCTCGCCTTCGATGCGGTGCCGGCCGGCGACGGGTTCGCATCGGACCGCATCGCGCTCGTGATGCCGACCAGCCTCTGCTCGGGTCAGGTGGCCCGCCTCATCGCCGAGGACCTCGACGCGCACCCGCCGCCCTGGAGCGACGTGTCCCGCTTCGTGGCTCTCGTCCACACCGAGGGTTGCGGGTCGAACAATGCGACCGACCTCTTTCTCGACACCCTGGCCGGTCACCTCGCGCACCGCAGCGTGCGCCACGCGGTGCTGCTGGAGCACGGCTGCGAGCAGACCCACAACGACGCGGTGCGCCACCACCTTGCCGCGCGGGGTCTCGCGGCGGACCGGTTCGGGTGGGCGAGCGTGCAGATGGACGGCGGGATCGCCAGCGTGCGGGCCAGGGTGGCCGGGTTGCTGGAGGCCATGACGGTTGCGCGCGCGGCGGCGGCGCGCGTCAAGGAGTCGCCTCCCGAAGCGGTTGTCGATGACTCGGGCTCCGCCGCCCGGACCCGCGAGCGGGCTGCGGATGGGGCGGCACTCGTGGAAGCGGGGGCGAGTCCGGGGCAGACCCTCTCTGGAACGCAGACCGCCCATGAGCCGCAGACCGTCTCCGAAAGATCGCGATCCGCGGCGGGATTCGAAAGAACGACGGTGGGAGCGGACGAACTCCGCATCGCGCTCGCCGCGAACGGCCCGTTGTCCGTGGCGATGGGAGAGGCGCTCGGCCGACTGGCGACCGGCCTGGTCGCGGCCGGCGCGACGGTGGTGGTGCCCGACAACGCGGGACTGCTGGACAACGAAGGGTTCCGCAGGGCGGTGTTCCCGGATGGCGAGGCACCCGGCGCTTCGCTCGCTTTCGGCCATCCGGTGGACGAGGCCGGGTTCCACGTCATGGAGGCCCCGACGGAGAATCCGGTGGAGACGTTCACGGGGCTCGGCGCGACCGGGGTCGACCTGATGCTCTGCCACATCGGGCGGACCCCGCTCCAGGGACACCCCATGCTGCCCCTGGTCCAGGTGACGGCCGACTCCGCGGTGGCGGCGCGCTGCGAAAGCGACCTCGACCGGATCCTCGCGCCCGAGCAGGACATTGCCGGTACTGTCGCCGAGGTCGCGGCGCTCGTCGCCGACGTGGCGTCGCACCGTTGCCGACCGAAGCTCTGGTCGCGCGGCGTCACCGAGTTCCAGCTCACCCGCGGGCGCCTGGGTCTTTCGATGTAATGGTGTCTCTCGATGTAAGGATCCATCGCCGACATCATGCTGCATCACGGTGGCCCGCCGCCGCTACAATGACCGGGGTCGAACTCCCTCGCGTGCTTTCCGAACCGGAGAGATGCACCCAATGTTTACCGTGACCAGGGCCGCCGCGAAGCAGATTCGGAGCACCGCCGTCTCCGGTGACACGGAGGAGCTGGCGCTGCGGGTCGCGGCTTCGCGCACCGGAGACGGCGGCATCGACTACCGCATGGGGTTCGACGATGTGGGCGCCGGCGACACCCTGCTCAGCAGCCACGGGGTCGACGTGGTGATCGCATCGGCCGACAAGGTGCTGCTCAACGGCACGGTACTCGACTACGTGGAGATCGAGCCCGGCGACCACCGCTTCATCTTCCTCAACCCCAACGATCCTCACTACCGCCCGCCGCACGAATGAACGTCCTGCGCTGCGAGCCCACCGATCGCGCCCACGATGCGCTCGGGGCGCCCGATGCGCCCAGTGCGCCCAGTGCGCCCAATGCGCTTGTCGCGCGCTCCCGGTCCCGGCCATGAGCGCCCCCCGCCCCGATGCCGCCGAACGTCCGGACCTGCCCGAGGGGCCGCGGACCGTCTTCAGCCGGTTCGTGATGCCCGCTGACGACTGGGCGCGCGACGATGCCGACCTCGGCCCGCGCACCGTCGATGCGCTGATGCTGACGTTGCTGGCGGCGCTGGCCGTTGCCGCCGGTGCGGCGGTGGCGTGGTATCGCGGCGCCGCCGGCGCCGGGGTGGCGCTGGTGGTGACGCTGGTCGTGCTCGGCCTTGCCGCGGGGCTGGCGTTCGTGGCCATGCGCAAGGTGCGACGCGACCTCCACGCGCCGCTCGCCCGGCTCTACACCTGGGCGCTCGGCATGTGCACGGGGGATTTCTCCACCCGGATCCCCCCCGGCGGAGAGGGTGCGTACCGCAAGCTCGCGTTCCACATCAACCGGCTGTCCGAGGCGCTCGAAGGTCTCGCGAACGAGATGGATGACGTGGTGGGGCGTCAGACGGAGCGACTGCGGGAGCAGAACGCGTCGCTCGAATTGTCGAAGACGCTCTCGATTGTTCGTGAGCGTGCGGCCATCGCCCACGAGTTGCACGATTCACTCGCGCAGACGCTGGCAAGTCTGCGCTTGCAGGTCGACATGCTTGCCGACTCGCTCTCCGGCGCCGAACCCGCGCCCCCGGAGCTGGCCCGCATCCAGGCCACGCTGGAATCCGCCAACATCGAACTCCGGGAGCTGATCGCCAGTTTCCGGGCGCCGGTCGACGGGCGCGACCTCCGCACCGCCCTGGAGGAGCTGATCGCCCGCTACACCGCGCAGAGCGCGATGACCGTGCACCTGCAGATCGACGGCGAGCTGCCGGAACTGCCGGCCGGCCCGCAGCTCCAGGTGGTGCGCATCGTGGGCGAAGCGCTCGCGAACGCCTGCACCCACAGCGGCGCCGACCTCGTCCGGGTGCTCGTGCGCAGCGACGCCGCATCGATGCGAGTGCTGGTGGAGGACGATGGGCGGGGGTTCTGCATGACCGCGCGCGACGCGGCCCCCGGTGAGCATATCGGCCTGTCGGTGATGTGCGAGCGCGCGCGTTGGCTCGATGGCTCGCTCGACATCGAGAGCGAGCCGGGAGAGGGGACCCGCGTCAGCCTGGCCTTTCCGAAATCCGGCGCCGGAGCGGCGGCTCGGGCTCATGCCCCCTGAACCGCAACCCCCTGAACTGCGGCCGGCTGAGCCGCGCCGACTCCGCGTGATGATCATCGATGATCACACGCTGTTCCGAAGCGGCTTGAGCGAGCTTATGGAGCGACGGGGTATCGAGGTGTGCGCGGCGGTCGGCGACGGCGAGGAGGGGTGCCGGCTCGCGGCCGACATCGAGCCGGACGTCGTGCTCCTCGATCTGCGCATGCCCGGATTCGACGGATTGTCCGTGCTCGACCGACTCGCAGGGCTCGGCCTGCGGTCGGCGGTCGTGATGCTCACCACCAGCACCGACGAGCGCGATCTCGTCACGTCGCTGCGCTCGGGTGCGCGCGGCTACCTCCTCAAGGACATGGAGCCGGACCAGCTCGTCGACGCGCTGTCCGCGGTGGTCGGCGGAGAAACGGTGGTCGCCCCGGAAATGACGGGCGTTCTCGCGAAGGTGGTCAAGGGAGGAGCGCTGGACTCCGGTCGCCCGGACCGGTTCGCCACTCTCACGCCGCGTGAGTTCGAGATACTCCGCCACCTCGCCGAGGGGCAGAGCAACAAGGAGATCGCGCGGGATCTCGGCATCACCGATGGCACCGTCAAGCTGCACGTGCGCTCGATTCTGAGAAAGCTCGAGGTGCGCTCGCGGGTCGAGGCGGCGGTGCTCGCGGTCGAGGCGCGGATCTTCCAGCGATAGCCCGAAATTTCCGAGCTATCCCGGCGTGCGCGAGGCGAATGCCGATTCCGAGCTCCGGCGCGGGTGGTACCAGGCGAGCTTGTCCTGCAGGCGGACAACCTCGCCGACGATGGCGAGCGTCGGTGCGCGCACCCCCTTCCCCTCGATGCTCGAGGCCAGGGTGCCGACGGTGCCGGTGTGCACGACCTGCGCGGCGGTGGTGCCCTGCTCGATGAGCGCGGCCGGCGTCTCCGGCGGAAGCCCGTGCCGCAGCAGGCCGTCGCAAATGGCCTCCAGCCCCGCGAGCCCCATGTAGATCACCACGGTCTGATGGGGACGGACGAGGCTGTCCCAGTCGAGAGTTTCTTCCTCGATCTTGTGGCGTCCTGTCACGAATATGCACGATTGAGCGTGATCGCGGTGGGTCAGGGGGATGCCCGCATAGGCCGCGCAGCCCGAGGCGGCGGTGATTCCGGGGACGACCTGGAACGGAACCCCGAGGGCCGCAAGGGTTTCGATCTCCTCTCCACCGCGACCGAAGATGAACGGATCGCCGCCCTTGAGTCGCAGCACCCGCTTCCCGTCGAGCGCGAGCCGGGCGAGCAGATCGTTGATCTGGGGCTGGGGGATTGCGTGGTGGCCGGGCTGCTTCCCGGCGTAGATGCGCTCGGCGTCGCGTCGGGTGAGATCGAGTACTGCGTTCGACACCAGGCGGTCGTAGACGACGATGTCCGCTTTCTGCATGAGGCGCAGGGCCCTGAAGGTCAGCAGATCGGGATCTCCGGGGCCGGCCCCGACCAGATACACCTCGCCCGCCGCCTCCGCGCTCTCATGCTCGGCGAGGGCCGCGGCAAGTCCTGCGCGCGCTTCGGCCTCGCGTCCCGCGAGCACCTGCTCTCCGATCGGGCCATCCACCACGCCTTCGAGGAATCGGCGGCGCTGCGTGGAGTCGGAGATCCGCTCCACCACCTCCGGGCGGGTCTCGCCGAGGAATCGGGCGAGCCGACCGAACCGGGCGGGGATGAGCGTCTCCAGACGCGTGCGCAGGATGCGGGCGAGGATGGGCGCCGCCCCGCCGGTGGAGACCGCGGCGACCAGGGGTGAACGATCGAGAATCGAGGGCAGGATGAACGAGCACAGCGGCTTCCGATCCACCGCGTTCACCGGAATGCTCCGTTCGCGGGCGGCCATCGCTACCGCGTGCGCGCGCGCCTCGTCCTCCACGGCGATGACCACGAGCCGCACGCCATCCAGGTCGGCGTCGCGAAACGCACGCCGGCGCCAGGTGACCCCGGCCTCCCGGGTGAGTTCGCGCAGCCCCGGGGTGAGTTCGGTCGCGACGACGACGAGTCGTGCGCCGGCCCGCAGAAGTAGCCGGACCTTGGGCTCGGCTGCCTGCGAACCGCCGACCAGCAGACAGGGCTCGCCCTTGACGGCGAGGAAAATCGGCAGGTAGTCCATGGGACGCGGGACCTCGCGGCGGGTGCGGCGCTCGTGGGTTCATTCGAACGCCCGGACCGGCGTGCAATCAAGTGATTCGATCGGGTGCCTCGATGGGTATCCCGCAGCCTTCCCCCTCACACCCCCTCTATCCCCCACCTGAGTTTCCAAGGTGCAAGAGGATGACGAAGAGGATGATCATCCCCGTAATCCGGCGTGGAAGATGCCGCGAACCGTGCGCGCGGGTCGATATCTCCAGGGAGAGGGTGTCCGGAATTCGGCCTCGTCCGGCAGGCTTGCGCGGCGCGGCGGGCTTTGCCGCTCGCAGCGTTGCCACGAGCCGGCCCGCGTGGCAGGCTCGCAGTGGAGCGCAACGGATGGCGGGGCGCGATTCGGCGGGGAAGGCCCGAAGTCGGGTCGGCCCGAAGTCGGGTCGGTGATATCCGCATTGGCCTGGGAGGTGATCGATGACCATCGTTGGGAGGTTGTTCGCGATCCTGGTGCTGGCGACGCTCGCGGTCCACGCTGGCGCCGGCGTGCGATATCCCGCGTCGGATGGCGGCGCGGACGTGCTCCATCAGCAAGATGGCGTTCAGCCGGGTGGCGTGTTGCTCAAGGAAGAGGAGGAGGACGAGGAAGAAGAGGAGGAGGACGAAGAACCGGATTGCGAGTGAGGCACTCGTTGCGGAACTCTCCCCGGTGGGACGCCCGCCGGGGTGGGTTCGGAGCGACTGCCTTCCGCATACCGGCCGAGCGATCCGGCGGTCCGCCGGCGGCGCGATCCGCCCTGGACCTGGCCTGAATCCGGCCTGAACCGGGTTGTGGAGTCGGGGCGCACAGGCGGCGGAATGGCTCGGGGTGAGATGCGATCCCAGCCGCTGGGGTGCTGCAACCTTGCAGGTATGGAGATGGTATCGAGGTGATCCGGAGTCAGGATCACGAGAGTTCGTCAGACCGAGAGGAGAAAACGATGATGCGCACGGTCAACGTATTTTTCGCAGCCGCGGCTGCGACCATGCTGGCGGCCCCGGCAGTGGCGGAAGTCGAAGTCAACATCATGCCGGGGGTGCCGTCGGTGGAAGTGGTGCACATGGGTCAGAAGGTCGTGATCCAGCGTAATCAGGACCAGAAGAACACCGTCAACCCGGCGTTCGCCAAGACTTCGCGCAAGTGCCCGCCATTCTGCATCCAGCCGACGAGCCTGGGCCCGGGGGTCGAGACCATCGGCGAGGACGAGGTGCTGCGTTACGCCAGGGCCATGAGCGAAGGCGACGCCAGCATCGTGCTGGTCGATTCGCGCACCCCGGACTGGGTGGAGCGGGGGACGATCCCGTCCGCCGTCAATCAGCCGTGGACCTCGCTCAATCCCGCGAAGGGCGCCGATCCCATCACGATCTCGGAGATCATGGAGGACGTCTTCAACGTCAAATCCAACGAGGAGCTGATGGACTTCTCGCAGTGCAAGACCGCAGTCCTGTTCTGCAACGGAATGTGGTGCGGTCAGTCCCCGAACAACATCAGGAACCTGCTGAAGTTCGGCTACCCCGCGCACAAGATCAAGTGGTACCGGGGGGGCATGCAGAACTGGGAGGTTCTGGGACTCACCACCGTCCCGGGCGGCTGAACCGCGACCCCGGCCGACGGGCGGCGCCGCCGCCCGTCGGCGCTGCCGCGCTGTCTGCGTCCACCCCCGGGGGCGCGCCACGATTGCCCTACTTCATCTACAAGCTGCGCCCGCCGCTGCCGCCGGAGAGCGCGGGCTCGTTCGAGGCCTACCGAGAGGCGCGCACCGCAGTGCGGGCAATGCGCCGCGCTCTCGGCCGCGACGATCCCGTGACGGTGCGGATGGTATTCGCACCGAACGAGGCGCAGGCCGAGCGGCTCCTGACCGAACGCCGCGAGCCGCGCCCCCTCGGCGAAGACGCGTGAGCCGTCCGAGAGCGTCGGTTCGGCTCTGGCGACGCAGGCCGGGCGAGCCGAAGACGGGCGTCCGAACGGCAAGATCGGCGCGGCGGTCCATCCGACATCGGCGTTGTGCGACAGCCAGCCCGAAAATTTCACCGAGCCGAGCCCACGGCCACGAATCGGTGAAGTTTCCAAGCCAGCATGAAGGGTTCCCGATCCGGCGGGCCCTGATGAGGATCAAGCGATGACGGAATTCGATCAGGAACTCGATGCGTGCGGCCTGAGCTGCCCGTTGCCGATACTCCGGGCCAAGAAGGCGCTCACCCGGATGACGAGCGGACAGGTCCTGCGCATTATCGCGACCGACCCCGGGTCGGTGAAGGACTTCGAGGCGTTCTCGCGCCAGACCGGAAACGAGCTGCTGGAATCGACCGAGGACGGCGGCAGGTTCTACTACCGGCTGAGGAAGGCGTAGCCTTCATTTGCGAGGTTCATGGTGCCTCAGGTGTCCAGGCACTACGGTCGTGATGCGGCGCTGTGCCGTCGTCGCCGACGAGGTGGCACGCGACGCGGTGCCCGGGCCGGATGGTGCGCAGCCGCGGTGCCTCGCTTCTGCACCGGTTCTCGGCGAACGGACACCGGCCGGCGAACCGACACCCCGGTGGAGGATCGATCGGGCTGGGCGGATCGCCGCTGAGCCGTATCCGCCTCGAAGCATGGTCAACTCTCGCACGGGCCGACGGCACCGCTGAAAGGAGCGCCCACGTGTAGGGGTGCAGCGGCCCGCCGAACAGAGAGATTCGGTCCGCCTGCTCGACGATCTGCCCGAGGTACATCACCGCAATCTCGTCGCAGATGTACTGCACCACGCCAAGGTCGTGGGATATGAACAGGTAGGTCAGCGTTCGTTCGCGCTGCAGTCTCTGCAGCAGGTTCAGAATCTGGGCCTGGATCGCGACGTCGAGCGCTGACACCGGTTCGTCGCACACCACGAGTCGCGGGTGCGTGGCGAGCGCCCTCGCCACTCCGATCCGCTGACGCTGACCGCCTGAGAACTGATGCGGGAAGAGGAAGCGCTGCTCGGGACGAAGGCCTACCTCGGTGAACAGCTCGGCCACCCGGTCGGCGCGCTCGGTCACCGCACCCACCCCCATCAGGTCGAGCGGCTCCCGAACTATGTCGCCCGCCCGGGTGCGGGGGTTCAGCGAGCTGTAGGGATCCTGGAAAATGATCTGGAAATCGCGGCGGGCGTGACGCAGGGCGTCGTCTCCGAGATCGCTCAGCACGGTTTCTCCGAGCCGGATGCGCCCGGCCGTGATCTCCACCAGCCGCATCACCGCGAGCGCGGTCGTCGACTTGCCCGAGCCGCTTTCGCCGACCAGACCGAAGGTGGTGCCCTGTGGCACTTCGAACGAGATTCCGTCCACCGCGTGCACCTTCGAGTGCGGCCCCCACGGCACCCGCCGCGGCAGCTTGAAGTGAACCCGAAGGTTGCTGACCTGGAGCATGCTATCGCTCATGCAGCCAGCAGGCCACGCGATGCTCGTCCCCACCTTCGAGCGGCGGCGCCTGCTCGCGGCACAGAGCCGTCGCGTGATTGCAACGCGGAGCGAACGCGCAGCCCCGTCCGAGGGCGGTGAGCGCCGGTACCATGCCCGCGATCTCGGTGAGCGGTCGTCGCTCGGGCGATGGCCGTTCCTCCAGGTGCGGTACGCAGTTGATGAGGCCGCGCGTGTAGGGGTGAAGTGGATCCCCGAGAATGACCTCGACCGGCCCCTCCTCGACGATTCGGCCCGCGTACATCACCACCACCCGTTCCGCCATCTCCGCGATCGCCCCCATATCATGGGTGATGAGGATGATCGAGGTGCCGGTGCGTTCCTTCAGATCAATCAGCAGGTCGAAGATCTGAGCCTGAACGGTGACGTCGAGGGCGGTGGTGGGCTCGTCGGCGATCAGCAACCGCGGGCCGCAGGCGAGGCCAATTGCGATCATCACCCGCTGGCGCATGCCGCCCGAGAGCTGGTGCGGGTACTCCGCAATCCGACGCTCCGGAACCGGAATCCCGACTGCGGCCAGCATCTCCACCGCGCGGTCCAGAGCCTCGCGCTTGCTCAATCCCTGGTGCAGCCGCACCGTCTCCGCGATCTGATTCCCGACCGAGAACACCGGGTTGAGCGAGGTCATCGGCTCCTGGAACACCATTGAGACCTCGTTGCCGCGAATCTCGCGCATGCGCGCCTCGGTCGCGGTGAGCAGGTTCTCGCCGTCGAGCCGGATGATCCCGCCCGCGATGCGGCCCGGGGGCTGGGGCACGAGGCGCATGATGGTGAGCGCAGTCATACTCTTGCCGCAGCCCGACTCGCCAACGATGCCCAGCGTCGAGCCAGACGACAGGCTGAAGCCCACCCGGTTGAGGACTCGGGCGATGCCATCTCGGGTCCTGAACTCGACCTCGACGTCGCTCAGCTCCAGCAGCGGGGCGCTCACCGGTCGCGCAGTTTCGGGTTGAGGGCGTCGGTCAGACCGTCGCCGATGAGGCTCACGCTCAGCACGGTGACGAAGATCGCGAGTCCCGGAAAGGTCACCGCCCACCATGCGTCCACCACGAAGTCGCGGTTGAAGCCGATCATCAGCCCCCAACTCATGACGTTCGGATCGCCGAGCCCGAGGAACGAGAGCCCGGCCTCGAACAGGATCGCGACGCCGATGGTCAGGGTGGCGGAGACGATGAGGGGCGGCAGGGCGTTGGGCAGGATCACCCGCCAGATGAGGCGCCGGTTGCGGGCTCCGATGGCGCGTGCCGCCTTGACGTACTCCAGTTCCTTGATCTTGAGGAACTCGGCCCGGGTGAGGCGAGCCACCGGTGGCCAGCTCACCACCCCGATGGCGATGGCGATGGTGGCGAGACTCTGGCTGAAGAGGCTCACCAGCACCATCGCGAAGAGGAGCGCTGGCAGCACTTGGAAGAACTCGGTGAGGCGCATGAGTATCTCGTCGACGAATCCGCCGTAGAACCCGGCGGCGGCGCCGATGCTGATGCCGATGACCACCGTGATCAGCGCGGCGCTGGCGCCCACCGCCAGCGTGGCCCGCCCGCCGTGGATGATCCCGGCCAGCACGTCGCGCCCGACGAAGTCGGAGCCGAGCGGAATCTCGGGCGCATCGCCGGGCGGAGCCAGCGGTCCCCACACGATGTCGAAGGGATCGACCGGGTAGAAAGCGGGCATGACGAGCGTCAGCGCGAGCACCAGTGTCATCAGCAACAATCCGGCGATCGCCGACTTGTTGCGGATGAACATCGCCCACGCCTCGCGCGCAGGGTTGTGCGCGGTGGTGTCGGTTGGTGCGGACATGGGGTGCGGGACGTTCAGGATCGACCGGTGCGGATGCGAGGGTCGATGATGCGGTACGTGAGATCGGTGAGCAGGTTGGCCACTACTACCATCCCCGAGGCGAAGAACAGGATTCCGAGGATGGTCGGGTGGTCGCGGCGCAGGATCGACTCGAACGCGAGCTGCCCCAGTCCCGGCCAGTTGTAGACCGTCTCCACCAGCACCGCGCCGGAGAGCATGCTGCCGAACTGCAGGCCGGCCAGGGTCACCACCGGCAGGACGGCGTTGCGCAGCGCGTGCTTGTAGAGCACCACCCGTTCGCTCAGCCCCTTGGCGCGCGCTGTCCTGACGTAGTCCGCACCGAGCACGTCGAGCATGCTCGCGCGCGAGATCCGGCTGTACTGGGCGAGGAAGATGATGCCGAGGGTAAAGGCCGGCAGTATGAGGTGGTGGAGAACATCGACGGCCAGGGCAAGACCGGTGGCACCGAGCCGCACGTCGTACATGCCCGACAGGGGAAACAGCGGAATCATGGCCGAGAAGACGATGAGCAGCATGATCCCGGTCCAGAACACCGGGGCCGAGTAGCCCACGAGCGACAGCACGGTGATGAGGTTGCTGAACAGCCCTTCCGGGTTGCGGGCGGCGAGCACTCCGAGGAAGGAGCCGAGAGTCACCGCCAGCGTCATCGCGGTCATCACCAGCAGAACCGTTGGCCCGAGCCGGGCCAGGATGAGATCCATCACCGGGGTGTTGAAGAACAGCGAGTCCCCGAGATCCCCCGATAGCATGCGCTTCATGTACACCAGGAGCTGGTGGTGGAGCGGCTCGTCCAGCCCGTAAGTGCGGCGGATATCCTCGATGATCTCCTCCGTCGCGCCACCCATTTCGCCGGCGATGGTGAGCGCCGGGTCGCCCGGGGCGAGGCGGATCAGGAGGAAGTTGAGGACGACGACCGCCGCGATCAGCGCCGCCGCGTAGAAGAGGCGGCGTCCGAGAATGATGGTGAGCTGCATGGTGGGTCCGAAAGGCGGGCGGTCGATCAGAAGATTGCCGCGGCGGGGAGGCGATGTCCCTCAAGGGCGGGGCAGGACCTTCTTGCAAGTTCGCCCGTATGATTTGCGGGCCATCGGTTTGGCCGTCGGCTGGAGAGCCGAGTCGGACCGCGCCTTGGGATGAGGGACGACGGCACTGCGCCGTCCCCCACCATTGCCCGCCTGGCCGCGGTTCGCCTCAGCGGTCGAGCCAGACCTGGTCCATCGGTTGCATCGCTCCCCATACCGTCTCCGGCGGGTTCATCACCGAATTCCGGTACGCCGTGACGTAAGGCTCCTGGTTGATGTAGTAGAGCGGCAGATCCCGGCTGACGTGGAGCTGGAAATCCCCGTACAGCGCCTTGCGCTTGTCGAAGTCCAGCGTCCGTCCCGCCTCCTTAAGCAGCGCGTCCACTTCCTCGTTGCAGTAGCCCTGAGTGTTCGACCAGATCTGCTTCTTGATGTTGTCGCAGAGGTAGATGCGGTGCACCCCGATGACCGGGTCGGGATAGTTCCAGTGGTTGTTCATGGTGAACTGGTAGTCCCACGAGGAGATCTGCTGCGCCCAGCTCGGGAAATCCGCCGGAGCCCGCAGCTCCACGTCGATCCCCACCTTCTTGAGCTGCGACTTGAGGTAGTTCGCGCCGTTGGTGAGGCTGTCGATGTGAAAGGTGGGGTAGTCGAGCGTCACCTTCATGCGTACGCCGTCCTCGTCCGGCTTGTAGCCCGCCTCGTCGAGCAGCGCCGCGGCCCGCTCCAGGTCCACTTCGTACTTGTTCAGCTCGTCGGAGTGGAAGGGGCTCGCACGGTAGAACGGGCTGTATCCCGGGTGCGGCACGCCCCCGTGCAGCTTGCCCACCATGAAATCCTGGTCGATGGCGTAGGCCACTGCGGCCCGCACGCGCACATCGTCGAATGGCGCGTTGCGCATGTTGAATTCGACGTAGTTGATGGGGCCGAGCGCCTCGTAGCCTCTGGTCGACACGTTGAGATCGGGGTTCTCCTCCATCTTCGGGATGTCGCGGAAGCGCACCCGGGCGAACGGGTAGTAGTCCACCTCGCCCTTCTCAAGCGCAAGCAGGGCGACCGAGGCCTCCTTGATGAACTTGATGATGATGCGGTCCAGATAGGGCCGGCCCTCGATGAAGAAGTCGTCGTTGCGCTCCAGGATGACGTGCTGACCCTTGACCCATTCCTTGTACTTGAACGGACCGGACCCGATCGGCATGGCGTTCATCGGGTGGGTCTTGGGCTCCTGGCCGTCACCGAAAACGTGCTCCGGGATGACCGGCATCAGAAGTGGGGCCAGCGCCTGCATCAGCGCCGGGTGCGGCTTCTTCAGCCGGATGACCGCGGTGTGCGGATCCGGAGTGTCAACGCGGTCCACCGCGTCGAACATCGCGATGCCGAAGGGGTGGTTCGCTTTGACGGTGGCGAGCGAGAACGCGACATCCTTGGACGTGATCGGCTCTCCATCGTGAAACCGGGCGTTCTCGACGAGGTGGAAGGTGTAGCTCATTCCGTCGCCGGAGACTTCCCAGCTCTTGGCGAGGTAGGGATGGGGCACGAACTTGTCGTCGACGCGCACCAGTCCGGCGAAGATCTGGGTGCCGGGTACGCCGGTGGCGCCGCCCGACTGCACGGCTGGATTGAGGTGACGCACACCGGCACCCGCGCCGACGACGAGAGTACCGCCCGGTTTGGGTTCGGCGGCGTGAACGGGGCTGGCAAGCCCGGCGATGGCGAGACTGACGATCGCGATGCGCGCGATCGAACGCACGATGCTCATGGGTCGCTCCTTCGCGTGATGTGTGAGGTGGTGGGCGGACCCCTCCTTCGTCAGATGATGCGGAAACGGAACGGCCCTGCGCCGCTCAGTGCTGCTCGGGTTTGCGCCGAATCGTCTGCGCGGTTCCAACCGTGGCGCTGCCGGCGCCTCGCGTGCAGCCGGAACGAGGGTAGATGCAAGCTCTTCGGTCGGTCAAGGGAAAGCGCCGGGGTGCGAAACGACGTCAGGGCACGGGCGCGATTCTCCGTGCGGCCCGTTCGATGGGGCCGGCCGGTCCGACTCCGATGAGGTCGATCGCGGAATCGCCACCGATCCCGAGGGCAGCCGGGAGGTGCAACGGAGCGGGCTCCAGCGACCATCGGCGGCCGACGCCCTGCAGGATACGGGGCCGGTCCGGATCCTCGCGCAGCCGGACGACACCCTTGAACCGCATGACCGTGCCGGGGATTGCATCGAGGGCCGTGACGAGCGCCGCCCGCTCCAGTGGCTCGCCGGCGCGACAGCTCACGCGAACGAAGGGCGGGTGAGCGTTGCGGTCTGTCGCGGCATGAGATTCGGGCTCCATCCGGTTGGATGGCTCAGACGCCGGCGAGACCGGCACGTTCGGGGAGTGGGAGCGGATTCTGCCGTTGCCGAACCCTTCATGGAGACCGCCGGACCCGTGCAGATCGACTCCGAGCACGACGGCCGGGGCGACTCGGCCGTGACTGGTCTCGATCTGCGTGGACCGGGGCGCACGCCGAGTGAGCCACCGCGCCGCAGAGCGACGTGTGGACGCGTCGACCCGATCGGACTTGTTGGCGACGATCAGATCGGCCGCCTCGATCTGGCGAACGACCAGATCTCCCACGAACCGGTCTTTCCCCCGAGAGCGGATCGTCTCCAGGTCGACCACCGTGAGGACCGCATCCAGCCGCACGCCGGGCCATCCACCCGCGTAGCGGGCCGCTTTCGCCGGTTCCGCGACTCCACTCGTCTCCACCACGATGCGTTCGGGTGGCTCGTCGGCCCGGATCTGTGTGTCGAGGGCGGTGCCGAAATCGTCCGCGATGCTGCAGCACACGCAGCCGTTGGTCAGGGTGACGGTGTTCGCGTCGCGCCGGGCGACGAGTGCCGCATCGAGGCCGAGCGCGCCGAAGTCGTTGACAAGCACCGCGATCCGCTCGCCACCGGCATGGGTGAGGAGATGGTTGAGGAGCGAGGTCTTTCCGGCCCCGAGATAGCCTCCTATCAGCGTGACCGGAATTCTCCCAGTTGCGGACATGTTCATCGGATCGCGCACCTTCGTCCACGCAGCGCCCGACGTCGCGGGGTTCGGCCCCGTGCCTGGACTGCGCTGGGTGTGAACGCGCTCATCGGATGGCAAACGGTCGCCCCTCGAACACCGTGCCCCACACGGGAATGTCCTTCAGCGCTTCCACCGGCTCCTCGAACGGGTCCGCCTCCAGCACGGTGAAGTCGGCGCGCTTGCCGGCGCGGATGCTGCCGATCTCGTCCTCCATGCCGAGCACGAAGGCCGCGTCTATGGTGATGGCGCGCAGCGCCTGCTCCAGTGTGAGCCGCTCTTCGGGACCCGCCACCTCGCCCGAAGCGCAGATCCGGTTGGTCGCGACCCATGCATGATGAAGGGGCTGCGCCGGAGCCATCGTGAAGTCGGAGTGAAGCGCGAGCGGAATCCCCTCGCGCACCACTGTACCGAGTCGGGCCATCCGGGTCGCCCGCTCGTGACCGATGCTGTGCCTCCAGTATGCGTCGGCCAGCTCGTGGACGTAATGCACGTTGGCGGAGACCAGTCCGCCCAGACGTGCGAGGCGGCGGATCTGCTCGGGTGTCGAGAGTCCGAAATGCTCGATGGTGAATCGGTGGTCGAAGCGTGGCCGCTCCCACTGGAGCTTCGCGAGCACCTCGATCGCGAGCTCCAGGCCCAGATCGCCGGTGCAGTGCACATGGATGCGGTACCCCTCGTTCCAGAATGCCCGCGCCAGCGCCTCGAAACGCTCCGGCGCCATCAGCCACTCTCCGTGATGACCGTCGATGAAGCCCGGAGGCTGGACTTGCATCAGCTCCGCGAAGAACCCACCGTCGGTGAAGAGCTTGACGTGGTCGTGGAATGAGAGCCGGCCCGCTTCGAGCTCCCGGAGCGCCCGCACCCGCGCAAGCTCGGACTCCATCCCCGCGCTGCCGGGATCCTTCACCCGCGGCACCATGTGGACGCGGAACGGGGTGTCGTCGCGGTCGAGCACGTCGCACAGCGCTTCCCACTCCCGCTCCTGGTCGAAGAGCGCAAACGCCATGTCCGCGATGGTGGTGTGCCCGCCGTGGTGGATGGCCTGCCGCACGCGCCGCAGGCCATCGCGGAATCGCTTGTGATCCAGCAGGTGCGGGGCCATCCGGGCGTTGGCGACGGCGAGGCCGGTTTCGAAGAAGTGGCCGGTCGCCGCGTCGATCTGGGGGTGGCGCTCCAGCGTGTCCTCATCGAGGTCCATCCAGCGCAGCGCCGCATCGTTGGCATAGATCGCATGGAAGGAGCGCTGCCAGACCACCACCGGGCGGGATGCGGAAATCCGGTTCAGGGCCTCGCGGTGCATCGGGCCGTGCCAGATCTCGTGGTAGCCCCAGGTGATCAGGGGCTCCGAGGAATCGGCGAGCGAACGTTCGATCTTGCGCAGGCGCGCGAGGTACGCATCCGCCCCGTGCGTCGGCGCGACGGTTCCCCAGGGGAGGCGCCACTCCATGGCAGTAATGAAGTGCAGCGGCAGCAGCACCGCTGCCATCGGCGGATGGAGATGGGGGTCGATGAAGCCGGGCAGAAGGACGTGGCGCTCGAAGGTCCGGTCCACCACGTGCGGATGCACGTCAAGCCAGGGCCGGAGGGTATCCAGGGTGCCGGCTTCCACGATCCTTCCGTCGCGCACTGCCACCGCGTCCGCCCGCGGCATCGAGGGGTTCATGGTGTGAATCCGGCGCGCGGTGTAGACGGTGATCTTCGACATGCACGGACCCCCGACCAGCGAGAACGACCGTCATGGTACGGAGCGCGGGAGATGCGCGGAGTATACCCGAGTACCATCCACCGCACTGCCGAGTGCGGGCGGGCTCCCCGGGCGACGCACTGCGGTGCGATGGTGTGATGGACGGACTCTCGATCGCGATCGTCATGCTGACGTTCCTTCTCGCGGGCGGCGTGAAGGGCGTGGTGGGGCTCGGCCTCCCGACCGTCTCGATCGCACTGCTCTCGGCCGCGTTCGGGATCGAGGCCGCGCTGCCGCTGCTGGTCATTCCATCGTTCGTGACCAATGTCTGGCAGGGTGCGGTCGGTGGGCACGCGACGGCGCTGTTCAGACGCTTCGGTATTGCTCTCGCCATCATCCCGGTCACGACGTGGTTCGGCTACCACTACATCTTCGCCGCAGCGCCGGAGACGATGGACCGCGTACTCGGCGTGGCGCTGCTCGTCTATGCGGGGCTCGGTCTCCGGACGACGAGGTTGTCGGTGCCGCTACGGGCGGAGCCGGTGCTGACGCCGATCGTCGGGATCCTCAACGGCCTCGTCACCGGCGTCACCGGCACCTTCGTGGTTCCCATCGTGATGTACCTCGAAGCCCTCGGCCTCGACCGCGACGAGATGGTCCAGATGATGGGTATCACGTTCAGCATCTCGACCGCCGCGCTCGCCGGGGTGCTCATGTGGCACGGTGCGTACCAGGTCGGTGCCGGTCTGGTGTCCGCGGCCGCGGTGGTGCCGGCGATCCTCGGGATGATGCTGGGGGCACGGTTGCGGGCTCGTCTCACCCCCGCCACCTTTCGTACCTGGCTGCTCCTCGGGCTCGGTGCCATCGGCCTGAAGCTTCTCGTGACGGGGTGAAGCCGCGGTAGTTTCAACCCCGAGCCGATCGCACGGTCATTCCGGGCGGCGGGGCTCCGGCGAATCCGATGCGCTTGCTTGCCGCTCGATCGGGCGCGTCGAGCGTTCGGGGGTACGAGAGTGATTTCGGGCCGGGCAAATCCCGGGTACTGCGTCATTTTTGCTTTCCACCAGTCCTCGGAATCCGCAGCGGCTGAGACGGGACAGTAGAGGCCGGTCCTGGCTGCGTGTGTCTGCTTGGGGAGGGGCGAGGCGAAATCCCGAGCAATTCCAAAGCAGTAGTTCGGGCAGGGGCCCCGCAGGGGCTTGCAATACGTGCCGGATCGGGAATATCGTGCCTGTCATTGTATTTTGTGACACAAAAGATAAAGACGTGGCATATTCCAGACTCCATGCCGAGGTCCAGTTCGGAGCGCAGGGGCGAGTGGTGGTTCCGTCGCCGATTCGCAGGGCGCTCGGGTTCCGGCCCGGCGATACGCTGGTGGCCCGGGTCGAAGACGATCACCTGGTGATCGAGCGGCCTGAATCCGTGGAACGCCGGATACGGGACCGCTTTCGCAAGTCCCGCGGCCGCAGCCTCGCCGGGGAGCTCATCGCCGAACGCCGCGAGGAGGCCCGGCGCGAGCCCGACGAGCGCGAGTCGTGAGCGTGGTGCTCGATGCGTCGGCGCTCCTCGCGTATCTGCAGAGCGAACCCGGCGGCGAGCGGGTGCGAGAGGTGCTCGCGCAATCCGTCATGTCGAGCGTGAACTGGTCGGAAGTCATCGGAAAGGCCCGGGACGATGGGGTCGACACGCGCGGCCTGCGCGAAGATCTCGCATCCCTCGGCCTGGCGATCGAGCCGTTCTCGGCCGAGCAGGCGGAGATCGCCGGCCGTATCAGGGAGCGCACCAGGGCGTTCGGACTCTCTCTCGGTGACCGGGCGTGCCTCGCGCTCGGAAGCGATCGCGGCGAAGCCGTCTACACCGCGGACCGCGCCTGGTTGCAGCCAGCCCTCGGGATCGAGGTCGAGGCGATCCGGTAACCGGCCTGGTCGTTGCGTCGGGCCGGCCGCGGTACTGCTACCTGCGGCTCGTAGCGCCGCGCCGCCATCGCCGCCGCCCGGGTGGCGGCAACGGCGTGATGCGAGAGATGCACGATGCTGTCGGCATCCATGCCGAAGGTGAAGGTGACCGCCCCGCGGACGCTTGCGGGCCGGGGCGGGGGATTGACGGTCGTGGCCCGCGGGCCGGTGGTGAAGCCTACGCGGTCGAGTCGGCGTAGGTGATGATGCCGATGACTCCGCCCGTGGGGTCCTGGATGATCGACATGCGCCCGATCGTGGGGATGTCCATCGGGCCCGCAAGCACGCGGCCGCCCGCCGCGGCGACCCGGGCAGTGCGGGCATCGACGTCGTCGACGGTGACGTAGGATGTCCAGGCCGTCGGCGCCAGGGACGCCGGCCCCTCCGACGGCTTCGCCATCAGGCCGGCCACCTCCTGACCGTCGGCCTTGAACGTCGTGTAGGGACCCGTCCCGACGTCCATGACTTCAGTGTCCCATCCGAGCACGCCCGTGTAGAAGTCGCGTGCCCTGTCGACATCGTCGGACATCAGGTCGCACCATCCGATATGGCCGTGGCTCTTCATGCGGTCGTCCATGGGTTGTTCTCCGAATGCCGTTCGTCGGCGAAAAACGGGGTGGAGACTCTATCGCGTCCGTGCCGCGGCCGGCTACCGGTCGGTCCGGGTGCCTCACTTTGAAATTCCATCCGATGCCTCCGGCCTGCGGGCACCGACTTTCCCCAGAGTTCAGGAGTCGAAGTGAGGCACTACCGGACGAGTGGAAGCGATCCGGAGGTGCAGGTCCGCGACGGGTTGCCTCAGCCCGCCCAGGCCGCGCGCTGGAAGTGCGAACGCATCCGGTCCAGCACGTTCACGTCCATCTGCCGCATCTCGTCGAGCGGATGCGAACCGCGCCACGCGGCGTCGGGGTGGTAGAGCGACGCCAGCCGCTCCGCGAGGTCGGCGGGCGTCTCGAACGCGGCCAGACGATACAGGGCGCGGTAGAGGCCGCGCTTGCCGGCGAGGATTCGGGCTTCGGCGGTGGATTGAGCGGGCATCCGGATCATCTCCCTATCGGGCCGCCTCGGCGATTCGGGCCCCCTCGGATATCGCGCGGAGTTTCGCGTACGCGATGTCTGGATCGACGGCGCCGAATCCGGCGAAGGTGCCGAAGCCGCAGTCGGATCCTGCGATGACGCGCTCCGCGCCGATGATGTCCACGAAGCGGTCGATGCGCTGGGCCACCAGCTCCGGGTGCTCGACGAAATTGGTGGTGGTGTCCACCACGCCGGGTACCAGGATCCGGTCGTCGGGGATCTCCGACCGGCGGTCGCGGAACACCGTCCACTCGTGCCCGTGCCGGGGGTTGGACGTCTCGAACAGCACGTATCGGGCACGCACCGACATCAGGAGCGAGAACATCCGGTCCATGCCGATGTCGCACAGGTGCGGCCCCTCGTAGTTGCCCCAGCAGATGTGGACCCGGACCCGGTCGGGGTCGACGTTGCGCAGGGCGTGGTTCAGGGCCTCGACATTGGCGGCGGCGGCCGCCACGAACTCGTCGTCGGACAGATCCGTGAACTGCGTGTGCCGGGCGAGCCCCAGGTCCGGACAGTCGACCTGCAGATCCAGACCCGCGGCCACGATGCGTTCGTACTCCTCGCGCATCGCGTCGGCGAGAGCGGCGAGGTAGGCGTCGTGGCTCGGGTAGTACCGGTTGGGCTGGAACAGGGCGATGACCCCGGGTGAGGCGGCGTTCATGAACCCGCGCGCGGCGTCGTGTTCGCGCATTGCCGCCCGGAGGTGCGCGATGTCGGCGTCGAGCGCCACGTGGTCCTTCGCGCGGACCTCGCCCACGCACTCCGGCCGGACGTACTGCGGGGTGCCTCCCGCGCGGGCGATGCGTTCCATGTAGCCGGGGAACATCTTCAGATCCGCGGGCGTCCGGCGCGGGCTGTCTCCGCCGAATCCGGTGTAGCGCTCGCTGACGTAGGTGGCGTAGGAGATCTTCGAGGTCTCCCCGTCGGAGACGATGTCGACGCCGGCATCGACCTGCCGGCGCACCGTCTCGGAGACGGCGCTGGCCATGCAGGCGTCGAACGCCGATGCGTCGACCGTCTCCCCGCGCTCCTTCGCGAACAGGAAGTCGACGACTTCCTGCGAACGGGGCAGGGATCCGACGTGGGTGGTTCCTATCCTGGTCATGGTTCGGCTCCGTGCATGGCCACTCTCCCCTGCGGGTGTCCCACTCTACATCAGCACTCGATCAGCGCCGGGTCAGCGCCCGAGCAGCGCCCAGTTAGCGCCCAGTTGGTGCCCAGTCAGCGCCCGGGTCGGACCGGCCGGATCGTTGGTGGCGGTGACGCGATAGAGGCTCGCCTCTCCCGGGCGGGCGGGCGCGAGGCGACGCCGCAGCCCGGGCGGGACCGCGCAGGTATCGCCGGGATTCAGCACGGTTTCGCCCCCGTCCCACGACAGGCACCAGTGGCCGCGCATCACCATCAGGACCTGGTGACGATCCGTCGCCCGGGGTACGTCCGTGGCATGAAGTACGTCCGTGGCATGAAGTACGTCCGGCGCCTGGGGTGCGTCAGTAAGGGAGCCGCGGGTCAGCAGTTCGACCTCGAATCCGGGCCGGTCTCGAATCACGCCCTGCGCGCCGATGACGGGGCAGGGCTGGCCGTCGGCGGCGCGCGCGGTCAGGTCCCGGTAGCGGGCAACGAACGCACCGGCCACCTCGTCCGTGGTGGGCTCCGGCACGGCCGCGAGCGCCTCGTCGTCGAGTGGCGGCATCGGGCCGACCCCCGGCGGTAACGCCTCGCCCCTGCGGGTGTCGTACAGGCTGCCGTTCTCTGCCAGGACCAGTCCGTGCGCCCGGGCCTCCTCCAGCACCTGCGGCGCCCAGACCACCCCGCCGCCCGCGTCGTCGCCGCCGAGGATCGCCATCAGCATCCCGTAGTCGGCGCCGATGTTCTCGAAGCCGCGGAAGATGCCGGTGGGGATATCGAAGATGTCGCCTTCCTCCAGCACCACCTCGCCCGCCGTGCCCCAGCGCCCCCAGAAGAAGCGCCAGCGCCCCGTGAGCACGAAGAACACTTCCGCGGTGCGATGCAGGTGGAGGGAGTTGCGGCACTTCGGCGGCTGACCGGCGGCGCCGATGTTGAACCCGGGTGTTTCCCTTATGTGGACATGCTGATCGGCGCTCTCCGAGACCCCGGCGCCGATGATGGTGAAGTTCTCCTTGCGGTCGGAGCCGGGGGTGTGGGCGTCGATGAAGGCGCTGCGGCAGGGAACAAGGTCGCGGTGGCGCACGATCCGCCGGTCCATTTCGGTCGGGGTCAAGGCCTGTCCTCCTTCAACCGCAATTCCCGCCGGCTCCCCGACAAGCCGTGACGCCGTGCGATTCCGGCGAGCTTCGGGCCTGCGGAGCGTCCATGCGGGGTAATCATTCGGGGCAATTTCGAGCACATGTTCCCTGATATGCGGAAATTGCTGTGCCTTCAGTCTGCGTCCGCCGGATGGGCCGGGGGCGCCACGGCGGTCCGCGCGGTGTCCGCAACCCCGCCGGTGTGCAGCAGGATCTGCTTCCAGACCGCGACTTCGTCGTAGACCACGTACTCGCGGCGCAGCCCCCACGGCCCGAACTCGGCGTGCGAGAAACCCATCAGGTAGATCTTGGCTCCGGTCGGAGGGCCGAACCGCCCCCAGCCGTCGTGACGGCCCCGCAGGCTCCAGCGCAGGGCGGCGCGAGCGGGCATGAGCGGGTCTTCGCGGCCGATTTGGTGGTCGATGGCGAACACCGCGGAGGGGAAGCTCGCTCGCAGCTCCATCCAGAACCGGGTTGCGAAGGCGTGGGAGCTGCCGCTCGCGCCGGGGGCGTATTCGAGTCGGCACGCGCGGTCGTACTCGGCCGCGACGACCGCCATGTCCGCCGCCATGATGCGGGTCAGCAGGTCCGCATACTTCTCGCCCCAGGGGTTGTCGTTGCCGCGCCCCGCGTAGGGCCCCGGTCGATCGGCGTCCGGTGCGAACGGCCGGACGCAGGCGTCGGGGCCGCCTTCCGAATCGATCAGGTGACGCGCGTAGTCGGCCGGCTCCCATCCGAGCTGGCGCACGATCGCCCCCTGGTCGCGGATGATCCATTCGTCGTCGATTCGGTTGTCGCGGGCGTGGCAGTCCGCGACGATGCGGTACCGCACCGTCTTCCCGCTCGCCTTCCCGTACGCGCCGTCGCCAGCGTGGGTGGCGGTGGAGAGGATCCGGTGCGAGCTGAGCAGCCCCTCCTCCGGGGAGCCGCACCAGATGACGTCTTCGCCGAGCAGTTCGCGGTCCGGGAACTCCGCCAGGGTCGCCATGGTGGCGGCGATGACCCGCTCGTTGCCGACCACCACCGATGCGGGCGAGCGCACCACGATGTCGGGCGCGTAGAACGATCGGAGCGTGCCGATGCCCCGTCCTTCCCAGATCTCCCGGGTCACGCCCAGGATGAAGTCGGGGAAGTCCCGGTACTTCGGGTCGAATCCTTTCAAGGGAGCCGTCCTTTCCGGGATCGCCCGGAATTCCACGATGCCGCGCGACGGATCATGCGTGATTCCGACCGGGACGGCATCTGCGCGGAACCGGCCGGACGACGCCGTGGCTGATGATGGCGGATGGCCGTGAAGCGGGATCCACAGTCCCTGCTTTCGGTGCGCGTGTGGAGGTGCGAGCCGGCACCGCGAGCAGACCGACGGGGCGCGGCGGGGCTTCGGGAGCGTCGATGTCGGTGCGAAGCATCTTTGTGGCTTCCGCCATCATCGCGGATGACTCGGGTCGGACCGTGGCGAGGTCGCGGGCGAGTCGGGGCGGTGG
>JAPOSC010000073.1 GCA_026709935.1 Thiotrichales bacterium
CGGATCGTCGGTGCGTTCGTACTCCTGGTCGTGGGAAAACAGTTCGGGGTATTCGGAGCCGTCGCCGCCGTGCTCTGAGAGCGTTGGTCAGGGCCGAACCCTTCCCCATTGGCACATGGCTATGGTGCCGACGCGCCGCCGGTCAGGGGGACGAGCAGACGCGAAGAGGCGTAGATCTGGCCGTCAAGCCGTGACGCATCCGCGCTGAATGTGCGTCTTCTTGTGCCGGGGATGGACGACGAGCGCATCCGGCCCACATTCTTCCGAAGCCGTTCGGAACGCGTCGAACCTATCCGGTCCCTGTGCCCGTTCGCTGGTGGTGCGCGTACTGCGCATGCAGGGGCCTCGCGCACGACTTCATGACAGGGTCTTACAGGGAGGCGACCCGACGCGCCCCCACCCGGGGCCGGGCAGGGGTAGCCGTCCGGCGTGTGTGCTGGTCAGTTCTTCTTCGTCCGCTATACGTTAGCTGTACCGCTCTTGGGAACAGCAGCCGTCGGTACGCCTTGCACCACGTAGAGGTTGTTGGATTGGGTGAAATCACTGGGCTCAAGCGTAGTCAAATCTTCACCAGGCACGACTTCGCTGCGACTGAATCCGTACACGTCCAGATACTCGAATTGGTCTGTCCCTCTCGGTAACCAGAATCCGACGACCATCGCTCCATAGTCGAGATCTTTGGAGTAAATGTCACCGAATTGCTCGCGTGATCCGAAGTCGCTCTCCTTAGAATTCGATGGTCTGGCCGTCAACGGTCACGGTATATCCGTCATCGGTCTCGGTAACGGCGCTCGGGCCGCCAACGGTGAGTTTTCTCGTTCGATCCGACGAGTGGTGTGGGTCACTTCTTCAACTCGTCAATCTCGCTCCGGTGTCAGTCGGTGCCCGGGCGCTTTGAGGTTACGGCCCGGGCCCGGCGAGCGGGAGCAACCGGAGCATGGCGTACATCAGCCCGGCATTCAGGGTGACGGTCAAGGCGACAACGGTGGCACCGAGACCGTATCCCCACTTCACGAGACGGGTTTCGAGGCCGGCGATTGCGGTATCAAGATCGGCTTTCGTGGCGAGGTTGCCTTGTCCGTTACGGATGGCCTGCGCGATGGCTTCGGCTTGCTCGCGGCTGAACTTCGCCGCTTCGAGCGCGCGCGCGGCGGCGAGGGTGTCGAAGGTGCTGGTCGTCATGGCTGGCTCCGCGCGGCTATGTCGCGCCGCTGAGCATGAACCGCACGCCGGCGAGCACCACGGCCGCGGCGAGTGTAGCGACCCCGAGCGCGAGGCCCACGGCCCATTTCACGAGGCGATTTTCGCGTTCCACAAGCCGGGTTTCGAGCGCGGCGACATCGGCGCGGATGGCGGCCGCGGTCGAGTCGAGATCGGCCTTCGTCGCGAACTCCCCTTGTCCGTTGCGGACAATCTTCGCGATGGCTTCGGCCTGGCGGCGCTCGACGCCGGCGTCTTCGAGCTCGCGGGCAGCGGTGAGGGTGTCGAAGGTGGTGGTCGTCATAGCGGGCTCTCGGTTACAGGTAGCGGCGTCACCCGCCCATCGTGCCGAGCATGAGCCGCACGCCGGCGAGCACCACGGCCGCAACCCCGAACGCGAGGCCGATGGCCCACTTCACTATCCGCACCTCAAGCGCGGCGAGGTCGCTTTTCGTGGCGAACCCGGCGAGGTCGGCTTTCGTGGCGAGCTCGTCACGGTCGGCGCCGGCGGCCTGGCGCATCCCATCGGCGATGACTTCGGCCTGGCGGCGTTCGACGCCGGCGGCTTCGAGCTCGCGCGCAATGGCGAGCGCGTTGAAGCTGGTCGCAGCGGACATCGCAGTCTCTCCGGTCACAGGTAGTCGAGCGCTTCGGCCGCGATCTGGTGGCGAGTGTAGCGCGCCACCATGCGCACGCTCGACCATCGCCCCTGCCGCATGACGGCCGCGGCGGGTGCCCGGTTGCGCGTCATGCGTTGCGCCATGCCGCCCCGGTCGGCGGTGGCCTGAGTCTGGAGTGCGGCAACTTGCGAGTGAGTGCCGTTCACGCTCAACACGATGACCCCGGTGCCCGCCGCCACAGCGGCGACGATGGACACGATCAGCGTTGCCGTCTGAACCCATGTCATGACGTGGCTTCCTGATGGAAAGCCGGCTCCGCATCGCCTTCCCCGTGGAGCGGCTCCGGACCGGGCACGTTGTCTTGAAGTGAGTGTACGTACCCGTGACGGGTCGGTACAGTCTCACCGATTCCTTGCGGTTCTCACCGAATCCATGCTGTGAAGGTGGTTCTAAAGGTGGGAATTTCCAGAATCTATAGAAATTTTATTGGATAAACCAATAATTTATGAGTTATGAGTATTTACGTGCTGACTCTTTCAGCGGATCCCAGGTTCGAGCCCTGGACGGCCCACCCAAGGGTGACGACAGACGCGGACCGGATGGAATTCCCGGTACGCGCATCGACACTGTGGTGTCAGCCGCGCTTCGGTATGATGCCGCCGTCATGCCCCGCCTCGCCGCCAATCTGAGCTACCTCTTCACCGAGCGTCCGTTCCTCGACCGGTTCGAGGCGGCGGCGCGTTGCGGGTTCCGGGCCGTCGAGCACCAGTTTCCGTATACCGAGGCCCCGGAGTCCGCGATTCGGGAACGGCTCCGGGCGCACGATCTGCAAGTGGTGTTGTTCAATCTGCCGCCGGGGGAGGAGGGCGAGCGCGGGCTCGGCGGGTTGCCCGGGCGGGAGGCGGAGTTCCGCGACGGGCTCGACCTCGCGCTCCGCTACTGTCGGGCCACCGGCTGTCCCCGGCTGCACGCGATGTGGGGCGTGCCTGGTGCGGGCACGAGTCTGGCGGAGAGCCGGGCCATCTTCGTCGCCAACCTGCGCGAGGCCGCCCCGCGCGCGGTCGAAGCCGGGGTCACTCTGCTGGTGGAGCCGCTCAATCACCGCGACAATCCGGGCTATCCTCTCAACCGTCAGGCCGACGCCCACGCGCTGGTGGCCGAAGTCGGTGCCCCCAACGTCAAGGTGCAGTTCGACCTCTACCACTGCCAGATCGTCGAGGGCGATGTGGCACCGAAGCTCGACCGCTGGGTGGGGGTGCCGGACGGCAACGTCGGACACATTCAGATCGCGGGCCCGCCGGACCGGCTCGAACCTGACGCGGGCGAGCTCAACTACGAGTGGCTGCTGCCGCGTATCGATGCGCTGGGCTACACGGGATGGGTGGGTTGCGAGTACCGCCCGGCGGCGGGGACCGAGGCGGGTCTCGGCTGGGCGCACCGGTGGGGGATCCGGCTGACGTCGAGATGACCTGTGTGTCCGATGAGGACTACGGTATTGCCGCGAGATCCGAGCGCTTTATCGGCGCCGAAGTAGCTGTTGCCCGCCATGCAGGCGGGCTTTGGTCGTAGCGTATCGCGCACTGGCAGATCAGCCCCGGGCATTCCGGCGATGTTCGCACCGAACGGGTGCCACCGACGTTGCGCCCTCCACATCATCAAAGCTGCCCGTCGGCGCTGTCGCTCGCGAATGCATCCAGATAGCCGGGGTCATCGAATCGTGCGGGGTGAAACGCGGCGGCACAGGGGGGTAGCGGTGCCCCGCACACGTGGGCCGCGAGCAGCTCGCCGCCGGCGCAGGCGCCCATGATGCCGAACCCGGAGTACGCAGCGTTCACCCAGGCGCCGGCAATGGGCAGCGGGCCGATGAGGGGCCGGTTTTCGGAGGTCTTCGCGTAGTAGCCGCCATCCACGGCCATGCGGGGGAGGCGCGTGAAGTAGCGCTTCAGCGACGGGAGCATCCGTGACCAGCCGCGCAGTGCGATCTCCGGCAGCCGCGCGTCGTGCGGGATGGGGAAGACCGGATCCACCGTTTCGGTGTCGTAGGTCCAGAGCATCATCAGCCAGTGATCGCCGGGCGTCCCTTCGGGGCGGCCATGGATTCCGGCCGGGAACGGCTCGACGAGTGAACGGGTCTCCTCGTTGGCGGTGAGCACCGCGCGTTCCTCGTCGGACCACGGCAGCACGACAGGATCGGCCCAGACAAGCAGCGGTGCATCGCCCGGCACCGCCCGCTCGGTGTCGCGGAACACGACTTTCAGATGGCGCTCGCAGGCGACCGGAAGCTCGATTCCCAGGGTGCAGGCGAGCTCGGCCAGATGTGGCCCGGGCGAGAGCACCAGTGCGCCGGTGTTGATGGTCGTGTGCCCGCCCGGACGGGACACTGATACGCCGCGAATGCGTCCGCCACTCGCATCGAAGCCGGTCACCCGGCCCCGGAGCAGCTTCACGCCCCGTTTCCGGGCCCGCTCCAGCATCCACATGCCGAGCTGCTGGGCGCTCAGCCACCCGCACCGCCGCGCGTGCAGCACCGCGACCACTGAGGGGTCGAGGTACGGGAACTCGGTGCGGATGAACGCGGGGTCGGTGATGAGATCCGATCCCTGCGGCACCCCTTCGAAGCCGTGCGCTGGCGATCGGACGTAGTCGGCGCCCGTCGCCTGCGCACCGTCGTGCACGCGAAGCTCTCCCGCGCCGAGGGATTGCGCCTCGAGCGCCATGGCGCGGAACGTATCGATACGCGGTGGCTCGGCGGTGGCGAAGAGATAGCCGCGCCGGCCGAGGCGGAGCCGCCCGCCGCTTTCGTGTTCGTAGCGCTCCAGCAAGTCGATGCTGCGGTTCATGAGCGCGACCATGGCGTCGCCCGGCCCCGGCCACCAGTTGCGGTAGCACTCCGTCGATTTGTCGCTGGTGAGCGCCAGGGGGTCGCCGGTCTCCACGAGCACGACGCCGTCCAGACCTTTCCGCACCGCGAGGTGGAACGCGGCGGAGATGCCGGCGATGCCGGCGCCGACGACGACTACCTCGGCCGTCGAGCGGCTCATGTCGGCCCCCCGGATCCTCGCCGCCGCATTCGGTAAGATTCGGCCATCTCGACCGCCCGGAGCGGCCGCCGCGCGAGAACCTCAGCCATGAAGTACGCCGAGACCGTCCTCGATCTCATTGGCAACACCCCCCTCGTCAAGCTGAACCGCATGACCGACGCCCGCATGGCAACCGTGCTCGTCAAGCTCGAGAGCTGCAACCCCGGCGGCTCGGTCAAGGACCGGATGGCCTGGAACATGGTCCGCCGGGCGGAGGAGGCCGGTCTTGTCGGCCCGGGGACGACGCTCGTCGAGAGCACCTCGGGCAACACCGGCCTCGGTCTCGCGATGACCGCGGCGGTGCGCGGCTACCGCTGCATCTGCACCATGCCGGACAAGATGAGCAAAGAGAAGATCGACATGCTCAAGGCGTACGGCGCGGAGGTCATCATCACCCGCACCGACCTGCACCACGATCACCCCGAGAGCTACGTGGAGGTCGCCAAGCGCATCGCCCGCGAAACCCCCGGTGGCTTCTACACCGACCAGTACTACAACATGCACAACCCGGAGGCGCACTACCTGACTACCGGCCCGGAGATCTGGGAGCAGACCGACGGGCGGCTCGACGCACTGGTGGGCGGAATCGGCACCGGCGGCACCATCTCGGGGGCGGCGAAGTATCTCAAGGAGAAAGCGGCCGAGGCGGGCCGGACCCTCTTCGTCTCCTGTCCTGATCCCATCGGCAGCATGTACTACGACGCCTTCCACCAGCGCGAGATCCGCGCCCCCGGGATTTATCGGGTCGAGGGCATCGGCCACGATTTCATGGTCGGCACCCTCGATTTCTCGGTTATCGACGAGGTGCTGGAGATCTCCGACAAGGACTCGTTCCTGGTCGCCCGGCGGCTCGCCCGGCGCGAAGGCATCTTCTCCGGCGGCTCCGCCGGCACCGCGGTTCACGGTGCGCTCGACGTCGCGCGCCGCCTCGGCCCCGGCAAGACCGTCGTCGTGATCATCCCCGACTCCGGCGACCGCTACCTCAGCAAGTGCTACGACGACGAATGGATGCGCGACATGGGCTTCCTCGGCCCCGAGCAGCGCCTCGGCACGGTGCGCGAGCTGCTGGAGTTCAAGCCCCACCGGGTCGAATTCGCGAAAGGCGACGAGACCATCGCCTCGGTCGCAAAGCGCATGGCGGACCTCGGCATTTCGCAGATGCCGGTCGATTCGGCCGGCGCGGCCGAGCCCATGATGATCATCCACGAGGTCGACCTGCTCCAGAGCATGGTCATGGGTGAGTGCACCGCCGACAGCGATGTCATGCAGGCGGCGAGGCCGATGCACGGCATGGTGGGCCTCGACGACTCGCTCGTGAAGGTGCAGGAGATCTTCGACGACGAGAACGTGGCCATGGTGGTGGAGGACGCGCACGTCGTCGGCGTCATCTCCAAGATCGACATGGTGGAGTTCCTGGCCGCGCGGAGCTGAACCGGGCCGAGTGAGCGCGCGTTCGGACCTTTGGCGGCGGTTCATCCGGCCCCCACGGGTCCTCCTCGAGCAGGGGGTAGGCGCTGCGCATCCCGCCGCCGTGCACCGGCGCGGTGCGGTGCAGATAGCGCGCGTCGAGCTCATCGAGTCGGTTGACGCCGAGCAGGCCGAGGCAAGTGCGGATCTCACCCTTGAGCAGCTCCAGCATGCGGACGATGCCGTCCGCGCCGCCCGCCGCAATTCCGAAGCCGTTCAGCCGTCCGACCCCGACCGCGGTCGCTCCGAGCGCGATCGCCTTCACGATGTCGGTGCCGCGGAGGAACCCGCCGTCGACCAGGATCTCGGCCCGCCCGCCGACCGCCTCCACCACCTCCGGCAGCACGTCGATGCTCCCGCGGCCGTGGTCGAGCTGACGGCCGCCGTGGTTGGAGACGTAGACCGCGTCGATGCCCATCTCGCACGCGAGTGCCGCGTCCTCGGCGGTCGCGATGCCCTTGAGCACGAGGGGGATGTCGAACCGGTCCTGCACCCGCTTCACGCCGTCCCAGGTGAAGCGCATCTGGTGGCCCTCGCCGCTGACGCTGCGCCGTCCGGTGGTGACGAAACGCTTCGCGAGGTCGCGCTCGCGGCGCGAGTACCAGTCGAGGTCCACGGTGAAGCAGAACGCGTCGTAACCGGCGTCGATGGCGCGGCGCACGTGGTCGTCGACCCATGCGTCGTCGCCGCGGACGTAGAGCTGGAAGATCTTCGCCCCGTCGCCGCCCGCGGCGGCCGTCGCCTCCAGGCCCGGTGCCGATGCGGAACTCAGCATCATCACCACCCCGGCCGCGGCCGCCGCCTCGGCCACCGCCGCTCCGCCCCTCGGGTGCAGGTCCTGCAGCGAGCCGATGGGGGCGAGCAGCACCGGGGCGCGAAACGTGCGCCCGAGCAGGGTCGAGGCGCAGTCGACCCCGGACACGTCGCGCAGCACCCGCGGCCGGAACGCGATGGCGTCGAGCGCTTCGCGGTTGCGCCGCAAGGTCATCTCCGACTCCGCCCCGCCGACGAGGTAGTCCCAGATGCCGTCGGGGAGCCGCCGACGTGCTTCCTCCACGATTTCATGCAGGGTGACGAGGTGCTCGGTGTTCTCGATATCGGCGTTCATGGTCGAGTTCTCCGGAATTCCGTTTCCTGTGGACGGGTTCGGTGCGCAGTGGGGTCGCGGCGGTTGGTGGTGCCGGACCAGGTATCGTCCCATACTGCACGCTCCGAACGGCCACCGCCGCGTTGATCTCATCACCTCGGTAATGCTTCATTTTCCTTGCAAATTCGGACTCTATATCCATAATTGCAGGCATGATCAGCGACACAATCCCTCGACTGCTGAGCGGGAGCCTGGAGGAACGCTTGGGGTTGTTTCCCGCGGTGGCCCTTCTGGGGCCGCGCCAGGTCGGCAAGACGACTCTGGCGCGAGCCTTCGCGGAGAGGGATACCACGCGGGGGCGGCGGCCTGTCAAAAGGGGCCTGTATCTCGATCTGGAGAATCCGGCCGACCAGGAGAAGCTGGCAGACGCACGGGGTTATCTCGTCACGAAACGCGATCATCTGGTGGTGCTGGACGAGATCCACCGCGCCCCGCACCTGTTTCAGGCGCTACGCGGAATCATCGACGAGCGCATCCACGGCGGTGAGCCCGCGGGACAGTTTCTGCTGCTCGGCTCGGCCTCGATGGATCTCCTGCGGCAATCGGGAGAGAGCCTCGCCGGACGCATCACGTATCTGGAGCTCGGCCCCCTGGACATCCGCGAGCTGGCGGAGCGCGACCTGAGGCGGCTGTGGATTCGGGGCGGATTCCCGCGCAGCTTCCTCGCCCTGACCGATGCCGACAGCGCGGTCTGGCGCGAGAGCTTCATCCGCACCTACCTGGAACGTGACATTCCCGCGCTCGGGCCCAGAGTCCCGGCCGACACGTTGCGCCGGTTCTGGACCATGCTCGCGCACTCTCAGGGAGATCTGTGGAATGCCGCCTCGCTGGCCAGAAGTCTCGCCGTGGACGGCAAGACGGTCGCCCGGTACGTCGACTTGCTTGTGGATCTCCTCCTCGTGCGCCGATTGCCCCCCTTCCATGCCAACGTTCGCAAGAGGCTGGCAAAGTCGCCCAAGGTCTACGTCCGCGACAGCGGCATCGTCCACACGCTGTTGCGGCTCGACGACGCCGAGGGGGTCCTCGGTCACCCGATCGCCGGTGCAAGCTGGGAGGGTTTCGTCATCGAGACGCTGATCCGGGCGGCTCCGGAACGCGCTCGGGCCAGCTTCTATCGTACGGCGAGCGGCGTCGAAATCGATCTCATCCTGGAATTGCCGGGCGCCCGGGTCTGGGCAATCGAAATCAAGCGTGGATTGGCGCCGACCGTGGACAGGGGATTTCGGGTGGCGCTCGACGACGTGAAGCCGGACCGGGCATTCCTGGTTCATGGCGGGGACGATCGCTACCCCAAGGGAGGTGGGGTGGAAGCAATCGGGCTGAGAGCCCTCGCGGAAGAGCTGGCGGGCTGAGTCGACTTTGCAGGTGCCGCGGGCGGTCCATTTGAACGATAATCGTCCCCGATGTACCGCGTAACGAACGAACCGGCGCCCGTGAGAAGACGTCGGGACCACCATGGAGAGCGCTTGCGATGAGTGGATTGTGGTTCACGGAGGATCACGAGTGGATCCGCATCGAGGACGACGAGGGTGCCGTTGTGGGCATCACCGACTACGCTCAGGACCAGCTCGGCGAGCTCGTGTTCGTGGAGCTCCCGGAGGTCGGCGCGGAGCTTGGTCAGGGCGACGAAGGCGCGGTCATCGAGTCGGTCAAGGCCGCCGGTGAGCTCAAGATCCCGGTGAGTGGCACGGTCACGGAGGTCAACGATGCTCTCGCGGACGAGCCGGGACAGGTCAACGCCGACCCGCTCGGCGACGGCTGGTTCTTCCGGGTCCGGGTTCGAGACACTTCGGAGCTCGAAGGACTGATGGACGAGGAGGCCTATCAGTCCTATATCGAATCACTCGACTGAGCGGATCGACCGCTCCCGGCTCGCCTGCATGGGCACCGGGAGCTGCTTCATTCGGAGGCGCCGCGCGGCCGCAGGGGCGGGAACGGGTTGGACCCGCCAGCCGAAAACTTCACCGATTTGCGAATCGGGGGAATTTTCGGCTCGGTTTCGGAAGTATCCGGACCGCCGGGGCGGCGTCATGACAACGCGATGCGCCCGAGCGCACGATTTTTCAGCACCAGGAGAGGACCGGATTCCCATGACCAGGACCCGCCCGCTCGATGTGCTCGAGATGCGGGATGACTTCGCGTCGCGTCACATCGGCCCCAGTTCCCGGGACATCGAGGCGATGCTCGAAGTCATCGGCGTCCCGACCCTCGAAGACCTGCTCGATCGCACCATCCCGGTTTCGATCCGGCACGACGAGCCGCTCGCGATCGATCCCGCGCTGACCGAGCGTGAGGCGGTGGAGGCGCTCCGCACCATGGCCGGCCGCAACCGCCCCCTCGTGTCCATGATCGGGATGGGCTACTACGGCACCATCACCCCGCCGGTGGTGCTGCGCAATGTGCTGGAAAACCCGGCGTGGTACACCGCGTATACCCCCTATCAGGCGGAGGTGAGCCAGGGCCGGCTCGAGGCTCTGCTCAACTTCCAGCAGATGGTCATGGACCTCACGGGCATGGAGCTGGCCAACGCCTCGCTCCTCGACGAGGCGACGGCCGCGGCCGAGGCGATGGCGATGGCGCACCGCGTCTCGAAGTCGAAGTCCGCGCGCTTCTTCGTCGACGCGGACTGCCACCCGCAGACGATCGCGGTGATCCGGACCCGCGCCGCGCCGCTCGGGATCGACGTGACGGTGGGCGACCCGTACGAGACGTTCGGGGCCGACGGAGCCGCCGGTGACGTCTTCGGTGCGCTCGTCCAGTATCCGGGGTCGAGTGGCGCCCTCCGCGATCCGTCCGCGGTGGTCGAGCGGGTGCATGCCACGAAGGGCCTCGCGGTCTTCGCCACGGATCTGCTGGCGCTGTGTCTCGTCGAGTCGCCGGGTGCGTTCGGGGCCGACATCGTGGTGGGCAGTGCCCAGCGCTTCGGGGTGCCGATGGGGTTCGGCGGGCCGCACGCCGCGTTCTTCGCCACCCGCAACGCGTACCGGCGTCAGACACCCGGGCGGATCATCGGCGTGTCGGTCGACGCGCGCGGACGCACCGCGTTGCGCATGGCGCTCCAGACCCGCGAGCAGCACATCCGGCGCGAGAAGGCGACCTCGAACATCTGTACCGCCCAGGTGTTGCTCGCGGTGATGGCGGGGATGTACGCGGTCTACCACGGCCCGGAACGGCTGCGGAACATCGCCGAGCGCGTGCACCGGCTGACGAGGGCGCTGGCGGCGGGGCTTGCGGTGGCGGGCCGCAAAGTGGTGACGGAGGCGTACTTCGACACCATCACCGTCCGGGTCCCCGGCGAGGCCGATGCGCTGGCGGCCAGAGCGTGCGATGCCGGATACAACGTGCGCCGGGTCGATACCGATCACATCGGTCTCTCGCTCGACGAGACGACCCGACGCGGGGATGTGCAGGGGGTGCTCCGGGCGCTGGGCTCCGATGCCGGCGTTGCCGGTGGCGCCGGCGCGGCTGGTCCGGGCGATCCGGGCGATCCGGGCGATCCGGGCCTCGACATCGATGTCCTCGATGCGGCGGCCCCCGACGTGATCGGCGTCCTCGCGCGAACGGACAAGTATCTCACCCACCCCGTGTTCAATGCGCACCACAGCGAAACGGAGATGTTGCGCTATCTGCGCCGGCTGGCCGCGAAGGACGTGGCGCTGGACCGCTCCATGATCCCGCTCGGCTCCTGCACCATGAAGCTCAACGCCACCGCGGAGATGATCCCGATCACGTTCCCCGGATTCGCCGACCTCCATCCGTTCGTGCCCGTCGACCAGGCCGACGGATACCGCGAGCTGTGCACGGGGCTCGAGCGCATGCTGTGCGCGATCACCGGCTTCGACGCGGTCTCGCTCCAGCCCAACGCAGGCTCGCAGGGCGAGTACGCGGGGCTGCTCTGCATTCGCCGGTACCACGAATCCCGGGGAGAGAGCGGGCGCGACGTGTGCCTGATCCCCGCTTCCGCGCATGGCACCAACCCCGCGAGCGCGATCATGGCCGGGATGCGGGTAGTGGTCGTCGCCTGCGACGAGAGCGGCAACGTCGACCTTCGGGATCTGGAGCTCAAGGCGCGCGAGCACGCCGAGCGGCTCGCGGCGCTGATGATCACCTATCCCTCGACTCACGGCGTATTCGAAGAAGGCATCGTCGATATCTGCAACGTCGTCCACGAGCACGGCGGCCAGGTGTACATGGATGGCGCGAACCTCAACGCGATGGTGGGCCTGAGCATGCCGGCGCGCATCGGCGCCGACGTCTCGCACATCAACCTCCACAAGACGTTCTGCATCCCGCACGGTGGCGGCGGGCCGGGCATGGGTCCCATCGGGGTCCGCGCCCACCTCGCTCCATTCCTGCCGGATCACCCTGTGGTCGGTGGGGTCAATCCCGCTGCGGACCCCGGGGGCACGATCGGCACGGTGTCGGCGGCACCATGGGGATCGGCGGGCATCCTGCCGATCTCGTGGGCGTACATCGCGATGATGGGCGCGTGCGGACTGCGGCGCGCGACCGAGGTCGCGATCCTGAGCGCGAACTACATTGCGGCGCGCCTCGGCGGCGCGTTCCCGGTGCTCTACACCGGGGAGACCTTCCCCGTGCTGTACACGGGAGAAAACGGATACGTCGCCCACGAGTGCATCATCGACCTGCGTGCGGTGAAAGCGTCGTGCAGGGTGACGGTCGAGGATGTGGCGAAGCGGCTCGTCGATTTCGGGTTCCATGCGCCCACCATGTCGTTCCCGGTGGCGGATACTCTGATGATCGAGCCGACGGAGAGCGAATCGAAGACCGAGCTCGACCGCTTCTGCGAGGCGATGCTGGCGATCCGTACCGAGATCGCGGAGATCGAGGCGGGTGCCGTGGCGTACGAGGAGAGCGCGCTCGCCAATGCCCCGCACCCCGCGGATCTGCTCTTCTCTCGGGACTGGAAGCGCCCCTATTCGAAGGAACGGGCGTTCTTCCCGCTGCCTGGCTCACGCGAGGACAAGTTCTGGCCTCCCGTCGCGCGCGTCGACAACGTCTACGGAGATCGCTACCTCGCCTGCGCCTGCCCGCCGCCGGAGGCCTACGACGAGGCGGCGGACTGAGGTGCGATTCCCCCGCGCCCGCGGCGGGAGTCGCGGGGTTCTCGCGTCCGGGGCGCGAGCGGGCGGCAGATTCGCGTCCGTAGCCGCGAATCGGTGAAGTTTGCGGGGGATTCCCGCCCGCCGGGCGATCCGGGCAGTCGGTAGCGGCCGCGCGGCTCGTGGATCCGCCGGTACGTCTCCACGTAGATCGAATCCCGAGGGCCGATCGCCACCAGTGCCAAGTCGCGTCGGAGCCGGTAGATGATGCGCAGGCGCCCCACCCGATAGCTGCGAAGCCCCTGAAGCTCGTTGCAGAGCGCCTTGCCGGTGTACGGATCGTCGAGAATGACCTGAAGCGCGGCCCGGACCTTGCGCTTGAGCACGGGGTGGAGGCCGCGGACAAGCGCCGCGACCTCGGGCGGAACCTTCACATGCTGTGGAGGTGACACCGGCCCGGCTTTCGTCGCTCTACTCGAACAGCTCTTCGAGAGTGTAGAGCTGGCTGCGCTTCTCCTTCAGTGCGCGCAGGCCGTCCGTGATGTCCTGCATCAGCGCCGTGTCCGCACGTACCGCCAGGGTCTCCTGCCAGGACCCGTGTTCGTCAGCGCTGACGAGCACCGCGGCCGGGACGCCGTTGCGGGTGATCACGACCTCCTCGTCGCGGGTGGTCACGTCGTCCACCAGTTGACTGAGCTTCGCCTTGACTTCCGACAGGGGTAGCGTCTTCATGGGTCTCGGGATCTCGCTGCGGACCAGAATTCTGGACAACCTAATTCTCATCCGCCTGCATGTCAAGCGGCCGATCCTTGGCCGCTCCCCGACTTCGCCGTGCGCGCCTCCGGCGCCTCGCCCGTCAGCGGTGCTTCCACCGTGCGGTTCGTTTCTCCAGGAACGCGCGCATGCCCTCGTGCTTGTCCGCCGAGGAGAAGGACATGTCGAACCGTATCCGCTCGGCGTCGAGGCCCGACTGAAGGTTCGTCTCGTAGGCTCGATCGATCGCTTCCTTGACCATCAGCACCGCCGGGCGCGACATCGACGCGATGACCGTGGCGGTCTCCATCGCCTCGTCGAGCAGGCGGTCGAGCGGCACCACGCGGCTGGCGAGACCGCTGCGTTCGGCCTCCTCCGCGTCCATCATGCGCGCGGTGAGGCAGAGATCCATCGCCTTCGCCTTGCCGGCGACCCGCGGCAGGCGCTGGGTGCCCCCGAGCCCCGGCAGCACCCCGAGCTTGATCTCCGGCTGCCCGAACCGGGCGTTGTCCGCGGCGATCACGATGTCGCAGGCCATTGCCAGTTCGCAGCCTCCGCCGAGTGCGTAGCCGGCGACGGCGGCGATGACGGGCTTGCGCACCTTCTCGATGCGTTCCCATCCCTCGAAGTGGCGGGCGGTGAACATGTCCATCGAGCTCTTGTCCACCATCTCCGAAATGTCGGCGCCGGCTGCGAACGCCTTTTCGTTGCCGGTGATCACTATCGCCCCGATGGCGTCGTCGGCGTCGAAGCCCGCGAGCGCTGCGCCCAGCTCTTCGATGAGACGCCGATTCAGCGCGTTGAGCACCTTCGGCCGGTCGAGCCCGACGAGCCCCACCGCTCCCCTGGTTTCCGTGCGGATGCAGGTGTATTCCATTTCAACGTTCTCCCGATATGGTCAGCCATTCCCGCCGGATCGGAACACTCTCTCGAGATCACCCTGCCCGGCTGCCCCGAAGGTCGAAATCCCCCACGTAATCGCGCCACGGGCCGGTCTCTCGGAGCGCGGGCGGGAATGGCTGCGATATAGTGAAAGGCAGTCGGTGCTCTACAGCATATCGGAACGGAGACGGTTCAATGTCAGGTCGATACGCCGAGGTTCACGCGCGCTCGCTCTCGGATCCGGAGTCGTTCTGGGGTGAGGCGGCCGAAGCAATCCACTGGACGAAGCGCTGGGATCGGGTGTTCGACGATTCGAACCCGCCGAGCTACCGCTGGTTCACGGGCGGGGAGCTCAATACCTGTTACAACGCGCTCGACCTCCACGTCGAGACCGGACGCGGCGACCAGCCGGCCCTCATCTACGACAGTCCGGTCACCGGCGGCAAGCGCCGCTACACCTACCGTGAACTCCGTGACGAGGTGGCGCGGTTCGCCGGGGTGCTGGCCGGGCTCGGGGTGGGCAAGGGCGACCGGGTCATCGTCTACATGCCCATGGTCCCGGAGGCGATCATCGCGATGCTCGCGTGCGCGCGCATCGGGGCGGTGCACTCGGTGGTGTTCGGCGGTTTCGCCGCGAACGAGCTCGCGGTGCGCATCGACGACGCGACGCCGAGCGTCATCGTCTCCGCCTCGTGCGGTATCGAGCCGGGGCGGGTGATCCACTACAAGCCATTGCTGGACGGCGCGCTCGATCTCGCCGCCCACAAGCCGAGCGCCTGCGTCATCCTCCAGCGCCACCCCGCGCCCTGCGATCTCGTCGAAGGTCGCGATATCGACTGGGCGCAGGCGATGGCGGGGGCCGCGCCACATGACTGCGTACCGGTGGCCGCGACCGATCCCCTCTACATCCTCTACACCTCCGGTACCACCGGCCAGCCCAAGGGCGTGGTCCGTGACCACGGCGGCCATGCGGTGGCGCTCAAGTGGACCATGAAGCACATCTACGGCGTCGAGCCCGGCGAGGTGTTCTGGGCCGCGTCCGATGTCGGCTGGGTGGTCGGACATTCGTACATCTGCTACGCGCCGCTGCTCAACGGAAACACCACCATCGTCTACGAGGGCAAGCCCGTCGGGACTCCGGACGCCGGCGCGTTCTGGCGGGTGCTCTCGGAGCACGGTGTCTCCGTGTTGTTCACCGCTCCGACCGCGTTTCGCGCAATCCGGCAGCAGGATCCGCAGGGCGCACTGATCGGCGAGTACGACCTCGGCCGGTTCCGTACCCTGTTCCTCGCCGGCGAGCGGCTCGACCCGGATACCCTGCGGTGGGCGGAGGCCAAGCTCGGCGTCCCGGTCATCGACCACTGGTGGCAGACCGAGACCGGCTGGTCGATCTGCGCGAACTGCATCGGGATCGAGGCGTTGCCGGTCAAGGAAGGCTCGCCCGCGAGGGCCGCGCCGGGGATGGACGTGCAGGCGGTGAACGACTCCGGCCAGCCGGTGCCGGCCGGCGAGATCGGCGCCCTGGTGGTGAAGTTGCCCCTGCCTCCGGGGTGCCTGCCCACCCTGTGGAACGCCGAGCAACGCTTCCGCGAGGCGTACCTCACGGAGTTCCCCGGCTTCTACAAGACCGGCGACGCCGGCTTCATCGACGAGGACGGCTACGTCTTCGTGATGACGCGTACCGACGACGTGATCAACGTAGCCGGCCACCGGCTGTCGACCGGAGCGATGGAGGAAGTGCTCGCCTCGCACCCGGACGTCGCGGAGTGCGCGGTGATCGGGGTCGCGGACCCGTTGAAGGGGCAGCTCCCGCTCGGCTTCCTCGTGCTCAACGCGGGGGTCGAGCGGCCGGCGGAGGATATCCGCGGCGAGGTCGTTCAGCTCGTGCGCAAGCAGATCGGCCCGGTCGCGGCGTTCAGGACCGCCACCGTCGTGCAGCGTCTCCCGAAGACCCGCTCGGGCAAGATTCTCCGCGGGACGATGCAGAAGATCGCGGACGACGAAGCGTGGAAGATGCCGGCGACGATCGACGATCCGGCGATACTGGACGAGATCACCGAGGCGTTGCGGGGTGTCGGCTACGCGCGGGGCGCGGCCGGGTCGTAGCGATCGGGCGGCGCTTTGGCGATTCCCGGTCGGGACGCGTGGAACCTGTTCGCCCGGCGCGAACGATACCTCGTCCAGCTCGTGGGTCTCGATGGAATCCCGGAAGTTCGCGGCCGCCGGAAGGTCGAAGTCGATGCGGCGTCCCGCAAGTGCGGCCAGCATCTTCCGATTGCACACGTACTCCCCGGGGCTGAGGGGACGGATCGCAACGCCGAAGGGCAGGCCCCACGAGGCGAGATGTTCGCCCCGCGGTACCGACTCGCGCGCGAACCGGTGTCCTTCGAGTACGGTGTGGGAGAGCCGGAATTCACTCGCCCCGTCCTTGACCATGACGCCAGCCTTCGGGCGGCGGGTCGCAATCGCGACGTTGTCTCCCGCTGCCGGGGTGCGGGTCACCTGGTCGAATTCGAATCGATTCGGCATCAGCTCTCCCTTCGGTGGCTTCGGCGAATGCGATGCCACCGTGCGCATCATCGCGAAAGGCCTGACTCCAACCGGTTCTCCGGGCGTGACGGGAGCCGGCCGTGCGGGAATCGCAACGCGAACGGTCGTCCACTGCCGCGGGCACGAGGACACGGTGACCCGGGGCGGGCGACGCGAGCCGCAGAGCTCGACCCTGCGGAGCTTTCGCTCATTGACACCCACGCCGACGAAGGCGAACGACCCTGCACTTCGAGAAGCATGCTCCGCTACTCCGTGCGTGTTCCCGGTGGTTCGTTCAGATAGAACCTGGCGGCGTTGCCGCCCCAGACGGCTGAACGCTCCTCCGGCGTCAGGTCGCCGACGAGGCGTCTGGTCACGTCCGTCCACGCCTCATAGGTGGAGGCCATCTCCAGCACCGGCCAGTCGCTGCCCCACATCACCCGTCCTGCTCCGAAGACATCGAGCACGTGGGCAACGTACGGAGCCAGGTTCTTGACTCCAGCGCCCGATGCGGCCTCGGTGAGAAGCCCCGAGAGCTTGCACATCACATGTGCATGCGAGGCGACGCGCGCGAGCTTCGGCGCCCACGACGTCAGCCCGCCATCCCCGTCGGAGCCGTTGCGAATGCAGGGCTTGGCGCAATGGTCGACCACCACGGGCAGCTCGGGATAGCGCGCGATCAGCCGATCCAGGTTGTCGAGGTGGCGCGGCATCACCAGCGCGTCGAAACACAGGCCATGTTCGATCAGGGCCCGGTATGCAGGAGCGAGCTCGTGCCGCAGCATCCAGTCGTCGTCGCCGATGTCCTGGATCATTGGACGCACCCCCACGAGCTTCGGGTGCGTGGCAAGGCGCGCGATGTCCTCGACCGAGCGTGCCGCCTCGAAGTCGACCCATCCGACGACGCCCTCGATGAAGTCGTTCCGGTCGGCCAGGACCAGCAGGTACTCGGTCTCCGCGACGCTCGGTGCCGCCTGCACGAGAATCGTCCCGTCGATGCCGCTCGCGGCCAGCTTGGGCGCCAGGTCGCGCGGGCCGAAATCGCGATAGAGCGGCGCGAGCGCGGGCGTCAGCCACCCGTAGTCTCCCCGCTCCAGTGCCCAGAAATGCTGATGCGCATCGAGTGTCGTCATGTCAGCTCGCAGCCGGCGGGCGTACCACGCCCTTCGTCAGAATGATGTTGCCGTAGAACTGCCGCTCTCCGGTCTGCACGATGACGAACGCCTTCCCGGCACGCTCGTAGAAGGCGAATCGTTCGACGGACACGATCGGAGCGGGGTGGTCGGCCACCTCGTAGATGATGCTCTGAAACCGGGCCACGACGGGCGGCACGGCGGGCGAATCATCCACTACCTGCATGGTCTTGGCCGGGTCGGGCACGAAGGTGTCGAGCGGCATGACGCCGAGCACCGCCCCGAGCACCCGAGGCGCGTCGGCGCCGTCGAGGCGCACCAGGCGAGCGGCGCAGGCTGCGGCGGGGAAGTTCGCGTCGACGATGGCGATCTCGTCGCCGTGACCCATGGCCCTCAGACTGCGCAGCAGGTCCGGAGACAGGAGCGGATCGATGCCGATCAGCATGGTGGCGATCTCGGCTCAGGCGCCCGGCACCGGCGCCTCCTCGTGCAGCAGGCGCGCTCCCTTGAGGTCGGTCCACAGCCCCGGCGGAATCGGCTCATCGAGTAGCGCCGCATTCTGCCGCACCTCCCGTTCCGACAGCGCGCCGGGAATGACGCTTCTGACCGCGGGGTGCGCCAGAACGAAGGCAAGCGCCGCCGCCGGCAGCCGCACGCCATGGTCCATGCACACCGCCTCGAGCTTGCGCACGCGCTCCATGATCGCGGGCGGCGCGGCGTCGTAGTTGTACATCGCGTCCCCTACTGCTCCGGTGGCGAGAATGCCCGAGTTGAACGGCCCTCCGAGAATGATCCCGACATCGCGCGCCACGCACAGGGGCAGGAAGGTGTCGAGTGCCTCCTGCTCGAGCAAGGTGTAGCGTCCGGCGAGCAGGAAGACGTCGAACTCGCCGAGCTCGAGCAGTCGCTCGCAGACCTGCCACTCGTTGACGCCCGCACCGAAGGCCGCGATGCGGCCGCCGGCCTTGAGTTCCTGCAGGGCACGGTATCCGCCGCCGTCGAAGAGCTCGCGCACCTTCGCGTCGGAGCGGGCCCGGGTTCGGTGCGTGAACATGTCGACGTCGTGGACGAGCACGATGTCGATGTCGTCGACCCCGAGCCGCCGGAGGCTCGACGCCAGGCTGCGCATCACGCCGTCGTAGGTGTAGTCGAACACCACCTTTCTGTGCGCCACATCGACGAACGGAGTCGGCGTCACCTCGCCTGCGCTGCAATCGACCAGAAGCCGTCCCACCTTGCTCGAGAGCACGATGTTCTCGCGTCCGAAGCGCTTGACTGCAATCCCGAGCCGCTCTTCGGAACGCCCGAGGCCATACAGCGGCGCCGTATCGAAGTACCTGACGCCGCAGGCATGGGCCGCGCGCAACGCGGCCTGTGCGTCCTCCTCCGAGACCCGGCGGTACAGGTTCCCCAGTGGCGCGCCCCCGAAGCCCATGCGGGTCAGGCGCACGGCGCGGGAGGTCCGCGCGTCCAGCACCGTCGTCTCGTGCACCTTCACCGGCGGATCCTGTTGCCGGTATCGCGGTCGAAGAGCACCGCCTTCGCCGGGTCGAGATCGATGCCGACCGCCGAATCCGGCGCGCCCTCGAAGTCCTTGTCCGCACGCACCACCACCGGCTCTCCGTCCAGGTGGCAGGTCACGATGGTCTCGTTGCCCGTCATCTCGGTGGAATAGATCCGGGCGCGCAGCATGGCCGCGTCGGCGGGCGCGAGGATCGCATCTTCCGGCCTGAAGCCGAGATACAGAGACGCCCGGGGCGCCGCGCCGCCGAGCGGCACCGCACCGTCGCGCAGCCTGAACACGCCGTGCTCCATCGCGCCGGCGACGATGTTCATGGCCGGTGCGCCGATGAAGCGGGCCACCAGGAGGTTGGCGGGTTCGTCGTAGATCTCCTTGGGCGGCGCGACCTGCTGCAGCACCCCGCCGTCCATCACCGCGACCCGGTGCGCCAGGGTCATCGCCTCGATCTGGTCATGCGTCACGTAGATGGTGGTGACGCCGAGATCCGACTGAAGCCGCTTGAGCTCGGCGCGCATGGCGCTTCGCAGCTTGGCGTCGAGGTTCGACAGCGGCTCGTCCATCAGGAACACCGACGGCGTGCGCACCATGGCGCGGGCAAGCGCCACCCGCTGGCGCTGCCCACCCGAGAGCTGGCGCGGATAGCGATCCAGCAGTTCCTCGAGATGCACCTTCGCGGCAGCGGAGCGCACCGCCGCGTCGAGTTCCGCCGCAGGCGTGCCGCGCAGCTTCAGCGGGTAGCCGATGTTCCTCGCGACCGTCATGTGCGGATACAGCGCATAGGACTGGAACACCATCGCGACGTTGCGATACTTCGGCAGCACATGGGTGACGTCCCGGTCGCCGATCTCGATCGTGCCCGCGGTGACCGTCTCCAGTCCTGCCACCATGCGCAACGCCGTGGTCTTGCCGCAGCCCGACGCGCCGAGAAGTACCAGCAGCTCTCCGTCGGCAATGTCGAGACTGAGGTTCCTGACCACCTCGTGCCGGCCGAAGGACTTGCGCACATTCGCGAGCCGCACGCGCACGACCTCGCCTCCCTCACCCTCAGCCCTTGATCGCGCCGACCATCAGTCCGCGCGCGATATGCCGCTGGAGCATGGCCGCGGTCAGCACGATGGGCGCAATCATGATGACGATGAGCACCGACATGTACCACCACTGCGGGCCACGCGTCGCGTTCTGCGCCGCCACCAGCATGGGCATGGTCTGCGCGTCCGCCGTGGAGATGAAGAGCGCAAGCAGATACTCGTTCCAGGCCAGGATCAGGATGAGCAGCGAGGTGGCCGCCAGCCCCGGACGACCCAGCGGCAGCACGATGGTAAAGAAGATGCGAAAGCGCGAGGCGCCGTCGATCTGGGCGCTCTCTTCGAGGTCGACCGGGATACCGGCGAAGAAGTCCCGCATCAGCCACACCACGATGGGCAGGTTGATGGCGGTGTAGGTGGCGATCAGGGCGACATGGGTATCGAGCAGCCCGAGGCGCTGGAACATGAGATAGACGGGCAGGACGACGACGACCGGCGGCAGGATGCGGTTGGAGATGATCCAGAACAGGATGTCGTCGTTGCCGAGCGAGCGTTGGAACGAACGTCCGACGGATGTCGCGAAGAGCACGAAGAGGACCGACGCCACGGCGGCGGCCACCGGCCACGGCGCTCCGAGGTTCACGATCACGTACACCGTGCCCGCCAGGAAGAGCAGGAATGCGGCAACGTTGCCGACCTTGACCCGATACTGTATCCGCACCAGCGCATAGGCGGCGAACGCACCGATCAGAACGCACAGCACGGTGGAGCACGAAGCGACGATGACCGAGCTCAGGTAGGGGCGCAGGGTATCGTTCCCGAGTTCGACGAAGATGTAGCGCCAGGCGTGACCGGAGGGCTTGAAGTCGATGAAGGGCAGGAAGTCGGGTCCGTCGTTGACATGGACCGGCAGCTTGAACGAGGTGATGAACAGCCAGTAGAGGGGAAACAGCACCACCATCAGCCAGGACAGGAGCAGGGCGTAGACAACGACCTTGGCCGCCGGCGCCATGGAGGTCAGGTCCTGCGCCGTGAAGAGGCGCCGAAGCAGGGTGCGCTCGGGAATGGTCACGGCGCGGCCCCCCGCGCCTTGCGGCCGGCGAAGTTGAAGAACGACAGGCAGGCGACCGTCGCCACGAACAGCAGCGTATAGCCCACCGCCGCCGAGCCTCCGAGGTCCTGCGTGCGCCAGGCGATGAAGGCATGCAGGGTGAGGGACTCGGTGGCGATCCCCGGGCCGCCGTTGGTCAGGACGTTGGGGAGATCGATGATCTTGAACGCCTCGATCAGCCGGATGAGGACGACGGTCGCGGCGACCGGCGCGATGGAGGGCCAGGTGATGTCGCGGAAGATTTGCCAGCCGCCGGCGCCGTCGATCCGCGCCGCTTCCATCTGATCGCGCGGCTGGCTTTCGATCGCGGCGAGAAGGACGATGAACATGAACGGCGTCCACTGCCACGTGTCGCCGATGAGCACCACCAGGCGCGCCGTCCACGGATCCGACGCCCAGGCGAACTCGCCGAGGCCGAGCGCGGCCCAGAGATGGGCGAACGGCCCCTTGTGCATGTCGGCGAGCATGCGGAACATGTAGGCGATGCCGACCGGGGTGACCATGAGCGGCAGAAAGAAGACGATCCGAAACAGGTTGCGTCCGGTGATGTTCTGCGAGCAGAGCAGCGCCAGCCCCAGGCCCAGGCCGAACTGAATCGACACCCCGGCGAAGACGTAGAAGAGCGTGACCACCAGCGATCCGGGAAAGCCGCCGCCGAGCGTGGCCACGAGCAAGACCGTCAGCGCGCTCGCCACCGTGAACGCAATCGAGCGCCCGATGACGCCGACGACGGAGACGCCCGGCCGGAGCAGGTAGCGGACGAACAGGTAGAGGAAGAGCGCGAGCACCGCGCCGACGATCGACCAGTCAGTCGCGCCCAGACGATCGAAGGTGCCCAGCAGGTGATATTGCTGGGAGCCGAAGAACAGTTTCTTGAAGTTCAGCCATCCAACGTACTCGAGCGAGAAGCCACCGGCGGCGAGACGCAGCCTGGTCAGCGACAGCCAGGCGGAGACCAGAAGCGGAAACAGCGCGAAGGCCAGGAGAGTCAGGACCGCGGGCAGGATGAAGACCTTCCCTGCATTGCGGTCGAGCCATTCGGCGAGTCGGTCCCGGCCGCCGCGGGCACCCGAAGGGGGCACGGCTCGAATGCCTCAGTTCATGGGATCGGCTCCGGCACGTGCGGCCACTTGCCGTGACACGTGCCGGAGCGGATTGGTTTCGACTAGCGTCCGAGCGTAGCACGATAGGCCGCATGCTGTTCGTCGACCCCGTTCTCCTCGTTCAGCTCGTTCCAGCCATCCTCGATCGCCCGCATTGCCTTCGTCCTGTCGATCTCGCCGGCAAGGAGACGGGCGAGCGCATTGTCGAGCACGACCTGTTGGTAGGCCTGGTTCTTGGGGATGCGCAGATCCAGCACCATGTTCGGGCTGTTCAGACTGTCCTGAATGGCACCGAGGTAGTCTTGTGCCGCGGCTCGGCTCATGCCGGCCTTCACCCACAGGTCGATGTCGCCGAACTGGGACAGGCGATAGGGGTTGAAGCCGGTCCGGCCGATCGTCACGTCTTCATTGGACTGCGCGGGCTGCGACATGTAGGAGAAGAATGCATAGGCGGCATCCTTCACCCTGTCGTCCGCATTGGCGTTGATGCCGCCGGACCAGCCGCCGAAGGCGGCAAAGGGCGCGCGATTGACGCCGTTGACGGCATGAGGGCAGGTGCCGGCGTCGCACGGCACCAGCTTTCCGCTGGCACGGTCCAGAACATTCCTGGACCCGGGCAGCATGATCGTCCCCACCTTGTCGACGACCTGGGAGTTCGCCGGGTCGATGGCCAGGGTACCGATGTCCCCCCAGTCGATGGTCAGCGCGCAACGGCCCGACGTGAACAGTCCGCGGGTATCACCGACATCGAGGTTGATCTCGTCGGGTGGGCCATACGCCGTGGTTTCGGTGTACACGTCCAGCGCGGCCGCGAACCCCTCGTTGTTGGCGAGCGGCGCCATGGTGTCGGTGTCGAAGAAGATCCCCTGGGATGTGCCCCGCGACTGCAGGAACCCGCCAGCGATGGACAGGATCGCCCAGTAGGCCTGCGCTCCGCGCTTCTTCGAGATGCACGAGCCGTAGTCCGGCGTCCCGTCGCCGTTCATGTCCGTGCCGTGGAGCTTCGCGGCCGCGGCGATGTAGTCCTCCCAGGTCTCGGGCGCGGGGAGACCGGCATCGTCGAACACGTCCGAGCGGTAGTAGACGAGCTGGAAGTCGCCGTCCAGGGTGAGCATGTAGGTCTCGCCGGCATACTTCTGCGAGAACTCCCGGAAGAACGGCGCGATGTCGTCCTGCTGAAGAGCCTCGTCCGCGGCGACGCGTTGGCTGAGACTCTCGAGGAATCCGGGCACCACGTAGTCTACCGCCCACTGCGGCGCGAACACCGCGGCGTCGATGGCGTTGGTGCCCGATGCCCAGTCCGTCAGCAGCTTGCCGTAGAGATCCGAGAACGGCACGGTGACGATGTTGATCTTCGCCCCGGTCGCGGCATTGAAATCCGGTGCGCGGCGCTGGAGCGGCTCGGCGATCTGCGGCCCGGTGAAGGTCATGATGTTGACCTCCACGCCATCGAACTCGCCCGCCGCATGGGCTCCTCCGGAAACGAGCGCACAGGTCGCTGCCCCCACCAACAGCACCGATGCCGTGGTCCTGCAAAGCTTCTTGGTGTTCATCGGTTTCTCCCTGGTCGAAACGCACTCAGGCGTCTGAATGAAAGAGCGCCGGCTGCTCCCGCGCGAGTCGCGCCAGCCTGGTGAGCAACTGCCCAAGGTGGTGCTGCATGGTCGCCCGGGCCCGCCCCGGATCGCGGGCCTCGACGGCGCTGACGATCGCCTGGTGCTCGCCATACGTGTCCTGAAGACGCCCCGACGCGGGCAGCAAGAGATGTGGTGCCCTGCCGACCTGGGCGCGGGCGCTCCCGGAGACACGGTGCAGCCGCCGGTAGCCGGTGAACGACATGAGCAGCCCGTGCATCTGCTTGTCGTGCTCGTAGAATCATGTTAGCACTCTCGGAGTGCGTGTCAAAAGGAGCCATTGGCCGGTGTTAGGAGCCATTGGCCGGACACCCGCGAGAGTCCGCCCACGGACAAACGGTGCGGTCCCGAGCCCGGATCACCGGGCATCAATCGTAGACGGCCTTGGATGTACAACTGGCAGTAGGCGGAAGCTCAAGTGGGACCCGGTGCGCGCACTTCGCCTTCATTCGCCCCGCCGGAATCGTCCAGGTCCGGGCGTCGCAGTCGATATCGCTCCAGGTCGCGCCCCGGGCCTCGGCCGAGCGCGTGGACGCCGCTCAAGACATCCGGGACCGGTTCGCGACGCCGTTGCGTTCGCAGCCGTGACCTGGTGAGAAATGCGGGCTCGACGGGGAAAGGGAGGAATTGACGCGGCATGGACGCGTCGATGTCCAGGTGCCCGCACTCCGCGGGCGGGAGGGTGAGTCGTGACCGGTGACCCGAAGCCCGATCTGCAAGCTTGGGCGACGCTCGTCGGGAAGGAGACCCGGGGCCGTGCCCCATCGGACCTCGCGTGGCGCACGCCGGAGGGCATCGACGTGAAGCCGCTCTACACCGCCGCCGATCTCGAAGGGCTGGCGCACCTCGATTCGCTGCCGGGCTTCGCCCCGTTCGTTCGAGGTCCCCGGGCCTCGATGTACGCCGGCCGTCCGTGGACGTTGCGCCAGTACGCGGGGTTCTCGACCGCCGAGGAATCGAACGCGTTCTACCGCCGTAACCTCGAAGCGGGCCAGATGGGCCTTTCCATCGCGTTCGACCTCGCCACCCACCGGGGCTACGACTCCGACCACCCGCGGGTCACCGGCGATGTCGGCAAGGCCGGGGTGGCCATCGATTCGGTCGAGGACATGAAGATCCTGTTCGACGGGATCCCGCTTGATCGCATGTCGGTGTCGATGACCATGAACGGCGCAGTGCTGCCGGTAATGGCGATGTACATCGTGGCGGCCGAGGAGCAGGGGGTGGCGCGGAGCGCGCTGACCGGCACCGTTCAGAACGACATCCTCAAGGAGTTCATGGTCCGCAACACCTACATCTATCCCCCCGAGCCTTCGATGCGCATCGTCGCGGACATCATCGCGCATACCGCGCGCGAGATGCCGCGTTTCAACCCGATCTCGATCTCCGGCTACCACATGCAAGAGGCGGGGGCGACAGCGGTGCAGGAGCTTGCCTTCACCATCGCGGACGGCATCGAGTACGTGCGCGCGGCGATCCGCGGCGGGCTCGATGTGGACGAGTTCGCACCTCGGCTTTCGTTCTTCTTCGGCATCGGCATGAACTTCTTCATGGAGGTCGCCAAGTTGCGGGCGGCGCGGCTGCTGTGGGCGGAGATGATCGGCGCCCTGTTCGCGCCCACCGATCCCCGTTCGCAGATGCTGCGCACCCACTGCCAGACCTCCGGCGTGAGCCTCACCGGCCAGGACCCCTACAACAACGTGGTGCGTACCGCGGTCGAGGCCCTCGCCGCGACACTCGGCGGCACGCAGTCCCTGCACACCAACGCGTTCGACGAGGCGCTCGCGCTGCCGACCGAGGCATCGGCCCGGATCGCGCGCAACACCCAGCACATCCTGCGCGAGGAGACCGGGATCACGCGGGTCGTCGACCCCCTTGCGGGCTCGTACTACGTGGAGTCCCTGACCGCCGGTCTGGCCAGCGCCGCGCGCGATCTGATCGAGGAGGTCGAGGCGCTCGGTGGCATGACCAGGGCGGTGGCTGCGGGCATGCCGAAGCTCCGCATCGAGGAGGCGGCGGCGCGCCGCCAGGCTGCCGTCGACCGCGGCGAGGAGGTCATCGTCGGGGTCAATCGGTACGTGTCGGAGGATGACGCCGAGATCGACATCCTGAACATCGACAACACCGCGGTGCGCGAGGCGCAGGTGGCGCGGATCGAGCGTGTGCGGGCCGAACGGGCGGAGGCGCCATGGCGGGAAGCGCTCACCGCGCTGGGCGCCTGCGCCGAACGCGGAGAAGGGAATCTGCTGGAGTGCGCGGTCGCTGCGGCGCGGGCCCGCGCCACGGTGGGTGAGATCTCGGATGCGCTGGAGCGGGTCTGGACCCGGCATCGCGCGGTCACGCCGTCGATCTCCGGAGTCTACGGCGCCGCTTGGGAGGACGACGAAGGCTTCGCCCGCATCCGCGCGGACGTGGAGGCATTCGCCCGCGAGGAAGGGCGCCGTCCCCGCATGCTGGTGGTCAAGCTCGGCCAGGACGGGCACGACCGCGGCGCTCGGATCATCGCGACCGCGTTCGCCGATCTCGGCTTCGACATCGACATCGGGCCGCTGTTCCAGACCCCGGAGGAGGCCGCGCGTCAGGCCATCGAGAATGATGTGCACGTAGTCGGTGTGTCCTCCCAGGCGGCCGGGCACCGCACCCTGGTCCCCGCCCTCACCGAGGCACTTCGCGGCCTCGACGCATCGGACATCGTGGTCGTCTGCGGCGGCGTCATTCCGACGCAGGACCACGCGCTGCTGCGTCGCGCCGGCGTCTCCGCCATCTACGGCCCTGGCACCCACATCCCGGCCGCGGCGGCCGAGGTGCTGGAACTGGTCAGGCAGCACCGGCTTGCTGCCTGAGAGAGGGAGGCCCCCGAATGCAGGACATCATCCAGGTGCTGGAGGCGAAGCGCGCCGCGGCTCGGCAGGGGGGTGGATCGGCGCGCATCGAGGCGCAGCACGCGAAGGGCCGCCTCACCGCGCGCGAGCGCATCGAAGTGCTGCTCGACCCCGGTTCGTTCACCGAGTGGGACATGTTCGTCGAGCACCGCTGCCCCGACTTCGGGATGGCCGGCCGGCGGGTGCCCGGCGACGGGGTGGTCACCGGCTACGGGACCATCGACGGTCGCCTCATGTTCGTGTTCAGCCAGGATTTCACGGTGTTCGGCGGCTCGCTCTCCGAGGCGCACGCGGAGAAGATCTGCAAGGTCATGGACCACGCGGTCAAGGTGGGGGCGCCGCTCATCGGGCTGAACGATTCGGGCGGCGCGCGCATCCAGGAGGGAGTGGCTTCGCTCGGCGGGTACGCGGAGGTCTTCCAGCGCAACGTGCTCGCCTCCGGAGTGGTTCCCCAGATCTCGCTCGTCATGGGGCCGTGTGCGGGCGGCGCGGTGTACTCCCCGGCCATGACCGACTTCATCTTCATGGTCAGGCACAGCTCCTACATGTATGTGACCGGCCCGGAGGTGGTGAAGACGGTCACCCACGAGGAAGTCACCCACGAAGAACTCGGCGGGGCGGCGACCCACTCCACGCGCTCCGGGGTGTGTGATCGGGCGTTCGAGAACGATCTGGAGGCGCTGCTCATGCTGCGCCGGCTCATGAGCTACCTCCCCGCGAGCAACCGGGAGGCGCCGCCGTTGCGGTCTACCCCCGACCCCGGCCTGCGGGTCGAGCCGGCTCTCGATTCGCTCGTGCCGGACAACCCGAACCGGCCCTACGACATGAAGGAGGCGATTCTCAGGATCTGCGACGACGCCGAGTTCTTCGAGCTCCAGCCGGACTACGCGCGCAACATCGTCATCGGGTTCGCCCGGATGGAGGGGTGTCCGGTCGGCATCGTCGCCAATCAGCCGATGGTGCTCGCGGGCTGCCTGGACATCGCATCTTCCATCAAGGCGGCGCGATTCGTGCGCTTCTGCGACTGCTTCGGCCTCCCCATCCTCACCTTCGTCGACGTGCCGGGGTTCATGCCGGGCACCGCTCAGGAGTACGGCGGCATCATCAAGCACGGGGCGAAACTCCTCTACGCCTACGCCGAGGCCACGGTGCCGAAGGTCACCGTCATCACCCGCAAGGCGTATGGGGGCGCCTACGACGTGATGAGCTCCAAGCATCTGCGTGGCGACGTGAACGTCGCTTGGCCGAGCGCGGAGATCGCGGTGATGGGCGCGAAGGGGGCGGTGGAGATCCTCTACCGCAAGGACGCCGGAGACCCCGAGCGGCTCGCCGCGCACGCGGAGTCGTACGCGGAGGCGTTCTCCAATCCCTTCGTTGCCGCGCGCCGTGGATTCATCGACGACATCATCATGCCGCGTGACACGCGCCCGAAGGTGTGTCGGGCGCTGTCGATGCTGCGTGGCAAGGCGCTCGACAATCCGTGGAAGAAGCACGGGAACATGCCGCTGTGAACGCGGGATTCGCGAAGATCCTGATCGCCAACCGCGGCGAGATCGCGTGCCGTGTCATCCGTACCGCGCGGCGTATGGGGATCGGCACCGTGGCGGTGTACTCGGAGGCGGACCGCGGCGCGCTGCACGTCGAGCAGGCGGACGAGGCGGTGTGCATCGGAGGGACGACGCCGGCGGAGAGCTACCTCCGGATCGACGCCATCGTCGACGCCTGCCGCGCCAGCGGCACCGAGGCGGTGCACCCCGGCTACGGGTTCCTCTCCGAAAACCGAGCGTTCCGCGAGGCGCTGGAGCGCGCCGGCATCGCGTTCGTCGGTCCGCCGGCCGGCGCCATCGAGTCGATGGGCGACAAGATCACCTCGAAGCGCATCGCCGAGGGCGCCGGGGTCAACATCATCCCGGGCCACACCGGGGTGGTGCGGGATGCGGACGAGGCGGTGCGCATCGCGCGCGAGGTCGGCTATCCGGTGATGCTCAAGGCGAGCGCCGGCGGGGGCGGCAAGGGCATGCGCATCGCCCGCGACGACGCGGAGTGCCGCGAGGGCTTCGAACGGGCCGGCAGCGAGGCGCGCACGAGCTTCGGCGACGACCGCCTGTTCATCGAACGCTTTATCGAGGAGCCGCGCCACATCGAGATCCAGGTGCTCGCGGACCGGCATGGGAACACCGTGTCCCTCGGCGAGCGCGAGTGCTCCATCCAGCGCCGACACCAGAAGATCATCGAAGAGGCGCCGTCGCCGTTCATCGACCCGGCGACCCGCCGCGCGATGGGCGAGCAGGCGGTGGCGCTCGCGCGCGCGGTGGACTACGAATCGGCGGGCACCGTCGAGTTCATCGTCGACCGGGACCGGCGGTTCTATTTTCTGGAGATGAACACACGCCTTCAGGTCGAACATCCGGTGACCGAGATGGTGACCGGTCTCGACCTCGTGGAGTGCATGATCCGCATCGCGGCTGGCCAGCCTCTCGGCTTCGGGCCGGAGGATGTGGCGCTCGCGGGCTGGGCGATGGAGTCGCGGGTGTACGCGGAGAATCCCCTGCGCGGGTTCCTGCCCTCGACGGGGCGGCTCGTGCGCTACCTGCCGCCCTCCGCCGGTGACCACATGCGGGTGGACACCGGGGTCCGGGAGGGCGGCGAGATTTCGATGTACTACGACCCGATGATCGCCAAACTCATCACCCGCGGCGATACCCGCGACGAAGCGATCCACCGGATGCGCGACGCCCTCGATGCCTACTGCATCGACGGCGTGGACAGCAACCTCGCGTTCCTGTCCGCGGTGTTCTCGCATCCGCGGTTCGTGGCCGGAAGGCTCTCGACCGATTTCATCGAGGACGAGTATCCGCACGGGTTCGGCCCGGACGATGTGCGGCTCGACCACCGGTCGCCGCACCTCGCGTCGTTCGTGGCGGTGGCGGCGGCCATCCAGCGCCGGTACCGAGAGCGCGCCGCCCGCATCGCCGGCCGGATGCCGGGCGGTGAGACGGTCGTTTCCGACGACTGGGTGGTGGTCATGAACGGCCGGGAGCATCCGTGCCGCGCGACTGGCGTCGAGGGCGGCGAGGCGGTCGAGTTCGACGGTGTGACGCATGTGGTATGCAGCGACTGGTGGTTCGGGCAGCCACGGTTCCGGGGCACCGTGAACGGCGAGCCGAAGTGCTTCCGCATCGAGCCGCATGGCGTCGGGTACCGCCTCTTCCACCGCGGAATGCAGGCCGAGGCGTACGTGCTCACCCCGCGGCAGGCGGAACTGTGGGCGCTGATGCCCGAGCGGGCCGCTCCGGACCTGTCCCGGTTTCTGCTCTCGCCGATGCCGGGGTTGCTCGTGAGTCTCGCGGTTCGCGAGGGCGACCGGGTGAAGGCGGGCCAGGATCTGGCGGTGATCGAGGCGATGAAGATGGAGAACGTCCTGCGGGCGGAGAACGACGCGACGGTGAAGGCGGTGCACGTCGCGCCCGGCGACAGCCTCGCGGTCGACCAGCCCGTCCTGGAGTTCGAATGACGCCATGACGCGCCTCGTGGACCTGCGGAGGCGGCGACCGGTCGGCCGGCCGGGAGCGACGATGTGACGGCATTCGACGTTGAAATGACCGGAGCACCGGCGGCGTTCACGGCGCTGCGGTCGGGAGCGATGGCGTGACGGCATTCGATGTCGAGGCCCTGGAGCGCGGGGTACGGGGCGCGGACCGCAAAGCCGTCGCCCGCGCCATCACTCTGGTCGAATCCAGCCGTCCCGATCATCTGGGCGTCGCCACCGACCTTCTGGAACGACTCGCGCCGGCTCCCGGCCAGGCTTTGCGCATCGGGCTGTCCGGGGCGCCCGGGGTCGGGAAGTCGACGTTCATCGAGGCATTGGGCACCTTGTTGCTGGCGCGGGGATATCGGTTGGCGGTGCTGGCCGTCGACCCGTCTTCCGCCGTGAGTGGCGGTTCGATTCTCGGGGACAAGACCCGGATGGAGCGGCTCGCCGCCGACCCGCGCGCCTACATCCGGCCGACCCCGGCGGGCGCCTCGCTCGGTGGCGTGGCCCGGCGCACCCGGGAAACCATCCGCATCGTGGAGGCGGCGGGATTCGACCTCGTGATCGTCGAGACGGTCGGGGTCGGGCAGTCGGAGGCGGCGGTCGCCGCCATGACCGACCTCTTCGTGTTGCTGCTCGCGCCGGGCGCGGGGGACGAGCTTCAGGGGATCAAACGGGGAGTGGCCGAGCTTGCGCATCTCGCGTTCGTCAACAAGGCCGACGGCGAGCTTGCGGCCACCGCCCGGCGGACTGCCGCCGAGTACCGCGGTGCCTTCCGGATGCTCGCCGGGAGCGGCACCGGCTGGAAGGTGGAGGTCCATGCGTGCTCGGCCCTGACCGGGGCCGGCATCGCCGAGGCGTGGGAGCGCATCGAGCGCTATCGCGACTGGTGCGAGACCACCGGCGCCCGGTCGCGCCGGCGTGACGCGCAGGCCCGGGAATGGCTGTGGAGCGAGATCGCCGCCCGTGTCCGGGCCACCATCGAGTCGCGGGAGGCTCTGAAGCGCCTCGTCGAGACCGCGGAAGAAGACGTGGCGGCGGGCAGAACTTCGGCCGCGGCCGCGGCCCGGCGGGTCGTTTCGGCGACATTTGCATCCGTCGGTTGCACTTCGACGCCGGGAGAAGATGAATGATCGGACGACTCAATCACGTGGCGATCGCGGTGCCGGACCTCGCCGCCGCCGCCGCGACGTACCGCGACATGCTCGGGGCGGCGGTGTCGGAGCCGCTGGAACTCCCCGAGCACGGGGTGACCACGGTATTCGTCGATCTGCCGAACACGAAGATCGAGCTGCTGGCGGTGCTCGGAGAGGACTCGCCCATCGCGGGTTTTCTGGCCCGCAACCCGCGTGGCGGGATGCACCACGTGTGCTATGAGGTCGATGACCTCGAAGCGGCCTGCGCCCATCTCCACGCCCGGGGGGTGCGTGTGCTCGGCGACGGACGGCCGAAGATCGGGGCGCACGGCAAGCCGGTGGTCTTCCTGCATCCCGCGGATCTCTGCGGGACGCTGGTAGAGCTGGAGCAGGTCTGACCCGCCTCGGGTTCGCCGGGGCGGAAGTCGATGATCCAGTTTCGCGCCGATCACGGAGGCGGTCGGTGCGACGCGAGGCTACAGGATCATTTCCCGCGACCGCGTCGGATCGGGCCGCCGATGGGAACCGTTCACGGGGTGCGTGGGACACCGGCAGTGGGCCGTCGATGTGTCTTGTACTGGCCCGCCTTCCGGTATGACGCTCGGCCAGTGTGAAATGGTCCTGCGCGAAGTTGCGGGTCGCCCCGGGGCACGAGGGATCAGGAAGCGGTGAAGTGCCGGTAGATGGCCTTCAACTCCTCGACCTCGAAGTTGATGATGACGAGTTCCTGGCCCGGAAGGATGAGGTCCGGGTTGCGGCCCATCCGATATTCGCGAAAGTTGTAGACGTACGAGTCCTTCGTCTTCTGGTCGATCATCCGGCCGAGAAAGGAGCTCGACTGATCGGCCAGCCGCTCGTCCGCATCCCGGGGGATCCGTACGGTATAGGTCTCGACGTCCTCGCCGCGCCGAATCGCTATGCCGCGCGCAAACTTGTCGATGAGCCCGAAGTGGACGATGCCCCAGATCCCCTGTTCATCGGTGGGTTGCACGGTGTGAATGTAGAAGATCGAATCGGGATTCTCGGCCTGCCGACGCCGGAGCAGGTCGGCCAGCGTCGCCGATTCGATCCGATAGGGTTGGGTGACCACCTGCAGGAAGGAATCCTCGCTCGAAGTCGAGATGTCGGTGAGCAGCTCGTTCAGGGTCACTACCTCGAAGTAGCGCACCTTTCTGAGCACCGGGAGTGACCCGTCCGGCTCGGTGCGAATGCGCTCCAGGGCCTCGCGCACGGTCATGCGCTCGACCTTGTTCGCTTCCACGGTTTTCGTCGTGGTCCCCCGCTCCTCCGAGTCTCCATAGGTCACCTGGACGCGCAGTTCCTCGTCGAGATCGCCGCCCGACTCGGCGATGATCTGTTCCGCGTCGGCATCCTCGATCTGCTCGACCTCGCGCACGATGGTGAGGGGCGTGTCGGGCGAGAGGGTCTCGTCCCTGGCCAGTTCCTCGACGGACAGGTTCTTGATCGAGTCCTCCGGTATCAGCGAGAGCATGTGCTCCGGAGTGACGAAATGGTCCGCCTTGTCGACGGGGATGGTCCGCGGTGCAGTGCCGGTCAGGTGCTCGACGTATGCCTCCGCTTCCGTTTCGGGGCCGGTGTTCGTCTCGGCCGGAGTGCTGGTGAACCCGGCGACTGCGTCGGACGGTGCGGCGCCGTCGGACTCCGAGGACCCGACGGCCTCATCATCGACGCCGGAAGCTCCGGTGCGAACCGCCGGGAGCGTGGCGTCGAAGCCGTCGGTTCGACCGGGCTCGTTCGGCGCGGCATCCTGCGGCGAGGCGTCGTACGTAATCTGAAGCTCCAGCTCCGAATCCGGATCGGATCCGATGCCGAGCTGTTCCTCGACAGTGCTTTCGATCCGTTCGATTACGTCTTCGACGGTGGCGAGGAGGTCGTTCCTGCCGGCTGTCTCCGAGTCGGATGGCGCATCGACGGGGGTCTTCTCGATCGCGGATTCCGGCGCCGGCGCGACCAGGGGTGCTTCACCGCCCGAAGTAGCTCCCGAACCGGCGGCGATGCGGATCGGATCACCCGTCGTTTCGGAAGCCACCGACTCGCCGGATTCACGCGAAGCCGCAGCGTCGGCGCCAGCGATCCGAAGATCCCCGTCTGTCGATGCGCCGCCGGACCGGGCGGCGGCTTGCGCCTCACCATCCGAGGCCGCGCCGGAGTCGGCCGTTTGTGCTCCGCCGTCAGTGGAGTCCTCCGTGGCGGGGCCGACCGTTTGCACCTCACCGATCGAGGAGGCGGTACCGGAGTCGGCCGTTTGCCCGTCGCCGCCGGAGGAACCCGTGTCGGAGCCGGTCGTTCGGGAGTCGTCGGCCAAAGGGGGGGCGCCGTTCGGTGGATCGGCCGGCCGGGATCGCTGTTCCTGCGCGTACCACAGTGCTGCACCGATCGCGATCATGACCACGACAAGCAGAAGGACGAGCGGGCTACGCCCGGCTCGATCGGTTGGCGGTTCAGCGTTGTTCGGCACCAGACCTTTCCTCCCCCCGGTACGGCCGGCCGGTGGCGCGGGGGTTTTCCCAGGCGAGCTTTCCCTATTCCGTCGCCCGAAAGCGGGTCCGGAGACAGAGGCCGGAGTGTCGCACTACTTCGGCCCGCATGATACTCCACCGAATGGTATCCGGTGATTCCCGCCAAATTGGAACACGGGCTCGAAATGGACTCGAACGAACGCTCCAGAGCGTCCGTTCGGAGCGCTTCCGCTGCGCGGAGCGGCCGGACTACAGCTCCCCTTCCGTGCGCAGCATCCGGATCGCTTCGCGCAGGGCCTGCGCGGTGTGGGCGATGTCCTCGCCGGTGTGGACGGCGGAGGTGAGTCCGCCGGGTTTCCCCGAGATGTCCACCCCCCCGACCGACAGCGCAAGACGGAGTTTCTGCGCGGCCGGGTGCTTCCCGCTTCGCTTGAGGGTGTCGAACCCGGCCTCCAGGGGCTCGAAGGTTTCCGGATCGATATCCACCCCGTCGGGATTGAGGAAGAAATAGAACGCGGAGTGCTCCCCGTAGACGGCCCACGGCACGCGTTCCTCGGCCAGGATCTCGTTCAGGGCGGCACGAAGCTCCGCGCCGTTCCGGTTCGCGCGTTCGCACACGTCTTCCGAGGCGACCCGCTCCAGGCAGGCGACACCGGTCGCGGCACACACCGGGTTGGCGTTGTACGTGCCCTGGTGGCCGATCTTCTCGAACCCCCTGGTTCGCGCCGCCTCGAAGTCCAGCCGTTCCAGGATCGATGCCGATCCCGTCACCGCTCCGCCGGGAAGACCGCCGGCGAGGATCTTGGCGAAGGTCGCGAGATCCGGGGTGATTCCGTAGTGCGCCTGCGCCCCGCCTCGCGCGACGCGGAAGCCGGTCACCACCTCGTCGAAGATGAGGATGATGCCCCGCCGGGCGGTGACCTCGCGCAGCATGTGGACATAGTCGGGGGCGATGGGCAGCACCCCGAAGCCGCCGCCGGTGGGTTCCAGCGTGACCGCCGCGATGTCGTCGCGCGATTCGAGCAGGGTACGCGTTCCCTCGAGGTCGTCCGGGGACGCAAGCAGGACATGGTCCGCGATCTCTTCCAGCAGCCCCGGGGTCGCGCTGCCGTCGAAGTGGTTGTCCACCCCGAACGCGGCGTGGTCCTGCCAGCCGTGGAAGTGGCCCTTGAGGCGCACGAGCTTCTTCTTTCCGGTCACGGCGCGGGCGAGGCGCAGTGCCATCAGGTTGGCTTCGGTGCCGGAGGAGTGGAACCGCACGCGTTCGGCGCAAGGCACGAGCGTCTTCACGAGCGTGCCCCAGCGCACTTCGAGGTCGTGGCAGGCGGCGGGGTGGGTGCCGAGTTCGAGCTGACGCTGGGCGGCCCGGGTCACCTGCGGGTCGCAGTGCCCAAGGATGAGAGCTCCGTGTCCGCCGAAGTAGTCGACGTACTCGTTGCCGTCCACGTCCCACTTGCGCGCACCGGCGGCCCTTTCTACGTAGATCGGATACGGCAGCATCCGCCGCCCGTCGTGCACGATGCCGCTCGGGAAGACCG
>JAPOSC010000011.1 GCA_026709935.1 Thiotrichales bacterium
GGCGAGACGGTGGGGGAGACCGCAGGACCGAAAGCCCCGCCTCGTGCGGGGCTTTCTCTTGGTGGAACCCGCCCCCTGAAGCGGTTCGCTTTCAATCTTTTTCAACCCTTGCGCCGCCGTTTCCAGCCCCGGATCGTCCGCTGCGGCGTCCGGGTCACCGTGAGGGCGTCGGCCGGAACATCCTTCCCGATGGTCGAGCCGGCCCCGACGGTCGCCCCGGCGTGCACGGTGACCGGCGCGACCAGCATCACCCCGGAGCCGATGAAGGCGTGGTCGCCGATCACCGTCTCATGCTTGCGGGTGCCGTCGTAGTTGCAGGTGACCACGCCCGCGCCCACGTTGACGTCGCGACCGATGCGGGTGTCGCCGATGTAGGTGAGGTGGCTCGCCTTCGAGCCCTCGCCGAGGGTCGCGTTCTTGACCTCGACAAAGTTCCCGATGCGGGCGTCGCGAGACAGCCGGGCATCCGGGCGGAGCCGCGCGAAGGGACCGATTGCGCAGGCCACGCCGATGTGCGCCCCTTCGATGACGCACTGAGCACGAACCTCCGTGTCGCGTTCGATGACCGTATCCCTGATCACACACCCCGGCCCGATGTTCACCCGATCGCCGAGCACGACCTCGCCTTCGAACACGACGTTGACGTCGACGAAGACATCGCGCCCCGTACTGACGCGGCCACGGATGTCGACGCGGGTCGGGTCGGCAAGGCTCGCGCCGTCGCGCATCAGATTCTCCGCAAGCCGCCGCTGCTGGAACCGCTCCAGCGCCGCGAGTTCGACGCGATCATTGACCCCGAGCACTTCCTCGATCGCCTCCGGCGGCACAGTGCGCACCGACAGCCCGTCCCCGACCGCGAGAGCAACGACATCGGTGAGGTAGTGCTCACCCTGGGCGTTGTCGCGGCTCAAACCCCGGAGCCACCCCCGCAGCCTTCCGGCGTGGGCGGCGAGGATTCCGGTGTTGATCTCGGCAATGGTGCGCTGCTCGTCGTCGGCGTCCCGCTCCTCGACGATGCCGAGCACGTGGCCATCCGGATCACGGACGATTCGGCCATATCCGCGGGGATCATCAACCACCACCGTCATCAGCATGATGTCGCCACCGGCGGCCAGCGTCGTCGTCTCGTGCAATGTGTCCGGATTGACCAGCGGCACATCACCGTAGAGCACCAGCACCGTTGCATCGTCCGGGATGCCGGGCATCGCCAGCGACACCGCATGACCGGTGCCGAGCTGTTCGCGCTGTTCCACCCACTCGACATCGGCGGCCGACATGGCTTCTCGCACGATACCGCCGCCGTAGCCGTGAACGACATGTACCCGCGCGGGGTTGAGGGCGTTCGCCGCGTCGACGACATGGGACAACAGCGGGCGGCCGGCGAGGAGGTGGAGCACCTTCGGCCGGCTCGATTGCATGCGCCTGCCCTGCCCGGCCGCGAGGATGACCACGTGCAGTGGCGTCATTCGGTGGTCAGCATCCTTGGCGCCACGCCCAAGAGGCGGGAATCCATGACGCGAACCGAACACGGATACGCCGACATCTTCAACCCCGGGGCGTCAGGAGCTCCAGTACCTTGCTGCGAAGCACCTCGCTGCCGTCCTCGCCTCGGACCTCGCCTACCAGCGTGCCTTCGGCGTCGACGAGGAGGATGGTGTCGGGATGGGAGATCGAGTAGCCGAGGGCGGACTCGGGCGCCGCTTTTCGTTCCCAGGGGATTCCGTACCGGGCGGTCACGTCGTCGATGGCGTTGGCGTCGCCGGTGAGTCCGACGATGCCGGGGTGGAAGAATCCCGCGTACTGGCCCATGCGCTCGGCGGTATCCCGCTCAGGGTCCAGGGTGACGAACAGGGCGCTCACCTGTGCCGCCTGCTCGTCTTCCAGCGACGAGAGGCAGGCGCCGATCCTCGCGAGGGACAGTGGGCAGATGTCGGGGCAGGAGGTGTAGCCGAAAAACAACAGGACCACCTTGCCCTGGTGGTCGCTGAGATTGACCGGCCCCGCGAGCGACGTGAGCGTGAACTCCCCGCCGACGGGCATGTTCCCGCCGCTGGCGTCGGCGTTCGGCGCCGCGGCCAGCAACGTCACGAGCGCCAGCGCCACGAACATCCGCGCCGGGACGAGCCCGCGAACCGGACTAGAACCCCAACTCATCGACCACATCGGTCATGTCCCTCTCCAGTGCCGCGGCCAGCCCGACGAGCGGCAGAGAATCGAACCGGCGGGCGAAGGCGCTCGGCCTCAAGAACGAGATCGAAGCATCGGCGGCCCCAGCTCTTCGGTAGACGACGAATCGCAGCGGCATGAACACCCCGGCCAGCAACTCCCGCGATATCAGCTCCGCGCAGCTTCCAAGGTTGCAGAACTCCACGATCTTGTAGCGCTCGAAGGAGATGGTGTGACCGATCTCCCTCTCGGGCTGCTCGAAGATGTTGTCGATGTCGTAGATGCGGGTGACCCGGTAGTTGCGGACCTCGATCTCCTTGGCGAGATCATCGAGCAGCGATTCGAAGCTCTCGGACTCGAAGGTCCGGGTGACGATGTCCGCGCTGGCGTCGATGGTCTCAATGCCTCCGGTACATATTCGGTTTCGTCACCGCGGCGCCCGTCGACCGACCTGGCCGAAGGGGCCGGCCGATGACGTCCACCGCAATCCCGGCTTCCCGCTTCGCTACTGCGGCGGCGGGAGGCTCTTGATGTAGTTCACGAGGTCCCAGCGCTCGTTCTCCGAGAGCACCAGGCCCCAGGGCGGCATGTCGGTACGCCCGTCGGAGATGACCGAGAACAGATACCCGTCGGCTGCGTCGCCCGCGCTGCCCCAGACCCAGAGTTTGCGGGGATCGGTGTCGATGCCATGGGTCGAGGGCCCGGTGCCGCCCCCGTCCGCGCCATGACATTTGACGCAGTTCGCGACGTAGAGCTTCAGTCCCCGCGCCAGCGACTCGCTGGTGGCCTCGACCGGACTGGTGAGTTCCAGCGCCGCGCTCGGAGGATCGCCCAGCGTTCCCGCCGCCGTCATCTCTTCCGCCAGTGGCGCCACACTGAGCACCGGCGGCCCGGCGTGTACCTTGAACATTCGGCCGGTCGGATCCTCGGTCTGGTCGATGACGGCGGCGACGTCGTCGCGCGTGACCGCGCCTTCTTCGAACTCGACCCGCATCACCGGCCAACCGCTCGCGGTGTCACGCAAATCGAACCCGACCACCTTGACCGCGAGTTGCTCCTCCAGCGCCGCGGCCAGTGCCTTGGGGCTCGCCGGGGAGACCAGACCCTGGATCTGGAACTCCTCGGTGACCGCGGCGGCGTACGCGGCGGCACTCAGCGCGAGCCCAAGCCCCAGGACCACTGCCCGGGCCAACTGGCCGGGTGATGCTGCCTTGCCCATCAGCGCCTCTCCATTCATGTCTTGATCTTCAGATCCTTCGAGGATTCCCACCGCTCGCCCTCGTTGTCGACGAATACCACCTTGATCGGCGCCTGCTTCACCGCCTTGAGCTTGAAGGTGAACAGCGGGTCGTCGGCGATCCCCGATGACATGCGGAACCGGCTCACCAGGTCGTCGCCGTAGTACACCAGCATGTTCCGAATGAACCGGCTGGGGACGGCGCGATTGAACTTCGTCTCGTCCACGTCCGCCCGCCCGAGACCGGTGAAGGAGGGATGGTCGAACCGCACCTTCACCTTGAAGACCTCGTCCTGCTTGACCTTTCTCGGCAGGCGCATTCGTGGTGGCTTGATTTTCTCGGCCATGGTCATTCTCCTCTTGGTTCGTCCTGTGCTCTCGGAGCGTTCAGGAATCCGAGCGTTGTGAGCCTCGGGCCCGGATTCGCCGGTCGGTTGTCGGCTTCAGGGGCGAGTTGGCGCGGATGTACTCGATGAGCGCCTCGACGAACACCGGTCCGTTCTCGTCGATATGCTGGGCGCCGAACAGCGGATTGTTCTGAAACCGCGTGTGCGCCGAGGCCACGGAGTAGAGCCTTTCCGGTTCAATGGGCTTCCCGTTGACCGACAGCGAAACGACTCGCTCGCCATCGGGGTTGTACAGGTCGTAGACCAGCTCCATCCCGGAGAACTGGATCATGTCTCCTCCCACCCTGGCGTAGGGGTCGTTGTCGACCACACCGTCGAGGATGTTCTCCATCAGCCGTCGGATCGACTTGCCGCTCATCGAGTAGGTAACGATTCGGCCGTGGGTCGGGACGAGATCGTAGACATCCTCCACCGTGATCGGTCCCGGCAGCAGAGTGGCGCCGTAGCGCCATGCCGGGAAGAAGGAGATCTCCGCCCCGGTCACGGCGCGAAGCGCATCGGTCAGCAGCGCACCCATGGGACTCTCCCAGAAGTCGCGCCGGAAGATGAGGGCATGATTCGTGCCCACCACCTCGTTCAGATGGTTTTCGTGCGGTCGGTAAGCCTCGTCGATCAGGCGCTGGACCTCGGGGTGCGGCTCCACCTCCGACGGGCGGACCATCACGAGATCGTAGGAGTAGCCCACGACCTTCTTGTCCTGGACCCGCACATCCAGGCGAGAGACGAACTTCCCGTGGGCGCCACCCTGGTAGACGATAGTGTCGTTCCACACCACCGGGTCGTAGATCTCGTCGTGGGTGTGAGCGCTCAGCAGCACGTCGATACCGTCGACGCGGCGGGCGAACTTCTGGTCCAGTCCGAAGCCGCCGTGCGAGGCCATCACCACGAGGTCCGGATCCTCCTCCTCGCGGATGTTGGCAATCAGATCGCGTGCCTCCTCCTCCTTGATCCCGAACTTCCAGTCGCCGGCCGAGCCAAGGATGGCCGCCGACGTGAGCGCGAGCCAAGGATAGGCGACACCGATGATCGCCACCTTCAGGCCGCCCACCTCCTTGATCACGTACTGTGGAAAGGCCGGCTCGTCCCACTCGCGGTCCATCACGTTGTAGACGACGACCGGGAACTGCGCCATGTCGATGAGGTCGAGGAGGTGGTCCTTCTTGTAGATGAACTCCCAGTTGCCGAGGGCCATCGCGTCGTAACCGATGGTGTTCATGATCTTCACCATCGTCACGCCCTTGTCGAACACCGAGATCCCTGCGCCGTGCCAAGTGTCCCCGGCGTCAAGCAGCAGGGTCCGACCGGGCTTCTCGGCACGCAGTCGTTCTATGACGGAGGCCACGTTCGCCATGCCCCCGAGCTTGCCCTGCAGGGCGGCCTTGGCGACGAAGTCGCCCTCGCGCGACTGCCGGCCCCACGGCTTGATCTCGTCGAGATAGCGGTAGTGGAGCGGCCGGATGTAGGCGTGGATGTCGTTGGTGCCGAGGATCCGGATCTCGACTGGTTCCGAGGAGGCGCCGGCCATGGAGAACGGCGCCAGGAGCAACACAACGAGGGTGAGCGCGGGCACGAGCCGATCCTGAACGGTCGTCATGGGAAGACTAGCAGCCGCCCGCTGCGACCTTGACGCTCCGGCTGGCGGCCCAGCGGCCGTGCTGGTTGCACTCCGCGATGACCCACACCTTGCCTTCGCCGCCATCGAGCCGGATCTGCGTCCCGACGTAGACCTCTCCGTTCACCGGTGTGAAGTAGAACTTGCCCTTGATGACAATCGGGTCGTCGAAGTTGAGGATCTGGATGCTCTTGATGTAGTGGTCGTCGTCCATCGGGTGATCCATCTCCACCACGATGGGTGCCTGCGAGCCGTCCTCGACCACCGGCGGAATCGTGACCTTCGGAATGTGCAGCTTCTCCAGATCGGTGAGATTGTCCGGGTCGGCGGGCAACTGGATGCTTGCCTGCGCGTCGTTGCCGATCACCGTCGACGCGTACACGGGTACGGCCACGCCGCTTACCATCGCGTAGCGGAGAAAGCGCCGGCGACTGAGACCCTCGTCGATATTCATCGTTGAATTCCTCTGGTTGCGTAGTCGGTCCCGGGGGCTGCGCGGCCGGCGCAGTGCCCATGCGCAGTGCTTTCGCACTGATGCGGCTGCCGTCAGCCCCCGGATTCGCCCGTCAGTTCAGCACCTTCGCCAGCGCCTCCGGACGTGGAACCCAGCGCACGCCATTGTTCTGGATCCCCGCCGCGAGGTCGGTGGTGACGACATCCCAATCCATCGGATCGGCCGATGACGTGTCGATCAGCGTCGCCACCGGCTCCTTCTTGGTGGTGACCGCCGCCCGCGTGCCCTCGGGGTTGTACGCGATGTTGTGCGGTCCGAGCCCGGTGAAGATGTTCTTGACCGCAACATCCTCCTGCGTGTCGATGATGGTGACGATGTCCGACTTCCCGCCCTCGTTGGCGAACAGCCCGTAGCGCGGATTGGCGGGATTGAGGTAGAGCCGGTTGGCGTCGGGGCCGGTCTCGATCACCTTCGCGAGCGTCAGGTCGGACATGTCGAGGACCGCCACCGCCTCGGCCTTGCGAAGTCCTCCGTAGCACTTCGACGAGTCGGCGAGACAGGTGATGTTGCCGCCGCCGCCCGGGACCTCGATGTTCTTCACGAGTTCCGTCGTCTCGGTGTCGAAGACCGCGATCACGCCCTTCCCGGCCACCATGAAGTACTTGCCGTCCGGTGTCATGGCGCCGGCCCGCCCGCCGGGAATCTCGACCATCTTGATCTCATTGCGGCTCGCGACATCGACAACTGCCATTCCTCGCGGCTCCTGCTGGCAGGAGGTGAAGATCTTCGAGTCGTCCAGGGTGAACATTGCGTCGCGCGCGCCGTGGCAACTGATCTCGATGACCTCGACCGGGCGCCGGGTGGCGGTGCTCATCAGGGTGAGGTAACCATTCTCCTTGTCGAGGATGTTGCCCACCACCGCCAGCGGCTGGGTATAGGCGAAGCCGATGTGGAGCGGCGCGATGATCTTCTTGTCGCCCATGCTCAGCGGGAACTTGTCCACCACCTCCATGGTCGCGAGATCGATGGTCCAGAACGTATCCGACTCGTAACGCTGGGACGACCACACGTAGCGCGCGCCCGGGATCACCCACAAGTGATGGTTGCCGGTCTCGCCCATGTCGAGCTTCCGGATGGTCTCGCCCTTGTGGTAGTCGACCACGGACACGGTGGGCTCACCCTGATTGTCGATGAGGAAGTACCCCTCCATGCCCCGTACCGCATCCCAGTCCATGCGCACCGTGTTCTGGGGGTCGAGGAAGACCAGCGACTGATACTCCTCCACGCTCATCCCCTCGGTGGGTGCCCCGAACTTCTTGCCCATCCCCGCCGCGTTTCCGGCGGTCAGGCACAGCGCGAGCGCACTCGCGCCCGCCACGATCCGACTGTTGAACTTCATGCTCCTTTCTCCCGTGTCGTCCTCCGCCTGCCACTGCCGCGATGCCCCGTCGGGTCACCAGCATCGTCCACGGTCCGGCCCGGACACGCGGCCCATGTCACATTACACCATCACATCATCAGGAACTTCTGCCTGCGCTCGTTCCAGGTCATGCACAGATACCATGTCGCCATCAGGGCGATCACCGCGCCCGCGGCCATCTCCCAGCTCACGTAATCGGGCAGGAACACGGCCTCGCCCAGACGGTCACTGCGCCCGCTCTCGGTGAGCCAGACCCGGAAGTACGACGCGGAGAGCGCGAAGCAGGCCAGCGCCACCCAGAGCTTCACGTGTCCTTCGCCGGCCCGCCACAGCGAACCGGAAGCGCAACCGCCGGCGAGCGACATGCCGACGCCGAAGATGAAGCCGCCGAGCAGGCTGCCCAGCCAGAAGCTGTCGCGGACGAAGACCTCCCAGTCCTTGAAGTCGGCCCACTTCAGGTAGGTGAATCCGAGGGTACTGATCACGACCGCGATCGCCACCGCCCGGGTGGCGTCGGCGTGTCCGGTCATGAAGGGCTCGCGAAAGGCCCGCACGAAGCAGAAGCGCGTGCGCTGCATGATGATGCCGATGAACAGGCCGAACCCGAGCAGTCCGGCCCGGGTCGTGTATTCGAGGCCGTCGTAGACGAGCGCAAGCACGGCCCCGAGCGCCAGGATCGCGGCGCCCGCGAGTGGCTGGAGTCTGCGCCAGGTCGCCGACGGACCGGCGGAGCCGGATCGGCCGGAGCGGCTCATCCACTCCGGCAGCTCGAGATAGCTCACCTCCCATAACAGCAGCTTGAGGCCGACGAGGGCTCCGACCAGCAGGCCGAGCATCATCGCCGGTCCGGCCAGCGAGAGTGCGCTGGTGGCGCTGAAGAAGCCGCCGATGTTGCAGCCGAAGGAAAGCGAGGCGCCGATACCCATCAGGCATCCGCCGACCACGCCTTTGAGAAGCTCCCATGGCGGGGCGCCGCGGATATGGAACTGGCGCGAGAGCAGCGCGGCGGCGAGCGCTCCGCCGATGATTCCGAGGTTCAGCACCGACGTCGAGTAGAGGTGCGGGTCGATGATCAGCGTATCGGTGACGTTGATCGCATTCAGGAGCCAGTCGCCCCAGTTCCTCACGCCGTCCGCGACGCTCCAGGGCTTCTCCCACGCAAAGAGCGCGATGCTGAGGATCCCGAACAGGACGCCGCCCACCCATGCCGGCCATTGCCGGCCGAACAGCACGCCATAGCTTGCCGTCAAGGCTCGGCCGAACGGAACGGATGCCGTCTGAGCCCCGGCGTCGGTCATTCGGACCGACTCCGGGGCCGGGTCGATTTCGGCGCGGGGGGCAGGTGGGAACAACCCGAGGTGTCGATCGCCTGAGGAATCTCCACGGAGCCTCCCTCCTGGTCGGACGCGAAACCCTACCCCGCGCGTCTCGACTGCCACCATATCCCCCTTGGAATAACGGCTCGGAGTGCGTCTATTTCCCGTATTTGTCCCAGTAGGCGCCGAACAGCGCTTCCTCGGGAGGCCGGTCCTCGGGGATCGGCACCGCGAGATGGGTAATGTTGAGGAAGTGGCGGTAGCTGAGATTCTCGCTGATGCTGTTGCCCTGCCACGTCCCGCAGCCCATGGACAGGGTGAAGTTGAGGCCGCTGTCGAAACCGCCCCCGTTGCCGAAGGTGTGCGCCATGTTCACGAGCACGCGCGCGGTGTCGAGCTCCTCGGCGAGGCGGCGGGCGTGGGCGAGGTCCTCGGTGTGGATGCCGACGGAGTGGCCCCGGCCCTTGAAGTCCATGATGGCGCGGACCCGGTCCATGGCGTTGTCGAACGAACTCGCCCGGTAGACGGTGAGGACGAGTGCGAGCTTCTCGTCGGAGAAGAGGTGGTCGCGGCCGACCCCGGTCTCCTCCACCATGAAGAACTTCGAGGCGTGCGCCGCGCCGTCGAGCCCGCACTCGGTCGCGAACACGTCTGCATCCTTCGCGATGACCCTTCGGTTGAGCTTTCCGTCCACCCAGAGGGTACTGCGGATGGCCTCCTTCTCCGACGCGTCGGCGAGGTATCCGCCCGCGCGTTCCAGAGCGGCGATGGCGTCGTCGTATACGTCATCGAGGATGACGATCGAGTTCTCCGACGAGCACGACGTCGCGTTGTCGAAGCACTTCGACTTGCAGATCTTCTCCGCCGCCGCGTCGAGGTGCGCGCTCGAATCGATGATCACCGGTACGTTCCCGGCCCCCACTCCGATGGCCGGGGTGCCGCTGCGGTAGGCGTTGCGCACGTTGTTCTGCGAGCCGGTGACGACCACGAGGTCGCATGCGGCCATCAGCGCGTTGGTCAGGGGCTTGTCCACCGGGGGTGGCAGTACCTGAACGAGATCCGCCGGGGCGTCGATCTTCTCGAGCTCTGCACGCATGAGTTCAACCGTGCGCGTGGTGGTCGCGAGTCCGGCCGGTGAGGGCGCGATGACGATGGCGTTCCGGCCCTTGAGCGCCATCATCGCCTTGTTTACCGGGGTGGCCGCCGGATTCGTCGAGGGGGTCACCGCCCCCACCACTCCGACCGGCTTCGCGTACTTCACCAGCCCGAGTTCGGGCTGCTCCTCGATGATCCCGACGCTCCTCACCCGCATGAGATCGCGCAGGGTGCCGAAGGTCTTGCGCTGGTTCTTGAGCACCTTGTCGGACGCATTGCCGATGCCGGTGTCTTCCACCGCCATCCGGGCGAGGGCCTCGGCGTGCTCCGGCTTGTAGAGCGACCACGCGATCGCGGTCACCGCCTCGTCGACCCGGGCCTGGCCCGAATCCACGAAGGCATCCATCGCCGCGCGGGCGCGGACGATCAGACCGTCGACGGTCGCGATCGGGTCGCGCTCGAAAGGCTGGACCCTGGCTGCGGCTGACTGGCTCATCGTGACCTCCTCTGGAAGGTGTTCGGATGCGCCATTGTACGCAGCCTTCCGGCCCGCACCGCCGGGTCGGGCGACCTCGCGGTGTTCCTCGATCGGCATCTCGAACCGCTCTTCCTTCGTTGGTCGCGTCTTGACGGCGATCCGGCGCATGCAACCCATCAGCACCGCATCTCCAGGCACGTCATGCCGAGGGCGCGGTGGATGCGTTGCCCCATGACGGATGATGCGGTGTGAGTCCCACCCGGGGTATTCATGCGATGTCGTGCATCGTCTCCTCGACCAGCATGTCGACCACCGTCCGGAGCGCCTCCTGCTCGCTCGCGCCGGCCGCGAGGGCGTCGCGCCAGGTGCGGACCTGCCAGTGGGCGCTCGTGCCGCGCTCGATGATCCGGCGGGCATGTGTGACCTCCGCGGTGCAGCCGAGTGCCTCGGCGTCTTCCGCGCAGAGCTCGATCATTTCCTCGATGAGCTCCGGGTAATCGACGACGGTGCCGCGGCCGAAGTCCACGAGACCCTGGTCGATGCCGTAGCGCTGGGCGCGCCACCGGTTCTCGGCGATGAACATGCGCGGGTAGCGCCGCCAGCGCTGGTTCTTCACCCGCAGCCGGTAAAGCATCCGCAGCCAGCTCACGTACAGCGCCGCGATGCACATGGTGTCCTCGAGCCGGGTGCAGATGTCGCTGATCCGCATCTCCAGGGTGGGAAACCGCACGCTCGGGCGCACGTCCCACCAGATTTTCGTTCCGTCCTCGATGACCCCCGTGCGGGTCAGCACATCCACGAAGCGCTGGAATTCGCCGTGGCTTTCGAACTGCTCCGGCAGCCCGGTGCGCGGCATCTCGTCCCACACCGAGATCCGGTAGGACTTGAGCCCGGTATGGTTCCCCTGCCAGAACGGAGACGAGGTGCCCAGCGCGAGCAGGTGCGGGAGCACGTAGCTCATCTGGTTCATCAGGTCGATGCGCAGCGCGTCGTCGTCGAGCCCGACGTGGACGTGCATGCCGCAGATGACGAGGCGGCGCACCACCCCCTGAAGGTCATGCTCGATGGTCTCGTAGCGCTCCTTCCGGGTGCGCATCTGCTCGCCCCAGACCGCGAACGGATGCGTCGAGGCCGCGACGAGCCGCAGTCCGTGGGAGCGGGCGACCGACGCGACCGTGCCGCGCAGCCGCTCCAGGTCGGCCCGGGCTTCCCCGATGGTGGCGCAGACCCGGGTACCGACCTCGATCTGGCATTGCAGGAACTCCGGAGTCACCTGCCCTTCGAGCAACGCCTCGCACTCCGCGAGCATCGTCGGAGGCGCCTCGTGGATGAGCCCACGGGTCTCGGCGTCGACGAGCAGGTACTCCTCTTCGATCCCGATGGTGAAGCTCGGCTCGTTCATGGCGGGGGCGGCCGGGGTGTCTGGGGTAGCCTGAATCATAATCAAAGCAGTCCCCGTTCGGCGAACGACACCACTTCCCCGTCCCCGATCACGAAGTGATCGATCAGCCTCACGTCCACCAGCGCCAGCGCGTCGTGCAGCTTGCTGGTGATGGCGCGGTCCGACCGGCTCGGTTCGGCCACGCCGGAGGGGTGGTTGTGCGCGGCGATGATGGCGGCGGCGTTGAGCTCCAGCGCCCGCTTGACCACCTCGCGCGGATGGACGCTGGCACCGTCGATGGTGCCCCGGAACATCTCCTCGAAGTGGATGACCCGGTGGCGATTGTCCAGGAACAGGCACGCGAATATCTCGTGCGGGCGCGACCGTAATCGGGCGCACAGGAATCGGCTGGTGTGGGCGGGGCTGGTGAGCGCGTCGACGCGTCGGACCCGCGCTTCGAGATATCGGGTCGCGAGCTCGATCGCGGCCTTGATCAGCGCGGTTCGGGCCGGCCCGATCCCGGCGATGCCCGCGAGACGGGCGGGATCGAGGTCGAGAAGCCCGCGCAACCCCTGCGCCTGATCGAGCGCGGTGCGCGCGACGTCGAGGGCGGACGAGCCGCGGGTGCCGGTCTGGATGAACAGCGCGAGCAGCTCCGCGTCGGACAGCACCGCGGGACCCCGGGCAAGCAGCTTCTCGCGCGGCCGCTCGTCGCGCGGCCAGTCGGTAATAGGCATGGTGACTCCGTTTCGACGACGCCCGCCGTCGCGATGCCCGCAGGCCCGGACATGCGCCCGACCCGCGGGCCCCCTCACATCCGCGTCCGGAAATTCCCGGATGCGGGGGAGCATTCCGCCCCCACCCTCGCGGGCGGGACGTCCTCGCCCCGAGGTTGCCGCTGGTCCGGCGCCCGTCCCGTGGCCCCGCGGCCCTCGGGCTCGTGAGAGGCGGGACATGCGGGGTACACTCTAGCCGCCATGTCGAGACCACCCAACCGCAAAATCCTGCTCGGAGTCACCGGCGGCATCGCGGCCTACAAGGCATGCGACCTGGTTCGACGGTTGCGTGACCGAAATTTCGACGTTCGGGTGGTGATGACCGCGTCGGCGCGGGAGTTCGTGACCCCGCTGACCTTCCAGGCGCTCTCCTCGAACCCGGTGCACTGCGCACTGCTCGACGAGCGGGCCGAGGCCGGGATGGGTCACATCGAGCTGGCCCGATGGGCGGATCTGGTGCTCGTCGCGCCGGCCACCGCCAACCTGCTCGCGCGGCTCGCGCACGGGTTTGCCGACGATCTCCTCGCCACCCTGTGTCTCGCGACGACGGCGCCGCTGGTGCTCGCGCCGGCGATGAACCAGCAGATGTGGCAGGCCCCCGCGACGCGGGAGAATGTGCGCACGCTGCGTGATCGCGGCGTCGAGATGCTGGGCCCCGCGCAGGGCGATCAGGCGTGCGGGGAGGTCGGTCCGGGCCGGATGCTGGAGCCCGAAGCGATCGCGGTCCGCATCGAGTCCCGGTTCCGCGGCGGCGCGCTGGAGGGAGTGAAGGTCCTCGTCACCGCCGGCCCGACCCGGGAGGCGCTCGACCCGGTGCGCTATCTCACCAACCACAGCTCCGGGAAGATGGGATACGCGGTTGCGGCCGCCGCGGCGGAAGAGGGCGCTCTCGTCTCGCTCGTGAGCGGCCCCACCGCGCTGCCGGCGCCGTCCGGGGTGGATCGCGTCGACGTGACCAGCGCCGAGGAGATGCACGCGCAGGTGATGGCGCGGGCGGCGCGCTGCGACATCTTCGTCGCCGTCGCCGCGGTTGCGGACTACCGGCCCGCGCACCGCGCCGAGCAGAAGATCAAGAAGGGCGACGGCCCCGGCGCGCTCGATGCCGCGCTCGATCTGGTGCGCACCCCGGATATCGTGGCGGGTGTCGCGGCGCTGGCCGACCGCCCGTTCACGGTGGGATTCGCGGCGGAGACGGAGTCGGTGGAGGCGCACGCCCGGGACAAGCTGGAGCGCAAGGGGCTCGACATGATCGCGGCCAACCGGGTGGGGCTTCCGGATCGCGGGTTCGCGAGCGGGTGCAACGCGCTGAGCGTGCTGTGGCGCGATGGCGGGCGCCGCGAGTTCCCGCTCGCTTCCAAGGCGGAGCTGGCCCGCAGCCTCGTCGGCCTCGTCGCCGAACGGTATCGTGCAGAGCATCCGGCTTAAGGTCCTCGATTCGAGGATCGGGAGCGAGTTCCCGCTCCCGCGCCACGAGACGGAGGGCGCGGCCGGTATCGACCTGCGGGCGTGCATCGACGCGCCGACCACCATCGCGCCCGGCGAAACCGTGCTCGTCTCCAGCGGCATCGCCATCCACATCGCGGACCCCGGTCTGGCGGCGGTGGTGCTGCCCCGCTCCGGGCTCGGGCATCGGCACGGCATCGTGCTCGGCAACCTCGTCGGGCTCATCGACTCCGACTATCAGGGGCCGGTCGGCATCTCGGTGTGGAACCGCGGCCACGAACCCTTCACGGTCGAGCCCGGCGACCGCATCGCCCAGCTCGTCTTCCTGTCCGTCGCGCGCGCCCGGTTCGAGGTGGTGGACACCTTCGCCGAGAGCGAACGCGGCGAAGGCGGATTCGGTCACACCGGCCGGGCCTGATCCGCAGACCCGTTCGCGCCGCATCATCCGACCTGAAACCGGGAGACGCCACGTCGTGACCCGCAACCCCGAATCAGCGGTGCGCACCGCGAAGGTTCTCGCTGAGGCGATGCCCTATATCCAGCGGTTCCAGGGTCGGACCGTGGTCGTCAAGTACGGCGGCGCCGCGATGGAGGCCGAAACGCTGAAGAGCAGCTTCGCGCGTGACATCGTCCTGCTGAAGCTGGTGGGCGTGAATCCGGTGGTGGTGCACGGTGGCGGCCCGCAGATCGGTCGGCTGCTCGCGCGTATCGGCAAGGAGACGCGGTTTGTCGAGGGGATGCGCGTCACCGACGCCGAGACCATGGACGTCGTCGAGATGGTGCTCGGCGGTCTCGTGAACAAGGAGATCGTGAACCTCATCAACGGCCACGGCGGCAAGGCAGTGGGGCTCACCGGAAAGGACGGCGGACTCATCGAGGCCCGCAAGCTCACCATGACCCGAAGCCGCCCGGAGCTCGACGCCCCGGAGATCATCGACATCGGCCACGTCGGAGAGGTCGCAAGCATCGACACCGGAGTGCTGGAGCACCTCGCGCGCGGCGACTTCATCCCGGTCATCGCGCCGATCGGGGTCGGGGACGACGGCATGTCCTACAACATCAACGCCGACCTCGTGGCCGGCAAGCTCGCACAGGCGCTCGCAGCGGAGAAGCTCATGCTCCTTACCAACACCCCCGGGTTGCTCGACCGCAGGGGCAAGCTGATCCCGTCGCTCGACGTCAAGGGCGTGGAGTCCCTCATCGCGGACGGCACCGTCGTCGGCGGGATGCTCCCGAAGGTGCGTTGCGCGCTCGACGCGGTGCAGGGCGGGGTGAACACGGCCCAGATCGTCGATGGCCGGGCCGAGCACGCGGTGCTGCTGGAGGTGTTCACCAACGCGGGCATGGGCACCTTCATCAGCCGGAGGGCGCCATCGTGACCGAACGTCAGCCGGTCCCGCGCCGCCAGCAGATCCTGGAAGCGCTCGCGCGGGAGATCGAACAGCACCCCGCGTCGAGAATCACCACCGCGCGCCTTGCGGGAGTGGTGGGAGTCTCGGAGGCAGCGCTTTATCGACACTTCCCGGGCAAGGCGGCGATGTTCGAGGCGCTCATCGGGTTTGCCGAGGATGCGGTGTTCGGGCTGGTGAACCGCATCGTTTCGGAAGAGCCCGATTCGGCCGAGCGCCGCTGCGAGCGGATTGTCGCCATCGTGCTCAGGTTTGCGGAGCAGAACGCCGGCATCGCCCGCGTGCTCCTCGGCGAAGCGCTGGTGGGGGAGGATCGGGCGCTCGTCGAGCGGGTCGGCCGGTTCTTCGAGCGCCTGGAGACCCAGCTCCGGACCATCATCCGCGACGCCGGCGACGCGAACCTCGCCCAGCGAAGCCGGGCCGGCGCGAGCGCGAACCTCATGATCGCGTTCATCATCGGGCGCATGCACCAGTACAGCGCGAGCGGACTGCGCCGCCGCCCCACCGAGGATCTGGAACGCCAGTGGCCGATGATCGCCGGGGCGGTGTTCGGCTGAGCAGAGGCGAAGCGGCCGCCGGGAGCCGTACCGACGACGGCCTGGCGTCGCCATGCCTCGACCGCGTCAGGGCGATACCTCCGGGCGCGGGTATTTCGCCCCCGCGCCGAAGCCCCGCAGCGGGCGACTCGCCGCAGGTCCGCGATGCTCCGGTCCGGCGAAGCCGGAGACTCGCCGGGCGGGGAGGGCGTGTGCGGTAACCCGTGCGCAGTAACCATGGAGGGTTTCGGTGCCAGCGACGATTGAGCGGAGCGATGTCGTACGGCTCGGCACCGCTGAAGTCCCCTACGTCTTCAAGCGCGTGCCGTGCCGCCGCCACGCCCATATCCTGGTCAACGACGAGGGCACGATCGAGGTCCGTGCGCCCTGGCGGTTCGGCGTGCACCGGGCTCGGGAGATGCTGCTCCGGAACGCCGACTGGGTCCTGAATGCGATGGCCTCTGCGCGGGCAAGACTCGCGCAACGCCCCCGCCTCGTCACCGGCGCCTGCCTTCCGCTGCTCGACGGGGAGGTGCGCCTCGAGATCCGGTCGCGGGCCCAGGCCGACCTCTTCGAATGCGCCGGATCGTCGAGGGGGCGGGTGGAGCGCCGCGGTCCGGTCCTGCGGGTCGGTACCACCTCGCTCGGTGAATCCGAGCTGCGAGCGCTGATCGAGCGCTGGTATCGCGGGGAAGCGGCGACGCACCTCGCCGGAAGAGTCGAGCACTATGCGCCGCGGCTCGGCGTGCGCCCGTCGCGGGTGATCATCCGCGGGCAGCGCTCGCGCTGGGGGAGCTGCTCGACCCGCGGAACAGTAAGCCTCAACTGGCGCCTGATGATGGTGCCGAGCGCCCTCGCCGACTACGTGGTCGTCCACGAACTGTGCCATCTCCGACACATGAATCATTCCCCACGTTTCTGGGCGATGGTGGGCGCCATCGTCCCCGACTACCGGGAACGGCGCCACCGCCTCAATGCGCTACAGGGGCATCTGCCGCTGTAGGAATCCCCCACCAACTATGCTGACTTGGGACTATGGAGTGCGTCTCGGGGTACGCCAATACGAATCGGGAGGGCGGATTGCTCGTCGTCAGACTGCATCCGGTGCTTGAACGCACGCCGTGGTTTATCTGACGCAGAGTACCAAGCCGGAAGTTCTGTTCTGATCAGGACGACTGCCGAATACCTCGGCGGAACCTCCCTTCAGCCCAGCGTCCCCGCAATCTGGCGCAAGGGTCCCACCACGAGGATGCCGACGAGCTGTAGTCCGATCATCACCACGATCGGCGACAGGTCGAGTCCGCCGATCGGCGGGACGATGCGCCGGGCCGGCCCGAGCAGCGGCTCGTTCAGGCTGTGGACCACACCGAGCATCGGGTTGTAGGAGCCGGGGTTGATCCAGCTCATGACGACCTGGATCAGAATCGAGAACAGGAAGACGTAGATCGCAAGCTGGACGATCTCCGCCACCGCGAGCACGAGCAGGGCGACGACCGCCACGCCGTGGCCGAGCAGGCCCGCGATCAGCCAAAGCTCGACAAATTGAAGGGCGACGAGGAGGGAGACACAGGCGAGATCGATACCGCCGACGGACGGGAGTACGCCCCGCATCGGCGCCAGCACCGGCTGGGTCGCCCGGACGATGAACTGCGACAACGGGTTGTAGAAGTCCGCCCGCACCCACTGGAGCAGGAGCCGGAGCATGACGATGAAGATGTAGACCCCGAACAGGGTCTCGATCAGGAACGTGGCCGCGTTTCCAACGTGTCCGCCCATGGTTCCGTCCGTCTCAGACTACGGTCGTAGCCCCGGCCACGGGCTGCGGCCAGGCGCAAGCGCCGCAACCGCCTGATCTACATGCGATTCTACCCTGTCGCCGTCGTCGGAGAGCACGGGTCCCGTAGCTCGAGCCGACATTTGCGAGCACTCACTCACCCTCTCCGCCCCTTCAGCTCTCGACTCGGCCACCCCTCGTCCCCTCTCAATCCCCGAGCGCGTCGCCAAGCTCGATCGATCGCTGGCGCGCGCCCCGGATGCCGTCCCCCACCACCTTGTCGATGCCGCCTTCGCGCATCGTGACCAGCGCGCGCTCGGTGGTGCCGCCTGGCGAGGTCACCCGTTCGCGCAGCACCGCCGGCGGCTCGTCGCTCTCGTTGGCGATGCGGGCGGCGCCGAGCGCGGTCTGCAACGTGAGCCGCAGGGCCGCCTCCGCGTCGAGGCCCATCGCCTCGCCCGTCGCCTGCATGATCTCCATGAGCAGGAAGTAGTAGGCGGGGCCGCTCCCCGAGAGTGCGGTGACCGCATCGAGCTGGGCCTCGTCGTCCACCCAGATCGTGATGCCCACCGCCTTCAGGATCGCGTCGGCGCGCTCGCGCTGGCCGGCGTCGACCTTCGCGTTGGCGCAGAGCGCGGTCGCGCCGCAGCCGACCAGCGCCGGCGTGTTCGGCATGGTGCGCACGATCGCCATGTCCCCGCCCGACCAGCGGTTGATGTCCGTCTCGCGCACTCCGGCCGCGATGGACACGAGGAGCGGGGCGTGCTCCCCGAGGGTCGGGGCGAGCTCCCGCACCACCGTGCCCATGATCTGCGGCTTGACCGCCAGCACCACCGTGGCGCAACGCGCCGCCACCTCGGCGTTGTCGGCGCCGGCCTGCACGCCGAACCGCTCCACGAGGGCATCGAGCCTCGCAGTATCCGGGTCCGAGACCCGGATCGAACCGGGAGGCGTCCCGTTCGCGACGAGCCCGCCAATCAGGCTGGTGGCCATGTTGCCGCCGCCGACGAATCCGATGTCCGAATCGCTCATTCCCGCCACCATGCTCTCCCGCCGATGCGCAGCGAGCATTATGGGCGATTGATGCGGAGCCGCAACCCGTGCCCGGGCGAGCCAGCAGGCAGCGGCGAGTGACTGCGCGGCCCCGACTCGGAGCGAGTGTCCGGAGATCCGACCGTCCTCGATACCGGCATCAGCGATGATGATCCACCAATGGTGATCCGCAATCCGCGCAGGCGAACGCACGAGCGGGTAGGATAGGCGACCTTGATGGCGGCTGTGAGGCGCTCAAGCGCGGTCGAGTCGGCGTCTCGCACGGTGCCTGACCCCCACCGCGCCGCGGAGCGCACGAGTGCACCGCTGAAACCTGGCGAGTGTGTCCTCGAACCGTTCGCCACTGGAGACAAACGGATGACCACCTTCGAGATTGCCTCCCTTGCCACCAGCGCCGCGATCGGTCTCGGACAGATCGGCATCGTCTGGTACGGCATCCGCGCCATGAACCGTTCGAGCGAGGAACGCGCGAAGGATCGACAAACGCACGCGCGTGCACTCGATGCGCTCATTCGTCAGTCGGACGCGAGCGCCGCCGCCCTTCGTGAACTCGTCTCCCGCTCAACACAGGCCAGCAACTGACCACCGCACCATAGCCGGAACCCGGAAACAGTCCCGAATGGAGATCCGGGAACAGGCCCCCGCCCACGGGTGCATCTCTCTCGGCGCATCCGCGCCATCGCGAGACCGGCTTCGGGGCCGGAACTCCCGAGGATTGTATTGTTTGACTCGGCTCACCCCCCGACGGGTGTCGCGCTGGCCGCGACAGCGGCGATGGCGTCGAGCTTTTCCCGGACTTCCGGGTCCAGTTCCTCCGGCGCCACATGCTCGGCGAGCTCGTAGAAGCTTTTCTTGGTCATGAGATCCTCCGGGAGGCCGAGCTTCCTGAAGTACGCGCGAAAGAGCGGGGCGAGGAAGTCGTCGCTCACCTTCGTGCCGGGGTCCCAGGGCGAGCCTCGTCCGAGTCGTTCCAGGGCCGACGCGATCTCGTCGATAGCTTCCCGCATCGCACCCACCCGCTTTTCGGCCTCCGGTCCGACGACCGGATGATCCTCCCGGACCTGGTGACAGAGGTTGCGTAGAACCTCCGCCGTGGGGGCTTCCCCGATGCGCACGTTGACCGCCCCGTGATCGAGCCGGGTCTCGGTGGCCGCGAGCCCCGGCCTCGACGGGGAAGTCTACCGAGAGGAGCGGAGCAGCGGAGGAGCGGTGGAGCAGCGCAGCGGTTGCCCGACCGGACGGCGTCGGGCAGTCTTCGGGGGCGGGCGATTGTCCCGCGTCGCAAGCATGTCCAGGATCGCAGCATGGGTGCAGCCATCGCGTTCTTTACCCACCGGTTCGTGAAAGGGGGCAACGCATGAACGCGCTCGACCATGCCCTGGCCTGGGTCCAGGGGGAGCGCATGGAAGGCGCGGCGGCGGGCGTCCTGGCCTTTCTCCTCATCGTCTCGACCGGCCTGCTCTGGAAGTTCGCGGTGACGCCCGCGGCGCGTGCCCTGATTGCGCCGCTGCTCGTCGTCGGCGTGCTGATCGTCGCCAACGGCATCGTGTCGGAGATCCGCAACGTGCGGCGGATCGACGCGTTCACCGAAGCCCATGTGCGCGACCCCGCCGCATTCGTCGAGCGGGAAATCGCGCGGGTCGAAGGGTTTATGGGCTGGTACCTCTACACCTTCGCGGTGGGTTCGGTGTTCATCGCGGGAGGACTGGCGACATTCCTGTTCGTGCCCGCGCCGACGCTCAAGGGCATCGGGCTCACGATGATCGTCGTCGGCGTCGCCGCGCTGTTCTTCGACTTCTTCTCCAAGGCGCGCGCCAACCTGTATCTGGAAGCCCTGACCACGCTCACCCGGTAAAGCCCCTCGGCGCCACGAGTGGAGGCAGGGTCGCGGCGCCTGGTGCGGCGCTTGCCGGATCGGGCGGCGTCGGGCAGTCTTCGAGGGGCGGGCGCCTGTCCCGCGTCGCAGGCATGTCGGGGGTCGCAGCGTGAGTGCAGCCATCGAGTTCGATACCCACCGGTTCGTGAAGCGCCTGATGGAGGGCGGCTTCACCGAGACGCAGGCGGAAATCCTGGCCGATGAGCAGGTCGCCCTGCTCAACGCCAATCTGGCGACCAAGGAAGATTTCGCCCGGCTCGCGGCTAGTGTGGAGAAGCAGGGCCAGGAGACTCAGTCCAGCATCGAAGCCCTGCGCCAGGAGACTCAGTCCGGCATCGACGCCCTGCGCCAGGAGACCAAGGCCGGCATCGACGCCCTGCGCCAGGACACTCGGGCCGAGATTGCCCGGGTCGAGGCGGGCATCGAAACCTTGCGCCAGGAGACCAAGGCGGATATCGCCCGGGTCGAGGCCGGCATCGACGCCCTACGCCAGGAGACCAAGGCCGGCATCGACGCCCTGCGCCAGGAGACCAAGGCCGAGATCGCCCGGATCGAGGGGCGGATGGAGGCGATCAAGTCCGAGCTGCTGAAATGGCTGTTCGGCGCGTTGATCGCCCAGAGCGGGCTGCTTATCACCTTCCTCAAGTTGGGATAGCGCTGCGGGCTCGGTGCACCGAGCCCGACCCGATCCCTACAGACCCGATCCCGACCCAACCCCAACCCCGAATCCCGGGGCCGATAATCGGGTAAACTGTCCCCCAGGACGGTGCACGTAGCTGGCGGGTGTCTCTGGTGCCCCCAGCGTGAGGTCGGGTGGCAACGGGTGGGTCTCATTCGTGAGATTGCTCGTCCCCCGGCCTCCGAGATCCTGAGACGAGGGCTTCCTGCCCTCGTGGGCGAGAGTGTGACGCTCTCACAGTACGGGGTCACCACAAACCGGATGTACCCCCCGTGACGACCACGGGGGGCCGACATGAGCCGCACCCGAGTGTTGCCGTGCAAGCACGCTCGGGCAGGGTGCCGTCCCTGGAGCGCGGATATCTTGGCCACCGAGGCCAAAGGCCCGTAATCGCTGTTCGGCCTGAGGCTCGTACTGCCCGCCATGGATGATCCGCCGACGGTGCGCCCCGAGGCTCGTAATGCCAGGGCTCGCAATGGACGATCGGCCGAAAGCCCGTAATCGTCCATATCGTCAAGACGCCCGCGCTCCCACAAGACCCTGGACCCTGCTCCACGGCAGAGGACTCTTTCCTGCCGCAGGGTGATGGCTCCGGGACGGTCCCTCGGCCATGAGCGCCTGGACCCGACCATGAGCCTCTGGAGAGGAGCGCCACAGGAAGCGTCTTGATGTTTGCGTATCCCGCGATGCGTTCAGCGCCTGGACTGTCACGCCGCAAGGGGCTGACAGGGGGCATCGGGTGGGTTCGCATCACTGCCAAGCTCGACCGGGCCGAGCCGTGAGTGCGTCCGGTTCAAGCGGAGGGCGCGCGGCGGCTCGCTCCCCCCCGTTCCCTCGACCCTGCCTGTTCCCGTGCAGGCCGGCCGGCGGCGCGGCGCCACGGCCTGACCCTCCCGCTGTTGACTCGGTCCCGCGGTCCGACGCCTCCGCCGGCGTCGCCACGCCGCGGCGCGACACTTCCTGCTCCGAACCTTTCCCGGCGCTGCGTTGGACTTCCCACGCCGAATCCTTCCCGGCGCTGCGCTGGTTCCGAGTAAACGCGGCCGGGGCCGGCCCGCCCTCCGCCCGCGCATTCATGGTGCGCGGGTTTCCGTCATGCTGCGCCGTTTGCTGAACCGCATCGAGCGGTTGCTTTCCCGCGCCGCTGCCGTGGGGGCGTTCAGCGGGCTTCTGGCCTCCCCTGCCCGTTGCCCGCGCATTCATGGTGCGCGGGTTTCTGTCATGCCGCGCCGTTTGCTAAACAGCATCGTGGGGCTGCCTGTCCGTGCCACATCTGCGCGGGGATTCGGTGCGCAGCTCGCCGCGCTGTGCCTGTTGTTGCCTTTTGCCGAAACGTATGCGCAGATGCCGGAAAAGCCTGGCGGCTACGTCAGCCTCTTGCCGGCTGCGGATCAAGGCAGCTACACCGAAGGCGACACGATCAACGTCAAGATTCGCACCTTCGGTAACAGTGCACCAATTCAAACCTATGCCGTGCGCTATGAAGTCATCGACGATCCCGATCTCGACCTGCTCGATCGCTCTCAAGAAGGCGGCAAACAGATCCTAAGAATTTCTAACGCTGATCACACACTCCCACCAATCCGAACCCAGACAAGCGCGAAGTGCGAAAAAAACGGGACCATTACCGTCAAGCTGCGAAACAGCACAGCCTTCCCTCCATACACCATAATCGGCGCGAGGGAGGTGAAAATCCCTGTAAACGACAACCCGGCCCTTTGCCCGCATGTGGAAATCGAGCCGACCGCGGCCGCGGCGCTCGAAAGAGACGGCATTGTCGAGGGCGCGAACCTCAATGTCCCATTGCGGCGCACCAACGCCTTCGGCGGGCCGGTCACGTTCCGGGCGAAGGTGCGCGAAACGGATAGCAACAACCAAGGCGCATTCAACTTCATCCCGTCTGGCCAGCAAGATGACCGGGAGTTCGCGCAAGGCGCGGTGGAACCAACGAACTCGCGCTACGACTTTCCCGTATCAATCGCGCGCACCAACATCGTCGATGACAACCGCAGCGGACAGGTCGCGGTGACCTTGCTCCCCAATGACTACTACAAACGGAAATCGAGCGGGAAGCACCAGATTATCGTGCCCATCAAGAACGACGGAGATTTGCCCGATCGCGTGCTGAGCATTCAGGACATGAGGGTGGGGGAGGGCAATGTTGAAGTCCGGGGAGGGGCATCGCATGTCGGCTTTCGGCTGCCGCTGCGCCTTGAGGGCAAAATCGGCACCAGCGGCGGCAACCCCAGCGTCAGGGCCTCGTTCGTCAACGGGGGCGGCTGCCAAGCCACCGCTACCGCGCGGGATCTGGCGGCTGGCTCGGGCAGCGCGAACAAAACGCCGCGAACGAATTTCCCGAGTCAAGTGATCGAGTGGGACAAGTCAAGCCCCAACAGCAGGGAGCAATCCTTCTGGACATACTTGGTGGACGATGCGTACCACGAGGGCGACGAGACCCTGTGCGTGCGCTTCGATCAGCCGAGGGGCCTCACGCTGCCCGGCGGCGCCAGCCAGTACTTCGCCACCGTCACCATCACCGACAACGATCCGGCGCCCACCCTCTCCATCGATGCGCCGACTGTCGACGAAGGCGGCGGCTTCCTCTACTTCAAGGTGACGCTCACCAACCCGCCCGGCGGCAAGGCCGTGACGGTGGGATACACCGACACCAAAAACGGCACCGCGGTATCGGGCACCGACTACACGGCACTCGACAACGGCACGATCACCTTCCCCAAGGATGCCGGCGATGCGCCGCAGGAGCAAACCCTTGCGGTGCAGATCACCGACGATACCGTCATCGAGGAAGACGAGACCGTGGCGGTGCGGTTCAGGCAGGCGCGGAACGCGGACTTCAAGGACGGCGCCCGCGGCGTCACCGCCCGGGGCACCATCACCGACAACGATAGCTACGAGCCCGAAGTGCGGCTGCGCGAAGCCGCGCCCGGCGCGGGGCCGGTGGTGGTGCAAGAAGGCGAGACCGCGGTCTTCCACGCCGACCTCTGGGTCCACGAGGACGGCGAGTGGAAAATTGGCACGCTCGATCAGCACATCGTCGTTTCATGGCGGGTCGCAAGCGATCCTGACGCGACAGCGACTGCCACTGGCTCGGATTTCCCCTTGGGCTACGCCCACCCGGATTCCAAAGATGCCGATATCCCCCCGGGAGAGAGCGGCGTCAAGCTGCGAGCGCCCACCTTGTTAGATTCGACCGAAGAGCCGACAGAGACGTTCCGGGCCAGACTGCTTAGCGCGCGTGTTTCCGCGGACGGCTTCTTCGGCGCACCTCTCAAAATTACCCAAGGATTTGCCAAAGGCGCCATCTACGACGGCCCCACCCTGCGCATCGCCGCGCCCAAGGGCCCGGCCACCGAGGGCAATCGACTGACGTTCCCCGTCACCCTCGGCATGCCTGCGGCCACCGACATCAGCGTCGCCTGGACCACCGAATCGCTCGCCAGCCACACGGCGGAAGCCGGCAAGGACTACACCGCCGCTTCGGGCACGCTCGTCTTCAAGGCCGGGGAGACCGACAAGCTCATTGTCGTTGAAACCCTTGAGGACAGCATCGACGAGCCCGCCGAGGATTTCTCGGTGGTGCTGACCGACCCGAACGTCACGGGCCTCGACCTGGGGCCGCTGCGCGCGACTGGCATCATCCGCGACAACGACAAACGCCCCAAGATCACCATCGGCGACGCCTCCGCCACCGAAGGCGACAAACTGACCCTGCCGATCACCCTCTCGCCGGCGCCCGCGGTGCCGGTCAAGCTCGAATGGTACGTGCGCCCGTTCGGCACCTATCCCGCCACCCCGGGCGCGGACTTCACCGGCGCGGAGAGCGGGCTCATCACTATCGCGGCGGGCACGGCCAGCGCCAGCCTCGAGTTCCCCACCGTCGATGACGAGACGGACGAGGCCCCCGAAACCTTCGAGGTGGCGCTGCTGATCGCCCGCGAGGCGGACACCGCCGCCAGCGAGGAAACCGACATCCTTGCCCCACTCACCGCCACCGCCACCATTGAAGACAACGACACGCCGAGCTTGACCATCAACGATTTGGAAGTGACGGAAGGCGAGTCGGCGGTGTTCACGGTGCGCCTTTCCAGCCCGCGCACCTATCCGGTGGAGGTGGAGTTCAAGACTAAGGATGGTGGGGGTCCGCGGATACCAAGCCCAGTCAGCCAAAGCGGCTTCTTGAGCAACGACGCTCGGGGCGAAGGACCAGCCAGGGACTACGACGGTGTCACCACGCCGACTGCGGTTCGCTTCGAACCGGGCGAAACGAGCAAGAGGCTAGACCCGATCCAAGTGGTGGATGATCGTCCCGAGAATGAGTATTCGGAGTACTTCCAAGGCATTATCTCCCTCAAACTTGGCGCTGACATCACGAAGGCGATGATCGCTAAAGGCATCGGACTGGCCAAGATCGTCGACAACGCCAACACCCGCTACTGGATCGCGAACCAGAACACCAAGGTTCGCGAAGGACGTTCCATTCGCATCCGCGTCAAGCGCGACCGCACCGAGTTCGAGGCGAGGACAATATTCGGCTGCATCGAGCCGACGGGTCCGCACAACGCCCCCATACAGGGCGGCCTCGGCAACGCCGGCATGCGCGCGACAGGCAATGATGCCGGCGCAGGTGGACAGGATGTTTACATCACCACGCCAGACAATCCGGCGACCGTCTGCAACGACACAGCGGCGAGCAACGAGAGAGCGCGACCGGCCTGGTTCCAATTTAAGGAAGGCGAGGACGAGGCGAGCTTCTGGGTCAACACCGTCGATGACAGCCGCGCGGAGCCGGACGAGACGTTTTACGTGAACATCAACGGCACTTACGACGGCGGCAACGAGGACTTTCCGAACGGGGCAAAAATACAAAACGTTGGCGAGACCCGAACGGTCTTCACCATCCTCGACGACGACGACATCCACCGCTTCCGGGTGGTCAGCGCCAACTCGCCCTGGGAAGGCGAACCCGCACACTTCGACATCTACGTGGAGAGCGACGCGGGCCTGGCGGCGCTGAAGGCGAGCAACAACCTGTTTATCCTGCTTAAGCCCGGCGCCGATACCGACACCGCCGAGGAAGGCACCCACTATCAAATCATCCCTCACAGACAAAGACCCTTCGACCTGTCCTCCGTCACCAGCAAAACGCAGCCGGTGGGCAGGATTGTCGTCCCCACCATCGGCGATGACACGCTCGATGGCGACAAGACCCTGACGATCTCCTTTGCCGAGATTTTTGCCGGCGTCAGCACCACATTGCCGTTCCGCCCCGCCCCCGGCGGCGGCACCGCCACCGCCACCATCCGCGACGACGAAGCCTACCATCTGTCAGTCATTGACACGGCAGCCGACGAAGGCGACGACGCCATCATCCCGGTGCGGCTCTCGAAGGCGGCCGATCGGGACATCGCCGTCCGCTTCAGGACCCGGGCAGGCACCGCCAAGGCGCCGCGCGACTTCACCGCCTGCACCGCAAGCGACGCCGGCTGCAGGGTGACGATCCCCGCCGGCGAGACCGAGGCGCAACTGCGCATCCCCACCACCGAAGACTCTACCCCGGAGGAGACCGAGCAGTTCAGGGTCACCATCCAGCGGGTCGATTTCGCCGACATGATCATCGACAAGCGCGCCGCCGTCGTGAAGATCCGCGACGACGACGCCCGATCAGTGGCGATTGCTGGCCTCGCCGACGCCAGCGTAGCGGAGAACGAAGCCTGGACTTCCGCCACGCCTTCGACCTCGGGCGTGCCCGACGGCGGCCTGGCGTGGACCCTTGAAGGCGACGATGCCGCGCAGTTCACCATCGACCCCGACACCGGCGTAGTGACGCTGCCCGCGCAGAACTTCGAGGATGCGAAGGACACCGACACGGACAACGTCTATGAAATCACCGTGCGCGTCACCGACGAGGACGGCAACACCGGCACGGTGGAGTTGTCGGTGACGGTGACCGACGTCATCTACGGGCAGGTCAACACCAACACCGGCGTTGACTGGACGAAACGCGCCATCGTCGGCGAAGGCGCACCCGCGCTCGTCAGCTTCGCCTACCAGCCCTACGGCACCCAAGGCGATCTGGCTGGGCGACCCGCTTCGGTGCAGTTGACTTGGTCCCTCGGCGGGCTTGGCGGCAGCGGCAAAGCCAGCGCGGCCGACCTCACCCTGTCCGGCGCGGGTGGCCCGGTGAGCCTGCAGTACAAGGCCAGCGCCGCATCATTGATCGAGCTGGCGCGTACCGTGGCCGATGCGATCGACGAGCCAGGCACCGAAACCTTCCACGTCACCGTGGAAACCGACAACGACGACGTGCTCATCCACGATGCGGTCGGCAAAGCATTCACCTCGAACGCCAATAGCTGGCCCCTCAACTTCGGCATTCGCGACGGCTTTGCGCCGAGCTTGGAGATCAAGCCGACGACGCTGCGCCTCGAAGAAAGCGACATCGCGTCCACCACAACGGTCAAGGAGAACGAGAAGACCTACCAGGTGCGGCTCAACTTCGCGCCCCTCGCCAATACCCGGGTCGCCATGAGCCTCTCGCCCTCCACCACGCGTCTGACACTCGACAAGAGCACCCTCACCTTCACGCACGCGAACTGGAACGACTGGCAGACGGTCAAGGTCAGCGCGGTGGACGACAACGTCGCCAACGATCCGCTGGTGCAGGAGGTCGTGATCAGCCACGCCGTCACGGGCGCCGCCGGCGTCAGCGTGGCGGCGGACAGCGTCACCGCGACGGTGACCGACGACGATGCGGTCAACGTCATCAGCATCGATTCGCCGTCGGTGACCGAGGGCGACAGCGGCGAGACGGACCTGACCTGGACAATCACGCTGCTGCGGCCGGCGCGCGAAGAGATCGGATTGATTGCCCTCCTGAACAACGCGGACCGGGGCACCGCGCAATGGCTCGCGTTTAACGGCAAGCTCGATCATGAATTTGGAGTTCTGCCCAGGTATGTTGACTTCGATGTTGGCGACTCCCGCAAGACCTTGAGCGTGCCGGTTCTTGGCGATGTCATGGATGAGGACGATGAGACCGTCAAACTCGAGATTAGCGCCCCACTCGTTGGTGGCCAATCCCCATTTCCATCCGGGATCAGACATCCAAGCCCCGCTGGCAACACAACCAACAGGGGCTATGCCCTCGTCACCGGCACGATCCTCGACGACGACGACGCCCCCGACGGCATCGCCTTCACCCTGACGCCGGAGGAGACCACCGCCAACCTCGGCGACACCGCGAGCAGCACCCGCGAGGACCGGGGCACACGATCCTTCACCGCGCAAGCCACCGTGCAGGGCGACACCACCTACAGCGAGGACAGGATCGTCACCGTCACCGTCGGCGCGGAGGGCGACGGCGCGACTTCAGGCACCGACTATACGGCCATCGACCCCATCAAGCTGACCATCAAGGAAGGCGGCACCTCGGCCTCCGCCGAGGTCGATCTGGAGATCACCGACGACACGCTCAACGAGGGCGACGAGGACATCACCTTCAGCCCGAAGGCCGACGACGCCAGCATCGACATCGATGAAGCCACCCACACCATCACCGACGACGATGACGCGCCGACGGTATCGGTGGCCGACGCCACTGCGGTCGATGAGGGCGATACGGGCGACACCACCGACATGAGCTTCACGGTCACGCTGTCGAAGGCGAGCGGCAAGATCGTCACCGTGCCGTTCACCCTCGGCGGCACCGCCACCGACGGCGAGGACTACACCGAACCCGACCCGCTCTCCATCGAAATCGCCGCCGGCGCGACCACCGTCGCCATCACCATTGCAGTCACCGGCGATGCTTTTGACGAAGTTGACGAAACCGTCATTGTCACCCTCGGCACGCCCACCAACGCCACCGTCTCCACCGCGGACGGGGCGGGCACTGCCGAAGGTGTCATCACCGACGATGACGTGGCCGCGCTGTCCATCGCCGATGCAAGCGCTGCCGAGGGTGGCACGGCGACCTTTGCGGTGACGCTCAACACGCCGAGCTTGACGGATGTCACCGTCACCGCGACCACTGCCGACGGCAGCGCCGAGGCTCCGGGCGACTACACGCACAAATCCGAGACGCTGACCATTGACGCTGGCGACACCAGCGCCGAGTTCGAGGTCGCCATCGCCAGCGATTCGGAGATCGAGATCGACGAGACCTTCAGCGTCACCCTGTCCGCGGCCGGCGGCGCGACCATCGCCACCGCTACCGCCACCGGCACCATCACCGGTGCCGAGACGATCTTGTCCATTAGCGACGCGAGCGCCAAGGAAGGCCAGAACCTGACGTTCACCATCACCCGCGCGGGAGACGCCAGCGCCGCCGCCTCGGTCAAATGGACCACCGGCGACGATGCCACCGACGGCGCCAGCAAGGCCACCGCGGGCGAGGACTACACGGGCGTCACGACGGCGCAAACCGTCAGCTTCGCCGCCAGCGAGACCAGCAAGACCATCACCGTGGCGAGCCTGACGGACAACATCGTCGAAGCCAAGGGCGGCGAGACCTTCGCTGCCACGCTCGCCAGCCCGGTCGGCGCGGTGCTTGCCGACGCCACCGGCATCGGCACCATCACCGAGCGCAATATCGGCTTCAGCATCCGGGACGCGAGGCGCATGGAGGGCGGCTCGATCGTATTCGGCGTCATCCGTTCCGGGGACACCTCGGGCTGGGACCGGTCGCAACTGCTTGGCTGGCGCGCCACCGACGACCCCACCGAGGGGGCGAGCAAGGCCACGAGAGATGTTGACTACACCATTGTGATGCCCGAGACCCAACGACTCAGGTTCAGCGCCACCGACAACTACGAGGAAATCTTTCTGCGGGTCGAACAGGACACCCTCGACGAAGACGACGAAACCTTCCAGGTGGTGCTCGTCAAACCGGAACACCCGGCCGCCGTGCTCGTGGACGGCACCGCCATCGGCACCATCATCGACGACGACGACCCGCCGGAAGTGTCGGTGGGCGACGCGGCGGCGGTGGCGGAAGGCGACGACACCGCCGCCACTACCGACATGACCTTCACCGTCACCCTATCAACAGCCAGCGGGCGCAATGTGGTCGTCCCCTACACGCTCACCGGAACGGCCTCGGCGGGCGCGGACTACACCACGCCCGACCCGCTCTCGGTGACCATCGCGCCGGGCGACACCGAAGCCACCATCACCGTTCCCGTCAAGGGCGACCTGCTCGATGAATCCGACGAGACCATCGTGGTCACGCTGCAGGATTCCGAGTACGCGAAGGTCGCTTCCCAGGCAGGCGCCGGCGTCGGCACGGGACGCATCACCGACGACGATGCGCGCGGCGTGACGGTGTCCAAGACCAAGCTGACGCTTGCCGAGGCCGACGACGCCACGACCATAAGCACGAGGGAGCACATCGGCACCTACACCGTCGTGCTCGACTCCAAGCCCGCCGCCGGCACGGTGACCATCGCCGTCGCGAGCGGCGACAAGGGCACCGCCACCGTCTCGCCCGCTTCGCTGAGCTTCACCGCGACCAACTGGAACACGGCGCAGACCGTCACCGTCACCGCCATCGCCGATACGGTGGACAACACCGGCGACAAGCGGGACGTGAGCATCACCCATGCCCTCACCGCCGAGGGCGATGGCAATGATTACGGCGGCGTCAAGGTCAAGGGCGTGGAGGTGACCGTGACCGACGACGATGAGGCAACGCTTTCGATCGCCGACGCGAGTGCGGCGGAGGGCGGCACCGCCACCTTCACGGTCACCCTCTCCGCGCCGAGCGCGGGGGCCGTCACCGTCACCGCCACCACTTCCGAGGGCAGCGCCACCGATCCGGAGGACTACACCCACAAGACCCAGGCGCTGACCTTCGCCGCCGGGGACACCAGCAAGGACTTCACGGTCGCCATCGCCAGCGACTCGGTGCCCGAACTCGACGAGACCTTCACCGTGACGCTGTCCGGCGCCACCGGCGCGGCCATCGCCGACGGCACCGCCACCGGCACCATCACCGGCGCCAAGTCGCTGCTGTCCGTCGGCGACGCGAGTGCGACGGAGGGCGACGCCGCCACCTTCACGGTGACTCGCTCGGGCGACACGAGCGCCGCCGCAAGTGTCCAGTGGCGCACCGCCGATGACGCGACCAAGGACGCAAATCCAGCCACGGCGGGCGCGGACTATCGGGCGCAAGCCACGGCGGCGACCCTCAGCTTCAAGGCCGGGGAGGCGAGCGCGACCATCACCGTGACGACCACAGAGGATGCCATCGACGAGCCCGAAGAGACGTTCCTAGTGGTGCTCAGCAGCCCCAGCACGGGGGTCGCCATCGTCGAGGCCACCGGCACCGGCACCATCACCGACGACGATGACGCGCCGACAGTATCGGTGAGCGATGCGGCGGCAGTGGCCGAAGGCAACGACCCGGCCGCCACCACCGACATGACCTTCACCGTCACCCTGTCAGCGGCCAGCGGGCGCAGCGTGGTCGTGCCCTACACGCTCACCGGAACGGCCTCGGCGGGCGCGGACTACACCGCGCCCAATCCGCTCTCGGTGACCATCGCGCCGGGCGATACCGAAGGCGTCATCACCGTTCCGATCAAGGGCGACAAGATCGACGAGTCCGACGAGACCGTCATCGTCACGCTCACGACCCCCGAAAACGCCGACATCGACTCCAAGGCAGGCGCCGGCGTCGGCACGGGGCGCATCACCGACGACGACGAGGCGACGCTGTCCATCGCCGGCGGCAGCGCCATCGAGGGCCTGCCCGTCACCTTCACCGTGACGCTTTCGACGCCGAGCGCCGAGGCGGTCACCGTCACCGCCACCACCACCGACGGCACCGCCACCGCCCCCGGCGATTACACCGCGAAGACAGAGACGCTGACCATCGCCGCCGGCGACACCAAGGCATCGTTCGCGGTGACGACCCTTGCCGACCAAGTGATCGAGATCGACGAGACCTTCACCGTTACCCTGTCGAAAGCGAGCGGCGCGAGCATTGCGGACGCCACGGCCACCGGCACGATAATTGGCGTCAAGGCGCAGTTCTCCGTCAGCGACGCCAGCGCGAGGGAGGGGCAGGACGCCAGCTTCACCATCACCCGCAGCGGCGACACCACTGGCCCCGCTTTCGTTTTGTGGACCACCGGCGACGATCCGACCGAGGGCGCCAGTAAGGCCAGTCCGGGCGACGACTACACGCGCGTCAGGTCGCCGCGCCGCGTCAGCTTTGCCCCGGGCGATGCGACCAAGACCATCACCGTCAGCACCCGCGCCGACAATCTACTCGACGGCGATGAAACCTTCGCCGTCACCCTCGGCGCGCACGGGGGCGCCGCGCTCGACGACACCCTCGGCATCGGCACCATCACCGAAGGCACCACCGCCTACAGCGTGGACGATGCGAGCGTCGCGGAAGGCGAGGACGCCACCGTCACCATTTCCCGGCTCGGCTACACCGCCGGGGCTTCGAGCGTCAGGTGGAGAACCGCCAACGACAACACCGCCGATGCCATCCGCGCGACGGCGGACGACGATTACACGCGGCAGCGCGGCCCGCTCAAGGTGGACTTCGCGGCTGATGCGACCAGCGTTGACATCACTGTCGAGACCGTCGAGGACACCCTCGACGAACCCGACGAAACCTTCCGCGTGCTGCTCTCAAAGCACAACAACACCGGCGTGCTCAGCGACGATACCGCTATTGTCACCATCACCGACGACGATGGCACGCCCACGGTGTCGGTGGACGATGCCAAGGCCGTGGATGAGGGCGATGCGGGCGATACCGCGAGCCTGACCTTCACCGTGAAGTTGTCGGCGGCGAGCGGACGCGCCGTCACCGTGCCCTACACGCTCGGCGGCAGCGCCAAGCGCGGGGTGGACTACGAAGTGCCGAAGGCGCTTTCGGTCTCTGTCGCACCCGGTGACGACAGCACCGACATCGCTATCACGGTGACCGGCGACGCCGTTGACGAGGCCAACGAGACCGTCACCGTCACCTTGGGCGACCCGACCAACGCTACGGTCTCCACAGTCGAAGGCGCAGGCGATGCAAGCGGCACCATCACCGACGACGATGCGCGCGGGGTGACGGTGTCCAAGACCGAGCTGACGCTCGACGAGGCGGACGACGCCGCCACCGAGGGCACGACGGAGCACATCGGCACCTACACCGTCGTGCTCGACTCCAAGCCCGCCGCTGGCACGGTGACGATCGCCGTCGCGAGCGGTGACGTCAAGACGGCCACCGTCTCCCCGCCGAGCCTGACGTTCAACACGGGGAACTGGAGCACTGCGCAAACGGTGACCGTCACCGCCGTCGCCGACGCGGTGGACAACACCGGCGACGAGCGCACCGCGACCATCACCCACAGCCTCACCGCCACCGGCGAGGGCAGCGACTACGGCGGCGTCAAGGTCGCGGACGTGGAGGTGACCGTCACCGACGACGACACCGCCACGCTGTCCATCCTCGACGCCACCGCCGCCGAGGGCGGCACCGCCACCTTCAAGGTCACGCTGTCCGCGCCGAGCGCGGGGGCCGTCACCGTCACCGCCACCACCGCCGAGGGCAGCGCCACCGATCCGGAGGACTACGCGCACAAGACCCAGGCGCTGACCTTCGCCGCCGGGGACACCAGCAAGGACTTCACGGTCGCCATCGCCAGCGACTCGGTGCCCGAACTCGACGAGACCTTCACCGTGACGCTGTCCGGCGCCACCGGCGCGGCCATCGCCGACGGCACCGCCACCGGCACCATCACCGGCGCCAAGTCGCTGCTGTCCATCGGCAACGCCAGCGCCGCCGAGGGCGGGACGCTCACCTTCACCGTCACCCGCACGGGCGAGACGAGCGCCGCCGCCTCCGTGCAATGGACCACCGGCGACGATCCAGCCACGGACGCGAAGCCGGCCGCGGCGGGCGATGACTACACAGCGCAGGCCACCGCCGGGACGCTCAGCTTCAAGGCCGGCGAGGCGAGCGCAACCGTCACGGTGGCCACCATCGAGGACGCCATCGACGAGCCCGACGAGACATTCGTGGTGGCGCTGAGCAGCCCCAGCACGGGGGTCGCCATCGCCGGGGCCACTGGAACGGGCACCATCACCGATGACGACGATGCCCCGGACGGCATCGAACTCTCCGTCGCCCCGACCTCGGTCGCCGAGAACGCGGCGGCGGCCGCCACAGTCACGGTGACGGCGACCGTCACCGGCGGCACGACCTACGGCGCGGAAACCACAGTCGCCGTCACGGTCGGCGAGGCGGACGACAGCGCGACCTCCGGCGAGGACTACGCGGCGGTGCAGTCGTTCGACATCGACATCCCGGCCGGGGCGACGAGTGCGACCGGCAGCTTCAGCCTCGACCCGACTGACGACGCCGTCGCCGAAGGTGCCGAGAAGCTCACCGTCTCCGGCGAATCCGGCGACATCGACGTGGAGGGCGCGGAAGTCACCATCACCGACGACGAGGGCACCCCGACGGCGACGCTCGTCCTAAGTCCCGCCGTCATCGATGAAAGCGGGGCAAGCAACAGCAGCACAGTGACCGCCACCTTGAGTCCCGCATCGAGCAAGGACCTCACCCTGACGGTTTCGGCGGGTACGGGCGTGACGCTGAGCGACAACGCGGTGCTGACCATCGACGCGGGCGAGACGGAAAGCGAAGGCACGGTGACGCTCACCGCCGAGGACAACGACGTGGACGGCGCCGACCTCGAGGTGGCGGTGTCGGCCACAGCAAGCGGCGGCAACGGCGTCGCCAACCCAGCGAACCAGACGCTGACCGTCCGCGACGACGATGCGCGAGGGGTGACGGTCGCACCCAAGACCCTGACCGTGCGCGAGACGGACGATTCCACGACCAACGGCGACAACGAGAGCGAGGAGACCTACACGGTGGTCCTCGACTCCGAGCCCGCCGCCGGCACGGTGACGGTCGCCGTGACGAGCGGCGACACCACGGCGGCCACCGTCTCCCCGCCGAGCCTGACGTTCAACACGACGAACTGGAACGCCGCGCAGACCGTCACCGTCACCGGCGTGGACGACGACACCGACAACACGGACGACAAGCGGACAGCGAGCGTCACCCACGCGGTCTCCACGACCGGCGACGGCAACGACTACGCGGCGCTGGCGTCCGCCGACCCGGTGACGGTCACCGTCACCGACGACGACGCCGCGCCGGGCGGGATCGCCCTGAGCGTGGACACGCCCTCCCTCGGCGAGGGCGCGGACGCGACGGAAGTCACGGTGACGGCCACCGTCACGGGCGCCACGCGCTTCGCCGAGGCGCAGACGGTCGCGGTCAGCGTCGGCGGCGGCACGGCCACGTCGGGCGGGGACTACGAGGCGGTGGCGGCGTTCAACCTCACCATCCCCGCGATGGCCGCCTCGGGCAGCGCAACTTTCACGCTGACGCCCACCGACGACGACGTGGACGAGGACGGCGAGACCATCGACGTGACCGGCA
>JAPOSC010000062.1 GCA_026709935.1 Thiotrichales bacterium
CCGCCGAGGCGCGGGTCGCGGAGCTGGAGGCGCGTCTGGGAGCCCGCCGCTGAGCGCAGGAGAGATCGCACCGCCACCGAATGGAGCCTGCGGGGTCGAGAAGGAGAAGCACGATGATTGTCCGCAACGTCGAAGATCTGAAGACGCATGGGAGCTATCGGGAGAAGCCCGGGGTGTGGAGCAGCGCGCGGTACCTGCTGCGCCGCGACGGTATGGGGTTCACCCTCACCCACACCACCATCGCCGCCGGTTCGTCGCAGGCCATGCAGTACAAGAACCATGTCGAGGCCAACCTGATCATCGAGGGCGAAGGTGACCTCACCGATCTCGATACCGGCGCCGTCCACCGGCTGCGACCGGGCACGATGTACGCGCTGGACCGGCACGACCGACACCGCATCGACGCGAGCACCGACATGCGCATCGTGTGCGTGTTCTCCCCGGCCCTGGTGGGTCCGGAGACCCACGACGCGGACGGGTCGTATCCGATCCTGGAGGATTGAAGGGCGGCCGGCTCCCGCCCGGCCGCGTGCCCCTTTCCGCCGTCGGGAAGGTCCGCGCCCGGCACCGGACCGCGAAAGTGCTTCGCCCTTCGTCCGCGGCTCCGGGTCCAGGTCCGGGCCTGGAACTCACCGTGCCTCGCCGGCGTGCGATTCATCGATTGTGCCGCCAACAACCGCATCCCCCGGGGTGCCGTTTCCGTCGCCTTCTTGCTGGCGGCGCCACATGTCCGCGTAGGTTCCGTCGAGCGCCAGCAACTCGTCGTGCCGGCCCCGTTCGATGATGCTTCCGGCGTCGAGGACCAGGATCTCGTGGGCATCGACGATGGTCGACAGGCGGTGGGCGATGCTGAGCGTCGTGCGTCCGCGCGCCAGCTCGCGCAGGTTGTGCTGGATCTCGCGCTCGGTGGCGGAGTCGAGTGCGGAGGTCGCTTCGTCCAGCACGAGGATCGACGGGTCCTTCAGCACCGTACGGGCGATCGCGACCCGCTGCTTCTCGCCCCCGGAGAGCTTGAGGCCCCGCTCGCCCACCATCGTCTGGTATCCGTCGGGGGTGGAGACGATGAAGTCGTGGATGCGGGCGAGCCGCGCCGCGCGCTCGATCTCCGCCGGCGTCGCCTCCGGCCGCCCGTAGGCGATGTTGTAGTAGAGGGTGTCGTTGAACAGCACCGTGTCCTGGGGGACGATGCCGATGGCTGCGCGCAGGCTTGCCCGGGTGACTTCGCGCACGTCCTGCCCGTCGATCCGCACCGCGCCGCCACTCACGTCGTAGAAGCGGAACAGCAGCCGGCTCACCGTCGACTTTCCGGCGCCGGATGGTCCCACGATCGCGAGCGTGCGCCCGGCCGGAATCGTGAAACTCACGTCACGGAGCAGCGGCCGGCGGGGGTCGTAACCGAACGCCACCCCGTCGAATTCGATGCGCCCGCCGTCGATCGCGAGCGGGCGCGCATCCGCCGCCTCCCCGATCTCGTCCGACTCTTCGAGCAGGCCGAACATCTCCTCGATGTCGATCAGCGCCTGCTTGATCTCGCGGTAGACGAAGCCAAAGATGTTGAGCGGCTGGTAGAGCTGCATGAGGTAGGTGTTGGCCAGAACGAATCCGCCGATGGTCATCGTCCCGGCCACGATCCCGTACGCCGAGAGCAGCATCACCGCAGTCAGCCCGATGGCGATGATCACGGCCTGACCCACGTTGAGCATGGAGAGCGAGACCTGGTTCAGGACTGCGGCGCGTTCGTACTCGAGCAGAGCCTCGTCGAGCCGCCGCGTCTCGTGCGCCTCGTTGCCGAAGTACTTGACGGTCTCGAAATTGATCAGGCTGTCGATGGACTTGTGGCTCGCGCGGCCTTCCTGCTCGTTCATCCGGCGGCGGAACTTGATGCGCCACTCCGTGACCACCAGGGTGTAGACGACGTAGAGCACCACCGTCGCCATCGTGGTCAGCGCGATGACGGCGTCGAGCATGTTCCACAGGATGATGAACACGAGCACGAGCTCGATCGCGGTGGGGACGATCGAGAACAGGCTGAATCTCAGCAGGAGCGAGATCGCCCGGCCGCCGCGGTCGAGCGCCTGGGAAAGCCGCCCGGTCTGCCGGCCGAGGTGGAACCGCAGCGACAGCGCGTGGAGGTGGCGGAACACCTCCAGTGCAATGGTGCGGATGGCCCGCTCCGCCACGTTGACGAAGATGGCGTCGCGCGCCTCGTTGAACGCGAGCGACAGGATGCGCGCGCCGCCGTAGGCGAGAATGAGTCCGAGCGGCACCGCGATGAGCCCGATGTCGTCGGGCGAGAGCGCATCGACCGCCTGCGCGTAGAACAGCGGGATGTAGACCGACACCACCCGCGCCGCGAACAGCATCGCCATCGCGAGCACCACCCGCAGCCGCAGCGAAGGCGCCTCCTTCGGCCACAGGTAGGGCAGCAGGGACCGAAGAGCGCGCCACCCACCGGTCGGTCCTTGCTCGGAGGCGGGGAATCTGTCGATGGGTCTCATCGGGCCTGCGGCTGGTGTCCGTGTCCTGCGTCATCCCCGGGTCGGGGAGGGTTCATCCATGGTGCCCTTGACGCCCGCGGTATGGCGCCGGCGGCGCCCCGCGCGCGAGCCCCTGCGTCATTTCAGCGAAGCCTCGTGATGGTAGCTTACTCACGTGGCACGGCGCGGCGCAGTGCGGTCGGGCCGCAGCCCGCAATAGGCGTTCCGGCGATTCCCACTGGCGCTTCGAGAGGACATTTCGAACTGGAGTGTTCGGTCGGGGCGATTCCCGGAGCATGCTTTCGGAATGGCGGGGATGGCGTTGTTGCCGCAGCCGTGGCCAATGTCGATGGCATCATTCCCGCTCAGGCGGGAATGATGATGGGTGTTCCGTGCGATCATCCGTGAACCCCCCGACGCTCCGCCCGCTTCGATGAACGACTCAACGCCCATCACTCGGCCCGCCAAGCGGCCCGCCACGCGTCTGGCCATGCCGGTCCGACCCCGCGACGCTGCGACCCTGATCCTGGTGCGGCCCGGAGAGTCCGGGTTCCTGTGCCTGATGGGGCGCCGTCATGCCGACTCGCAATTCCTGCCCGGCTACTACGTGTTCCCCGGTGGAGCGGTGGAGCGATCGGATCGGATGGCGAGACCGGTGTCGCCGCTCGACCTCGCCCATCTCGCGGCGATGGGGGTCGGCGGGAACGCGCGCACTGCCGCCGCGCTCGGCGTCGCGGCGGTGCGCGAGACCTTCGAGGAAACCGGGATCATGGTCGCCGATCCCGGCGATGTCGGGAACGCCCCCGGCGCGAGCTTCGACGAGATGCGCCGCCGCGCCATCGCCCCGGCGCTCGGGCGCCTCGTCTATCTCGGCCGCGCGATCACCCCTGCCTACTCTCTCATCCGGTTCCACGCGCGATTCTTCCTCGCCCGGCTCGGGCCGGATTCGGTCGAACTGGGCGGCGACGACGAGCTGCACGACCTGTCGTGGGTGCCGCTCGGCGAGGTGGCCTCGCGACCGACCATCGGGATTACCCGCTTCATGGCCCGGTTCGCAGCCGACATCCTCGAATGTGCCCCCACGCTTCCCGAGAAGCGGCCGGTGTTCTACTCCCGGGGGTGCCGCCGCGTCATCCGCTACCTCTGAACCGCGCATCCGGATCGGCGGGGGCGTAGCGCGCATCGAGCGCATCGGTGCCGGATGCGGCATCTTCGCGTACCGCATCCCCCTGCTCGACGAGCAAGGTCATGGTGGAGAGGACCGAGCGCGCCGCGGCCGGATGCATCTTCACCGGCAGGTCGTGGTAGAGCCGCGCCACCATCTCCGGGATCGTGGCGAGCCCGTCCCGCAGGCACGCCTCGACCTCGCGCACGCGCCGCCGGCGGTGGGCGATGAGCGACTCGACATGCGGCTTCGGGTCCGGGATCGGTGCCCCGTGGGTAGGCCAGAAGGTGCGATCGTCCCCATCGAGCAGTCGTTCCAGGCTCGCGATGTAGGTTCCCATGTGACCGTCCGGGGGAGACACGATGGTGGTCGACCAGCCCATCACGTGGTCGCCGCAGAACAGCGCGCGCTCCTCGCGCAGCCGGTAGCACATGTGATTGGAGGTGTGGCCGGGGGTGTGAACGCACTCGAAGCGGAAGCCGTCGCATTCGATCACGTCGCCGTCGCGCACCGTGATGTCGGGCCTGAAATCGAAGTCTGCTCCCTCCTCGACCACCGTCTGGTCGTCAGCCCCGGGCCGACCCGAGCCGTGCGGCCCGTACCCGTACGTCGGCGCCGGCGTGAAGCGGCGAAGCAGCGCGCAGCCCGGGGAGTGGTCGCGGTGGGTATGGGTGACGAGCACGTGGGTGATGATCTCGCCGCGGAGCCCGTCGACGAGCGCCTCGATGTGCTCCACGAGCGCCGGCCCGGGGTCGATGACCGCGACCCGCCCGTATCCGATGACGTAAGTGCCGGTACCGTGGAACGTGAACGGGCCCGGATTGCGGGCGACGATGCGCCGCACCGACGGCGCCACGCCCTGCAGCACCCCGTACTTGAAGTCGAGATCGCGGTTGAACCGGAGTTCCGCGGTCATGGTTCGCGCCATCGAGATGTCCCCGCGTGCGTACCATTCGATCGTACGCCCCTGACCGATCGTACGCCCCTGAGCCCGCATTTCTTGACAGGCCCTCGAACCGGAGCCATTCAAGCCTGAGCGGTGCTCCGATCCTTGCCCCACCCGTGCTCCATGGAGGGCCGTGGCGACCTTGGCCCGGTGCGATGGACTGGTCGGTGCTGCGGGAGCATCGAGCGCGGCGAGGAGCCGCCGCGTGTCCCCACCCGTGTCCCCGGGACTGGACCGAGTTTTCGGAGGAACAGCGCGTAAGTGCCTGTAGATGCTCGAAAAAGAGCAAT
>JAPOSC010000057.1 GCA_026709935.1 Thiotrichales bacterium
TGACCAGGTATCTCAAGGCGCGCCGCGAGGGCCGTTCCGCGTCCGAGGCGGTGGGTGTCGCCTTCCGCACGGTCGGGTATGCCCTGTTGACTACGACGCTGATCATGACGCTGGGCTTCCTGGTGTTCGCAACGTCAGGGTTCACTATCAGCTGGACGCTGGGCTTCTTGGTCGCGCTGACGATCGGCTTCGCGCTGCTTGCCGACTTCCTGCTGCTGCCGCCCGTGCTGATCGCCATCGACCGGAGGAAGCGATGATGCGGTCGAAACGACCTCTGCAGGACTCTTCTCCGGCGAGACTGTCTGGCACATAGGCAACGACGCTGGTTTGGATTCTGGTCTCTCTCCCAGGGCACCTGGCAGACGGACGCCTACGCCACGCCCGACCACATACATACCGAGCGAATTCGTCAAGGAGCGGATCGCCAAGGTTCTGCTTGCGGATGAAATCCCCCATCCGACGGACGCAATTCTGGTCGCCCTCGCCAATTCGTGCCAGGTCCTTCATCTTGTCTGAGAAACAGGCGATCGGAAATCCAGGCCCGTTCCAGCTCCGAGCCCCGACGCGAGGGCTGACGGCCCCGATGGTGAAGTGCTTGTCCAGCGCGACGGCTCGGTACTCGATTCGAGTTCAGAGCGATTTCGCCCGGTCGCGCAGCACGAACTTCTGAATCTTGCCCGTCGATGTCTTCGGCAGCGGGCCGAAGACGACGGTGCGCGGCGTCTTGTAGCGCGCGATGCGCTCGCGGCACCACGCCATGACCTGTTCCTCGCCGAGGTCGCCGGCGCCGTCGCGCGGGGTCACGAATGCGCAGACGGTCTCGCCCCAGTGGTCGTCGGGCCGAGCGACCACCGCCGCTTCCATGATGTCGGGGTGCCGGAACAGGCACTCCTCGACCTCCAGGCTCGAGATGTTCTCGCCGCCGCTGATGATGATGTCCTTGGCGCGGTCCTTCACCTCCACGTAGCCGTCGGGGTGACGTACCGCGAGGTCTCCGGTGTGAAACCAGCCGCCGCGGAACGCCTCCTCCGTGGCGTCCCGATTCTTGAGGTAGCCGCGCATCACGGTGTTGCCGCGCAGCATCAGCTCGCCGATGGTCTCGCCGTCGCGTGGGGTTTCGGCCATGGTCTCGCCGTCGGCCACCATCATCGTGTGCATGGTGTGGTAGGGGACGCCCTGGCGGGCCATCCGTCCTGCGCGCTCCTGCATGTCGAGCGCATCCCAGGCGTCCTGCCATGCGCACACGGTGGCCGGGCCGTAGGTCTCGGTCAGGCCGTAGAGATGGGTGACGTTGAACCCCATCTTCGACATCCCTTCGATCACCGCGCTCGGCGGCGCCGCCCCTCCGGTCGCCACCTCGACGACGTGTCCGAACCGGCGCTTGATCGACTCCGGCGCGTGCAGCAGCAGGTTGAGCACGACCGGCGCGCCGCACATGTGGGTCACCCCGTGCTCCTCGATGAGGGCGAAGACGAGTGCGGGGTCGATGGTCCGCAGGCACACGTGGGTTCCCCCCGCCGCGGTCACCCCCCAGGTGTACGTCCAGCCGTTGCAGTGAAACATCGGCAGCGTCCACAGGTAGCGTGACCGGGCGCCAATGCCGAACGCCAGCATCTGGCCGATGGCGTTGAGGTATGCGCCGCGGTGGTGGCAGACGACGCCCTTGGGGTTGCCGGTGGTGCCCGACGTGTAGCCGAGGCTGATGGCCTGCCATTCGTCGTCCGGGAGGCGGTCGCCGTCGTCCGGCGAACCCTCGTCGAGGAAGGCCTCGTAATCCTTCTCCCCGATCCGGTCGCCGCTCTCGCACAGGGGATCGTCGATGTCGATCACGATCGGCGGCGCGCGCATCCCTTCGAGCGCCTGCGCAATCACCGGCGAGAACTCGCGATCGGTGACGAGCACCTTCGTCTCGGCGTGGCCCAGGATGAACCGGATGGTGGCGGCGTCGAGCCGGTAGTTCAGCGCGTTGAGGACTGCGCCGCACATCGGCACCCCGAAGTGGGCCTCGAGCATCTCGGGAATGTTCGGCGCCATCAGCGAGACGGTGTCGCCGACGCCGACGCCGCGCCCGGCCAGCGCGCCGGCGAGGCGCCGGCAGCGCGCGTGCAGCTCCGCGTAGGTGTGCCGGCGAGGCCCGTGCACGACGGCCGTCTTGTCGGGGTAGACCATCGCGGATCGCTCCAGAAAGCTGATCGGCGAGAGCGGCACGAAGTTCGCGGGTCGTTTGTCGAGGCCCTGCTCGTAGGGGTTGCCGGTTCTGGTCATCGCTTGTGCTCGGTGATTCAGTCGTCGGCGATAGCCTACGCCAGCCGCGTTCCGAGCGCACAATGACCGGGCTGCGAGCCGTAGTCCGGGCTGCGGGCGGGTGCTACCCCGGCAAGGTGTCGTGTCCCGATGACCCGGCTGGCGTCACCCGAGTCCTGCCGGCTGCCTTCTCCATCGCCTGATCCAGATCCCAGAGGATGTCGTCCAGGCTCTCGATCCCCACCGAGAGCCGGATCATGTCCGGCGTCACGCCGGCCGCGATCTGCTCTTCTTCCGAGAGCTGCCGATGGGTGGTCGAGGCCGGATGGATGACCAGGGTCTTGGCGTCGCCCACGTTCGCGAGGTGGCTCATGAACTGCGATGCCTCGATGAACGCCTCGCCCGCGTCGCGCCCGCCCCGGATGCCGAAGGTGAGGATCGCGCTCGTGCCCTTCGGCAGGTACTTCCGCGCCAGGGCGTGGTACGGACTCGATTCCAGGCCCGGATAGTTCACCCATCCGACCCGCGGGTGCCCTTCGAGGAAGCGGGCGACCCCGAGCGCGTTCGCACAGTGCCGGTCCATGCGCACGTGCAGCGTCTCCAGCCCCTGGAGGAAGAGGAAGGAGTTGAACGGACTCAACGACGGCCCGAAGGTGCGCAGCGTCTCGCAGCGCGCGCGCATCGTGAAGCCGAAGTCGCCGAACGTCTCGTAGAACCGCACTCCGTGGTAGCCCCGCGAAGGCTCCGTCATCCCGGGAAACTTGCCGTTGTCCCAGGGAAACCGGCCGGACTCGACGACGACGCCGCCGATCGACGTCCCGTGCCCGCCGATGAACTTCGTCGCCGAGTGGGTAACGATGTCCGCGCCCCACTCGAACGGGCGGCACAGGTAGGGCGACGGGAAGGTGTTGTCGATCATCAGCGGCAGGCCGGCGTCGCGGGCGATGGCCGCCACCGGCTCGATGTCCAGCACGTTGATGAGGGGGTTGCCGATGGTCTCGGCGTAGAGCACGCGGGTGTTGTCGCGGATGGCGTGCGCGAAGTTCTGGGGGTCGTCCGGATCGACGAACGTGGTTTCGATGCCGAGCTTCGGGAAGTTCACGTCGAGCTGGGAATAGCTCCCGCCGTAGAGCCGGCTCGAGGAGACGACATGATCGCCACCCTGCAGCAGGGTCAGGAACGCGGTCATCTGGGCCGACATCCCCGACGCGGTGGCCACCGCGGCCCGGCCGCCTTCGAGCGCGGCCATGCGCTCCTCGAACATCGCGGTGGTCGGGTTCATCAGCCGCGTATAGATGTTCCCGAACGTCTGCAGATTGAACAGGCTCGCGGCGTGGTCAGCGTCGTCGAACACGTAGGAGGTGGTCTGGTAGATCGGAGGTGCCCGCGAGCCGGTGGCGGTATCGGGGAGCTGCCCGGCGTGCAGGCACAGAGTCTCGATGTCGTATTCGTGGTCTGCCATCGGTGGTGGACTCTCCCGGTGCCGGCGGGGTCGATGCGCCGTGGTGGATGACCTGCCTCGCTGCCCCTGCGGGCCGGTCGGTCGGGGCGGGGCCCGTGCGGATGCGTCGAGACTTCAGTGCGTGATGTACATCGAGCGCTTGCCGGAGATGACCCTGGTGTCCACGCCGATCCACCCGAGACCGCCGAACAGGCGCGCGTATTCGATCTTCATGCAGCGATCCATGATCACCTCCAGGCCGGCGTCGCGGGCGAACGCCGCCGCCTCCTCGTGGACGATGCCGAGCTGCATCCACAGGACCTTCGCGCCGATGTCGACCGCGTCGCGCGCCAGCGGCGGAATGTCCCGGGCCGGGCGGAAGCAGTCGACCACATCGACGGGCTCGGGAATGTCCTTCAGGCCGGGATAGCAGCGCTGCCCCAGCACCTCCTCGTACCGGGGGTTGACCGGAATGACGCGGTAGCCGTGATCGAGAAGGTACTTCGCGGCGAAGTAGCTCGGCCGGTACCAGCTCGCGGAAAGGCCGACCATCGCGACGACACGGTTCTCGGCCAGGATCCTGCGCAGGGTGGGAATGTCGTCGCTCAACGCGGGTGCTCCGAAAGCGGGCGCTCACCGCCGCCGGGAATCATCATACCCCGTCTACTCGATCCGCACCTTCACGTAGCGCCCGGGGGCGTTCTCGATAGCCGGCAGGGCGTCGGCGCCCGGCTCGCGCGCCGGCGCCTCGCCGCCGTCGTGTTCGCTCACCCAGGCGTCCCAGTCCGGCCACCAGGAACCCTCGTGGGCGACCGCCGCTTCGAACCACGCCTCCGGCGTCTCGGTCGTCTCGCCGGTGTAGTAGCCGTACTTGTTCGCGGACGGAGGGTTCACGACTCCCGCGATATGTCCGGACATGGCGAGGACGAAACGGACCGGCCCGCGGTAGAGGCGCGTCGCCGCGTAGGTGGACTTCCACGGGGCGATGTGGTCCTCGCGGGTGGAGAGGATGTAGACGGGCACGTCGATGGTGGAGAGGTTGATCGGTACGCCGTCGAGGGTGATGCCGCCCGGCTCGCGCAGACGGTTGTTCTGGTACATGTCGCGCAGGTACGCGGAGTGCATCGCGCGCGGCATGCGGGTCGAGTCGGAGTTCCAGTACAGGAGGTCGAACGGGAACGGATCCTTGCCCATCAGGTAGTTGTTGACGACGAAGCTCCAGATGAGGTCATTGGCGCGCAACAGGTTGAACGCTTCGGCCATCTTCGCGCCGTCGAAGTAGCCTGTATCCTGCATCGACTCCTCGACGAGCGCGAGCTGCTCCTCGTCGATGAACACCCCGAGTTCGCCGGGCTCCGCGAAGTCGACCATGGTGGTGAAGAAGGTCGCCGATTCGACGGCAGGCCGCCGGTCCGTGGCCGATGGGTTCGTGGTCTCCGGCCGGCCCGCCGCGCCGGTTGTCTCGGTGGCGGCCCCGGCGTTCTCGACTGCTTCCGGCTCCCGCCGAATCTCGTCCGTGTCTCCGCTTTCCGCCGCCGGCGTTTCCTCCGCGTCGGTTGCCGCCTCCGGCGATTCGCCGGCGTCTCCGTTCTCCGCGGCCCGCACCGCATCCGCTGCGTCCCTGGTTTTCAGGTACGCGAGCGTCGCCGCCAGCAGGGTGCCGCCCAGGCAATACCCGATCGCGTTGACGCTCGATTCGCCGGTGGCCTTCCCGACCGCCTCCAGCGCCGCGACGGGGCCTTCGAGCAGGTAGTCGGTCATGGTCTTCCCGGCCAGTCGTTCGTCCGGATTCACCCACGAGATCACGAACACGGTGTGCCCCCGCTCCACCGCCCACCTGATGAACGAGTTCTTCGGGCGGAGGTCGAGGATGTAGTACTTGTTGATCCACGGCGGCACGATGAGCAGGGGCCGCCTGCGCACCGTCTCGGTAGCGGGCGCGTACTGGAGGAGCTGCATCAGGTCGTTTTCGAAGACCACCTTGCCGGGGGTGACGGCGACGTTCTCGCCCAGCCTGAACTTCTCCGGGTCGGTCATCCGGACCCGGAGGCGTCCCTGACCCCGCTCCAGATCCTCGAGCATGTTGGACAGCCCCTGCACGAGGTTCTCGCCGCCGGTCTCGACGGTGCGCCTTGCCACCTCGGGGTTCGTCATCGCGAAGTTCGTCGGCGCCAGAGCGTCGACGAACTGTCGGGTGTAGAAGTCCACCTTGTGCGCGGTATGCGCATCGAGCCCTTCCGTTTCGCGCACCGTCGACAGCATGAACTTCGACGCGAGCAGGTAGCTCTGCTTGATGTGGTCGTAGAGCGGGTTCTCGGACCAGGCCTCGTCCTTGAACCGGCGGTCTCCCGGTTCCGGGGTCGCCGCTGGCGCCACTTCCTCTCCGGCCAGGCGTCGCGCGGTGTTCTCCCACAGCTTCGCGTAGTCCTGCCACAGCGCGACCTGCGCTTCGACGAGACGTCGGGGATCGGACAGCATCTGCTGCCACAGTGCCTGGTACGCCTTCGACACCACCGCCGGCGCGAGCGGGTCGAATTCCCGGGGCTCGTTCGCCTGGCGTTCGACGAACGCCCGCATGATGCGCTGGCTCTGCTCGGCCACGCGGGTCATCGCCGCGTACAGGTGTTGCGGGTCGGGATTCGGGGCCGGGGGGATCGGATCGGAGGAATCGTTCATGGGGGAGGGCCTCCTGGTCCGCGCGGCATGCGCCCCGCGCGACGAGAATGGAACGGAGGTGTCAGTCGCATCTCGCTGTGACGCTCCGCCTGGTGTCTCCGGCCTGTATGCACGGACTTTCCCCGAGCGTTCAGGAGTCGGAGTGAGACACTACCGAGCCGTCCGCGGCATTGCATGACCGGTCGATGCGCGTGTGTTTCCGGGGCTTCAGTGCTGCGGCATGGGGCGCATGACGTAGCTCCCGGGGGCATCCTCGATGGCGGGGAGTCGGCCTTCACCCGGAGTCCGCGCCGGCACCTTGCCGCCGGCGAACGCGCCCAGCCATCGGTCCCAGTGCGTCCACCACGAGCCCCTGCGCTCGCGTGCGGCCGCGAGCCAGTGCTCCGGTGAAGCCGACGTCTCGTCGCCCGTCCAGTATCCGTACTTGCGCTTCGCGGGTGGGTTGATGACCCCCGCGATATGCCCCGACGCCCCGAGCACGAACTCCACCGGGCCGGCGAAGAGTTGCGTCGCGGCGTAGGTCGTCTTCCACGGCGCGATATGGTCCTCCACCGTCGAGAGCACGTACGACGGGGTGGTGATGCGGGTAACGTCGATGGACTCGCCGGCGAGCGTGAGTCCGCCGGGTTCCCGGAGCCGGTTCTCGACATACATGTTGCGCATGAAGAACGTGTGCATCGCGGCCGGCATGTTGGTCGGATCGCAGTTCCAGAAGAGGAGGTCGAGCGCGGGGGGCGCCTGACCGAGCAGATAGCCGTCCACGTAGAACGACCAGAGGAGGTCGTTGGCCCGCACCGCACGCCAGGTGTCCGCGACCTGCCGGCCGGAGAGATAGCCGCGGGCCGAGATGGCGGCTTCGAGGGCGGGGAGCCCCTCTTCGTCGATGAACACCCCGACCGGCCCCACGTCGGAGAAATCGACCATCGTCGCGAGGTAAGTGGCGCTGGCGAGCCGGGTGTCGTCCTTCGCCCGGAGCCAGGCGGCGAGCGTGCACAGCAGGATGCCGCCGAGACAGTAGCCGACCGCGTTCACCTCGCGCTCGCCGGTAGCGCGCTCGATGGCGTCGAGCGCCGCGAGCGGCCCGTCGATCATGTAGTCCTCGAAGCCCCTGTCGGCGAATGACGCATCCGGGTTCACCCACGAGATGATGAATACCGTGTGTCCCTTGCGCACCAGCCACTCCACCATGGAATTGTCCGGGCGGAGATCCATCACGTAGTACCGGTTCATCCACGGCGGGACGAGGAGCAGCGGACGACGGCGGACCGAGACGGTGGATGGTGCATACTGGATGAGCTGGATGAGGTCGTTCTGGAAGACCACCTTGCCCGGTGTCGCCGCGATGCTCTCCCCGACCCGGAAGGCGTCCTTCTCGCACATGGGGATATCGAGCCGGCCGGTGCGTGGGTCGAAGTCGCGCAGGAACCGGCACACGCCGTCGATGGCGCTCGCCCCGCCGGTCTCGACCGCCGTGCGCAGCGCCCGCGGGTTGGTGGGGAAGAAGTTCGTCGGCGCGAGCGCGTCGGCCACCTGACCGGCGGCAAATTCGAGCCGGCCCCGGCTGGACTCGTCGAGACCGGACACCGTGCCGGGAAACGAAGTGCAGGCCTGAGCGTTCACGAGGTATGCCTGCCTGAGCACGTCGAACCACGGAAACCGCTCCCAGGCATCATCCCGGAACCGACGGTCGTCGGCGTCAGGGCGCGCGACCGGCTCCACTTCGGCGCCCAGCATCCGGGCGGCGCCATACGACCACAGCGCTCCCCACGACTGCGCGAGATCGAGCCAGCTCCGCACCAGCGGCGCCGGATCGTTCGCAAGCCGGCGGCCGAGCCGCCACGCTGCGTCATTCAAGCGAAGGGGATCGGGAGTGACATCGGCGAGGGGGTCAGCGGGTAGCGCGGGCCGTGCCGCTTCGGCGCAGGTCCCGTTCCGTGACGAGGCGGTTTCCATGTCGTTCAGGTGCATGCGGCGCTCCCTGGTGAGCATGCGTGGGCGAGCGCGCGTGGCGTCATTTCGCCCGCGGATTCACTCGCGTTGTGCGGTGCACAATATAGTGCGCACGAGCCTGGCCGGCAATGCCGTCTCGTCGTGCGGAGCACGGCGGCTGCGACGCCCCCGGGATTTCTCCGTGCGTTGTCCGGCCGCCACCGCCACGCGCCGATTGTCCCCCGGTCCATCCCGATTCGGTGCCCGAACCGTTGAGATGCCCACGGCTGCCGCCCCGATCAAGGTGCCTTGACCGTCGTCACATGGTGCTCGTACCGTGATGGCCTTGCAGAGCTACCCGAGCCGCCGACCGATGCCCTTGTCCGAGCCCGCCCCGAGAACGCATCTTCATGCCCGCAACATCGAGTGCCGGGGCTATCTCCGCGACGACGGGCTGTGGGACATCGAAGGCCGTCTCGTCGACACCAAGACCTACGCCTTCAGCAACCGTGATCGAGGCGAGATCGAGGCGGGCGAGCCTGTGCACGGGATGTGGCTGCGTCTCACCATCGACGACGCGATGCGCATCCACGCCGTCGAAGCGGTGACCGACCACGGCCCGTACCGCATCTGTCCGGCGATCACCAGCAACTTCAAACGCCTCGAAGGACTGACCATCGGGCCGGGATTCCGACGCGCGGTACGCGAGCGAGTGGGCGGCGAGCAGGGATGCACCCATCTGGTGGAGCTCGTCGGCCCGATCGCCACCACCGCGTTCCAGACGATGATCGCCCGGCGCCGTCTGAAGGGAGCGCAGAGCGATGCGCACAGCGGATCGGAGCGCCCGCCCTTCCTCGGCACCTGTCACGCGCTCGCCACCGGAAGCCCCGTGGTGAAGGAGCAGTGGCCGGAGTTCTATACCGGTAACGACTGACGCCGACCCCGAACCGTCGGAAGTGTTGCCCCGCCGTTATTGGACGGCCAGCCTTGCTTCGGTTATTGCTTGATAGTATATTGTATACAATCGACTGTCGATCAAGTACAAGGCAGCTTTGGATGGAGGGCGCCGTCGCGCCGGGACGCATGCTGTGAGCACACCACTTGCACTCGAGCTCTCCCTTCCCGTGGGACTGCCTCAGGAACTGGCGCGTGGGCTGGAGGACGCGATCGTCTTCCGCGACCTGGCACCGGGCGCACGGCTGGTCGAGGAAGAAATCGCCACTCGCTTCGCCATCAGTCGCTCGCCGGTGCGCGAGGCGATTCGCATTCTGGAAGCCCGTGGCCTCGTTCTGCGCGAGCCGCGCCGGGGCAGCCGTGTGACGGAGTTGAGCCGGAACGACCTCGACGAGGTATACGCATGCCGCATCGAGCTCGAAGGACTGGCCGCGGCGGCGGCGGCCGGCGCGCGCAGCCCGGTCGACCGCGAATGCCTGGACGAACGAATCGAGTGGCTCGCGGCCGCTCGCGAGCACGGCGACGATCGTGAATTCCTGCGCGCCAGCATGGCGCTGAGCCGTGCGATCCACGAGGCATCCCACAATCGGACGCTGATTCGGCTGTTGTCGACGCTGGAGCCACAGGCGATGCGCTACCGCTTCCTGGCCTACGCACGTGCCGCGGAGTTGATGGACGCATCGATCGAGGGCAACCGCGCCGTGGCGGCCGCCATCCACGCCGGCGACGGTGACATTGCCAGTGCCGCGACCAAGCGCATGATTGGGCATGCGTGGTCCATCATCGGACTCGTGGTCGACGACGAAGAGGCGGTGGAGCCGGCAGCGTGAGCGACATCGTTTCCGCCGCCGTGATTCGGGAGTCGTTCGCGTCGATCGTCCGCGAGATGCGTCGGGCGGTGGCGCGTTCGTCCTACAGCTCGATCATCCACGAAGGCTACGATTTCTCCTGCGTGCTGGTCGATGCTGCGGGTCGGCTCGTGGCGCAGTCGGGCGAGGACCACCCGTTTCACATCATCCCCGTGGTGTGGAGCGTGCGGGGGCTGATCGAGCGCGGCATCGAGATCGACGAAGACACGCTTTATCTGCACAACGACCCGTATACCGGGGGAACCCATCTCAACGACGTCGCGGTGGTCTACCCGCTGTTCCACGCAGAGACCCTGCTCTTTCACATCGTCATTCGCGCCCACTGGGCGGATATCGGCGGCATGACGCCGGGGAGCCTCTCCGGCGCCGCGCGCGAAATCCTGCAGGAGGGGTTGCGGCTGGACCTCGTCCCGGTGCCCAAGAGCGGGCGTTCGCCGGTGATGGATCTCATCCTCGACAACGTGCGGGTCAGCCGCGAGGCGGATGCCGATTTCCAGGCGGTGATCGGCACCTGCCGGGTCGCCGAACGGCGCCTGCGCGCCGTCATCAAGCGCTACGGCCCGGTCGAGGTCATCGACGCGGTCGACGCGATGATCGCGGCGGCCGAACGCCGCATGCGCGCTGCGATCGCCGAGCTGCCCGATGGCACGTACCGGTACACCGCCTACCTCGACGGCAACGACGAGGCGCACTTCCCGCTCACGGTGGAGGTCGCCCTCACCGTGGCCGGCGATACCGCCGAAGCCGACTTCGCCGGCACCTCGGCGCAGGTTCCTGCCCCCCTGAACGCGGGTCCGGCCATCGCGCCCACCAGCGTGCTGATCGTCCTCAAGAGCTTTCTCGATCCGGCTGGCGTGATCAATTCGGGGACCTTCGCGCCCATCCACGTGCGCGTCCCGGAGGGCACCATTCTCAGCGCCGTGTGGCCGGCGCCGTGCGGGGGACTCAACGAAGTGCGTTTCGCGGCCGATGCCGCGGTCATGGGCGCGCTCTCCGTGGCGGTGCCCGAACGCATGGCGGGAGACGTGCGCGGAACGTCGAACCACACGTATATCGGCGGCGTCGGCTCCTGCGACGGGCAGAGCTTCATCTTCTACGAGTATCCATCGGGTGGCGGCGGCGGATTCGCCGGGCACGACGGCAACCCCGCGGTACGCGCCTTCAACGAGGGCGAGAACGTATCGATCCAGTCCTCCGAGATGGTCGAGCGCATCTATCCGCTGCGGGTGCTGCGCAGCGAGCTGCGGCCCGGCAGCGGTGGACCGGGGCGGCACCGAGGTGGCTTGGGACTTCGACGCGAGATCAGGGTCGAGGCGCCGCAGGCGCGGCTGTCCATCCTCTCCGACCGCAACCTCGTGCCCCCCTATGGCGTCAACGGGGGGCGATCGGGCGCTCCGAATTCGTTCCATGTCGTCAGCGCCGGTCGGGTGATCGCGCCGTCGGATTTTCCCGGAAAGGTGTCGGACTTCCCTCTTGAGCGGGGTGACGTGCTGGTCATGGAGAGCTCGGGTGGCGGGGGTTACGGGCCGGCGGCGGAACGCACGGAGACCGAGATCCGGCGCGACCTCGCCGAGGGTTACGTCGACGAAGCCGACCTCGCCGTCTACGGCGCCCGCTACCGCAACGGGGAACTCGTGCGTGAGCCCGTGCGGGACGAGAAGGCCGGGGTCCGCCCGGTATGGCTCGATGACGAAGTGCTGGCCAGTCATCTGTGCCGTCCGGGAAATCGTCTCGCGACCTCCCTCGGCCTGCGGCGCGGTCAGATGGTCGAGCTGGCGCCGCCCGCCGGTCCGCCGCTACGGTTCTGGATCGACGGGTTCGAGGCATCCGCGAACACCCTGGGTCTCGCCGAACACTGGCGCGATCGGCTCCCTGAAGGCCCCTTCGTCCTGCGTGCCATGCCCACCGGCACGCCGGCATACGTGAGAGGTGCGACATGACGACCACAGCCGAGGCGGCACGTCCACCGTCGATTGGACGCCACGGGCGGTTCACGGACATGGAGCGAAACAACCTGGCCGAAGCCGAGTCCCTGCTGCCGGGTGGTGTCATGGGGTCGACGCGGCTGCCCGACGACATCGCGCTCGTGTTCAGCCACGGCCGCGGTGCCCGCTTCCGGGACACGAGTGGCAACGAGTACATCGATTACTGCCTGGGCTCGGGGCCATTGATCCTCGGGCATGCGCACGAGGCGGTTGTCCGGGCGATCACCGAGCAGGCCGCGCGCGGCACCCATTTCTTTTCCATGCTCAACGACCAGGCGATTCTCCTCGCCCGACGCATCGCCTCGCTGGTGCCTTGCGCCGCGCGCGTGCGCTTCGTGAGTTCCGGCTCCGAGGCCACCTTCAACGCCATGCGGCTCGCCCGTGCCTTCACCGGCCGCCCCCGGGTGCTGAAGTTCGAGGGGGCCTATCACGGACATCACGACTACGCGGCGCTGTCGACCTATCCGAACCAGACCGTCAACTATCCGGTGGCGCTACCCGACTCCGCCGGGATCCCGGCCGGCGTCCAGGAGCTGACTCTCATCGCGCCGTACAACGATTTCGACGCGACCCGCAGTATTGTCGACGACCATCCGGAGGAGATTGCGGCCATCATCGTCGAGCCGGTGCAGCGCATCATCCCGCCAGCGGAGGGCTTTCTCGAAGGGCTGCGCAGCCTGTGCGACGGGCGGGGCATCCTTCTGATCTTCGACGAGGTGGTGACCGGCTTCCGGCTGGGGCTCGGTGGTGCCCAGGCGTACTACGGAGTGACGCCCGATCTCTGCACTCTCGGCAAGATCGTCGGTGGGGGCACGCCGCTCGGAGCCATTGCCGGGCGGGCAGAGGTGATGGATCAGTGCGACCCGCGTCACAAGGGCGAGCACGGCTACGTCTATCAAAACGGCACCTTGAACGGGAATCCGCTGAGTGCTGCGGTGGCACTCGCGACGCTGGACGAGCTCTCGCGGCCCGGCGTCTACGATCGGCTGTTCGCGCACTGCACCACGCTGCGCGCCGCCATCATCGAGGTCCTCGATCGGCATGCGATGTCGGCGGTGTGTTTCGGCACCGGCCCGATGTGGCACATCCTGTTTACAGACCGTCCACCCCGCAGCCATCGGGACGTGATGGCATCGGACGGCGCGGCGCTGATCCGATTCGATCAGGAGCTTATTCGCCAGGGTCTGTTCGTCCTTCCTGGAACGCGGCGTTTCATCTCCACCGAGCACGGCGACGCCGAGATCGAGGATACCGCGCGCGCCGTCGACCGGGCGTGCCGTCGATTCCAGGGCTGAGCGGACGCGGTCGGAACGGGAAGCACGTGGACATGACATCGGCACCGGATCTGATCGTCGGCGTGGACATCGGCGGGACCTTCACGGATCTGACCATTCATGATCCGTCCACCGGTAAGGTCACCGCCGTAAAGGCGCCGTCCGATGGGACCTGGCCCGAGCAGGGGGTGCTCGCCGCCATCGCCAAGGCAGGAGTCGACCTCGGACGATGCCGGTTCGTGGTCCACGGCACCACCGTCGCCACCAACGCCATGCTGGAGCGCTCGGGTCCGCGGGTCGCGATGATCACCACCGAAGGGTTCCGCGACGTCGTCGAGCTCGGGCGCACCACTCGGCTCGTGCCCGGAACGCTCTACGATCCGTACTTCCGACGCACGCCGCCCTTCGTGCGCCGGTCCGACCGCCACGTGGTCGCGGAACGCATGGGCCCCGACGGCATGTCGGAGACGCCGCCCGACCCGGTCGAAATCGAGCGAGTGCTCGACGCGGTGGCCGAGAGCGGCGCCGAGGCGGTCGCCGTGTGCTTCCTCAACAGCTACGCCGATGCGTCCCACGAACATTCGGTCGCCGTTCGGGCCCGGCGCCGCTTCGACTGTGTCACCGCGTCGGCGGAGGTGCTGAACGAGGTCCGCGAGTTCGAACGATTTTCCACCTGCACCGTCAACGCCTACCTGATGCCGTTGATGAGCCGCTACGTCGGACGGCTGGTCGAGCATCTGCGCGAACGCGGGCTCGCCGGGCCGTTCTACACCATGGCGTCGAACGGCGGCCTGATGTCGGAGCCGCTGGTTCGGGCCTTGCCGGTGCGCACGGTGCTGTCCGGCCCGGCCGCGGGCATCTCGGCTGCGGCCTATCTGATGGAGGCGCTCGGCGTCGACGGCTTCGTCACCTGCGACATGGGCGGCACGTCGACCGATGTCGCACTGGTCGCCGACGGCGCCTGGCCGGTCAAGCGTGAATCCATCCTCGACGGCATCCTCCTCAAGGTGCCCCAGCTCGACATCCATACCATCGGCGCCGGAGGGGGATCGATTGCCCATCGCGACTCGGGAGGCAGCCTCGTGGTCGGTCCGCAGTCTGCCGGTGCGGACCCCGGTCCGGCCTGCTATGGCCAAGGCGGCGAGGCGCCGACGGTGACCGACGCGAACGTCGTGCTCGGTCGGCTCGGCGATGGACAGCGCCTCGGCGACAGCCTGGAGATCGACGGTGAAGCCGCGAGGACCGCCGTCACCCGACTGGGCGCGACCCTCGGCCTCGATGCCGGCTCCATGGCGGAAGGAATCGTCTGCGTGGCCGTCGCCCGCATGGCTCAGGCGGTCCACGAAATTTCCATCGGCCGTGGCTACGACCCCCGCGATTTCGTGCTGCTCCCCTACGGCGGGGCGGGGTCGCTCCATGCCTGTGCGATCGCGGAAGAGCTCGGCATCCGCCGGATCGTGGTTCCTCCCGACCCCGGGGCCTTCTCGGCCTACGGCGGACTGTGCTCGGCGCTGTTTCGAGACCGCATGGCGACCCGGCTGCGGCTTCTCGGCGACGCCGCCGCGGCGGCGCTCGCGGCCGAGGCGGCCGAGATGCGGGCGGGACTTGCCGAGGAGTTCTCGGCCGGCGGCGTGGATGCCTCCGACCTCGTCCATCGCCATGAGCTGGATGCCCGCTACCTCGGACAGGCCCACGAGATCACCGTGCCGGTCGGCGCCGAGATGGATGTCGAGCGAATTCGGGCCCGTTTCGAGGAGATCTTCGAGCGCCACTACGGCCGCATCGACCGCGAGAAACCGATCGAGATCGTCAATCTGCGCGTGATCGCCGAGGTTCCGGCCCGCCCCCCGGTGCTGGTCCCGCTCGCGCGGACCGGCGAGGTCGCGGACGCGGGCAGTGCGCCGCCGTGCCGCCCCGCACGGATCGACGGCGCCACGCACCGCGTCGCCGTGCACTCCCGGAATTCTCTCGCGGCCGGGACCTCGCTTGCCGGTCCCCGGATCATCGAGGAGATGACCGCGACCACCTGGGTGGCGCCGGGTTGGACCGTCACTGTCGGACGCTTCGGTGAGCTCGACCTCGACCGAAACTCGAAAACCCCTGATCGACAAGGAGAAGACTGATGCTCGACAGAATTGAGGCCAACGCCAACCGGTTCGAGGAGAGCCGCGCCTTCCTGGCCAGGCATGGCTATCCCTCCGGCGACATCTGGGAGCGCCCGACCTCGGACGCACGCTTCCCGGACGGCGCGCACTTTCGCATCGAGGTGCCGACCGTCAACTCCGCGGACGCGGTCAGGACCCTCGTGCGTGTGGTCGAAGAGGAGGCCGGGGTCAAGATCAACCGCATCGACCAGACCGCCGGCATCATGCGGTTCTCCGACAAGGAGCACGAGGCCTATCTGGACGTCGGCCGCGAGAACGACATCGAGATCTTCTTCGCCCTCGGCCCGCGTGGCATCTACGACATCGGTGCCCAGAAGATGATCAATTCCGTGTGGGGTCATGCTTCGGCGCTTCGCACCCGCGGCATGGAGCAGATCGTCTTCGCCATGGAGGACATCAGGCGCATCGTCGGTATGGGCGGCCGCGGCCTGCTGATTTCCGACGAGGGCATGCTCATCCTCGCCCGCAAGATGCGCGAGGACGGCGTGATCCCGCCGGACGTGAAGCTGATGGCGTCGGCCCACATGGGGCACAACAACCCGGTCACCTACCGGATGCTGGAGGATCTGGGAGCGGACACCATCGCGTCGCAGCGCGACCTCGACTTCTCCATCCTCGCGGCCTTGCGCGCGGCGGTGCGCATCCCGCTTCACGTCCACATCGACAACCCGCAGGCTACCGGCGGCTTCCTGCGTGTCTACGACGCGCCGGAGATGATCCGTATCTGCGCCCCGGTGCTGCTCAAGACTGGCTCCTCGGTGCTGGAGCGCCACGGCATGGTGATCACCGAGGAGCTGGCCGTCGCCATGGCTCGCCAGGTCGCGGTCTCGATGGAGACGATCCGCCGCTACATGCCCGAGGCGGTGCAGACCACGGGGAAGGCGGAGGACCTCGCGATACCGGTGTAACTCATGAACGTGACCCAGAAAAACCTTCCCGGGGAGAGCGGGCCGCGTCCCCGGGATGGCCGATCCGGCGGCCCTTTCCGAAGAACGTTCTGCAGGAGGTATCCGGATGAGACATCGTGACATGCTTGCGGGCGCCGCGATGGTGCTGGCGTTCGCCGTACCCGCCGGTCCGGCACTGGCCGCAGACTACACCATCAAGATTGCATACGAGACGTCGGAGACCCATCTCAAGGCGCGTACGGCGAGGAAGTTCGCCGACGAGCTCGAATCGCTGTCGGGGGGCCGGATCGGGGTGGAAATTCATCCCAATGCCTCCCTGCTACCCTCCAAGCAGGAGGTGAACGCGGCAATTCGGGGACAGGTGCAGGTCATCCTGCCCTTCGTCAGCTACTACGAGTCGGTCGCGCCGGCGGTGAAAATCTTCACCATGCCGATGGTCTTCCGGAACTACGATCATCTGGAGACGGCCTTCGCGGGATCGATCGGCGACACCATCCGCGGTCAACTCGCCGACAAGGGGCTGAAGGCACTGGGGTTCTGGTACGAGACACCGACCCACCTGTTCACCACCGAGAAGGCGGTGACTTCGCTTGCCGCGCTGAGCGGCATGAAGATTCGCACCTATCCGTCCGCACTGCTGGAGCAGACCCTGAACTCCCTGAGTGCGGTGCCCACCGTGATTCCCGGCTCCGAGGTCTATCTTGCGCTCAAGAACGGCGTGGCGGAGGGTGCGCTCACCACCCCGAGCTTCGCGCACTCGATCAAACTGACCGACAGTCTGAAGCACATGACCCGCATCAACCTCGCGTTCGGTGGCTACATCCTGGCGATCAACGCGAAGTTTCACGATGCGCTGCCCGCGGACCTGCGGGAGGCGGTCGGCGAGGCGGCGTCGCGCGCGACCGCCTGGAATCGGGAGGCGATCGTCGTGGAAGTCGATAAGTCCGAGCAGCGCATGCGCGATGCCGGCGTCGCGATCCACGATCTCGACGACGGGGATCGTCCGAACTGGGTGAACGCCATCCAGCCGGTGATCGAGAGCCAGGATCAGTCGTTGCAGGATCTCGCCGCGCAGGCGGGATGACGTTCGGCGGCGTGACGCGGCGCGTGGATGCCGCGTCACGCATTGGTGTTCGGTTCCGGCGTGTGCTGGTCAACCTGATACCGAATGTCATGCCACGCGATCCTCGGATGACTGACCGGTGATGGAACGCCTGATTGCCCGCATCGAGACGCTCATGCTGGCACTGACGCTGGCGCTGGCGGCGGGATTGACGCTCCTCACCATCGTCGGCCGCAACTTTCTGGGAATCGGCTTCGGTGGTCTCGAAGAGCTCTCCGTCTACCTGCTGATCTGGATGGTGTTCACCGGCATGGCGCAGGCCGACCGGCTCGGTGCGCACATCGCCATCGACGTGGCGCCTCACCTCCTGGGGCCCGGACCGAGCCGGATACTGGCTCGCCTGGTCGACGGGCTTCAGGGGGTCCTCGCGCTCGTGCTTGCCTGGGTTGCTTTCGACGCGACGAAGTTCTCCTGGATGCTGGCCGAGACCTCCGTGCAGAGTCTGGAGGCACCCATCTGGCTCGTGATGGCGATCATGCCGCCGGCGTTTTTCGTGTTGGGGGTACGCAGCCTCACGCGGGCGGTTTCCTCGTCCTCGCCGCGCCGACGGCAGACAGAGGGCGTGTGAGTCAGAACCTCGCCCTCGTGCTCGCCGGGACGGCGCTCGTGCCGCTGCTGCTCGGCGGCCTTCCGATCGCGTTCTCCCTGCTCGCCGCCTCGCTGCTGTACTTCGTGCTGGCCGGAGCCGATCCGTCCATCGTCGGATCGAACATGTTCTGGTTCCTCAACAAGAGCGAGCTGGTCGCGATTCCGTTCTTCATCCTTGCCGCCGACCTCCTCGGCCGCAGCCGGGCCACGAACGATCTCGTCGCGGCCGCCGATCTGGCCTTCGGCCGGCTTGCCGGCGGGCTCGCGCTCGTCACCATGGTCTCGACGATCGTGTTCTCGGCCATCGCCGGCTCCAGCGTCGCCACCGCAATCGCCATCGGCCGCGTCATGATTCCGAAGCTCGTGGAGGCGGGCTATCCGCAGCGTTTCGCGGTTGGCCTGGTCGCCGCTGGCGGCGGGCTGGGAATCCTGGTGCCGCCGAGCGTTCCGCTCATCATCTATGCCACCGTGGCCGAAATCTCGGTTGGTGACGTCTTCGTGGCCGCAACCGGACCGGGGCTGATGCTGGGACTGGTGTTCTGCATCTTCATCATGATCTTCGGTGGGCGCGCCCGCCGCCGGCCGCCGCGGACATCGCGTGACGAGCCGGCGGGGCGAATCCTGTTGCGTGCCCTGCCGGTCCTGGGACTGCCCGTGGTCATCCTCGGTGGCATCTACGGCGGCTGGTTCACGCCGACCGAAGCAGCGGCGGTGGCCGTCGGCTATTCGTCCGTCTTCGCCGCGACCCTCTACCGCAACGAAGCGCTCTCGTCGTCGGTCGAGACCGTGGCGGCGGCGGGTCGGATCGCGGCTGCGGTTCTGCTCATCATGGCGGCGACCGGCGTTGTCGCCTACATCGTCACCGAGAACCGCATCCCGTACCACGTGAGCGGCTGGATCGACGCGAGCGGTCTGACGCCCTTCCAGTTCCTGCTCGCCGTCAACCTGCTGCTGATCGCGCTTGGCCTGTTTCTCGAAATCATCTCGGTGATCCTGATCACGTTGCCGATCTTTCTTCCCGTGCTTGCCGGGCTCGGAATCGATCCGGTGCATTTCGCGATCATCATGGTGATCAACATGGAGCTGGCGGTCATTACCCCGCCCATCGGAATGAACCTGTTCGTGATCTCGTCGATTTCCGGCGTTCCCATCGCCCGCGTGTTTCGCGGCACGCTGCCGTTCATCGGCCTGATCGCCGCGATGCTGCTGCTCTGCACGTATTCGGAGATGGCGGCGCTGTGGAGTCTTCGACTGCTGGGTTGAGCGCTCTGGATACTTGGCGCTGTGGTGTGTGTATGTACAATTAAACATGTCAACCGAATATGAATGGGACAAGGCCAAATGGCGAATCAACCTCGCGAAGCGTGGAGTGGATTTCGCCGTCATGAATGCCTTCGAGTGGGAGACCGCCCTGATCGAGTCCGATGGCCATGCGGACGAGTCACGGTGGATCGCCAAGGGATTCATTGGGCTCCATCTGCATGTCGTCGTGTTTACGGAGCGCAGCGATCGAACCCGCATTGTCAGTCTGCGCAGAGCCAGGCCCAGTGAGGAGAAAGGCTATGCAAAGCACCATCGACGATGAGCTGGCAAACATGACGGCCGAAGAAATTGTCGCGAAATTCGGCAAGGAAGAGCTCGCGAACATGACCTTTGTCGATATCGCGGCGAAGTACGGAGAAGAAGTTGCAATCTGCGCCGGTATCGTCGCCGATCCCGATACGCGGGAGCTCACCGAGGAAGACTTCGCGCGCATGCGTCCCGTCAGTGAGGTGGCGCCGCATCTCATCGAGCGTCACCGCACCGGGCGTGGCAAGCAGAGAGCGCCGACCAAGACACCGATCACAATCCGGCTCGATGCCGACATCGCCGAGCACTTTCGAGCAAGTGGACCCGGCTGGCAGACGCGGTTGAACGCCACGCTGCGCGAAGCCTTGTTCGGTACTGCCAAGTAGGTTTCAAACCCGCGAGAGTTTGATAGGACGCGAGCGATCGGAGTGTCTGCGTTATCCGGGCACTCGTCATGTGCTCGCGAGCGACAGCCCGGTGGTGAAGGAGCAGTGGCCGGAGTTCTGCACCGGATCGGTGTAGTTGCGCCGGGCGGGAATGGTAGGCTACGCCGCCGATCTTGCCTGCCCAAGCCGGCCCGCGTGGCCCGCCGGAACACGAAGAGGAATTGCCCGATGACGAACGACGTGAACGCCGCCCTGATCGAGCGGGACCAGAGCCACCTGATCCACCCGCTGCACAGCAGCCCCCTGCACGCGAACGGCCGGGTCTGGGCCCGTGGAGAGGGCGCGTATCTCTACGACGCCAACGGCGAAGCCTTCATCGACGGGCTCGCCGGGCTGTGGAACAACACCTGCGGGAACGGACGCCGGGAGCTGGCGGATGCCGCGGCCGCGCAGATGAGCGAGCTCGGCTATGCCTCCGGGTACGCGGGCAGCTCGAACCCCAAGGCGATCGAGCTCGCCGAGCGCCTTGCGCGTCTCGCCTATCCGAGCATCAACCACTTCTATTTCACCTCCGGCGGCGGGGAGTCGACCGACTCCAACATCAAGATGGCCCGCTACTACTGGAAGCTCAGGGGCAAACCCGGGAAGTACAAGGTCATCTCCCGCGAGCTCGGCTACCACGGCGTCACCCTGGCCGCGATGTGCGCGACCGGCATCTCCACCTACTGGCCGATGTTCGAGCCGCGAGTGCCGGGGTTCTCCCATATTCCGTCGCCCTACCCCTACCGGTACGAGGCGCCGGAGGGCATGAGCCAGGGGATCGCGGCCGCGAACGAACTGGAGAAGAAGATTCTCGAAGAAGGTCCCGACACCGTCGCGATGTTCATTGCGGAGCCGGTGCACGGCGCCGGGGGCGTCATCCCGCCGCAGGACGACTACTTCCCGCGCATCCGCGAGATCTGCAACCAGTACGACGTGCTGCTCTGCGCCGATGAGGTGATCACCGGGTTCGGGCGCACCGGGCGCATGTTCGGGCTGGAGCACTGGGGCGTCGAGCCCGATCTGATGCAGTACGCGAAGGCGATCACCTCGGGCTACTTCCCGCTCGGCGGCATCGGGGTGAGCGACGAGATCGCGGACACCATGGATCGCAGCGGCAAGCCCTGGATGCATGCATACACCTACAGCGCCCATCCGGTCGGTTGCGCGGTGGCGCTCGCGGCCCTCGACATCATCGAAGGCGAGGACTTCCCGGCCCAGGCGCGTGAGAAGGGCAAGCGGCTGCTGGTGGGGTTGAAGGATGCGCTGATCGACCACCCCAACGTCGGCGACATTCGCGGGCTCGGCCTCATGTGCGCGCTGGAAGTCGTGAAGGACCGCGCCACCAAGGCCCAGTTCACCCCCGATGACGGCATCGGCCCGAAGCTCATGAAGGCAATGGTCTCGCGCAAGCTCTTCACGCGGCTCAAGGGCGAGGACATCATCTGCCTTGCGCCCCCGATCATGGCGTCGAACGAGGTGCTCGACGACATCGTCGGCATCGTGCGCGACTCGGTGCACGAGGTATTCGGCGCGGGCTGAGGGGCGGATGCCGAAGGAGCATCGCCGGCGGCATCCACATCCATCCAGCATCCCGTCCGCACCTCCGGCGCGGTCGCGACGCGAGGGCGCGGAGAGCGCGCGGGGGAGCCAAGTGACAGGCCATGTAGAAGTCACCCGTGACGGCGCGATCGTCGAGATCAGGCTGAACAAACCCAGGGTCAACGCCATCGACCACGCCATGAGCCGGGAGCTTGGCGAGGCGTTCCGGATGCTCCGCGACGATCCGGCCCTGCGGGTGGCGATCCTGACCGCGGCCGGGGATCGGATCTTCTCCGCCGGCTGGGACCTCAAGGCCCTCGACGCGGGCGAAGCGCAGCTCGACGAGTGGTGGGCCGACGGCGACTACGGCGATGGCGGCTTCGCCGGCCTGACCGAGAACTGGACCCTGAACAAGCCGGTGGTGGTAGCGCTGAACGGGCTTGTCATCGGCGGTGGCTTCGAGCTTGCCATGGCCGGGGATCTCATCATCGCCGCGGATCACGTGGAGTTCGCGCTGCCCGAGATGCCGCTCGGCATGGTGCCGGACGCTGGCGCCCTCCAGCGTCTCCCGCGCCGCCTCCCGTACAACATCGCGATGGAGATGCTGCTGCTGGGCCGCCGGATGGGGGCGGACGAGGCGGCCCGGTACGGCCTGGTCAACCGGGTGGTGGCGAAAGACGATCTGATGGATGTCGCCAGAGCCTGGGCGGCGCAGCTCGCCGAGGCCGCCCCGCTTGCCCTGCAGACCGTCAAGGAGGTGCTCCGGGCCATCGAATGCCGCCCGATCGAGGAGGCGTTCCACACCATGCGCACCGGGGATCTCCCGGTGTACCGGTCGATGCTGAAGTCCGAGGATGCGGCCGAAGGCGTGCGCGCATTCGTCGAGAAGCGCAAGCCCGTGTTCAAGGGGCGTTAGCCAGGGACGAGTGGTCATCACCTGCGTGACCGGTCATTCGTGACGTGACACCACCGGCCGCCGGACTGCATCCGCCCGCACCCATGACCCGACCTCTCCCGGAGGAAGTGCGCCGCGTCGCCAGCATCGGCGGGGGGCCCATTGGTGGAGGCTGGACCGCCCACTTCCTCGCCCGTGGCTATGCGGTGCGCAGCTATCTGCACGACGCTTCGGAGGAGACGGCGTTCCGCCGCATCGTGGAGACCGCGTGGCGGAGCCTCGAAACCCTCGGTCTGGAGGAGCACGCATCCCTGGAACGGCTGCACGTCACCTCCGATCTCGCGGAGGCGGTGGGTGATGCGGAATTCGTCCAGGAGAGCGCCCCCGAGAACCTCGACATCAAGCGCTCGCTCTACGCGATCCTCGGCGATCTGACGCCCCCGGACACGATCATCGCGTCGAGCACGTCGGGCCTGACCATGACCGACATCCAGGCGCAGTGTCCGACGCCCGCCCGCACGGTGGTCGGGCATCCGTTCAATCCGCCGTACCTGCTGCCCCTGGTGGAGATTGCGGGCGGCCGGGACACCGCTCCGGAGGCAGTCGCGTGGGCGCGCGCGTTCTACCGCGCCGCCGGCAAGGAGCCTCTGGTGCTGACACGGGAGATTCCCGGGTTCATCGCCACGCGGCTCCAGGAGGCGTTGTGGCGCGAGGCGTTGCACATGGTGGCCAACGACGAGGCGACCCCGGAGCAGATCGATCTCGCCCTGAGACACGGTCCCGGCCCGAGGCTCGCGCTGATGGGCCAGTGCATGGCGTTTCACGTGGCCTGCGGAGAGGGCGGCATGGCCACCAATCTCGACCAGTTCGGACCCGCGCTGGAACTGCCGTGGTCTCGGCTCGCCGCGCCGGCGCTCACCCGGGAGCTTCGGGATCGCATGGTCGAGGGTTGCGACGCGATGGCGGCGGGCCGCGGCTTCGAGGAACTTGCGGCGGGGCGCGACCGGGGAATCGTCGCGATCCTCCAGGCAATCCGGGCCTCTCGGCCCGATCCATGACGGGCGCCCGGTCCCGGAATTCGGCCAGAGCAAGGCGGCGTCGGAGATGCGCAACCGCATCGAATCGATGCTCGGCCGGCCGGTGGGCGGGATGTGGGTGGGGACGTTTCACGGGCTCGCCCATTGGCTGCTGCGCACCCACTGGCGCGATGCGGACCTGCGCGAGGACTTCCGGATCCTCGGCAGCGAGGATCAGCTCCGCCGTTCCGGATCGTCTGTCGGCGCGATTCGAGCACGGTCGAGCACGGTCCGGATTGGGTGCGTCCGGCGTAGTGAGCGCCGGCTTCGCCTGGCGAAAAACGAATGGATCATCTCCCGGCCGGAACGCAGAATGTCGGGAACGCAAAAGCGGCGACGCGAGGAGGGCGAGAGGCGATGAACCATGAAGTGGTGGTGACCTGTGCGGTCACCGGGGCGGGTGACACCGTGGGCAAGCATCCGGGAGTCCCGGTCACCCCGGAGCAGATTGCCGATGCCGCCATCGAGGCGGCCCGGGCCGGGGCGGCGATCACCCATATCCATGTCCGCGACCCCGACACCGGCCGGGGGAGCCGCGATCCGGCGCTGTTCCGCGAGGTCGTGGAGCGGGTCCGGGCGAGCGATACGGACGTGGTCATCAACCTCACCAGCGGCATGGGCGGCGACTGGGTGCCGAGCGCGGACGATCCGGCCATGCCGGGACCGGGCACCGACATGGTGGGGCCGGTGGAGCGCCTCGCCCACGTGGCGGAGCTGCGCCCCGAGATATGCAGCATCGACTGCGGCACCATGAACTTCGGCAACGGGAACGAGATCTACATCTCCACCCCGGCCTGTCTGCGCCGGATGGCCGAGATGGCCCGGGACTGGGGCGTGAAGCCCGAGCTCGAAGTGTTCGAGCTGGGCCAGATCCGGTTCGCCCGCCAGATGATCGCGGAGGGTCTCGTCGAGGACCCGCCGATGTTCCAGATCTGCCTCGGCATCCCCTGGGGCGCCGACCACAGCGTCGATACCATGAAGGTGATGAAGGACGAACTTCCCGACGGCGCGGTGTGGGCGGGGTTCGGCATCTCGCGCATGCAGATGCCGATGGCCGCCGCCGCGGTCGCGATGGGGGGCAACGTGCGGGTGGGACTGGAGGACAACCTCTACCTCAGCCGCGGGGTGCTGGCCTCCAACGCGGAGCTGGTCGAGCGGGCGGTGCGGATCGTCGAGCTGATGGGCGCCAGGGTGGTCGGCCCCGCCGAGGCCCGCGAGAAGCTGGGCCTGCGGCGACACTGATCGCGACGGCCATCGGGACGATCACAGGCTCGGTTCTGCTCGCGGACTTCGACCAACGCGCGCGAAGCACAGCGGAGGATCGCTACCCGCCGATCACGGTCTTGGCCCCCCTCGCCGATATCGACTCCGGCTGGGGCAGGCGTCGAATTTCCGGCTCCGAGGACACGAATGGACATCGAGCTCGATCACGAGCAGCGGATGCTGCTCGACACCGTACGGTCCTTCATGGAGAAGGAGATCTACCCGCACGAGGAGGCGGTCGACCGCGCGGGCCGAGTGCCGCCCGAGCTTGGACGCCAGATCGAGAGGCGGGCGGTGGAGGCCGGGCTCTACGCCGCGAATCTGCCCGAGTCGGTGGGCGGGGGTGGGCTCGGCTACCGCAGCATGGCCGTCGTCGAGCGCGAGTACGGCAAGACCAGCCATGCGCTGCACGCCTGGATTGGCCGCCCGACCGAGATCCTGCTGGCATGCGAGGGCGACCAGAGGGAGCGCTACCTGCTGCCCTGTGTGCGGGCGGAGAAGCGTGAGCTGTTCGCACTCACCGAGCCCGAGGCGGGGTCCGACATCATGTCGATGAAGACCCGCGCCTGGCGCGACGGCGACGACTGGATCCTCGACGGCGCCAAGCACTTTGTCTCCGGCCCGGTAATGCCGGACTTCGCCATCGTGTTCGCGGTGACCGGGGTCGACGAAACCCCGCGCGGCCCCCGCAACCGCATCACCGCGTTCCTGGTGGACGTGGGCGAGAAGGGCTTCGATATCGCGGAGGGCCATCGCTGCGTGAGCTACCGGGGCCACCTCACCTTCCGGCTCGACTTCTCCGGCGTGCGGCTCGGACCGGGTCAGGTCCTCGGTGAGGAGGGCGCGGGGCTCGCGCTCTCCGGGAAGTGGCTGGGGATGGGCCGGGTGTGGGTCGGGGCGACCTGCTGCGGCAAGGCCGAGCGGCTGTTCGACCTGGCGGCCGAGTGGGCGGCGATGCGCCGGCAGTTCGGGCAGCCCGTCGGTCGGTTCCAGGCCACGGGGTTCAAGCTCGCGGACATGGCGGTCGAGCTCCGGGCCGCCGATCTGCTGGTGATGCATACGGTGGGCAAGGCCGAGCGCGGCGCGATGACCGATGCGGATGCGGCAATGGTCAAGCTCTACTGCTCGGAGATGCTGGGCCGGGTGGCCGACCACACCGTGCAGATCCACGGTGGCATGGGGCTCATGGAGGAAGTGCCGGTCCAGCGCTTGTGGCGCGACGCCCGGCTGGAGCGCATCTGGGACGGTACCTCAGAGATCCAGCGCCACATCATCACCCGTTCGCTCCTGAGACCGCGCGGCGCGTGAGCCTCGCGCGGCACCGCAACCTCCGTCGGCTGCTGCAGCCCCGCCATGTCGCCGTCATCGGCGGGCGCGAGGCCGAGACGGTGGCGGGCGAATGCGCGCGGATTGGTTACCGGGGTCCGGTGTGGCCGGTCAACCCGCACCGCGAGTCGATCGGAGGGCACCGGTGCTTCCGCGCCGTCGAAGACCTCCCGCAGGCGCCCGACGCCGCCTTCGTGGCGGTACCGCGCGAGGCGGCGATCGACACCGTGGCGCAGTTGTCCGCGATAGGCGCCGGCGGAGTGGTGTGCCACACCGCGGGATTCTCGGAAACGGGGGCGGAGGGTGCGGGGCTCGAAGCGGCCCTGGTCGCGGCGGCCGGTGATCTCGCCCTGATCGGGCCGAACTGCTACGGCGTCATCAACTACCTCGACCGGGCCGCCCTCTGGCCGTTCGCCCACGGCGGCGCATGCCCGGGCTACGGGGCGGCGATCGTCACCCAGAGCGGCATGCTCTCCTCCGACCTCACCATGAGCCAGCGCTCCGTGCCGTTCGCGTTCATGGCGTCGATCGGCAACCAGTCGGTGGTGACCATGGCCGACTGCATCGACGCGCTCGGGGATTTCGGCGGGGTGCGGGCGATCGGGTTGCACATCGAGGAGATCCCCGATGTCGCGCACTTCTCCGCTGCGGTGCGCAAGGCGGTGGCCGCGGGGGTACCGGTGGTCGCGCTCCGAACCGGCGTGTCCGAGATCGGGGCGCGCCTCACCGCCAGCCATACCGGCGCGCTCTCCGGCGCCGACGATCTCTATCAGGCCCTGTTCGACCGTCTCGGGGTGATCCGGGTCTCCACTCCCGCCGATCTTCTGGAGACGCTGAAGTTCCTGTGCGTGGCTGGGGTGCCGGGCGGGGATCGGGTGGCCGCCCTGACCTGCTCGGGCGGTGCCGCGGCTATGCTCGCCGACTACGCCCAGGGGGTCGGACTACGCTTTCCGCCCCCGTCCCGCCGGACCGCCGCGCGTCTCGCGCAATGCCTCCCGCATACCGCCACGGTGTCGAATCCGCTCGACTACACCACCCCGATCTGGGGGATTCCGGAACGGGTGCGACCGGTGTTCGAGGCCATGCTCGCGGACCCCTGCGACGTGGCCCTGATGGTGCAGGACTATCCCCTGGAAGGTCTCGACGAGAGCAAGGGCAGTTACCTGTCCGACGCGCGGTCGTTCATCGCGGCGGCCCGGTCGGCGGGCGTCCCGGCCGCCGTGTGCAGCACCTTGCCCGAGAACCTCGATCGGACTACCCGGGAGATGCTGGTCGCGGAAGGGGTGGCCCCGATGCAGGGAATCCGCGAAGCCCTCGACGCCATCGCCGGGGCGGTCCGGCACGGGCGGAGCCGGAAGCGGATGCGGGACGAGGCGCATGCGGCGGAAGCCGGGTCTGGCGGAGGAGCTGGATGGAGGGACGCCTCCGCCGGATCTGGAAGTGATGCCGGACGCGGGAACACCGTCCGGGTTGGGGACACCGTGGGAACTGAAGTCGGGACCGATGCGGTGCCGCCGATCGGAGCGGAGGGTGCATTCGGCGCCGAAGCTGAAGCTGCCGAGCATGTTGGAGCCAACGCCGGGATGGTTGCTGGCCCGCGAACCGGAGTTCGGGCCAAGGCGGTCACCGGCATTCGCATCGGAGCAGAAACCGAGGTTCGGGTCGACGAGGGAGCTGCAATGCAGGGCGGAGCGGACGCGGAGGTCAAGGTCGGTGCCGTTGCTCACCACGCCGGGATCGGACCGACGGTGAGGAACGTCGATGAGCATGAGGCCAAGCGCTGGCTGCAAGGAGTCGGTATTCCAATCCCCGCCGGCTGCGTGACGAATGCGCATGAAGCGCCGGAGATCGCGGCGAGGCTCGGGTTCCCGGTGGCGGTGAAGTTTGTGAGTGAGCACTTGCTGCACAAGACCGAGGCCGGCGCCGTCGCCCTGGGGGTGTCGAGTCCGACGGAGGTGGAAGCCGCGGTGGCCCGGATCGGCGCCCGCGCGCGCGGCTCCAACGCGGAGACCGCGGCGGACCGGTTCCTCGTCGAGCGCATGATCGGGCCGCCGCTGGCCGAGCTTCTGGTCGGCGTTCGCACCGACCCCCGTTTCGGGCTCGCGATGACGCTTGCGAGCGGTGGCGTCCTGACCGAGCTGGTGGCGGACGCGGTCACGCTTCTGCTGCCGGCGTCGTGGGCCGAACTGGAGGAGGCGCTGGCGCGGCTGCGGATCTCCCGTCGGCTGGACGGATTCCGCGGCGCTCCCCCCGCGAATCGAACCGTGATCGTCGACGCCCTGTCCCGGCTCGCATCGCACCTGTGCCGGGAGGACAACGACGTGGTGGAGATCGAGGTCAACCCGCTGTTCGTCCTGCCCGATCGCGTCTGCGCGGTCGACGCGCTGATGCGACGGCCGCGTCCGGTTCGAATTCCCTTGGAAATCGGCGGAGGGTAAGGTGAGCCAATGTCCCCGAAGGGGGCCATTACTATGCAGCGGTGATTTACAGCCCTGATGCCGGCTATGGCCCTTCCAAGCTTTTTGTCCGCCAATGCTTCTTGTCGCCAGACGACTTCTGAGGACGGCTGTGGCGCTTCCGATCCTCTCCGCGGCTTCGGCGTGGGTGGGGGCGGGGGCTGAGGGAGTATCACCGGCAGCATCAAGGTGAGGGTCCGCAGCTCTCACCCGTCAGCAACCGCCAGTACAGACCGCGTTGTTCAGGGGGCGACTCGCGGAGCTCGAGGTAACGAACGTGCCGGTCGGACGGGGCTTCGGGGTCGAGCTCGATGCCCCACAACGGATCGATGGTGTTGGGCACCATTGAGTACCGTATGTCGACGATACGGTTCGGCACGTCAGGATCGACGGCGACGTAGCCGTCCGAGAACCAGCGGAACCGTTCCACATCGCGCGCCTGACGGCTGTCGGGATCGAGCCACGGGAAGTCCCGGCGCACTTCGAGCCGCGCGATGCTGGTGCCGTCGCACACGGTCACGGCCGGCCCGACTCTGATCCCGTCGACGTAGAAGCGTCCGCCGTGTTCGTAGATCACCTTCCAGACCAGCAGATTGGCGAAGCCCGCCTTCGCGGACAGTCGATGTGGCTGGTGGCCTCTCTCCGTGGCCAGTTGCACGCCGGCCGCCTCCGCCCGCTGGTGCTGGACAACCCCGAGCAGCAGATAGCCGATCGCCCAGATCAGTCCGGCGATGGCCAGTGCGCGACGCCGCCGCACCACGGCCAGGATCCCCAGGCAGAGCAACGGCAGCGTAAACAATGGGTCCACGATCGAGATGTTGTTCCAGGCCACCCGCTCATCGGAGAACGGCCACAGGAGCTGCGTGCCGTACGACGTGCAGGCGTCCAGCAGACCGTGCGTGGCATAGCCGAGCAGACAGACCAGATAGTTCTGCCGGAACCGGAGCGTGCGTCGAACGAACGGATGCAGGAACAGCGCCACCAGGGCCGCCCCGACGGGGATGAACAGCAATGCATGTGTGAACTGGCGGTGATATTCGAGAAACAGCAACGGGTCCGAAGACGAACTGATGAATACATCCAGGTCCGGCGCCATGCCCGCAATGCAACCGAGCAACGCGACGACGCGGATCTTGCCGCGTCTCGACCCGACCTGTGACGCGACGGCGCCGAGCGCGCCTTGACTGATGGGGTCCATGATTGGGTGCGATGACGTTGAAGGGTGGCAGCAAGAATCGGGCTGACGTGCCTGGTTCGTCCGTGCAAACGTGCCAGTGCCGAGTTCGCGGCGACTGGATCGGGGTCTCCCACCATGCAACAACCCAAGACCATGAACCTCACGGAGTGGGGCCTGCTGGTGCTGCTGTCCGTGTTGTGGGGCGGCGCCTTCTTCTTCGTCGGCGTCGCCGTGGTCGAGTTGCCGCCGCTGACCGTGGTTTTGGCCCGCGTTGGGATCGCGGCGGCGATTCTACTCGGTTTGACCCTGCTCCTCGGCCATGCCCTGCCGCGCCGGCTCTCCGCGTGGACGCCGTTCCTCGTCATGGGTTTGCTCAACAACGCAGTGCCGTTCAGCTTTCTCAACGCCGGTCAGACCATGGTCAGCGTCGGGTTGGCATCGATCATCAACGGCATGACCCCGTTGTTCACCGCGCTGATCATGGCGTCCTTCCGGGAAGAGCGGCTGACGATGCTCAGGGCGGTCGGCGTGGCACTGGGCGTCGCCGGCGTGGTGTTCATCAGTCGGCCGGATGCGAGCATGGCGGATGCGCGGCTCCTGGGCATCGGACTTTGCCTTGCGGCCACGCTGAGTTACGGATTTGCCGCGCTGTGGGGGCGACGGCATCTGGCGGACGTTCCGCCACTGACCTCGGCCACTTGCCAGCTCCTGACCTCGACCTTTGTCATGTCGGTGGTGTGCGCAATCTTCGATCGGCCGTGGGCCTTGCCAATGCCCAGCCCGGAGATCTGGATGGCGCTGTTCGGCCTCGCCCTGTTCGGAACCGCCATCGCATACGTGGTGTTCTTCGAAATCCTCACGCGGGCCGGAGCCAGCAACGTGATGCTCGTCACTCTGTTGATCCCGGTGACCGCGTTGCTGCTCGGCAACGTGTTTCTTGGCGAGTCAATCCGCGGATACGAACTCGCGGGCGCGGCAACCATCGGCCTGGGGCTGCTGTTTATCGACGGCCGATTGCTCCGCTGGGTGGTGCGTGTCATTTCCGAGCGACTGGTCGGCTCCGGAAGACGCCAAGGACCCTGACCGGAACCGATCACTGCGAGACCCAGCGCGAAGCGTGAACGGGGCTCTTGAAGCCGTCCGGAGCGCGGATATATCTTT
>JAPOSC010000081.1 GCA_026709935.1 Thiotrichales bacterium
GGTTGATGGAACTCCCCCCGCTGGCGGTCATCATCGGCATCACCATCGCCCTGGTCGCCCGGTACCTGCATCCGTCGATCGGGAGTTGACGGATCCACATCGAAGTAACACATCGGTGCACATGGAACGGATCCGAATCGCATGCTCCATCTCCGGGCAAGGTCAGCCCCCGCACCGATCCATCAGATGCACGAACGACCCCATCACGCGGTCCACCCGCAAACCCGCGTCGCCCAGCGGCTCCAGCTCCGCGTTGAAGGTTCGGAACAGGGGCGCGCCCCGAACCTCGGTCAGCACCGATGCGAAGTGAAACTCGTGACCACGAAAGCGGGTGCCGCTGCTTCCGAGCCCCCCGTCCTCCGTCAATACCACCTCGCGGTAGCCGAGACTGAGGCGCGGTGACTCGAACGAGGTCGCCACCGGTAGCAGACCGACCATCCGATGCGAGACCCCGGTGCCGTCGACGAGTCGCTCGCCCAGCACCATGTATCCACCACATTCGCCGTAGACGACGGCGCCGCGCGCCGCGCCGCGCACCAGGCCCGACTTGAACCTTCCGGCGGCGGCCAACCGGGCCGCATGCAGCTCCGGGTATCCGCCCGGGAGATACACCGCGTCCGCGTCATCGGCCGGCGACTCGTCGGCGAGCGGCGAGAAGAAGCAGAGCTCGCAACCAGCCCGGCGCCAGCCATCCAGCACGTAGGGGTAGCAGAACGCGAACGCATCGTCGCGGGCCACCGCGATGCGCCGGCCGAGCAGGGGCAGACCACCGAACACCGGCGGACCGGGTCCGTCCTCCGATGGGGCGATGCGCGCCGGTTGGGCTGCGGCCAGCAGGGCGCCGGTATCCACCTCCGCACCGACCTGCGCGGCCGCCCGCGCGAGAAAGCCCTCCAGATCCGGGTGCTCGCGCGCCTGTACCAGACCGAGATGACGATCCGGCAGCACCAGACATTCGCTGCGGGTAACGCAGCCGAGCACCGGAATGCCCGTCCGCCGTATGGCCCGGCGCAGCAACGCCCCGTGTCTTGCGCTGCCGGTACGGTTGAAAATGACGCCCGCGACCTCCACCCCGGGGTCGAAACTCGCGAAGCCGTGCACAAGCGCAGCCACCGACGCCGCCATGCCCGAGGCGTCGACCACCAGCACCACCGGCCACCCGGTCCGACGCGAGAGATCGGCAGCCGAACCGCACCCGTCCGGGGCGCCGTCGAACAGCCCCATCACTCCTTCGACCACGACGACGGCCGAATCGCGCTGCAAGTCCGCGATCAGCCCCGACAGCGTCCCGTCGGACATGGACCAGGTATCGAGGTTGTGGCAGGTCCGCCCGCTGGCCGCGGCGTGGTAGGCGGGGTCGATGTAGTCCGGCCCCACCTTGCCGGATGCGACGGAGATTCCCGCATCGCGCAGCCATCGCAGCATCGCGAGCGTCAGGGTGGTCTTGCCGCTCCCCGACCCGGGCGCGGCGATGATGATTCCGCGGCTCATGACCGACATTCTGTCTACAATGCCGGATGGCCCGCAAACCATCCGCACCGCTGCGCCGGGGCTGGACCACCGGCGCCTGCGCAACCGCGGCGACCAAGGCGGCGTGGACCGCGTTGCTGACGGGCGAGTTTCCGGACCCCGTGCGCATCACACTGCCGAAGGGACAGCAGCCCGCCTTCGCCCTCGCCACCGAACGCCTTGATGCGCACTCCGCGCTCGCCGGCGTCGTCAAGGACGCCGGCGACGACCCCGACGTGACGCACCGGGCGCTGATCTGCGCGGAGATCCGCCGAGCCGGCGCCGGCGAGGGCGTGGTGTTCCGAGCCGGGTCCGGCGTCGGAACCGTGACCCTGCCGGGGCTGCCGGTCGCGGTCGGGGAGCCGGCCATCAACCCGGTCCCGCGACGGATGATGCGCGCGGTAGTCGAGGAGGTGGCGACCACGACCGGAACACCCCCCGATGCCATCGTCGAGATCTCGGTGGTCGACGGCGAGCGATTGGCGGAGAAAACCTGGAACCCGCGACTGGGAATCGTCGGCGGGCTCTCGATCCTCGGTACCACCGGCGTGGTGGTCCCCTACTCGTGCTCGGCCTGGATCCACTCCATCCACCGCGGCATCGACGTGGCACGCGCGGCCGGCTACACGCACGTCGCGGCCTGCACCGGCTCCACATCGGAGCGCGCGGTGCAGACGCGGTACGGCCTGCCAGATACCGCCATGCTCGACATGGGCGACTTCGCGGGCGGACTGCTCAAGTACCTGCGCCGCCATCCGGTGCCGCGACTGACCATCGGTGGAGGCTTCGGAAAGCTCTCCAAGCTCGCGATGGGACACATGGATCTCCACTCCGGGCGCAGCCAAGTCGATCTCGCGCGCCTGGCCGCATGGGTGCGGGAGCTCGGCGGCAGCCCGGAACTCGCAGACGAGGTGACGAGAGCGAACACCGCGAACCAGGTCCTGCACGCGGCCGGCGCCGCCGGGTTGCCGCTCGCCGACCGGGTGGCGAGAGAAGCCCGCGCCCGGGCACTGTCGGTGCTCGACGGCGGGACGGCGATCGAGGTCATGGTCTTCGATCGGCAGGGAGGGTTGGTGGGCCGAACGGATGGCTTCTGAGGCGCACGCCTCTCAGCGAGCAAACGGGAAAACCGGACGGATTGTGGGACGCAGGACTCTCGGCAAGCCGTCGGGAAGGGAAGACGTCCGCGTCGCAGAGCAGCCTCTGTTCCGGGTCCTGGCGCACGGTTCCCGGCAAGCCGTCGAGAAAGTCGGTCGCGCTTCGAGGCACGCGCTTCTCAGCGGACTGGCGGGAAGAGCATGGGAATTTCGAGTCCCACGGTCCCCGGCGAGCGGTCGGGAAGGTCGGTCGGATTCTTGAAGCGCACAGTGCTCATTCTGGGCGGCACCGGCGAGGCGGTGCGCGTTGCGCGGCGGCTCGCGTCGCGGGCGGATTGCGACGTGATCACCTCGCTCGCGGGCCGAACCCGTCACCCGACCGCGGTTCCGGGCCGAACCCGCTCCGGCGGGTTCGGCGGCATCGAGGCTCTGTCCGCCTACCTGACGGCGGAGCGCGTGTCCGCGGTCGTGGATGCGACCCATCCCTACGCGGCGACCATTTCGAAACATGCGAGGCTGGCCTGCGACGCGCTCCGCGTCCCACGAGTCCAGCTCCGGAGGCGCGCCTGGTCACCGGTCGAAGGGGACCGGTGGACCGGGGTCGCCGACCTGGAGGCAGCGCCCGCTGTCGTCGCAGGGAGCCGGATTTCCCCGCAGGGCTGCGTGTTCCTGTCCACGGGCGTGCGAGATCTGGAAGTCTTCAGCACGCTGAGGGAGACCAGATTTCTGGTCCGGCGCGTGGACACACCCCCGACGCCCCTACCCCTCGCGCGAGCGCGGGTGATCACCGACCGCGGACCGTTCTCATTGGAGAACGAACGCGCCATCTTCCTCGAACACGGCGTGGAGTTGCTGGTGAGCAAGAACAGCGGCGGCACCGCCACCTATCCGAAACTTGCAACGGCCCGTGCGCTCAATGTCCCGGTAGTCATGATCGACCGCCCGCCCCCGGAACCGGGCCCCGGCGTCGAGACCGCGGAGGAGGCCTTGCACTGGCTCACGCAGCTCTTCTGATGAGGCGCGTCACACGGCTCGCGTCGGACCGGCGGCCGAACCCGATCCGCGCCGATCACCGGTCGACGACCGCCCGAGGCGTTGTTCAATCGGCAACATCGCCTACTTCTCGAACTTCATCGAAGGCACCGAGTTCGCCGTCGACGAGGCCGCCGACATCGTGTTCCGCGGCGCCGTACCCGATGAACGGCCCGCGGATGCGCACGATATCCTGGGCACCTGGCGCATCGTCTCCGACGATGGGGAAATGCGTCGGACTCCCGCTGATTCCAGGACACTGGAAGCGCTGCTGACCGCCCGTCACGCATCGGTCATGGAGGGTCGTCCCGACACTCGGCCCGGCGCGAGCTCGAGGAGTGCAACGCGTTCCTCGATTCGAGTGTCGCCGAAGCAGAAGGCAGGCGACTCTGGATGCCTGGCCCGAAAATTACACCGATTCACGGCCACGGACGCGAATCGGTGTAATTCTCGGGCTGGCCGAACGGAATTCAACAAGCAGCTCGCGAGGCTTGAGGCCGCCGCCGATCGCGCTTGGCGAAAGGATCTTCAGGGGTTTGCATCGAATGCGAACGTCAAGCTGTTGATCGCGCGTTCAGCACTATCCCCCCGACGGTCAGTCGGCGCGCCCGCGTCTCTTCTTCGGTCGCAGCAGGTGAAAGTGGGTGGCGTCGTACAGTTTGCTGTCACCGTAATCGGATGACGCCAGCACCCGGCCGACCAGGATCAGCGCGGTGCGGCGGATGCGCTCAGCCTTGACGGTGCGATGCAGCGCGTCCAGTCGGCAGCGCAGAATCAGCTCGTCCGGCCAGCTCGCGCGGACCGCGATGACCACCGGGCAGTCCGCGCCGTAGTGAGGGATGAGGCTGTCCTCCACATGGCGGGTATTGCGCGCGGAGAGGTGGATGGCGAGCGTCGCGCCCGAGCGCGCGAGCGTTTCCAGGGTTTCCCGGTTCGGCATGTCGGAGCTGCGCATCGTGGTGCGGGTCAGCACCACGGTCTGGCTGATGCCGGGCAGGGTCAGCTCCTGCCCCAGCGCCGCCGCCGCCGCGGCGTAGGCCGGAACCCCCGGGGTGATGTCGTAGTCGATTCCAAGCTCGGCCAGCCGGCGGATCTGCTCGCCGATGGCGCCGTAGAGCGAAGGGTCGCCGGAGTGCACGCGGGCGATGTTCTTCCCGGCCCGATGCGCGTCGTGCATGCACGCAATCAGCGCGTCCAGAGTCATGTCGGCGGAATCGAGCACCATGGCGTCGGCGCGCGCATGGGCGACCACCGCGGCGGGAACCAGCGATCCGGCGTAGAGCACCACGTCGGCCGCCGCGATCAGATCCCGCCCGCGCAGGGTGAGCAGATCCGGGGCGCCGGGGCCGGCGCCGATGAAGTGCACGGTCATGCCGGCGCCTCCGAGCCGCGTTTCACCCGGTAGCCCCGTGGGGTGTAGACATGCCCACCGGTCACGCGCGTTTCGGTGGAGCCGACGATGAGCAGGGTCATCATGTCGACCGACGCCTGATCGAGGTCTCGCAGACTGGTGATGGTGACCGCCTGCGCATCACGCCCGACTGCCCGGGCGACGATGACCGGCGTGGCGGGCGGGCGAGCGGCGGCGAGGATCTCCATGGCGCGGGCGAGACCGCAGCGCCGACGATTGGAGGCGGGGTTGTACAACGCGACGACGAAGTCGCCGTCCGCCGCCGCCCGGAGCCGCTGTTCGATGACGGGCCAGGGCGTCAGCAGATCCGAAAGTGAGACGGCGCAGAAATCATGGCCCAGCGGCGCGCCGGCAAGCGCCGCCGCCCCGTGCATCGCGGACACGCCCGGCACCACGACGATCTCGCTCCGGCGCCAGTGCGCAGATTCCGCCGCTTCCAGCCGTTCGAACACCAGGGCCGCCATGGCGTACACGCCCGGATCGCCGGAGCAGACGAGTGCCACCCGATGGCCCTCGGCCGCGAGCGCGAGGGCGCGGTCCACCCGCTCCGTCTCCTCACCCAGCCGATGGTGGTGCCGCCCCTGGCCCGGAACCGCCGGCACCTGATCGAGATAGCCCCGGTAGCCGACGAGGTGCGCGGCGTCGCGGATGGCCCGGTCGGCGGCGGGGGTTCGCCAGGCGGGTGCGCCCGGCCCAAGCCCGACCACCGTCAGCATCCCCCGGGCCCGGCCGATTCGCGCGGCGTCCACCGGAGACCGCGCCTCGGCAATCGCGCAGGTGGCCCGCTTCGACTTCGTTTTCGCAACCCGCAGGGTGCCGTGCTCGCCGGCCGCGGCCAGTGCGGCCGCCTCTGCCACGCCGTGGCAGCCGACTTCCCGGAACACCGTCTCGGACGGGTTGGCGAGACGCGGCGTCTGGGCTTCGAGCATCGCGGGGTCGAAAAACCGCGCCGGGAGGGCCAGCGACTCGGCCAGCGCGTGCAACGCCGGCTCGTCCATCTTGAGATCGACGGAGAAGATGCCGGCCAGCGATCGGGGCGACAGCCCGGCGCCGTCGAGCGCGCCCTCCACCAGATCCGCCAGCTCGCTCTCCGCGACGCCGCGCTCGCAACCCACCCCCAGCGCGAACCGCCGCCGGTGGTACACCAGCGTGTCCTTATCCCCAACATCCGGCGCATCGGTCACCCGCACCGCAAGCGCCGCGTCGGACCTGAACTCGACGCCTGAATGCTCCAGCCAGGCGGCTTCCCCTTCCATCCGACACGGCTCTCCGGACAGCAACCGGGCCATGAACGACTTGCAGTGGTGCGGGTTCGCGAGGACCCATCCGGCGGGTGGGTCGTCGAGGGCTACCCGCCAGCGGACATCACCCGTGGTGGTGACCGCCGCCGGCACGCCGAGCGCCTCGCCGAGACGGCGAGCGATCGCGTTGGCGCCGCGGTGGCCGCCGAGCAGCGGCACCACGGCACTGCCGTCCTCCGCCACGGCGACGACCGCCGGCTCCCCACGCTTGTCGGCGAGCACAGGCGCGAGGGCTCTGATCAGAATGCCGGCGGCGCATACCCCCACGATGTCGGTCCCCTGCGCGAACAGCCGTCGCAGCTCGGCGCCGACATCGTCGAACGCGATGTCCGGGCCGGACACCCGGGGCGCGTAGCCGTGAATCCGGGCGCCCGGCCGGCAATCCCGGATGTGTCCGGCCACCTTCAGGCCGGCGTCGGTCAGCACGACGATGGCGGCGGCTTCAGGCATTCCCCGGCCCCACAAGGCGGTCAAGCTCACCGGTCGAACCGGGTTTGTGGCTCTCCACCGGATGCTCCGTCGCGCCCACCCGTCGGCACGAGTGTCGCGCACAAGGCTCGGGGGAAGGACTCCGATCCGAATGCCGTTCGATGGGCACCCCGATCGCCACGGCGTCACCCATCCCAGGCGTTGCCGCGGGCGTGGAGCAGGATCATGGAGAAGTACGGCGCGGTGTCCCCATCGACCTCGGCGAGCGGCAGGATTTTTTCGCTCGCCATGGTCGCGTGCTCGACGTAGCGGGCCTGCGCGGTCAGGCCCATCCCCTCGATCACGGTCCGCACCCGCGGCAGGTGCCGGCCAACCTTGATGATCGCCACCGCATCCACGTCGCGGATGCGCTGCGCGAGCGCCTCGTCGGGGAGCGTGGCGGGAAGGACGGACAGTACGTCGTTGCGGGCCGCGAGCGGCGCGCCCAGGGTGGCGGCGCACGCCATGAGCGACGACACCCCGGGGACAACCTCCACCGCATGGCGCTCGGCCATGCGCCCGAACAGGTACATGAAGGACCCGTAGAAGAAAGGATCCCCTTCGCACAGCATGGCCACGTCGCGCCCGTTGTTCAGGTGCCGGCCAAGCTCGACCGCGGCGCGATCGTAGACATCCCGGGCGGGGAAGCGCGCCGCCACCATGGGCACCCGGATGCAGAGTTCCTCGTGGTGTCCATCCAGATGGCCGGCCACGATGCCGCGCACCAGGCTCTCGCCATTCTCCGGGGCGGGATAGGCGAGCACGCGGGTACGCTCCAGAATCCGGAGCGCCTTGAGAGTGATCAGCTCCGGGTCGCCGGGGCCGACACCCAGGCCGTACAGCGTACCCTTCATCACCCGCCTCCGCTTCCCTTCGTCACCGCAAGTTGGGTGACCGGCATCAGCGGGCGCCAGCCGCGATAACGCCCGAGCGGCTCGCAGCGGGTGATGGCGATGCGGGTCAGCCGGCCGCCGTGGATCCGGTGCCAGCGGTCGAGGACCGCCTCGCCCTCGACCGACACCACGTTGGCCACCAGGCGTCCGCCGAGCCCGAGTGCGGACCAGCAGCGATCCAGCAAGTCCGGCTCGGTGATCCCGCCGCCCACGAACACGGCGTCGGGAGCTTCCAGCCCTTCGAGGGCTGCAACCGCGCGTCCGTTCACGACCTCGAGGCCCGGGGTGCCGAGCACGGCGCTGTTGGCGGCGATCATCGCGACGCGGCCGGCATCCGGCTCGATGGCAACGGCGCGGCAGGCGGGGTGCCTGCGCATCCACTCGATGCCGATGGAGCCGCAGCCAGCGCCGATGTCCCACAACAACTGCCCGGGCACCGGACTCAGCGCCGCCAGCGTGATCGCCCTGACCTCGCGCTTGGTGAGCTGACCGTCATGCTCGAAGTGTTCGTCCGCAAGGCCCGGGGTGCGCGGCATCAGCGGTGCGCCGGGATCGGCCACGCACTCGATGGCGATCGTGTTCAGATCCGCCACCGCTTCATGGGCGTCATGGGCGTGATGCGCTGCGTACGCGCCCGCGGTCGCGGTGTATACCCGCTCCTTCTCGCCGCCCAGGTGCGACAGCACTGTGAGCCGGCTCCCGCCGTAACCTCGTGCGAGCAGCATCCGCGCGACCTCGCCGGGGGTCCCCGCATTCGCACTCAGCGCCAGCAACCGGACGCCGGGCTGGACGAACGGATGCAGCAGCGCCGGCGGCCGTCCGTGCAGGCTCAGGGTCTGCACACCCTGCGCCGCCCAGCCGAGGCGCGCGCAGGCGAGGCTGAACGCGGACGGGGCGGGAACGATCCGCACCGCTTCCAGCCCGAACCGCTCGACGAGGACGGAGCCGACGCCGTAGCAGGTCGGGTCCCCCGTCGCCAGCACGCAGACCGCCCGGCCGCGGAGCCGTTCGAGGGTCTCGCCCAGGGCGCTGAACGGTTGGGGCCAAGGAATCCGCTCGTGCTCCCCCGGTCCCAGCCGGTCGAGATGCCGCCGCCCGCCCACCACCACCCGGGCCCGCTCGACCACCGCGCGGGCGGCGGGCGCCAGCCCATCCGGACCGTCGTCGCCCATCCCCATCACCGTGAGCCAGGGACTCATGGAGCCGCTGGCCCGAAAATCGCGGGAGCCACCTCCGACATGTCGAGCCGGAGCTTCATCCAGCCAACGGACCGGAAAGTGCGTTCACCGCCGCCGCCGCCATGGCACTGCCGCCCCGGCGACCGAGCAGAGTGACGAAGGGGATGCCCAGTCCCGCTTCCACCAGGGCGCGTTTCGATTCCGCGGCGCCGACGAAGCCGACGGGAAAGGCGAGGATCGCCGCCGGTCGCAGCTCCGGCGTGTCGGTCAGTGTCTCCAGCAGCCGGAACAGCGCGGTGGGCGCGTTGCCGATGGCCACCACCGAGCCCGGCAGGTGCGCGCACCACAGATCCACGGCGGCCGCGGAGCGGGTGGTGCGCTCGCGCCGCTGGATCTCTCGCGCACGGGGGTCGTTCAGGGTGCATCGCACCGTGTTCGCGGCCGGCAGACGCGCGCGGATGATACCGCCGGCCACCATCTCGCAGTCCACGAGCACGCCGGCGCCGGCGCGAAGCGCATCCGCTGCGGCCTCGACGGGCGTCCCGTGCCACCGAAGATCGCCCACGATGTCGGGCATCCCGCAGGCGTGCACCAGCCGATACGCGAGCGTCACCAGCGCCGGGGGCAAGGCGCTCACGTCCGTGGCTTCCGCCACCCGCTGCGCGGACAGCCGATAGATGGCCTCGGGGTCCCGAGCGTACTCGTAGCCGCGGCTCATGGCCCCAGCGCCGGAAAACGCATCGGCGCCGAATCTCGATACCGTCGCCCTCCGGGGGCTCCTGTCACCCTCGTCGCCGGCATATCTCTCATGCGCGGGAATCCACCGGCTGTCATTCATGCATCCCGGGCGGTGCGACTCAAGCGTGGACCGCTTGTCCATTGCTCAATCAATGGCTCATTCAGTCGCCGGCCATGCTCCGCGGACCATGGGGATGATCGGCGTGCGGGTAGGGATGGTGGCCGTGGGGATGGGCGTGTTCGTGATGGTGGCCGTCGTGGCCATGGGGATGATCGTGCCCGTGGTGGTGGCCGTCGTGACCGTGGTGATGATCGTGTTCGTGGTGGTGGCCATTGCCATGGGAGTGGCCGTGAGAGGGCGCGTCGTTGCCCGTGCCGATCCCCTCCACGTGGTGATGGTGACTCTCCTGCGGCAGCCCCACCTCCGCCTCGAAGCCGAGGATCTGCGCACGGTACTTGCAGAGCTTGCAGTTCATGTTGTTCTCGCCGTTCAGGATCTCGTGAACGCGATCCGTGAACGCATCGAGCACCATGGGGTGATCGTTGAGGTAGCCGGCCTTGAGGAACTCGATCTCCGGGTGGTCGGCCGCCACAGTGTCGGTGTGGTCGTAGATGCGCTTGACGAGCACGCCGGTGAACAGGAAGTACGGAAAGACGACGAGGCGGCGGTAACCGAGTCGGGCCGCGTGACGCAGTCCGGGCTCGACCAGCGGGAAGGTCACCCCGGAGTAGCAGACCTCGCCCCACCCGAACCCGAAGCCCTCCCACAGCATGCGCATGACCTTGTTGATGTTGGAGTTGGCGTCGGAGTCGGAGGTGCCGCGCCCGACCACCACCAGCATGGTGTCGTGCCGCGGCACATCGTCCCTCGCCCGATCCAGCGCCTGCTGGATGCGATCCCCCGCCGCTTTCAGCATCTTCGGATCTATGCCGAGCTCGCGCGCGTAGCGGATCTCCATGCCGGGATGCGAAACCTCGTAAGTGCGCAGCACCGACGGGATGTCGTTCTTGGCGTGGCCGGCCGCGAACAGCATGCCGGGCACCGCCAGCACCAGGTCGTGCCTCGCCGCGTGCAGCTTGTCCAGACCGTCGCGGATGATGGGCGTGGCGAACTCCAGGAACCCGCTCTCGACCTGGTACTGTGGCAACCGCTCGCGCAGGCCTCGGGCGACGGCGTCGAACTCCGCGACTGCGTTCTCGTCACGGCTGCCGTGACCGCAGATCATGACCCCGATCTTGCTCATGTCGTGCTCTCCTGGTTTCGTCCGATGCCCTGTGGTCTGATGCCGCAGCCATGAGTGGTTCCGGGCTCGAACTTCACGTCGTGCTGGCGGCGCTGCTCATCGATGCCGCGGTGGGTGATCCCGCGTGGTTCTATCGGCGGGTACCGCATCCGGTGGTGGCGCTCGGCAAGCTCGTCGAACTGTCGGAACGTTGGCTGTACCGGGCGTCGCCCCGCTGGCTCTGCGGGCTCGGTGGCGCCGCGACGGTGGCGGTGGTGGTCGGAGCCGGCGTCGCGGCCGGCTGGTCCATCGAGCGTTTCCTGATTGCGCGCTGGCCCCATGGCTGGGTGCTGGAAGGAGTGATCGCCAGCACGTTGATCGCCTTTCGCGGGCTCCACGATCATGCCCTCGCGGTGGCCGACGGGCTCGACCGGAGCCTCGACGCGGGCCGGGAGGCGGTGAGCCACATCGTCGGCCGCGACCCGGCGAGTCTGGACGAGGCGGGCGTCGCGCGCGGCGCGATCGAATCGGTGGCCGAGAACTTCTCCGACGGGGTGGTGGCGCCGCTGTTCTGGTACGGACTGGCCGGGCTGCCGGGGCTCATCGCCTACAAGGCCGTCAACACCCTGGACAGCATGATCGGGCATCGCACCGAGCGCTACCGACACTTCGGCACCGCGGCGGCACGGCTCGACGATGCGGTGAACTGGCTGCCCGCCCGCCTCGCGGGCCTGTACTTCGTGGCCGCGGCCTGGCTGCGGCCCGGCGCGAACGGCGCCCGCGCCGCGCGGGTGATGGTGCGCGACGCCGGGAAGCACCGATCGCCGAATGCCGGCTGGCAGGAAGCCGCAGTTGCCGGCGCGCTCGACCTCGCCCTCGCCGGCCCGCGACGCTACCGCCACGAGACCGTCGACGACGCCTGGATGGGCGACGGTCGCGCCGAACTCGACGCCGGCGACATCAGGCGCGCGCTCCATCTCTACATCACCGCCGGCACGCTGGTCGCGGCGACCTTGGCGACCCTGGCGACCTCGGCGGCGCTCGGGTGGCTCATCTGAAGGACGGCGTCGAGGTCCAGGCTCGATTCCAGATGCTCGGCGAGGGCATCGAGCGTCGACTCGATCCGATGCTCGAAGGCGAGGCCGGATGCGGCCCGGCCGCCGAGGCGTTCGAGGAACGCGGCCCTGAACCCGTCGCTCGCGAACAGGCCATGCAGATAGCACCCCATGACCCGGCCATCGGCGGAGACCGCGCCGTCCGGCCGCCCGTCGAGATCCAGCATGGGCGCCGACAGCGCGGGGCCGGTCGTTGCCCCCACGTGCATCTCGTACCCCCGGACCGGCCGTCCGCTCAGGCGCTCGGTGCCGCTCACCTCGACGAGCCGCTTGGCGCCGGCGAGCACGGTATCGAAATCGAGGAGCCCGAGCCCCGGTGCCTCGCCCGGCTCGCCCTCGACCCCGTCCGGATCCCGGATGACGCGCCCGAGCATCTGGTAGCCACCGCACAGCCCCAGCAGCCAGCCGCCCCGGCGCAGGTGCGCCCGGATGTCCACGTCCCAGCCCTGCGATCGGAGGAAACGCATGTCGCCGATGGTCGCCTTCGAGCCGGGCAGGACCACGAGGTCGGCGTCGCCCGGCAGGGCGTGACCCGGCGCCACGAACCGCACCTCGACTCCGGGCTCGGCGATCAGCGGATCCAGATCGTCGAAGTTGGCGATGCGCGAGAACACCGGGACCGCGGCCACGAGGGCCGCGTCGGGCCGGGTCTCGGCGTGGCGACCCACCGCCACCGAGTCCTCCGCTGGCAACCGGTGCGCATGCTCGAAGTACGGCACCACCCCGAGACACGCGAGGCCGGTCCGGCGGCCGATGACCTCGATGCCGGAGTCGAAGAGCCGGATGTCGCCGCGAAACCGGTTGATGATGTAAGCGCTCACTCGCTCCCGTTCGGCCGGTGACAACAGCGCCATGGTGCCGACGAGGCTCGCGATGACCCCGCCCCGGTCGATGTCGCCCACCAGCGCCACCGGCACGCCGGCGGCCTCGGCGAACCCCATGTTGGCGACATCGCCAGCGCGCAGGTTCACCTCCGCCGCGCTGCCGGCGCCCTCCACCAGGATCAGGTCCGCGTCATGGCCCAGACGCTCGAACGATTCGAGGATGCGCGGGAGCAGATCGCCCTTGAGACGGTAGTACTCCCGGGCGCGGGCGTTGCGCCAGACCTCACCCTGCACCACGACCTGCGAGCCCGCATCGGTCTGGGGTTTGAGCAGCACCGGATTCATGTCGCGCGACGGCGCCACGCCACAGGCCCGCGCCTGGAGCGCCTGCGCGCGCCCGATCTCGCCGCCGTCCGCAGTCACCGCCGCGTTGTTCGACATGTTCTGCGGCTTGAACGGGCGCACCCGCAAACCACGGCGGCTGAACGCGCGACCCAATCCGGCCACCAGCAGAGACTTGCCGACATCGGAGCCCGTGCCCTGCAGCATGAAGCTGGCCGTCATGGCTCAGCGACTCCCGGCGACGGGCACGGATCCGACTGCATTTGCCGCGTTGAATGCAGCCAAGGGATAACTCGGGGGTAGCTCGGAATGCTCGCCGCCGCTCGCTTCGCAAGCTCGTTCCGGACCGTCGAATACGCCGGCGCGTCCGGACTCGTGTTCGCCTTGCCAGTCCAGCTATCTCCGCGCCTTCGCTCACAACCTGAGGAGACATGCGGGCGGGCGCCATGGCTCACCGACTCCCGGCGGCGGGCGCGGAGGCAGTGCGCGTGCGCGCTCAAAACTCGATGCCCTTCTGCGCCCGGACCCCGGCCCGGAACGGGTGCTTCATCATGGTCATCTCGGTCACCAGGTCGGCCGCCTCGACCAGTTCGGGCTTGGCGTTGCGGCCGGTGACGATGACGTGAAGCATCTCCGGCCGGTTCGACAGAAACTCGACCACTTCGGCCAGGTCCAGATAACCGTAGCGAAGCACGATGTTGAGCTCGTCGAGCAGCACCATGTCGTACTTGGGGGCGTCCCCGCGTGACGCCTCGATCATCCGCTTCGAAACCTCCCACGCGTTCTCCGCGGCCCGGATGTCGCGAGCGCGGTCCTGCGTCTCCCAGGTGAAACCCTCGCCCATGGTGCGGATCTCGACCTGATCGGGGAACTTCTCCAGTACCGCGCGCTCGCCGGTCTGCCACTTGCCCTTCACGTACTGGACGACACCCACCTTCAGGCCGTTGCCAAGCGCGCGCACCACCAGCCCGAACGCGGCCGTGGACTTCCCCTTGCCCTTGCCGGTGTGGACGATGAGCAGACCCTTCTCGATGGTCTTGCTGGCCAGAATCTTGTCGCGCGCAACCTTGCGCTTGCGCGCCTTCTCGTTCGCCCGGCGGTTGACCTCGTCTTCGGTGACTGCTTCAGCGGGGAGCTCGTCGGTCATGACCATCTCCATCAGGTGGCGGGGCGGGGTGGGGAACCAACCGACCCGCAACATGTGTCCTCGCCGGCTACGCGCACTTCCCGAAGGCAGCCGCGCTACCGGCGCCGCGCACGACCCGGAGCCCGGCCCGCAACATGGCCCGCACCATGGCAATGACGTTGGCGACGATGCACGCCCGCGGGAACTCGGGGGGCGAGAACGATGGGGGTTTCGGCATGCTCTCCTCCTCCATCTTGCCGAGGATCAGCATGCGACTCCCGAAAGGAAGGAGCAGAGCGGAACGCGCCCTGTCCACAAGTCGCCCGCATCACCTGCCCGTAACGCAGACTCCACTGGAATCAGGCCGGTCTCCGGACTCGCGGCAGTGCCGGTTACCCGGCCTGCTCGCCTACCGTTGCGGGGGCAGTGTCGGAATTGCGATTCCGGCCCGGATTTCCTGGCCCGGATTTCTCACCAGCTTGCGGCCGCGTCCTCGCTCGCAACCTGGTGAGAAATCCGGGCCGGCGAGCATCGCGCACCGACTTCCCGTTTCATCCCGGACGGCCCTGGCAAGCCGCCCGTCGGACACCTGATTCCGGGAACGCAGTCTGTAGTATCCCCCTCGGGACTGTCAACGAAACCTCGGAGGACGGGAAATGAAGATCACGGCGCTCGAGACGATCCGGCTCGACGAGTTTTCGAACGTGCTGTGGGTGCGAGTGCATACCGACGAGGGCCTCACCGGGCTCGGGGAAACGTTCTTCGGGGCCCAGGCGGTGGAGGCGTATCTCCACGAATCCGCGGCGACAAAGTTGCTGGGCCGGGACCCGTTCGCCATCGAGCGCATCGGGCGGGACCTCACGCCCTACATCGGCTTCGCCGGCACCGGCGCCGAGACCCGGGGGCGATCCGCCGTGGACATCGCGCTCTGGGATCTCTTCGGCAAGGCGACCGGACAACCCGTCTACCAGTTGCTGGGGGGCCTGAGCCGGGAGCGGATCCGCACCTACAACACCTGCGCGGGCTACCGCTACGTGCGCAGTCGTCCCGACTGGGGGACCGACGACTGGGGGCTCGACGGAACGGCCGAAGGCCCCTGGGAGGATCTCGACGCCTTCCTGCACCGGGCCGACGAGCTGGCGCAGAGCCTGCTGGAGCAGGGCATCACCGGGATGAAGATCTGGCCGTTCGACCACGCGGCGCTGGAGTCCGACGGCTACTGGATTTCACCCGCGGACCTCGATCGGGCGCTGGAGCCGTTTCGCAGGATACGCAGTGCGGTCGGCGACCGGATGGACGTCATGGTGGAGCTGCATTCGCTGTGGCGGCATCCCGCCGCGGTGAGGATCGCGGCTGCCCTGGAGCCCTTTGACCCCTTCTGGTTCGAGGATCCGGTTCGCATGGACAGCCTCGCGGCCCTGACCGACTATGCCTCGAAGACCCGCGTTCCCATCTGCGTGAGCGAGACCCTCGGCGGCAAGTGGGCGTTCCGCGATCTGCTGGAGACCGGCGCCTGCGGCATTGTGATGCCCGACATCTCCTGGTGCGGCGGCCTGACCGAGGCCCGCAAGATCGCAGCGCTGGCCGACGCGTATCACCGGCCGATCGCCCCCCACGACTGCTCGGGACCAGTAGCGTTCATGGCCTGCGTGCACCTCTCGCTCAGCGTCCCGAACGCGCTCGTGCAGGAGTCGGTGCGCGCGTTCTACACCGGCTGGTACCGGGAATTGGTGACCCAGATTCCGGTCATCGAAAACGGCTGGATCCTGCCCCCGGAGGGACCAGGACTCGGCACGGAGCTACTCCCCGACCTGCACGGACGGAAGGACGCACATGTGGTGGTGAGCCGGGGGTAGTTGCGGGAGGAAAGCGATGCGCACATCGGCAGCGATGGCATTTCGGCGTCGTTCGCCCGGCGGTGCGATACTCTCCCCGCTTGGGCCACACAACTAATCTGCGATGCCACGCAAGATACGGCAGCTTTTCGCCGACCTGCGATCGTCGGGGTTCGTGGAGATCGGAACCGGAGGAAAGGGCTCTCACCGGAAGTTCCTGCATCCTGAATTTCCGGGTGCGGTGACGTTGAGCGGAAAACCAGGGGATGACGCCAAACCATATCAGGAGCGGCAGGTCCGACGCGCTGTCGAGGAGGTGAACAAGTGAGACCGAGTGACCGATACCACAAGTGGATCGAGTGGAGCGATGACGATGATGTCTACCTGGGGCTTTGCCCGGACGTCATTACGGGAATCCACGGGGATGACCCCATTCGCCTCTACGACGAGCTCTGCACCGTCATTGATGCAGTGCTGATCGATCTGGAGCAGTCGGGGCGGGTTCTGCCGGAACCACTGACCCGTCCCATGAGAGAGGTGGCCTGACGGCGGGTGATCGAACTGGTGTCGCTGCACATCATCCGTCGCTTTGCGCGATGGACGCAACGTCCCGGCCGCTGCGGACTTCCATGAGGCGAGCATCCCGTTCGCGTCTGTGTAAATCGGGCTGAATCCAGATGAATTTCGTTGATCTCTTCATGTGGTTCGGGAATTTCTCCGGGGAATCGGTCGTCAAATTCATACTCTCACTCGCGCGTTCGCTCACGGACGAGCACAAGCCTGGCTGGATATCGGTCGTCCTGGTCGTGGCGTTGGTGGGTCTGTCGCTCTGGTACTACGTCGTCACCCGGCGCTTCGTCGGTGCCGTGCGGTCAGTGCGGGCGATTCTCCGCACTGAGGGAGATCGCAAAATCACGCGAGATCGTCTCGTCGATATCGACCGGGAATTCGCGCAGGCACGCACGCAGGGACCGTTCTATGGACGGCTGGAGCGCGCGTGGCGGGAGTTCAAGGAGACTGCGCTCCCGCCGTTGGTGGATTCCGGGGTGCTGCGCAACACCGTGCGACCTTTTGTCTTCTTCAACCGTGAAGATCTCGGTCTGGAAGCGGGGATATGGCGGCAGGTGCCGGCCTTGTTCGTTTCCGTCGGACTGCTGCTGACTTTTCTTGGTTTGGTTGCGGCCCTTCAGAAAACCGGCCAGATCCTCCAGCCCGACACGGGCACGACTGACCCTAGCGCCACGGTGAATGCCCTGAAAGAGCTTCTCACCATCGCGAGTGCCAAATTCATCATGTCACTGACGGGACTGGCCTGTTCAATCGTCTTCACCGTCGTTTTGAGGCTCTCGACGAAACGCAAGGATGAGGCGCTGCACATGCTCTGTGCGGACATCGAGCGCGGCTGTGACTTCATGAGCGAGCAGGACGTGCTTCGCGAAATGCTTGCACAGGCGAAGGAGCAGACGACTCACCTCCAGGCATTCAGCACGGATCTGGTCGCTCAGGTTGCCCGACCGCTCAAGGAGGATCTCCCGAACGCTATCCGAGAGTCGATCGGCCAGGCCATGCAGCCCGTCATTGACAACATCTCCCGGGGCACCAATCGGGGCATCGAATCGTTGGTGGAGAGTGTGAGCGGGCAACTCGTCGAAGGAGTCGAGGGTTCGGTCCGCGAGATGAAAGTCCTCATGGAAACCGTCTCCACCCAGCTCGACAAGGCGGCCGGGCGGCTCGACCGCTCGTCGGAGACGATGGCCGGGAACGTGGACGAAGCGATGGGCTCCCTCGTCGGGAGTGTCGGACGTCTCTCAGCCGGCATCGACGACTCCACCACTCGACTCGGGAAGTACGCGGAGTCCATCGAAGGCAGCGCCACCATGGTTACGGCATCGAGTGAACAGCTTCGGGAGTCGAGTGAATCGCTCTCGGATGCGACCGGTCCGATCCGCGACTCGATTACCGAGATACAGGCTTCCACTCGGTCCATGCGCGAAACCTCGGAGCGTACGGAATCGATCCTTCGGCACGCACACGAAGTGATCGAGGCGTCCCATATCTCGGTGCAGGACGGGCTGCGCACACTGGACCGGTCCGTGACCGAATTCAGGGAGGTCATCGGCCGCTATCGCGAGATCGACGACCATCTCGGTGATGCCTTCACGCAGATCGAGACCGATCTGCAGGCGAGCATCGAGGGGATTGGCGCGTTCAAGCAGAAGGTGAACGAGGAGTTCGGGCGCGCACTCAATCGGCTCGAGGCGGTGATCGCGCAAGCCGAACCGTTCGTCCCGGTATCCGAAGAGTAACGTGCGATGGCGATTACGGGGCTACGACGCCGGCACGCCGAGGAAGAAGGCGAGTCCGTCTTCGTCTCGATGACGGATCTCACCGTCTCCTTCCTGTTCATCCTCCTTGTACTTCTCGCATTCTTCGCCACGCAGGTTCGGCCTGACCAGCCTGAGAAGACGGTTCCGCTCAGTAAACACGAGGCACTTGAACGCGAATTCGAAACTGAGCGTAAGGAACGGCAGGTGCTGGCCGATCGTCTCACCGAAGCCAACGCCGCCAAGCATCGGCTCGAAGTGGCGCTTTCGAACGAGCGACGCCGCACGGATATTCTCAAGGCCGATCTGGCGAGAGCGACCGCCACCATCGACACGCTTTCGGCCGAAGTCGCCCAGCCGCCGGATCCTGACCCTCTCGCTGCTTATATCAAGGAAGGCTCTGAGACACGCGCGAGGCTTCTCGATAGCTTGGCGCAGAGGCTCCGCCGCAGCATTCCGGAGATCCAAATCACCGTTCGCAAGCGTGAAGGTGTCATTCGCTTTCACACCGACAAGTTGTTTGACACCGGGGAGTGGCGTATTCCAAAGGGCAGTCCCGCCGAGCGGGTTGCGCACGCGATCGGCGAAGCGCTTGCCGAGACGCTTCCCTGTTACACGCTGTCTCCGATCGACGTTCCCTGTGAAGGCGCTGTGGTCGCCATCGAGACCATCCAGATTGAAGGTCATACCGATGACGTTGGGCTCAGCCAGAAGCTTCAGCAGCGCGAGAATATGCTTGACAACTACGATCTCTCGGGGCGGCGAGGCGCCGAGACGCTGCGCGTCATGACGCGCGACCGACCTGATCTTGAGCTCAACAAGTACCTCAACCTGCGTGGACAGCCGGTGCTCTCCTTCGCCGGGTACGGAGAGACCCGACCCATCAATAAAGAGAACTCCGATGAGGCGAGAGCGCAGAACAGACGTATCGACATCCGCTTCATCCTCCAGACGCCCCGCAACGATCTCGAGGTCGAACAGATTCGATCACAGCTCACTCGCCGGCGCGCCGACCTTCCCAACGTGATCGACGAGAGTCGCCCATGACCTCGCTGTCGCAGCGTCTGAGGAATGGCAGCCCGATTGCATGGCGTTCCATGCCGGAGGAGCCCGTCGAGGTGCAGAGGGCGGCTGCGAGCATTGCTCGGTGCTGGCCTCACGTGGAAGCCGATACGGTGGAGACAAACCCTGAGCAACTTGTTGAGGACGCAGATCGTCGGCTCCGTGAGAACGATTGGGGCGACTTTTACTGGACGGACGTGGATCGCGCCGCGCGGGCGCTGATCGACATTGATTTGTGGCGTCAGGCGCGGTATGCGGATCTGCTCCGCTTCCTTCTCGATCAAGTGCGCCCGGAGGTGAATCGGCCGTATCTGCGCACGTTGTTCCGGAAGTACATCGAGACGTTCGAACCGAATTCGAGACTTACTCGGGTGCTCGCTCCGGTGCTGAAGGTTCACTGGCGTGAAGCGGACTTGCCCGTCGAGGCCCTGGTCACGCAGTTTCGGATCTTCGATCTCGATCCTTCGCCGGCAGGGGTCATTGCGGCGTTCATGGCCGGGCAGGACGACCCCTTTGCTGCGCTGCGCGCTCTCGGGGTGGAAGCACCGCACGGACCGGGGCTCATCGCGGCCGCGCATCCGTTATTCGTCACTTCCCTCGCGCCTCGCGTCGCGAAGGGGGAATCTGCCGCCGCCCGCACGCTGCTGTCCTGGCTGAAACCCGGTCGCGAGCATGAACCGCTTCAGGGAGCCGGGGCTGCGCAGGTTATCGACGCACTACTCGAACCGTGGGAGAAACGGGCTCCGGATGCGGATCTTCAGCGCCTGATCGAAGCGCACCTGCTCGCCGCCTATGGCGATCCACGTATTGATTCGTCTTCGTCTGGTGTGTGGTGGCCGTCCATCTCCGGCGTTGCCAGACGTGTGATTCTCCAGTGGCTTGCGGGGGCCACGATCGAGGTTTTCTTCGACATCGTGACGCGGGCGGTGAAGGGAAATTCCTCCGGGTATATGTGGCCGAAGCGCAGGAAACTATGGAAGGAGTTATTCGACGAAGACCGAATCACTGAGGCCTGGTTTGCGCTGAGTGAGGCTGGTGTCCGGGTGGCGGAACATCGTCAACGCAAACAGGAGATACCGCTGGCGTTCGGTCGTAACTGCTCTCGGACGTCGCAGGACCGATCCAAATGTCTCCTGATCATGAAGGTTCAGGGGCGCTGGGTCGTGGAGGGATCCCACATCTTTCCGACATGGATATTCCCTCCAGGTGACTTGTCCGTCTTTGCACCCTATGAGTCTTCCTACACTTGCGAGCTGTTCCGCGATCTATTCCATGACATCCGATGTCCAGAACGACCTGAAGAACGCATTAAGCACTGGCCGCACGATACGTGGCGCAACAAGGTGTTGACGGCCCTCATGCGATGATCAACCTCGGTCACACCTACGACGACGAGCATGTCGTCTTCACCGCAAAGCACCCGTCCCCGGGCTTCTTCGCGCGAATGCTCCGCACGAGCACACCTTCGCCTGACCTCGACGAATGGGCTGCGGGTGATACTGCACGCTGCGACGGTCTAGGAGCGCTTCGCCAGTATGGCGAGATCCACCCGGACACGGTGCGTATCGAGGCCGATCGTGTCGTCGCTACGCACGCCGCCGTCGCAGCGCTGACCGCAGGACAGGCTCGATCCCTGGGGCTCCCCGGCCGTTCGCCCTTCGCGCTTGCCGCCGATACGAGCGGCGTCATCGGCTCGGCCGACTTCGAGCTGCATGCGCACTGGACCGACGCCGATCGCGCCGTGGTCGCCCGTCGGCGCGGTGCGTTCCTCGAAACGGCGCAAGGGACGTTTCTCATTCCCGACCCCCAGTTCTCGCTCGTGGAGCTTGCCGATGGGTTCGAGGCGGGCTCGGTCGGCTTGCCGGATCACTGGGACGCGCTTGCGCGGTTCCGTCGTCTTCTCGACTCCGACCACGAGAGCAACGAGTCGGCCGAGATGAGCACGTTCCTCCGCGACCTTCGCATCTACACCGGCACCGCCCTTTCGTTGGCTCTGACCGGTACGGCAGACGACCTGGACTTCGATCCGGTGCTCTTCGACCCGGAGGCCATGAAGGCGGCCGAAGAGGATGGCAGGGTGCTCTCGGAGCAGAACGGAATCCTGCCGGCGGAGCTTCTCGACACCTTTCAGTCGCATGCACAAACGGGCTTCAGAACGTTCGATGCTGCCAAGCGGAGCTACCTCCTCGGCCGACGGAGCTATCTCATCATCGATGACGATCTGGAGACCGCGCTTCAGCTCGTGAGAGAGATGCAGCAGGCGGGGCCGGCGGAGCGACGGGCCTTTGCTGCCAATCCTCGCGCGGCACTTGCAGAGCGTCTTGCCGCGCGGGCCGATGGCGCCTCCGCCGACGCGGATGGTGACGACATCGACGAAGATATCGAAGCGCGGGTGGCGGATTTGTTCATCGAGACGCCGGAGTACGCCGACCGCGCGATCGGGATTGGTCTCTGGCAACCGCCCAGGCTGGAGTTTCTCCCCCGTCCTTCGAATGAGTGGCTGCCGGAGAGCTTCGCTCTGGAGCTCGGTGGGGTGTGGGTCAATCTCATGCCCGAGACAGTCACGGGGTTGCGCGCCGAAATCGAGGCCGCGATTGCCGAGGGCATCTCCCACGTCTCGTACCAAGGGAACCGGATTCCGGCGACCCCCGAAGTCCGCGAGAAGCTCGCGAGCGTTGTCGGGACGCAAGCCCCCGAGCCGACCCCACCGGAGGAGACCTCCGATCCTCGCAGCGGTAACGATGAAGAGCGTCCTGACCGTACCGTGGTCATCGTTCACGAGAATTTCGTGGAGGAGAACTGGGCGCCTCAAGGTTCAGCGCGTGAAGGGGCTGCGGTCGATGTACCGGATTCGATCCGTACATCACTGCTCGATCACCAGCGCGAAGCACTGGAGTGGCAGGTCGAGGGGTGGCGCGCCGGTCATCCCGGACTCCTGAACGCTGACGATCAGGGGTTGGGGAAGACGCTTCAGACCCTGGCCTTTCTCGCGTGGCTGAAAGCTCGGATGTCCGAAGCACCTGACGACGAGCGACGCCCCGTGCTGGTTGTCGCCCCGACGGGGTTGCTCCGCACCTGGCAGGCTGAGGAGGAAAAACATCTGACGGGGACCAGGCTCGGGGCGCGCATCGATGCCTATGGGCCGGGCCTTCGAGATCTCCGCGCCCCCGGCCTTGCCGGCCGTGATACCGATGATGGTGCACCCCGACTTGCCTTTGAAGCGCTTCGGGCTTCGATCGAACGGGGCAGCGGTCACGAATGGTGGGTGCTGACGACCTACGAGACATTGGCGAACTATCAGCACAGCTTTCGGAATATCCACTTTTCCGCTGTCGTCTTTGACGAGATCCAGAAAATCAAGAACGCCAAGACCTTGATGGCCCTCGCGGCGAGAGGGGTTCGCGCCGATTTCCGCATAGGCCTGACCGGGACTCCACTCGAGAACCATGTCGCCGATCTGTGGGCGGTGATGGACGCGGTGGTTCCGGGCCGTCTGCATACGCTCAAACAGTTTCTGGAGAAATACGGCGAGGTCACCGAGGAGAAGATGCGCGAGTTGCATGCGCGAGTGTTTCGTCCCATCGAAGCTCCCGACCGTCGCTATCCGCCCGTCGGGCAGCGCCGCCTGAAGGAAGACGTGCTCGCCGGCCTTCCTCGCAAGGACTTCCGGGTGTATCCGGCGACGATGCCTTCAGTCCAGGCCCAAGCCTACGAGCTTGCCCGACAGCACCTCGTGGATGGTGCTCGCGGTGCCGCGTTGAAGCTGCTTCACCACATCCGTGGCGTCTCGCTTCATCCCGAGCCTCCCGACACGGTGCAGGATGATCTGGAGGTCTACTTCGCGCGGTCCGCACGGTTCGATTCGGTCCGCCGCATCCTGGGCCGCATTCATGCCCGCGGCGAGCGGGTGCTGATCTTCACCGAACATCGCAGGATGCAGGCGTTTGTCGCGCAGTGGATCCGCTCGGAATTCGGGCTTGACGAGGTCCGCATCATCAACGGAGCGACCACCATTGCCGGGCGGAGGGCCTGCATTTCGGCATTCCAGAATCATCTGGAGAGCGACGGTGGCTTCGACGTCCTGATCTTGTCCCCGCGCGCCGCCGGCGTGGGCCTGACACTGACAGCCGCGACCCATGTCATTCACCTCAGCCGATGGTGGAACCCTGCCGTGGAGGAGCAGTGCAACGATCGTATCTACCGGATAGGGCAGAAACATGATGTCACCATCCATTTGCCCCTGGCGATTCACCCCGCCCACCGGGAGCGCTCCTTCGATTGTGTCCTGAACGATCTGATGCGCCGCAAGCGCTCACTTGCTCGCGCGGCCCTGTGGCCACCTACTTTGAGCGACGTCGACAACGCCGCCTTGGTGACGGAGATGAGTGGTGCCGATGCGTTCGATCCCACCGAGATCGACAGTCTCGACTGGCACGGCTTCGAACACTGGATCGTCGTTCGGGCACGTGAGAGCGGCGACTGGGAAGCATCGGAGACACCGAGATCGGGTGATGGTGGAGCGGATGCCCTGCTACGGCACCGTCGCCGGCGCGCCACCGTGGCCCTGGTTCGGGCGAAGCACACGACCCAGCGTGATCGTCCTGCCGGAGAAGCAGCGGTCCGCGACCTGCTGCGTGCACGAGACCGATATGCTCTGAAACATCCGCAGTTGGTCGCGATTACAAATGCAGTCGGATTCACCGATGATGCTCGTGCACTTGCGCTGGAGCACGAGGTCGCGCTTGTCGATCGCGATCGACTCGGCTTGTGGCCGAATCATGTTCTCGCGTGACGGACGTGCCCCGTGGGTCGTCGATCAAGACACTCGCCGGTCAGACTGAGAGCCAAGAGCGGGAGCAGGCAGTCGAAGCCTCAGATTGGTCGACTGAAGCAATCTCCTGCTCAGCCGCCCCACGAACCTCGGCTCAGCGCTCATGCAGATCGTCCCGGGTCCATGTGGCACCACCCCGAGCAGACTTGCTGGATCGGGACAACGCAAGTAGCCGCTCACAGGCTTCCGCTCGGTGTCGATTCACCCCGGCATATGCCGTCAAGTACTCCCGAATCACCGCGTTGACAGAGGTGTTCTCCCGAGCCGCCCGAATGCGGGCGCGCTTCAGGATGTCGTCGTCAACCTCGATCGTCGGGCTCATACCCAGTGCTCCACCGGCTGCGAAAGGAACTCCTCGACGCCGATCCCGTCGTCGCCGACAAGCAGGAAGCGGGTCGGCCGAAAGGCGCTGGCGAAGGCGGCCATGCCCGGCGGGGTGCCGCGAGCGCGCCCGCTCTTGACCTCGATCGCCGTCACTGCCCCGCCCGCGCGAACCACGAAATCCACCTCGCGGTTGCGGTCGCGCCAGTAGAAGACCTCGCATGTGCCGGCGGCGGCCGCGTTCGCAAGATGGGCGCCCACCGCCGATTCGACCAACCGTCCCCAGAATTCGGGATCCGCGCGGGCCTGGGCCAGGGTGAGGCCGCAGCCGGCGGTCATGAGAGCGGTGTTGAGCACTTGCAGCTTCGGGCTGGAACTTCGTCTGCGCACCGCGGCTCCTGAATACTTCTGCAACCCCGCCAGCATGCCCGCGCCCGCCAGGAGATCGAGGTAGTGGGCGAGAGTCGTGGTATTCCCCGCGTCCTGGAGTTGGCCCAGGATCTTCGTATAGGACAGGATCTGGCCCGAATAAGCGCATCCCAACTCGAACAGCCGACGCAACAACGCCGGCTTGTCCACTCTGGAGAGCAGCAGAACATCGCGGGCGATAGTCGTCTCGATGAGCGAGTCGCGGATGTAGCTTGACCACCGCACGGGCCGCCCCGCGAGCGGCGCCGCGCCGGGATAGGTGCCGTAGAACAGGAACCGATCGAGGGACCATCCGAAGGCGGCCTGCATCTCGAAGAAGCTCCAGTGCGGCAGGTGCAGGCGCTCGAAGCGCCCCGCAAGACTCTCGGTGAGACCGCGCCCGATCAGAAGCTGCGCCGAACCCGACAGCACCACCTTGAGCGGCCGTCCGCTCCGGGTGTCCTCGTCCCACAGGCGTTTGACGGCCTCCGCCCAGTTCGGTGCCTTCTGGATCTCGTCCAGGACGAGAAGCGCGCCCTCCGGCCCTGCTCGCTCTGCCATGAGCCTTGCCCCGTCCCACTGCTGTGCGATCCACTCCGGACCGCGCAGAGTAGGTTCGTCGGCGCTGGCGAAACGGCGGGCCGATCCGAACTGCTCCGAAACCTGAACGGCTAGGGTCGTCTTGCCAACCTGCCGCGCCCCGGTGACGATCTGGAGGAAGCGCCGCGACTCGCGCAGACGGGACAGCAGTTGTGCCGCTTGTGGCCGTTGGTATGACGATTTACGCAACATACTGCGTAATTTTACTCAGTATCATGAGCAAATTAAACGCTGCCGACAGGCAGTCATCATTCTTCCAAAACTAACCACAATGGTCCCAGAGCAAGTTTTCGGCGTGGCCGCTAGATGGATCGATTCGACTCAGCGGGGAACACGCCCGTCCGCCCGCGGGCATCCGCGCCGCTGATGAAGTCTTTCGCGGGGAAACTGTATCGATATACAGTCCGCGCAGCGCAAAGGCAGGAGACGACCGGACATGCGCGACACGCTTGCCGGACCGGTGATTACCGACGCTCAGGTCGAGACATACCGCGAGAAGGGCTTCGTGGTTGTCGAGGACATCTACACCTCGGGAGAGGTGGCGCGCATGGGCACGGTACTCGACGAGATCCTGGACTCTGCCCGGGGGTTACAGACGCACGACGAGGTCTACGACCTGGAGCCTTCCCACGTGCCCGACCCCCTGCCTGGACTCCGGGGGGAAGCAACCCGACTCCGGGAGCGCCGCCGGAATCCGAACCCCACGGCTTCGGCCTCCTTCACTCGAACCGGGAGGGAAACGAAAGAGAATGGCCCGGAAGATTCCCGCGACAGTGATCACCGGATTCCTCGGCGCCGGCAAGACCAGCATCATCCGGCACCTGCTGGAGAATGCGAACGGGCAGCGCATCGCGCTCATCATCAACGAGTTCGGGGACATCGGCATCGATGGTGAGATCCTCAGGGGGTGCGGCATCGAGGACTGCGCGGACGAAGACATCCTCGAGCTCGCCAACGGTTGCATCTGCTGCACCGTGGCCGACGACTTCATCCCCACCATGGAGGCGCTGCTCGGCCGCGAACGCCAGCCGGACCGGATCGTCATCGAGACCTCGGGCCTCGCCATGCCCAAACCCCTGGTCAAGGCGTTCAACTGGCCCGACATCCGCACGCGGGTGACGGTCGACGCGGTGGTGACCGTGGTCGACGGGCCGGCGGTGGCGGATGGCCTGTTCGCCTCCGATCCGGCGGCGGTCCGGGCCCAGCGCGAGGGCGACGACGCCCTGGAGCACGAGAGTCCGCTGGAGGAGCTGTTCGAGGAGCAGCTCGGCTGCGCGGACATGGTGGTCATCAACAAAGCCGACCGGCTGGACGGCGAGGCGCTCGGCTCCGTCACCGCCGAGGTCGAGGGGCAGCTTCGGCCGGCAGTCAAGGTAGTGACCGCCGCCCACGGTGCGGTGGACCCGGCGGTGCTCCTGGGGCTGGGTGCGGCGGCGGAAGACGATCTCGATGCCCGCCCTTCCCATCACGACGGCGTGGATGACCACGACCACGACGACTTCGACACCTTCAGCGTGGAGGTAACGGACGCGCCGGACGCGGATGAGCTGCTGCGCCGCCTGCGGGCCGCCATCGTCGAACATGATGTACTGCGGGTGAAGGGCTTCGCCCACATTCCGGGACGCGACATGCGCCTGCTGATTCAGGCGGTGGGCGGGCGCCTCCAGCACTACTACGACCGTGACTGGCGCGAGGGGGAAGAGCGCCGCACGCGGCTGGTCGTCATCGGCCGCAAGGGACTGGAGGAGGCCGCGATCGGGCAGATGCTGGGCGGCTGAACTCAGGCTGCCGCCGACCCCGCCACCGCCCTGCCGGCGCAAGGCAGGGCCATGCGTTCATTTCACTTTCCTCGGAGCCTCGGAACGAAGCCGTGGAGCCCGTCCCGTATCTGGCAGCGGGTAGACACGGGCATCGCCGAACGTCGGTCAGGCGAGCTCGGACGGGGTGGTTTGGTGGGCCGTGTTGGAATCGAACCAACGACCACCTGATTAAAAGTCAGCACGTATATACGGATAAGATACTGATTTATTACCAGTATTTATCAGGAATTCTGGATATTCCCACCTTTAGAACCACCTTCACAGCATGGATTCGGCAAGAACCGCGAGGAATCGGTGAGACTGTACCGAACCGTCACGGGTACGTACACTCACCTTCAGGCAGCGTGCCCGACCGCAGAGCCGTTCTGCGGGGAAGGCGATGCGGAGCCAGCTTTCCATCAGGAAGCCACGTCATGACATGGGTTCAGACGGCAACGCTGATCGTGTCCATCGTCGCCGCCGTGGCGGCGGGCACCGGGGTCATCGTGTTGAGTGTGAACGGGATTCACTCGCAAGTTGCCGCGCTCCAGACTCAGGCCACCGCCGACCGGGCCGAAGCCGCCGCCGACCGTCGGGCATGGCAAGTGTCGATGGACGCCTTCCGGGAGAAGGCGGACGCCGACCGGGAAGCGTTCCGGGCGCAAGCCGAAGCCGATCGGGAAGCGTTCCGCGGGGAAGTACGTCGGCTCAGTGAACGGCAAGCACGCGTCGAAGGCGCGTTGAGCACCGCTGCGATTCGCTCGCCATAAGAGCCGGCACCTTTCGACACTCACGCCGCCGCCGTTGCCGCACCGCGCAATGCCGGCCTCGACGAAGCGCCCGCCGTCGCCATCGTGAACGTGGCTCGCGATGTGGCCGGTGCCGGCTGGACCGAATTCGCCACGAAAGCCGAACTCGCCGAAGTGAAGGCCGATCTTGCTGGCGTACGTTCCGAACTCGCGGCCATCCGGTGGACCATCGGGTTGCTCGCGGCTCTCATGTTCGCGATCGGCCTTCGAGAGTTCGGGATTCGGCACTTGTGCAGGCGGTCGCGGCCGCAGGCTTGCGCCGCTGGGGGGCCGCCTCACCCGGCCCGCCCCCCCGAACATCCACAACGACGGAGGCGCCCGGTTGGCTGCGCTCAGACGAGGCCGAACAGCTTGGCGGCGATGGCGAGCACCAGGGCAGCGAGGAAGCCGAACATCCAGCGCACTTCCGAGCGGAACGCGGCGAGTTCGACTTTCGTGGCGAGTCCGTCATGGTCTGCGCTCGCGGCCTGGCGCATTCCTTCAGCGATGACTTCGGCCTGGTCGGCGTCGATGCCAGTGGCCTTGAGCTCGCGGGCGACAGCGAGCGGATTGAAGCTGGTGGAGCGCATGGCGGCGCTTCCGGGACGTGGCTACGGCGGAGAGTGTAACCGGAACGCGAAGAATCGCCCCCTATGGCGCTGAAACCGGATTCCTGCCCGGGAACCGACGACGAAAGCGACCATGACGCACCCTGAGCGGAACGCACGGCCCGGCAAGCTGCGGCAGATCTGCCATCGCCGCGGCCCAAACCGAGCGGTCAGCGCGTCATCACGGATGAGGTGATCGAGGGACTACGACCCAAGGCGGGCTCGACGCGGGTTCGTGCACTCGAATGGCTCGGGAAGCACATCGCCATGTGCACGGAACGGCTTGCGGTCAAGGATGACTACGGCGGCCCGCGCGAGGTTCGGATTACGCTGATGGCACCGGTCGGGAGCGAGGCGCGGTCAGGCCGCCCCGAAGTGAGATATCCTCTCGCCGTCGGCCCGGTTCCGCGGACCGCGCCGACACTCATCACTGAGAGGAGCGGAGCAATGCGACGTATTCCCCCTCGATTGCCGATGGCAACACGCAAAAATACCGGGTCGCGAGCAACGGCAGTTTCGCTTCCGTAACCCATTCGGACAATGATGGCGGGGTGCAGTCCCCGGCGTGTCGGTAACGGCAATCGGGCGGTGGTGCGGGCTACATCTCGGATTACCCTTTCTCACCGCCAGTGCCCGATGGACGAGGAGTGCGCTCCCCGTTCCTGATAGGGCCGAGGGGTAGTGTGCGCCGGGTGGCGCGGTACACTCGCCACCCGGCTGCGGCCGAAGCGCTCGATTCCCTGTAACCGGAGAGACTGCGATGTCCGCTGCGACCAGCTTCAACGCGCTCGCCATGGCGCGCGAGCTCGAAACCACCGGCCTTGAGCGCCGCCAGGCCGAAGCCATCGCCGAAGGGATGCGTCAGGCCGCGAATGCCGACCGTGACGCGCTCGTCACGAAAACCGATCTCGCCGCGCTCGAAACCCGGCTCGTGAAGTGGGGATACGGTCTCGGCGCCGCCGTGGTCGCCTTGACCGTCACCCTGAATGCCGGGCTGATGTACGCCATGCTCCGGGTGCTCCCGCTCGCCGGGTCGGGGCCGTAACCTCAAAGCGCGAGCGCCTTCAACCCGCTTGCCGTCGCACGCGAGCTCGAAGCCACCGGCATCGAGCGCTGTCAGGCCGAAGTCATCGCCGAAGGGCCGCGTCGGAGCGGTGGCGGTGGGCCGTGCGGTAGACTCTCGCTGCCGAAATGGCACTCACCACCGAGAAAGGAGCGAAACCATGCGACAGAAATTCACCCCCCCCCCCCCCCGAGGTTTACGGGTTGAAATCCGCCGACGCGTAGGCACGACACTCGCGGCTGCCGCGCTGGCGGCGACGGTGATGGGGTCCGGACAGTCCCTCGCTCAGGGCATTCCAACGATCGAATTTGCCGATGTGTTTGGCCTCACTGACTGCCGCGGCGGTACCTGCCCGGAAGAAATGATGGTCTGTCCGAGTAACATCAACGTCGGAGTCGAAGGCGGCCGCCCGCCCGGCCCGAGCACCGGTTTGACGGTGCGCGTCCTTGCCCTGACGCGTTCCGGCCATGACCGGCTGCGGGATTACGGGGTACCAGTCTATTTGGACGAAATGGACACACGGACGATCCGATCCAGCACAACCAGGATCATCCCGGCGAACTCATCCAGTTATCTTCCCGCGCAAGCCACGGACCCGATCTGCTGGAGAAACGATCACCTCGACACTGGAGACAGCGAGGTTGAGGTCGTTATCGTCGGCGGAGCGGGCTACCGGGTGAATCCGGCAAAGAACAGCATAATCTTCACCATCACCGAGGACGATGACTGCGCCAATCCAGGAAACCGCACTGTCTACGTGCCAATCGGCGGAAACATGAACAACACGTGCGTGTGCAGGACCCGCGCGGTGGCGGCGGAACTGTATCCAGGGTCGGTTCAGCAGGCCGACGGGACGGACTGGGATCACAGCATCGATGATTACTACGTCACGATCAACGGCAACCGCTCGCTGCGGAGCTCGAACGATTCCTCGAACTACTGCCCGGAGTCACCCTATCAGGGGCCGGGAACATAGTGACTGACACGCCCCGGTTCGGAGCCGGCTTCGGCCCTGAAGCCGGCTCCGGATTCGGGGCGCCGGCCCCCTTGCCGAGTCTCCCCGGTCACGAAATCGTGCACGAAGCCACTGGATGCCCAGTGCGCGCACCACCAGCGACCTTGCACAGGGACCAGATAGGTCCGATAAATTCCGGACGGCATTCGGAAGAATGTGGGACGGACCCGCTCTTCGCCCATCCCCGGCACAGGAAGACGCATTCAGCGCGGATGCATCACGGCTTGACGACGGCCAGCCAGATCTACGCGTCTTCCGGCCTGTCCGTCCCCCTGATCGGCGGCGCGTCGGCCCCATGACCAGGTGCCAATGGGGAAGGGTTCGGCCCTGAACGACGCTCTCAGAGCACGGCGGCGACGGCTTCGAATACCCCGAACTGTTTTCCCACGACCAGCAGTACGAACGCACCGACGACCCGAAGCTCGATCCGAAGCGAACCGATGGCGGAATCAAGATCGGCTTTCGTGGCGAGCGCGTCGAAGGTGCTTTCGGTCATGTCGAAGTGTCCGTGCAACGGCCAGTTTCACGCTGCGGGGAAGGTCAGCGCACCGGAACATGCACCACCCGGGCCCTCGGCCCGGGTGGGCCACAAGGCCACGGGGCGACTGTGGCCGCCCCGCTGCCTGTCCAGGCCTTCAAATCAGAACCCTGGGTGGATGAGGCCCACGGCTTGCCACTTGAATGGGTTCAACTCCACGCTCCCCCCTTGGATGTCCGCCAACGGATTGATGGCCAGACCGACCATGACCACTTCAGCCACTTCCGTATCATCCCCGTCCGCAATCGTCTGCACGGTGAAGGTCTTCTCGGTGTCCTCCCCGAAGAAGAACAGCGACCCTCTGGATGCCACGAAGTCCTTGCCCGGCTCGGCATCACTGCCGGTATGCGAATTGGCACTGGAGGCGGTCGCCCAATAGATCTGGACTTCGGCGGGGCCCTCCTTGGTGACCGTGAACTCGATGGCGTCGCCTTCGAGCCCGAAAAATAGCGACTTGCTGAAACCGATCATGGTCACGCCGTCGTCCCCGTCGTCCTGCGCCGTCGCCATGGCGGGCAGCAGCGGGAGGGCGCCGGCCAGGGTCAACGCGACAATCTTGAGCATCTTCATGGATGGCTCCTTGGTCTGGTGGTTTGCCTGACAGCCCGAGGGGGCTGACGGGATGGAATGTTTGCACCCCCCCCCCCTCCCCCCGTCCAGAACGATTTTCCTATCGGGGCGATAAGAAAAGATGATGCGCGCCCCAGGGGCACTCGGTGTGTCCAGGGCACGCCTGAGCCGAGTGCCTACATCCGACGGGGCGACTCCGGGAGACGGACTCCGGCCCAGGGTGCGACGACCTGGAGAATCGACCCGACCGTGAGCAGGACGGGGGCCGCGCCGTCATGGGTGGCAACGGCGACCCAGGACCGCGCCATGCGAAGCACCAAGCCGCATTCGCCGCACATCCCTTTCACCCTGCGCGCCCCCTGCTTCGGGCGCTCCGGAGCTCGCGCCCCGAGCCGGACGTGACCGGCGGGAGGGTCAGACCGGCCCGTTCGAAGCGCATGGGCCGGAGAAGGTCCACAGCGCGAGCCAGCCTAGCCTCGCGCTGAATCGGTGTCGTGGTGTGCGCAGTCATGGCGTGCGCTGCGATTACAGGTACTTCGCGACGGCGCCCCGCTCGGCCCGCGCACCGGCAGAGTAGTGCGCGACCATGCGACTCGTCTTCCAGGCTCCGGCGAGCATCACTTCCTGCTCGCTCGCGCCGCGGGCGGTGAGCTCGGAAGCCAGTCCGATCCGTCCCGAGTGCGCGGAGAGCTTGCGCGTGATGCCCGCGGCCCTGGCGGCGCGCTGGAACCGCCGGCCGATGGTCTGCGGGTCCCGCCCCCCGAACACGCTCGCCTCCGGGGCCGCATCGGCCGGGCGAAGCGCGCGCAGCGCTTCGGCAAAGCCGTTCTTCACCAACCGGATATCGGTCTCCGCGCCGTCGCGGTTCGTCTTCGAGGTGCGCACCCGGATCTGAAGAGTGCCATCCGTGCCTTCCTCAACGTCGCGCCATTCGAGCGCGGCGACTTCCGAGCGGCGCATCCCCGCCATGAACAGGCACGCGACGATGGCGCCGTCGATCGGCTTCTTCGCAAGCGTGACGATCCGGATCGCTTCGTCATAGGTGAGCGGCGACGCCTGACCGCGGCCCCGATCGGCGCCGTCCTCGGCCAATCGCTTGAGCGTATCGCGGGTGCGCTCCCCGGCCGGTGACGGGCGCCCCGTCTTGCGCGCGAGCCAGCGAACCGCCGCGACCGCCAGCTTCAGCGTGCCCGGCGATGCGCCCTGCGCGAACCGGTCGGCGAGGTAGCGCGCCATCGTGGCATCCGTGGGGGTGTCGTCACCGTGCCACTCGGCGACGGCGGCCAGTGCGATCCGGTACGCGCGGCGGGTGTTCGGGGCGAGCGCATCGAGGGCGATTCGGGCGGTTTCGGCCTGCTCGGGACTGAGCGGGCCGGCAAGGGTGGTCAGTGTGGAAGTCATGGGGGGCCTCCGTCGGGGCGGGATGGCCTGCTCCTGCGCTCTGCGTAGAGCGCAGTGACTGGCCATCCCGGTGCCCCGCGGCATCGTTACAGCCACCCGCGTTCGACGAAGGAGACGTAATCCCGCTCACCGATCACGATGTGGTCGAGGAGCCGCATATCCACCAGTTCAAGTGCCCCCTTCAGCTTGTGGGTGATCGCCTTGTCGGCATTGCTCGGCTCGGCGACCCCGCACGGGTGGTTGTGCGCAACCATGACGGCCGCGGCGTTCAGTGCCAAGGCTCGCTTGACGACTTCGCGCGGGTGCACGCGCGTACTGTCGATGCTCCCGCGAAACATCTCCTCGACCGCGATCACGCGGTGTCGGTTGTCGAGGAACGCGACCGCGAACACCTCGTGCTCAAGGTCCCGCAGTCGCCTCCTGAACATCCGTTCCGAATGCGCCGGAGATGTGAAGGACTCGCCGCGCGAGATGGTCTCCTGCTCCCATCGTTCGATGAGCCGGAACGCGGCGGCGACGGCGGGATCGGCGGCCTTGCGGGCGGCCCGCACGGTCGAGAAGTCGGCCCGCGCGCCAATGGTGGCCAGATCGGCGGCGAGATCGGCGCCGCCGTGGGGGAGGGGCACGCCGCCGGCAACGGAGGCGGGCGCGTCTTCGGTTCGGATAGCTGACATGGGGCGCTCTCCTTCGGTTCACTGCGCAGTGATTTCGCACGAGCCGAGCAGGAAGCAGATGTACTTCTTGCCGCTTGCGACGAGGATGGCGTTCGGGTTGGTGCGGTCCGGCTTGACGACTTCGCGCTTGTAGACCTCGCGCCACTTGCGGGAAGCCTTCGCGGAAATGCACGTCGATCTTCCTGAGTAGACGGTGAGGTAGACCGTCAGACCCTCGCGCCATCTCGCGTGCATCCATTCGATGGCGATTTCTCCGCGTGTTTGCTGCATGGTGGATTTCTCCGGTTCCGGCGGGAGGGCCGTATTCCATGAAATGCCCGACAAGTGACATTATCAGTCATTTTCTGAGGGGATGTCAACCCCTTTATCCAGGACATGAGTCCACCCTTTATCCGTGATATCTTCAGAGCACTTCAACCAGAGAAATTGCACACATGAAACGACGGGAATCACAGTATCCGATACGGCTTGCGGTCAACGTGGATACGCGGCTCGCGGCGCGGCTCGAAGATGCGTCAGAGCGCTACGGCATCGCGCGGGGTGTCATCATGCGCCGAGCGATTGAGCACGGCCTGCGGGCGGCGCTGGATGGACTGCGCAAGCAGGCGCGGGACATGGGGGGCGGAGAGCGGGATGCGCCATGAACGCGCCGCCGGCAGTCGCCCCCCTGCCCGGTCCGGGCGGCGCCGGTCGCGGCGACCTCGCCGCGACTCCGGGACCGGGCGGCGCATCGAGGGCAATGCGGGCAGCGGAACTGGTCTACGCGCCGATCTCCGGTGCCCGCCGGCTCCGTGGTTCGTCGGTGTGGATCCGGACCGATGCGCGCGGCATCGCGGCGCATCGCCGGTGACGGGCGCATCCCCGAGGGCCGGGAAGTATTCGCGGTCGCGCTTGGGGGCGACACCGGCACCGGCTGGCGGGTCGATGCGACGGGCGTCGAGGAAGCGCGGCGCATGGTGCACGGCACGGTGCTGCGGGTGCATGCGTGCTGATTGTCCGAACTGCTGGTGTGGACGGCGCCCCGGTATCGGGCCTGCGACTTGGGCGGCGCCGACTTCGGCCCGGAGTGGGTGCGGCTCGCGGCGGAGGGCAAGACATGACCGCGCCGATCGCAGCCGACGGCCGGCTCGCAGCCGATCCGTGCCCCCTCTCGACCCGCACCGGAGCCGCCATGATCGCGGCCCGGCTCGCGAACCGGCGACGGTTACCGGCTTCGGCAACCCACCAGATCCCACGAAACCGCTTGAAATGAGCCCAATCGAGCCTCCAGAAGGCTCCGAACCGCCCGCGCGAGGGCATTCGGCGGCCTCGATGGCCATCGACCCCTGAGCGGTGCAGCAAAACGGCGTGCAGATCGGCGAGCGCGTGGGGAGTGCATCGACTATGCCGCGTTGTTCGGTGATGCGCATGTGCACTGTGCACAGTGTCGGGCCCGCATCGCGACGGCAGATCGGCGCTGGCGGACCGATGCCCGCACCGGAGCGGCACTCCAGGTGCGTATCGAAGCCGCGGCAGCCGGGGGGTGCGGCTGACCGCAGCCGAAATCGCCGAGCTCACGAGCGCCATCATCGAGCGGCGGCGGTGATCGGCGCGATGGGCAGGGGGGCGCAGACGGCTGGACGGGCGGCGGACGCGGGTGACACCCGGAGCGCGGAACCCTTTTTTCGAGGATGGGGGGTAGGGGGTTTAGCTCGGAAGGGGGTCTAGGGCGGGGTTCGGCGGGACTCCGCCGCTCTCATAGTGATACCTACCGCGTCACACGGTCCGCCGCCAATCCGAACCGGGCGGTAGGGGGTTTAGCTTGCGCGCGCCCGCGTGGCAGACCGCCTGTGTGCGCTCCCGTGAGCGGAGTCCCGCGAACGGGGGGGCGGGGCGGACAGCCCTTCCCCCCGGACGGGGCCCGCCGGGGGGAAAGACTGAGAGGGCTCAGTGAAACGTCAGGCCGATTTCAGCGGAGTGGCGCCCGTGGGTGAGCTCCAGCCCATCGATGTCGGCATCGGCGGTGGCGAAGTAGCGATACCCGAGTCGCACCCCCTTGTAGGTGATGCCGGCCATCACCTGCCACGCGAAGACGACGGCCTCGTCGGTGACGGTGGTGATCAGGCCGCGCTTCAAGATCCCCACATCGGTGGTCACGTCCACTTGGTGCAGCGCCACGCCGAGTCCGACCCCGAGGTAGGGTGAGGGTCCGCCCTCGCCGAACTCCCCGTAGGTGTTGACCATGAAGCTGGTGGTGGCGACATCGCCGAGCGCGGGGGCGGACGATTCGTAGTTGTTCGGGTCGCTGCGCAGCCACACGATGGGGTAGCCGTCGGGGGTCGAGAAGTCATCGGTCTCGGCGCGGTAGTAGCCGAGTTCGAATTCGATCCCGCGTAGCTGGCCCACGGGAGCGAAGCCGTAGGCCGCGGCGATCCCGAAGCCGGAGGCGGTGGTGAGATCGATGACGCCGGGGTTGTTGTCCGGGTTGCCGGCGCCGGCGTTGCGCACCGTCTCGGTGGCCGGCATCCCCAGTGAGAGCGACACGTCGAAGTACGGCTGCCGTTCGGCGAAGGCGGCAGGCGCCAGAGCAAGGGCACAGAGGCTGGCAGCAATCCGTCTCATGCGGTTCTCCTGCGTCGAGGGCGACCCCGAAGGCACCCGTCACGTTGGGCCGAATCGCAGGTGGCGCACTCGGCGGGGCCTGACCGCCCCGCCGCATCGCCCTGATCTCGTCGGCGATCCTTGCTCATTCGGGGTTGTCCCGCTGCATGGCCCGGATTTGATCCGCGTAGGGGTTGTCCGGGTGCTCGGCCGGCAGCTCACCGAAGATCTCCATAGCCATTCGTCGCCCGTTAGGGTCGTTGGCCGGCACCGACCGGCGCACGGCCTCGCGCACACTGAGCTTCGGATACTTCTCGTTGTCTTCTTCGTTCTTGCGCAGCATCTCGTCGAGGTTCGCCTTCGCCGCCTCCATGCGCTTGCGCTTCTCCGCCAGCTTGGCGTCCTCCATCACTCTTCCCTCCTCGCCCCGAACGCGCCCGTGAGGTTGCCGGTGGCGGCGTTCTCCCACCGGAAGGCTCCGGTAACGGCTTCGTGGCCGGTGCCGCGGAACTGTGCGTCGAACCCGACCCATGCACCGCCCTGCGTGGCTTGGATGTAGTTCCCGTCCACGCGGATGCGGGTCGAAAGGTCCGGCCCCCACGATGCCCCGCTGGCCGTGAGGTCGGTGAACGCGGCCGTGCCGTTCATGCTGGCGATGTCCACGGTGAGCCCGGCATCACCCTCAACGGCGGCACCCGCATCGGAGTACCCGACCATCGTGCCGTCCCAGGTGGCGGTGCCGGTTAACCCGGAACGGGCAAGCGGCGTCGTCGGCACCGGTCCTTCGTCCCATGCCCGTGTCCACTGTGTGCGGTACTCGACGCCGAAGCGGGCCGTGCCGCCGTCCGTGGTCACTTCGCTGTGCAGCGTCGGGATGGTTGCAGCCCACGGGCCGAGCGAGGCAGGGTTGATATCGTCGGGGAGCGGGCCGTTGCTGTAGAGCGAGTAGAGGGCCATCAGTGCCTCTCCATCAAGCCGGTAAAGCCGCTCCAAGCTGGCTTCATCGGGTGAAGGGCCGCAGTCAACACGGGTGATGGTCGTCGAGCAGTCCTGCGTGGTGACATGCTGCTGCATCCCCAGCGCGTGCACGAACTCGTGGACGATGAGGCCGAATGTTCCTTGTCCCGTGGAATCGGAGTCAGCATTAATCAGGACTTGAACACTCTCCAAGGCCGAACCGGCCGTACATCTAAAAGGGCCTTCAAACGTGCAGTGAGGGTTGTATCTTGCCTGGCCGGCATAGCGCGGGTGGTACGACATGGAGAGCACATAAATCACGCCATCTGGAACGTCCTCGACCCAGTAGGTGTCTCCCTCATAGAGGTCAATCCCCGGACGCGGCGCGCGTGGGGATACCGTACTCGGCGCACCCATGACCATGCGGGATTCCAACGGGAGCCAATCATTGATGAGGTCAACGGCCTTCGCGATCAGGCGGTGGAATTCGGGCTCGGCAGATGCCTCGACACTCACCACGGGCGGACGAGTCCAGATGGGCATTCTGTGTTTCACTTCCCGCGAGCGGTCAGAGGCGTGGTACTTCAGGTAGTCGATCAGGTCGGCCGCAGGAGTACCTTGGATGGTGGTACGCGAGGTCGTCACTGGCCCGGGTGGAGTGGGGGTCGGCTCCGCGATCGACTCGGTAGTGGAATCAGGCTGGACATTGCTGTTGCCGCCGCCCCCGCCGCCACATCCGGCGACGAGGACGACTCCCGCGACAAGTACGGTGAGGATGGTGGTACGCATTTGGTGGTTCTCCGTGTCGGGTCATGTTGGCGGCTGCGTAAAGGCGCGGATATTCGGCGAACAGCCTTCGTGAGCTGACTCTGCCGGGTCGTCTAGACCTATCTCACTCACGTGCGGCACCGAACGCGCCCATGATGTTGAAGCTGTAACCGGGATCGCCCCTGCTCTCGAAGACTCCGCCCACCTCCTCGTGATTCGGGCCGTAGAAGCGACCGCTGATACGCCCGGATACAAGTTGGGTAGTCGAGAATGAGCCTCCTTGTACACGGACGCCATGCCATTGGATGTCGGATCGTCGCGTTGCGGCATCAAGGTCGTACATCTGCGTGAACGCGATATCGACATTCGGAAGCTGAAATCTGTTCCCTATGTCGAAATCAATACGCGCCTGCCCCTGAATAGTATTTCCAGCCGTCTCGCTCAAGCTCACATCCACGCCTGCGACGATGCCAGTCCAGGTCGCGGTGCCGACCGCGGGGTTCGTCTCAGGGGCCTCCCCATAAGAGTACGAATACAGGAGTCCCCACTCGTCGAGCTCGCCGCCAATGAACTCAATTCCCTCAACCCCAAACGCACTGTAATCCAGCCAACCGCCGTAACTGGCGGAATTGAAGGAGTTCTCCACATCAGTGGTCGCCGCAAGCCTCACTCCTGACCGTTGGCCGGTCGGATGCACCCGATGTCCTGACTCTGGCTGATTCGCCGCAGTGGCGAGATCTGAATCGTGATTGCTTCTATCCCCCCTGTACCGTCAGCGGTGGCGCGGTAGCATGTGTCACCCACGCACCGGACTGTCTGCGGATAGAACAGATCGTCCTCCGCTTGCGGATCCGGGTTCACATATAGCCAGTCCGAAAGCAGGAATGTGTCGGCGCGCGCCAAGATGGATCTTTCGTGCGCTTCAAGCTGTGCGGCTGTGAAAGTGGGGGCAGACAATCTTCCCGCTTGGCGGGCCACGGCTGCGGGCACCGGGGATTCTGATGCGGATGGCCGCACCATTCCCCCGCCGCTCTCGCCACCGCCGCCACCACTGCATCCAGCGACAGCGACGAAGACGACTCCCGCGAAGCACGCGGTACTGAGTGTGGAGCGCATGTGGTGGTTCTCCCTGTGCTTTGTTCGCATCGGCGCCCCCGGAAAGGGGCGCCGGGCCGTGCGAACGCCAGCACAGGGATGTGTGGAGTCCTGCTTATTCACCCGGGGCCGGGTCATGACTCCCTGCCCACTGGTGGGTTGTTGTATTCGCAGGAGACCCGACAACGGGTCCCTGACTGGCATTCGCACGGCCGGTATACCGCATCCGCTCGCGCGGCTCAATGCAGCGTTCTCTCGAAGCTCGCCCTCGACTCCCCCGGCATCGGTGGGCTCCCGCGTCAGTGCGGACGCATTCCGCCGCTTACCACCCGTCCGGCAAGGCCGCTGGGGCGGGGGTGAATGCAGAGGGGCCGGGCCATCGGTCGCATCCGGCCAGCACTGGGGCAGGATGCAGTCGCAGGTTAGATGGGGCGGAAATGCAGTCTTACCCTTTCAAGATAAGCATGAATCCGCGCAGTGACGATGAGTGGCCAGTGAGAGTAGAAATCGGACACTCGCGGGCGCATGGCGTGGCTTGCTGGCCGGAGCGTTCGCAATTCTGCCCCTATATGTAAGTGCCCTCGCATGCCAGAAAACGGCAACACGGGCCCGCCGAAAAATCGGCGGGCGCGGGTCTGAAGATGGTGCTGTTCACCGCGCCGCGCTGGGTGCCTGATCCAGACCACCAACCTCGCGCGCGCGTGCGCGCGCGAGTAATGGCCATCGGGGCCATCGGGGGCACCGCCCCACGAAGTGGCGCCCGATGGCGTCGGGTGCCACTTCGATCGTGAACGCGGCTCTGTCAGTGACAGGGGTCCGCACCATCCACGCCACGGCTGAACGCACTGCAGCCATGGCCCAAAGCCGGGCATCACCGGGGATGACCCGTGGGGCCGGCCTGTGCATCGCGTGCCTCATGCTAGCCCTGGAATCCGTATCCGCCGCGCCCCGGTATCCCGAGGGATATCCCGGCCGGACGTGCGAGGAAGTCATCCCCAGGCAGCAGGCACTCGGCTTTCGAATCGTGCCCGTCGTCGATGCCCAAATCGTCCAGGGCGGCGCGCTCGATGCCCTCACCACCTCGGACGGTCGGACATGGACCTTTCCCGAGCCGCGCCGGTTTCCGCTCGGGGGGACGTTCCTCGACTATGCGGCCGGGATGCAGGCAGGTCACGGCTTCGTCGCCGTCAATGATGCGACCGAAACGGTGGGGATCTGGGGGACGTACGGACGGTTCTGCTGGAACTGGGTACTGCACGGCCGATAGCGGCGGGTGACGGGGGTGACTCCGGACGCATCTGTGACGTCGGTCGGCCGATGCGCCACCCTCGACGGTCTTCGAAACACGGGTCTGGAAAGGTGCACCCCATACGAGCCCTTCTGATGTGCTGCTGCCTCTGTGGCGGCGCGCAGGCCGATGCGGGCGCGTGGCAGAGTGAGCTCAAGTCACACACGCTCTCCTGCCTCAGCGAGGGCCCGGAGGTGTGGGGCGAGCGCATCACGCACGCCTTCCTCGGCCTTGTGGGCGGTCGGCCGTATGCCGATGCCATCCCCACGGGCGGACAGACCTACGGTCTCGACTACGCTTATGTCGTCATCCGCCGCGGCCAGATTTACATCGGCTTCGACAACGGCACGCCGGGCGAGCGAGTGGCGGTGGCGGACAAGGACGGCGACGGGCGGGTCGATGCCCAGCGCACGCCCTTTCGCGAGCGCCTTGCGCCATTGGAGGCCCAGCTCCTGTACTGCCGGTGGGGGCTGTTCTTTCTGGGGCGCCACGGTCTGTACGCCGGACCGCATGCAAATCCCCACTGACCGGCCGGTCGAGGGATGACGCGCCCGCCCCTGATTGCCGGACATACAGAGGACGACTGCGGGCCGTCCTTGAATCATACGACGGATTACCTGGTGGTCGGCGTGGGAGAAGTCATCCGCGCCCGGTTGCTTCACGTCCGGTCAGGCGCCGCGGTCGAGCAGTACGGCACCGTGGATAGCTTGCTCCGCCTTGATGGTGTGCGGCTGAAGTACACGGCCGATGGCGTCCTGCTCAGGTGGTGGTCGCCGCCATCGGGACCGCTCGGTCGGACTCGACCTCGTTGCCACCATGCGGCCCGTCATTGCGAGTCATCCCTTCGCGGAATCGTCCGCTCCGGTATCGCCCAGCGACTTGAGCAGCTTCATCGCAATCGGAACGGCCTTCTCCAGCCGCTCGGCGCCATCTTCTTCGACCGACTGCTTGCGGTCCGGGATGTTGTGGACGGTCTGGAGGAGCATTTTCAACAACTGCGGGTCGCCGCCCCGGTATTTGCCGGTGTCGGGATCGAGAGCCCCCAGCGCCTTCGCGACCGCCGCCTCGTACAGCACACCAGCCTCTTCTTCGGCAGCGGTCACCGCCACCCGCATCTCGGGGAACTGATCGATCCAGAATTCGAGGGTGTCTTCGGTGATGCCGAACCGCCGCGCGATCGCCGCCCGCGGGCGGTTGACCGAGAGCGCCCGCGCCAACCGGGTCGGGTGGGTGCGCTTGTCGTACCGCACCTTGGGCGCTTTGCGGTAGTGCGCTCGCGTGATCCCCTGGCCGCACAGCGGGCAGTGATGCGGGTGGGGATGGTCTTCGGTAGGAGTCACACCTGGCACCTGTGCGGCGTCGGCTCGCATGCGTGCCACTTTGGCTTCCCGCGCAATGGCAGCGCGCCGCCTCTCATAGCACCGCTTGCAAAATCTATCCCCAAGGTATTGAGCGGGCCTGCCGCACACCTTCCCCTCGGGGAAGCCTTGGCACTTGACCGCCTGGACCGTTTCTGTACTCACGATGAAGACCCCGCGATGATCGGATCGGAGAGCCACCACGGGCGCGCTCCCTCTACGATCCCGAAGATGCGCGACGCGGGCTGCCGCAACGCCATACTGTCGCGTTTGCGCGGAATCACCCTGTCGTCGCGGACGAATCGAGCACCCCACAAGACGGACTCACCCAGCGCCATGCGTGGCGACGCCTTCCCCCGCGACAATCTTGAAATCTGCGATTTGTCCGTGCCGGCCAGTTCGGCAAAGTCCGTGTACGACCATCCCCGAAGCACCACGGAGTCGATGACCTCGCGCCAGTCAGTCGAGATGTTGAACTGCATGTCGGGCACGTCATCGAGCTTGAGCTTCCACCGAGCGCCATCGAGACGCAATTTCCACTCGCCGACCTCGCCCGCAGCAATCGCGTCGTGCAATCCCACAAGTCCAAGTGCTACGTCATGCCGGAGATTCGCTTGACGGATGTGAAGCTGTGGCCGGGGCACGTCGAGCCCAGGTCCGCATAGCCGGCGCAGTTCACGGCCCCCAATGCGGCAACCAAAGCTGAGGTACGCGAATATCTCGGCGACCGTGCGGCGCGTGCGCGTGACCATCCCCTTGCGCTGTCGCGCCAGCATCGCGACATCCTCAGCGTCCCCGAAGTCGTAGCGCCGCGTGGGAGGGATCCAGCGGTGCGGTTGCTCGATGGTTTCGATGGTCACCATCATCAATACGTCGCGGATTCCGGTCACCGCTCGCATCTTACGCGCCCGGGCAACCGCCCGCATCAGGTCGCGCGCCCGACCGCAATCATCGCTGATAATAGACGCATTCGCCCACCACCGGAGATGCACGCCACCATACCCTCGACGCCCATCACCGCCTCGGGCAGCGACCTCCCCCACACTGGCACCGCCCTCGATGCCGCGGTAGCGAAGTACCTGTGATCACTCCGCCCCGACGCTGAACGGCGCTCAGGGGGGCACTCACAGGCCGCGCAGGGACGAACATTGCTACACTGCCTTCCGAGGGCGCGTTGCTCGCTGGGGACGCGATCGAATCGCTTGACCACCTGTGATCTGGAGACGCCACCATGACCATCGACACCCGCCACCAAGTGCCCATGAATCTTACCTTGACCGCTGGAGTCTTATTGACCGTGACCCTGATGGGCTGCACCCCGCCGCCCGCACCGCCTCGATATAACGCTCCTGACGCCGCCTCAGAGGCGAAATTTAGCCGTGACCGACTGGAGTGCGAGCTTTTAGCTCGCGAGGCTGTGCCCCGCGGGAAGGGATTGCTGTCTCCTCTTCTGATACGGGAAGACAGACAGCGATTTTTTACGCTCTGCATGGAATCTCGGGGCTATTGAAGCCGTCGCTACCGCTACAGTACCGGGATGCGGCCACCGAGCAAAGGGCCGTTACGAAGTACTTGTGATCGAGATGTCCTCACAGTCCCCGGACCGAGAGCCACTCAGGGGCCGCTTAGGATGCTCAAGGGTCGAACCCTGCCTCTGCGCCGTCTTGCCTCGGCCGTTGTTAGCATGAACATCACCGGACGCTGCGGACGCGCATCGGTATCATGCTGCCCATGAAGCGTCTCGCCCTTACTCTCACCCTCGTCGCCGCATGCTGGCTGGGCGGGTATCGCTGCGCCGGACGTGGAGGCGGAGGAACTACCCGAATGGGTTGTCCGCCTTATCCTTGATGCCGAGCGGGGGACGGCTATAGCTCAGTCCATACTTGGGGGGCTGTATCACTCGGGCAAAGACGTTCCCCAAGATTCCGTCGAAGCCGCCAAGTGGTATCGCCTCGCCGCTGAACAGGGGCACGCCGAGGCTCAGAGAATGCTCGGAGTGATGTACCACAACGGCGACGGCGTTCCGCAGGACTACGCCGAAGCCGCCAAGTGGATTCGCATCGCAGCCGAGCAAGGAGACGCCAGTGCTCAGTACAATCTCGGACTGATGCACGGCAGCGGTGCTCCCCAAGACTATGCCGAAGCCGCTAGGTGGTGCGTCCGCGCCGAGCTAGGGTTCATTGCCGACACTCAGAGCGAACTTTCTTGGGCCCGCCGCGAAGGTTTTACAGAAACCGAGACAGCGAAAATTCGAATTTATCGCGAGCAGCAACAAGAGCAGGCGCGAGAATGCATAGATGCGGCCGTCCGGCCGTGACGCTACAGGGAGACCGCCATGACCACCCAGACACGAAGACCGACACCGCACAAGATCGCGATCTCGCACCTGAGCTACCAGCCGAGCAAGGCAGGGCTGGAGGAAGACATGCGGGTCGATGCGACGTTCGATGAAGCGGTAGCGGCCCTGGCGCGACCGGTAAAGAAGCACTACGTCAAGCCGACGAATAAGGTAAGGGCGAAGTAGTGGAGTGGTGGTGGTGCTTTGTAGGTGCAGGAACCTGCGTTTGTTTTATCGTGATTGCTACGGCGCTGTTTTCTCGGCGGGACGCTCGAATGAGCGCACATAAGATCACGCTCTATGGGACTGAGGAAAAGATCGTACTTTGGCTCGGCATCTTGGCGTGGTTGTTCATTTCTCGGGGTGCATTTTTCGGCACGTTTATCTGGCTCGGATTCTACCTAGCGACCTAGATTTCGGCACTTTCCTACATAATTCCCCAAAATTGCCTATCGGAAGCTACCGGACGGGAGCACACACCGTGTCCACGACCGCCCTCACCTTCACGGGCGACGCGGGTGGCACGTTGTCGGCCGAGGCCAGCGACGATGCGCAGTCCGCCATCGCCGCCAACACCCACGCCGCACCTACCGGGGCGCACTCGCCCGGTTCGATGCGGCCAGCATCGTCGAGGGGCCGCTGTTTCGTCGCGTGCTTCGAAGCGGACACCCGACGAGAGCACGCCTCACCGCGCGGGTGCTGCGGGCCATCATCACCCGATGGGCCGCCGCGGCTGGCATTGAGGACGGCCGGATCTCCGGGCGCCCGGGCCTGCGGCACCCGTCGAGCGAAGTCTACGGGGGGAACATCAAACACAATGCAGAGTTCGCGCGCTGAGAACGCAAGCACCCCTTGCACCCACAACCCGCGCTGGGCCGATACACTGTGCCGTTCCTCCCCCCACCGCAGGACCAGACCATGCGCACATCACCACCGGGACGCGCGGCCCATGCCGCCGAGCAGGACGGCATCCAGCGCATCGAAGCCGCCCTCCGGGCGACGCCAGAAGCGGCAGAGGTGGATTTCGAAGCAGCACGCCAGCGTGCGCTGGAGCGGGTGCAGTACCACGCGCCTTCGCCGGTCACGCTTGAGCTGCACCGACGACGGAACCTCGCATGAGCACACACCCCCCGACACCCGCCATCACGTTCGACACGAACGTCGTCGCCGTCAGCAACACGCGCGTGTTCTGGGCCACGCTCTGCGAAGACATCGGGCAATCCATGGTACTGACCCCGACCGCGAGCATGGAGGTCGTGCGCAGAATCCTCTTCGAAACCGAACGCGAATGGACGAAAACGCTCAAGACCATCAACCACGAGCAAGGGCTGGGATGGAGCGCCATCACCGTCCGCCGGCTGGCCACGCTCGCCGCACAAACCGCCCGAGACTGGTTCAGGGACACACTGCGCCAACAAGGGTCGATCTACGCGAACACCCCACGACGCTCCGCTGAAGTCGAAGCGCTCGAAGCGCGCATCGACGATGCCCTCGACGATGCGATCTTCAGCGACTCGGACGGCAACGGCGTGAGAGACCGACGCATCGTCGTCGAAGCGATGGCCCGGGGCTACGACATTCTCGCCTCGAACAACATCGCGTCCATCGATCACGGCATGCTGCGCCATTGGCTGACCACCTGCGGCACCCCGAAGCTCGGGCTGACGACAACCATCGTGCGCCCCGAGCATGCGGAAGAGCGATTGCGCATCGCCTACGACAGACCGATGCACTGGACGGCCACCGCCGCGGCTCGGGCAAGCGTGACCGACCCGGACAATCCTCAGCAGGCGGCAAAGGAAATGGTCGCATTGCTCGACCGGTTCGAACAACGCGGCATGGCCGAGCTCAAGATGCGTATCGCCCGAACGATTGAGCAGCCTCAAGCGCTGCGCGCCGTGCTCGCGCAGGTCACACGCCACGGCACGAGCCGCGCCATGCGCGCAGAGCAGGCCATGCATGCAGCCGCAACCACCGCGGTATCGACACGCGCAGGCATCGACATTCCTCGCTCGTCAACGGATCCTGTGGGATAGCCACCGACTCGGCCATGCCACCAGCGACGGTGCCACGCCGCCGTGCAGATGGTTCAGGGCGTTCGAGCAGTTCCGAGCGTACGACGGACAATGACACCGCGGGGGGTACCATGAACACGACACCCCCCTGAACACCCACCATCACGAGATCGGACATTGAACAACGGATTCGGACACGCGTTGCAGCACATCCGGGCGACTGCCGGCACCGAAGCGGCGAAGGGACGGCTCTTCGAGCGGCTGATGAAGACCTACTTCGAAGAAGACCCGCTCTACCGGGACCGCTTCACCAAGGTGTGGCTCTGGCACGAATGGGCCAGCGAACGTTCAGACTTCGACGCCCGGGACATCGGGATTGATCTCGTCGCTCGCGAGCGCGACGGCGACCACTGCGCGATCCAGTGCAAGTGCTATGCCCCCGACACCCGGATCACGAAACAAAGTCTCGATTCCTTCATCTCGGCCTCCGCCCGAGCCCCGTTCACCGCCCGACTCGTCGTCGATACCGGTCACGCGTGGGGCGACAACGCGAGCAACACCATCAAGGGGCTGACGCCGGCGTGCAGCGTACTGCACCACAGCAATCTGGCGAACGCGTCCTTCGTCTGGCCCGACCTGAACCGACAAGACCCCGAACAGCTCAAGTACCTCGCCGAACCGCTGACACCGCTCACGCACCAGGCGGAAGCGATCGAAGCGACACTCCAGGGGCTCGATGCGCACGACCGCGGCAAGCTGATCATGGCGTGCGGGACCGGAAAAACATTCACCGCGCTCCGTATCGCTGAAACCTACGCAGGCACTGGCGCGACGGTCCTCTACCTGGTCCCGTCCATCGCACTGATGGGCCAGGCCATGCGCGAATGGGCGCTCCAGCGCAACGTACTCCACCGCTACATCGGTGTGTGCTCCGATGTGAAAACCGCCCACGACGACGAAGACGTCCCGCTCGAAGAACTCGAAATCCCCGTCACGACGAACGCCGAAGCCGTCACAAAGGCACTCCGCGACCGGCAACACGATGCGATGACCGTCGTCTTCTGCACCTACCAGTCCCTGCCCGTCATCGCCAAGGCGCAGCGCGACGGCGTTCCGACCCTGGACCTCGCACTGTGCGACGAAGCACACCGCACCACCGGCGTGGACGCCCCCGACGACCGCACCTCACCGTTCGTCCTCATCCATGACGCCCAGCGCATCCGGACTCGGAAACGCCTCTACCTGACCGCCACCCCCCGGATCTACACCACCGGGGCACGGGCCAAAGCGGTGAGACGCGACGCAGAGCTCTTCTCGATGGACGACCCCGCCATCTACGGCGACGTCTTCTACCACCTGCCCTTCTCGCGCGCGGTCGAACAGAACCTGCTCTCGGACTACAAGGTCGTCGTGCTCGCGCTGTCCGAGGAGCACATCGAAGGGGCCCTGCAAGCGCATCTCGCCGAGAAATCGAGCGAGATCAACCTCACCGACGCCGCCAAGATCGTGGGCTGCTGGCGCGCGCTCCAGAACCCCGAAGGCACGACTCCGGGGGCCGAACGCACAGCCCCGTTGACCCGGGCCATCGCGTTCACCAACACCATCGTGGCCTCGAAACGCCTCGACAAGCACTGGAACGACATCATCACCCAGGCCATCGCACACCTGCCTGAGAACGAACAGGCAAGCGCCCTGCGGTGCCAGACCAAACACGTCGACGGGACAAGCAACGCGCTCGTACGCAAGGAGCGCATCCAGTGGCTCGAAGGCGCGACGGCCGACGAATGCCGCGTCCTGTCCAATGCGCGGTGCCTCACCGAAGGGGTCAACGTCCCCGCCCTCGACGCCGTGCTGTTCATGAGCCCGAGAAACTCGCACATCGACATCGTGCAGGCCGTCGGGCGGGTGATGCGCAAAGCACCGGGGAAGCAATACGGCTACATCATCCTGCCCATCGCGGTGCCCGCATACATGACGGCCGAAGCGGCACTGAACGACAACAAGCGGTTTGCCCAGGTCTGGGGCGTCCTGCGGGCGCTGCGTTCGCACGACGATCGACTCGACGCCGAAATCAACCAGATTGACCTCAACAAGCGCCGGCCCGAGCGCATCATCCTGGGGGGAGACGGTGCGCGTGAAGACAGCGCCGCTGACAACCTCTCCTTGCCATTCCCACCGCTCGACCTGCCCCCCGGGGTCATCTACGCCAAAATTGTCGAGAAGTGCGGGGACCGCAAGTACTGGGAGACCTGGGCCAAGGACGTCGCGGACATCTTCGCCCGGCTCGTCGGACGGATTCAGGGGCTTCTTGAACACCCCGACAACGACGCGCTCCGCGAATGGTTCGAAGCGTTCCACGAAGAGCTGACCACGACCATCAACACTTCGATCACCAAAGCGAGCGCCATTGAGATGATGGCCCAGCACATTCTGACCGGGCCCGTCTTCGAGGCGCTCTTCGAGCACTACGACTTCGCCGGGGGCAACCCGGTGGCGCGAGCGCTAAACGAGCTGCGGCAAGATTTCGGCGAGTTCGGGCTAGAGAACGAGACCCGCGACCTCGCGGGGTTCTACGAGAGCGTGCGCCTGCGAGCGCGGGGACTCGACAACCCGGAAGCGCGCCAGCGCGTGCTGATGGAGCTCTACGAGAAGTTCTTCGCCACCGCGATGAAGAAGGATGCAGAGCGGCTCGGTATCGTCTACACCCCGGGCGAGATCGTCGACTTCATTCTGAACAGCGCGGATGCGGTGCTGCGCCAGGAGTTCGGGCGCTCGCTCGGCGGCGAAGGCGTCCATGTCCTCGACCCCTTCACCGGCACCGGCGTCTTCCTGGTCCGGCTCCTGCAATCGGCGCTGATTGATCAGGTCGATCTGAAACGAAAGTACCGGGAAGAGCTGCACGCCAACGAGCTTGTGCTGCTCGCCTACTACATCGCCGCCATCCACATCGAGGAGGCGTTCCGCGGGCGCGTCGGAGACGACAGCGCCCATGAGCCCTTCGGCGGCATCGTGCTCACCGACACGTTCAACCTGCACACCGAGCGCGCAGGATTCCCGAGGGACTGGCTCCCGGACAACAGCGAACGCGCCGAGCGCCAGCAGAAGCTGCCCATTCAGGTCATCGTTGGCAATCCGCCGTGGTCAGTCGGCCAGCGAAGCTCGGCCGACGACAACCCGAACGTGAACTATCCGGAGATCGAGGGACGGATCGCCGAAACGTATGCGGCCCGCTCCACCGCGACGCTCAAGAACAGCCTCTACGACACGTACAAGATGGCCATTCGGTGGGCCTCGGACCGCATCGGCGAACAGGGAGTCATCGCCTTCGTCACCAACGGCTCCTGGATCGACGGCAACGTGGACTCCGGGGTACGGGCGTGCTTGGCGGAGGAGTTCAGTACCGTCTACGTGCTGAATTTGCGGGGGAATGCCCGGACATCCGGGACACGGCGCCGTGCCGAAGGAGACAATGCGTTCGGTCAGGGCTCCCGGGCACCGGTCGCGGTCACCGTGCTGGTGCGGAACCCCCATGTCGCCCACACCGGCTGCCGCATCCTCTACCGCGACATCGGGGACTATCTCACCCGCGAAGATAAGTTCGACCGCGTGCGCGAATGGAGATCGATTGCGGGCATCGACGACTGGCAGGTCATCACCCCCGACAGACACCACGACTGGATCGGTCAACGCGACGCGGCGTTCGCCCGGCTCTACCCGTTGGGGTCGAAGGCAGCGAAGGCGGGTCGGAGCGACGATGCCGTGTTTCAGCTTTTCAGCAACGGCTACAAGAGCGGGCGCGACGCGTACATCTACAATTTCTCGTGGTACGCCTGCGCCGAGCATGCGCGGATGATGGTAGACGACTATCGCGGTGCCCTCGCGGTGAGGGAGGCGCATCCCGAGTACACCATTGACGATGCGGCGAGTCGCCATTCCTCGCATGTGCGGTGGGACCGCGAGTTGAAGAACAATCTGCGCCGAAATAAGACAGTCAGTTACTCGGGAGAGCGAATCTGGAAAACCCAGTACCGGCCCTTCGTCAAGCAATACTGCTACGTCGACTACGTACTGGTCCAAACAAAATCCCAACAGGACCGCATCTTCCCGATAGGAAGCGATGAACAACAAGCAATTGCAAAAGATCTGTTCGCCCCAACGGTGAGCGGTGTTGGCACAGGTGTTGCACCGACCGACCGACCGACCGACCGACCGACCGACCGACCGACCGACTTCAGGCCAGCCGCGCAATATGCGTGCCCGGCGTGGGGTCAGTCAAACCCTTCTCCGCGATCATGGTCGATACCATGCCCGACCTGGAGCTGGTGTCGAAGGGGCAATGCTTCCCCCGCTACCGTTACGCACCGCAAATCGCGTCATCTGCACACCGGGACGCGGAGCCACCAAACCGTTCTCTGTCCTCATCACCGATCGGATGCCCGACCTCCACTTCCTCGAGTTCGGACAATGCTTCCCCCGATGGGTCTACCCCGCCTATCGGGGGTATCTTTGACGAGGCTCCCACCGAACTCGCACCCGAGGACAACATCACCAACGCCACACTCACTGCGTTCCGAACGCACTATGACGACACGTCGATCACGAAGGATCAGATCTTCGACTACATCTACGGCATTCTGCATGCCGCAGACTTCCGCGAACGGTTCGCGAACGATCTGGCGAAGGAGCTTCCGCGTGTGCCCTTCGCGCACGATTTCCATGCCTTCGCCGATGCTGGAAAAGCGCTCTCAGCGCTGCACCTCGGCTACGAGCACTGCGCCGAGTACCCGCTGGAGATCGAGTTCAACCAGCCCGGCACCCCCGAACCGCAGCATTTCCGTATCGGAACACGCAAAATGCGATTCAAAAACCAGGCACAGAGCATCCTCCAGGTCAACGAGCACATCCAGATCACCGGAATTCCTCCGGAAGCCCATGAGTATCAGGTCAACGGACGGACCCCGCTGGGATGGTTCATGGATCGCTATCGCATCGTTCAAGACAAGGAGAGCGGCATCGTCAACGACCCCAATGGGTGGTTCGAACACCCCGAAGATCTGGTGACCGCCATCCGACGCATCGTCCATGTCAGCGTGGAAACGCATCGCATCGTACAGGGACTGCCTGAAGCAGCGGAAAAGACGAACGCCTGACGGGCGCCGATAGCGATTACGAAGTGAAGTGCGACCAGGACCCCTCACCAGGGGGCATATCCGCGACCGGCGCAACACCGGGCGAGGGTCGCACGCACCGCACCGGGCTCCGTTCGGGTTCGAGGTAGACGTCGCCAAGCTCGTCTACTCGCCATCACGCGCCCTCCGGTAGGCATCGCCTGCGCGTTCCGTACCGGGCGGTTGCATCGGCATGGATACCGGCGCGGAGGTGGAATCGGCTCCATTCCCCCTTGCACCCCGGCTCCCGAACCGTTGAACCGTTGACGTTCCCTGTTTTTCAGGGTTTTCCGTATCGTCCGAACCGTTGGCGGCGATTTCGGTGTCAACGGTTGGCGAATCGCGCAAATGCCTTGTTTCACGGCACGTCAACGGTTCAACGGTCTGAGAACAATCCTCGTCGGAAAGGTAGGCGGCCCACGCCTCGGCGAATGACGCTCGCTCGTAGCCCTTCGCATCCTTGCCGCCGTCGAATCGAAGCGTCTTCGCCTGGATACCATATTCCGCCAACATCCGCCCGCGAGCTTGCGGCGTGATTGCTTTCCCGGTCCTCGGCATTGCTGACCATGGACGCTCAGGAAGCTCGATCAGCGCCCTGTCGAGCTCCTTCGATGAGAGACGTTCCGGGTCCCCCATGCGCTGGAACACTTCGCGTATGTCGGCGAGCAGCATCGTCCCGAGCGTTTCACCATCGGCGACGGCCGCGGCACTCACCGAAAGTGCATAGGCCGCCGCCCGAGCCAGCATCGGCCAGTCGCCGCCGGCCGCGTCCGCAATCGCAAACAGGGGGCGCCACACTTGCGCGATCCGTCCGATAAGCCTGTCCGTATCCGGATCCGCATCGCGCAACATCGCCTCGTTGTCCGCCGCCCACCGGGCGCACTTGCGCCGTAAGTCTTCGCCAACGGGGTCGCGGTCGGCGCGAAGCTCGGGAAGCGGGCGAGTCGCCCGGGTCATCGGGATCACTACCGATCGCGAAGTGAGCATGTCATCCATGCCAGCGAGCTTGCGCCCATTCATCGCCTTCGGCGCGAAGGTAGAGAAAGTGCGAACCTCGTTCGATTCGCCCACGCACCGATCGACAGCCGCGAGCCGTCGCGTGAAACCAGCGAGTAGAATGCCGCGCATGGGGTCTTCCGGGCGCCGCTTCAAGAAGTGCTGCGCCTCGTCGAACAGGATGGTCGGACCGTCGCGATCGATCATGCGGAACAGCGCAGCGACCGATGCGTCGCTTGCTGGCTTCGGCCGCCGCACGATCCAGGACAGCAGTTCCGTGACGCGTGTCTTGCCGGCCTCGCGTTCGGGCGCCGTCACCATCAGGTAAGGAGAAACAGCGAAAGCAAGAAATACCCACGTGTAGAGCGCCCACAAGGCCACCGCCACCGCACCGCCTTCGGGCAGACTCGCGTAGTGCTCGGCCTTTGCCTTGAGCGCGCCGAGTAGTGCCGCTCCGACCACCGGGTCCGGCCACGGCTCTGGATCGTCCCATTCGATGGGCCGGCCTTGCCCTCTGTCGCTGCTTTCACCGGAACTCGCTCTGGTCAGCTTGTCGAAGTCAGCGATCGGGAGGCCGGCGAAGTCCTTGAATGCTTTTCGCAGATTCGCCCGGTCCGCATCCGGCAGCCTGGCGAGCGCCGTCTGGTGCTCGAACGGACTTCCGGGAAGCGTTTTCGTCCGCTCGATCAGGTCTTCGGGTAGGCCGTTGCGCTTCAAGGCTTCGACGGCCGCCTTGCGTAATTCACCCTCGGCCTTGGTTGCCTGGATGCCCTTCGCCGTCTCGATGGTCGAGTTCATCTTGCTCATATCGCGCCCCCCGCAAACACGAGCACGTCGCACCAGTCGCCGACGAAGGGCGGACGTTCGATGGCGACAGACCGACCTTCGTTCATCAACCGCTCGGCGAGGGCAGCAGCCGCAAGCTGTCCGCCGCCTTTCAGATCCCGGTCCGCAGCGATGACCACTTCGCGGACGCCTGCCGGAAGTACGACCGCGCGGAGCCCGGACGTACCGAGCGTCGCCCATGCGCCACCGGTCCAGCCGAGCACGCGCACTGCTGCGGCCGTGGTCTCTATACCCTCCGCGAGCAGCAGTCGGTCATCGACGGGTTCGGAGAGCCGCACCGCGCCGCCGGCGAGGCTGCCAAGACTGGCCCGCACTGGATCGACGCTCGCCTTGCTGGAACCGTCCAGTGTGAGATACGTCCGCTGGATGCCGAGGAATCGCCCGCTCACGTCCTGCACACCGGCGACCAGGCAAGGGTATCGACCGGGCGCGTTCGGATGGCTCAGGGCCGGATGGAACCGTAACGCAGCGGTGCCGACGACATGCCCGACACCGCGCGCGTCGAGGTAGCGCTTGGCAACGGTGCCGGCGAGCGGGCGCGTTGCGTTCCATACGCGGCGAGCATTACGCCAGGAGTCCCCGCGGCTCGCCGACTGCGCCGCGCATGGCCTCGCGTCCGCATTGCTTGTCCCGACGGCGGGCGGCTTACCGTACCGCTCAGGGCACGCCATGGCCGGCTGGCCGGGGCATCGCTCCGGAATGAATCCGCAGTTGGCGAACCATGCGAGCGCCGCCGCCCGACTCCCGCGCTCGCGTTCAATGAGCGCCAGTACGCCGCCCCCCTCCCGGGTCTCGAAGTCATACCACGTACCGGCCCGATCGCCGGCAATATGGACTGCAAGACTCCCGCGCGTGCCGTAGCGGAGTTCGCACGCTGTGCTCATCCGAGCGCTCGGCTCGCCGAGCAGCGAACGGGCCACGGGCTCGATGATGCCCAGCCAGTCGATGCGAGGGCCGGGGGCCATCATAGGACCTCCCGCAAGCGGCTGCACGCGGGGCCTACGTCCGCGAGACCGCACATCGCCGCGCGCACGCTCGGCTCCTCTTGCGCCCGGTCCGTGCCGCTGGCGGCTGGGCGCGATTCCTTGAGCACGAGTCAGCCTGCCCCAGCGCAGGATTTGCCGAGGAGCTCATTCGCCGTGGGCAGTTCCGAGATCCAACGGTCGATATCCGCAGCGCTCCACGCAACGGAATTCGCGCCAAGCCGTAAAGGCGGGGGGAAGGTCCCGGCCTTGATTCGAGCGTAGATCGCTGATCGCGATAGGTGGGTGAGCTCCTCTACCTCTCGCCGCTTAAGCAGTTTTCGCATGACATCGCCCCTCGTCGACCGGCAGCACAGTGCCGCCGTGTCACGAGAAGATGCCAGCGGAAACGAGAGGAATCACGGCCCGACCATTTCGCCGAATTGGTCGGGCCGTAGGGTGCTTGCCCTTACATTGCGCGAGGAAGATTCCTCGGTCCTTCCAGATGTTCAGGACCCTCTTCGCGCTCAAGCTCTTCGTGGCCGATCCGAACACCTCCGCGCACACGTCGCACGCGGGGCCGGGCTCGCGGTCATTCGTCTGTACCTTGATGCCGCATCGCCTAAGCGCCTGGATCGCTTCGCAGATGGCGTGATCTCGGAGCGCATTTTTGGTCCACTTCGCCGCCGTTAAGCCGTTGGGTAGCTTTGCTTTCGGCTTCGCCGCCTTGATCAGCCACTCGCTCAGCGCATCGCCAAGCGGTTGTCGGTGCTCGCGCAGTATCGCCACCACCTTCAAGAGCGCGTCCCAATGGTCAACGCTTTTCGCGGCCCTCTCGATGTACTGCACGATGGCGGTCTCATCCGGCGCGAGCACGACGGGAATCGAGTCTGGCTCCGGTTGCGAGCGACGGAACGCAAGATCGGGGATACAACTCCAATCTCCGCCGTCGAATAAGCGGTAAGATACGGAATCAGGCGGAAAACCCTTGCGCTCGTAATCGCGCGCAAAGTCTTCGCTCCGATAGCTACACCATGTATGGCTCTGCGTCCCGAATACATTGATCAGTCCGGCAGGCACAGCGAGTTTGATGTCCCGCCACTTCCCGCCCCACTCGGGAAGGGCGGGGGGCGGGTTCGCAATTTGCAACCCCACAAAAACTGTGCATACATCTCCAACGGATTTCCCCTCCTTCAGTGTCAGGCACTGCCCGACGAGAAAAGCTACGTAGTCAGCGTGCGCTTCGAATGGCATGCTCATATGCAAATTCTTGACGCGCACCACAAGCATCTTGGCATAATTGTCGCCGATAGGTTCTTTCGTCTCTTGGAAGTGAGATTCGTTCTTTCTGATAATATTTTTGATCTCGAAATGATCTCTATAATACTTACCAAGCGCATAATCCGAATCATTCGCCGCGAGCACGTAGGTGATATTCCCGCGATTCCACTTGCCACGTTGAGTTGTGACCGACGGAACAACCAGATCTGGCTCTTCATCCGTAACCGACCCTTCATCGACCGGCGGAACTCCACCCTTATCGAGTGCAGATTTGCGGATACTCTTAACCATGTTGATGACTCCCTTTGATTGATATCGACAAGTGGCGGATCCGGGTCGCGCCGGTCAGCCGCACCATTACTCCGTATCTCTCTCCTCTTGTGAATGCACTCTTCGCGCCCTTGAGACGTAATCTGGCGGAAACATGGCGGCCTCCACGGTACCCGCAGCCCTCATGATTCGTTCGATATCGAGCGACAGAGCCCCGCCGTCCTTGATGTGTTGTGCGAGGTACGAAGCCGACTCCGGTCTTACACCGTGTCTCCGGCAGACGATGAAGGCTACGGACTCCGCCTCGATTTCTCGAATCGCCTCTGGCAAGTCGCATCGGTCCGGGATGCGAGGCTTGTGCTTGGCGTCCGCGCCCAGGTGGCCAAGGTGCAGGTGCGCGAGCTCATGGGCGATGGTGACGAGTCGAGTCTCGCGCGTGTGATTGCGGTTGGCCTTGACTGCGTACCCGCTGCCCGTCCGCTGGATGCGTCCGGCGTGCCAGTCGCCCGTGTCGATGTCGGCGATGCGGATGCCCTTTGCTTGGACGGCCGCTACTACCGCCGCCAACATCGCTTCGGAAACATCTCCTACCGCAGGGAACGAAAACACGCTGCGCGGGAGCTCCGGCGCATCGGGCAGGGCCTCCGTGTCCTGGATATCGTAGACGAACCCCACCGGCCCGAATCGACGCAGGACAACGAGCGGACGCGCATCCTCCTTCACCGTTCGCTTCCACTCGGCTCGCCACTGGGGTGCGCTGGCCGCGAAGCTCAGCCCCGGCCTTTGCCGGTGCAAGAGCATTGCGTTGTACGGGCCGAAGCGACGCATCTTGACGGCGAACGCGAGCAGCGAGGCATAGTCCTTGCCCGAGCGGTAGATCGCCGCTTCGTCGAACAATCCCGTCAGGCTTCGGGTTTCGTCTGTCGTTACGCGCATCAGCATGATTCGCCGCCGCGGCACTCGTTACGGGGTTGCGTCCACGGGGTAGCTGGCCGCCCGTTCATCGCCCCGCCTCCCGGTGCGCACCGAGGTTCACCACGTCTGCCGGTTGCAGGTCGAGGTAGCGCGCCCATCGCTCCATCAGATCGCGGCGCTTCTCGAATAGGTCACTCCGCGCGTAGGCCGCTTCGGCTTTGTCCCTGATGGTGTGGGCGAGGGCCGCCTCGCAAACTTCGCGAGGGATGTTCGTGCGCTCCTGTGCCCATACCCGGAAGCTCGCGCGGAACCCGTGCGCCGTGGCGTCGATACCGAGTCGGGAGAGCGCCTGCACGAAGCCGCGCTCCGTCAACGGTCGGCCGCCGCGCGACGGAAACACGAGATCGCTCTGCTTGCTTCGGAGCCCCCGCGCTTCGGCGAGCACATCCAGTGCACGCTGCGAGAGCGGTACGCGATGCTCACGCCCTGCCTTCATGCGGCTCGCCGGGACGGTCCAGGTCGCTGCCTCAAGGTCGATTTCATTCCAGACGGCGAATCGAACCTCGCCGGCGCGGGCTGCTGTCAAAACGAGAAACTCGAAGGCCAGCTTCAACACGGGCGCCACGTTCGAGCCTCGAACCGTTGCGATAGCATCCGAAACCTCGTCATACGGGAGCGACCTTTGTGGCGTGCTCGCTCGCGACTGGCGCGGGAGCACCGCCTTGACCGCATCGGCCGGGTTGTCGGGTCGCAGCCCTTGCGCGACCGCCCATTTGAGCACCGTGCCGATCCGCTGGCGCACGAGCCTCGCGGTCGTTGGCTTCGTGTGCCAGATCGGCGAGAGCACCGCGATCACGTCCTCGGTCGAGATCTCGTCCACGCCGTGATCGCCAAATCGGGGGAACACGCACTCCCTGAGCGTTCCGATCCACTGTCCGGCGTGCTTGGTGCTCCGCCAGCCGGGCCGCCGGAGTTCGTAGACCTTGTGCGCGGCTTCGGCGAAGGTCGGGACGCCACGCGCGCGCTGGCGGTTCGTCTTCGGGTTCCCGCCGTTGCGGACCTCGCGTCGATTCACCAGGGCCGCCTCGCGCGCCATCTGCAGCGTCACGACCGGATATCCGCCGAGCCCGAGTTCCTGCCGCCGGCCCCTGACGGTGACTCGCTGCACCCAGGACTTCGCGCCGGATGGCTGAACCATCAGGAACAAGCCTTGCCCATCAAAGTACCGCCCCGGTACCTTGGCGGTGCGCACGGTCCGCTCGCTCAGTGCGTTGTGGAGTCGCCGCCCACCGACCTTCTTCCCTTTCGGCGTCCGCTCTTCCACAATCCCACCTTCCATTCCACCTTCGAGAACCGGACTCTATGGGAGCGGATGAGAACGGTCAAGACCCGACCGGAACGGACTTAGAGGGAGACAGCGCGGTAACTTGCTGAAATTAAGGGGATAATTTCGAGTAAGTCACTGATTTTGTTGGTGGGCCGTGTTGGAATCGAACCAACGACCACCTGATTAAAAGTCAGATGCTCTACCAACTGAGCTAACGGCCCGAGTGAAGTACGTGGGAACCCGAGGATCATACCCGGCCGAGACGGGGACCGCAGCCAGCAAGAACCAACACCATCAAGGGCCGAGGTCCCAAGCGCCCGGGAACCTGCGCCGGCAACGGTAGGCACGAGAGTCCCACGCGCGGGGGGACGCGTGGATTCTGGCATAGTCGGATCGGAAGAGAATTCGGCGTTCTCCGACGCCTTCGACCACCGGGACGACATTCACTTGGGACGACATTCGCCATGACCCTGCGACGCGACGATCTCGACGACGGCATCACCGTGCTCACCATCGACCGGCCAGCGGCGCGCAACGCGCTCTCGCCGGAGGCGCGCGACCTCCTTGCCGAGCACTGCGTCGCGATGGCGGAGGACGACACGGTCCGGGCGGTGGTACTCACCGGCGCCGGCGATCACTTCTGCGCCGGCGGCGACGTGAAGGCGATGGGGTCCCACGATACGGCGGCGGTGAGCGAACGCCTCGCGCAGATGGCCCGCGTCGCCGAGATCGTCATCACCTTCCCGAAACCCCTGATCACGGCGGTGCGCGGACATGCGGCGGGGGCCGGGGCGAGCATCGCCTGTCTCGCCGACATCGTGGTCGCCGACGAGACCGCGAAGTTCACCCTGTCGTTCCTGAACGTCGGCCTCGTGCCGGACTGGGGCCTGACCTACACACTTCCGCGCCGCGTCGGATGGGCCGCCGCGCGCCGGCTCGCGCTCACTCGCGAACGGGTGGATGCGGCACAGGCGCATCGGCTCGGCCTTGTCGACATGCTCTCGGACGAACGCGGCGTGATGGAGGTGGCGCTGGAGCAGGCGCGCCGGCTCGGGGCGTCGGCGCTCGGTGGTTACGCCGCGATCAAGGCGATGACCGAGGATCGCGAGGCGTTGCGGGCGGCGCTGCGTCGGGAAGCGGAGACTCAGATCGAGCGCGCCGCGACCTGGGAGCACGCGGAAGGGGTCGCCGCGTTCAGGGAAAAGCGCCGGCCGGACTACGTGCGTCGGGGCTGACGCCCCCGGGCGCGCGACCGGCCCGGGCGAAATCCGGCCGCCGGTACCGCCGTGCCGCGTGGAGACTCTTGGCACCATGCGACAGACCTGACCGAGACGCCGCCGCCGGCCTGCTGCTCGACCCTCACTGCCCCTCTCCGCCCTTCCCACACCGGCTCAGCCGGCCCCTGCCGTCCGGCCTGCCGACCTCGCCGCACCGCCCCGCAGGCAGGCAGAAAGTCGAATGGACGCAGCATCCTCGCTTGCGCTCGAAGGCCACCGCACCACCGTGCTACTTTCCGTCCCGCCGTCCGCGGCCCTTCGCCCCCTCGAAACCTCGTCAGGAGTCAGTGATGTCCATCGCCGCCCAACGCATGAACCGCATCAAGGCCTCCCCTTCCATCGTGATCTCGGCGAAAGCGATGGAAATGGCGAGAGCTGGCCGCGACGTCATCGCCCTGTCCGCGGGCGAGCCGGATTTCGACACCCCGGACAACATCAAACTCGCGGCGATGCGGGCCATCATCGACGGAAAGACGAAATATCCGCCGATCACCGGCGTCCCCGAGTTCCGCGAGGCGATCTGCCGCAAGCTCGAGCGCGAGAACGGCCTGCGTTACGCCCCCGATCAGGTGCTGGTGTGCAACGGCGGCAAGCAGGTCATCTACAACGCGCTGACCGCGACCCTGGACCCGGACGACGAGGTGGTCATCCCCGCCCCGTACTGGGTCAGCTACCCGGACATGGTGCTGCTGGCGGGGGGGACCCCGGTGGTGGTCGAAACCGCCGGCGCGAACGCGTTCCGGCTGACCCCCGAACAGCTCGACGGCGCGATCACCGCGAAGACCAAGTGGCTGATTCTCAACAATCCGGGCAATCCGTCGGGCGCGTTCTACTCGGCCGCGGATCTGGAGGGGCTCGCCGAGGTGCTGCGTCGACATCCGCATCTGTGGGTACTCACTGACGACATCTACGAGCACATCGTCTACGGCGACGAGCCGTTCGCGACGATGGCGCAGGTCGCCCCCGACCTGCACGAACGCACCCTGACCATGAACGGGCTCTCGAAGGCGTACTGCATGACCGGCTGGCGCATCGGCTACGGGGCCGGGCCGAAGGCGCTCATCGCGGCGATGTCGAAGGTCCAGTCGCAGACCACGAGCGGGGCGTGCAGCATCAGTCAGTGGGCCGGGGTGGAGGCACTCGACGGGGATCAGACGTTCATCGGGGACAACGTGGCGGTCTTCGAGGAACGGCGCGACCTTGGCGTCTCGATCCTCAACCAGGCGACCGGACTTTCCTGCACCGCGCCGAAGGGGGCGTTCTACCTCTACGTGGACTGTGGCGGGACGGTCGGGAAGCAAACCCCGGCCGGCGGCGCCATCGAGAACGACGGCGACTTCGCGAAATACCTGCTCGAGACCGAGGAGGTCGCGGTGGTGCACGGCGAAGCGTTCGGTCTCTCGCCCTACTTCCGCATCTCCTACGCGCTCGCCACGGACCGGCTGCAGGAGGCCTGCATGCGCATCCAGCGCGCGTGCGCATCGCTCTCCGGCTGAGCCGCGTCGCGCCCGACTCGTTGCCCGTCAGCACCCCTCGCCCCGGGCCACGGACAGCGACGCAGACACCATGAAGCCACTGTGGTTGCCGCCATGGGTCCGCACTATCCGATCTCGCGCAGGGCATGGACCGGTCCGGACAGATGGATACGCTCCTTGCGGGTATCGAGTCCTCTGGTCCTCACACATCGGCCATTGAATCAATGGTCCCGGCGAGCCCTCGAACCACCTCCTCCATGCACCGTCTCGCTCGATCCACGGCTTCGGGGTCCGGGAGCGGGGGGTGGCCGAGGCGCAGTCGTTCGCGGTGTTCGGCAAGCGTCGTCGACATGAGGATGCCCGCGTTGATCTCCACTTGAACCGCATGTGAGTCATCGCGGGCCTTGCGCCCGAATCGCCGCGTGATGTAGCCGCCGGCGTAGCCGGGCACGTCGCGTTCGGCGTGAAAACCGTGCGCTCGGAAGCGCTCCACGATCTCGTCCACGAGGCCGGGAGCAGCCGTTTCACCGCGTCGCGAGCCGATGACCACTTCATGATCGCCCATGCGGCGAGGACTCGCGGTGTGCGCATCCAGCACCACCACGGCGCCGAAGCGAGCGGCCGCTTCGTCGACAAGCATGTCGAGCGCGGTGTGGTACGGATCGTAGAAGCGGCGGAGCCGCTCTTCGATCGCACCGGGATCCAGCGGCTGCGCAAAGAGCGGCCGATGGTCACGGAGGTGCGTGCGCACGACCCCGCTCCCGGACATGATCTCGCCCCCGTGACGGCCGAAGTCGTCGCGGCGCCGGTTCACATCGACGAACAGCCGCGAGTAGGGGGTAGCGACCAGACTCGCGCCGGCGTGGTGCAGGTCGCCGTAGATCTCGGACGCGAACACGTCGGTATAGCCGCGCGGAAAGGTGTCGTAGCCGGGCTCACGATAGTGCTCCGTCCTCACCCCCGGCAGGGGCTCGATGCCGAAGTGCGGCACGCTCACCACCACCGGAACGCGACTCTCCTTCGGCGCGCGCCGGATGATGGGAAACGGTCTGCGCATCATGGCGATGTTTCACCTGGTGGCGGGGCGAACCGCTACGCTCCTCGAAGAACCGCCGTCATCTCGCGATTGCGCCCGTGATCGTGCCCATAATTGGGCCCGAACCGTCAGGGACGGGCGGCGACAACGGTGATCTCCACCAGGGTGCCCGGCGCAAGGTCGGCCTGGACGCAGGCGCGCTGGGGCCAGTGCGCGGCATCGCCAATCCACGCGCACCACTCGGCGTCCATCTCCGCCTTGTGCGCGATGTCGGTGAGATAGACGGTGGCGGAGAGGAGCCGGGTACGGTCGGCGCCGGCCTCGGCGAGGTTGGCCGAAAGCTGCGCGAGGCTCGCACGGGTCTGCTCGGCCACCGTGGCACCGGGGGCGGTGGCTACCGTGAACACGAGATCGCGCCAGGCGGTCGCACGAGAACGCCCCCGGGCGTCCCCCTGCCAGCGTTCGATGTCGGTCATTCGCTCTTCCTCCCCACCGTCTCCGCGAGCAGGCACAGGATTTCGAACATCATCTGGGCGCCGGTGAGGCCGGTGGTGCCCGAGGGGTCGAAGGGCGGGGACACCTCGACCACGTCGCCGGCGATGATGTCGAGGCCGCGCAGGCCCCGCAGCATCTGCTGGGCCTCGTAGGTGGTGAAGCCGCCGACCTCGGGCGTGCCGGTGCCGGGCGCGTAGACGGGATCGAGGCCATCGACGTCGAAGCTCACGTACGTCGGTCCGTCGCCCGCGACCTCGCGGGCCTTCTCGATCACCGCCGGGATCCCCATCGCGTACAGATCCTCGATGTGGATGACGGTCATGCCGGATTCGTAGCTGAACCCCCACAGCGGCTCGGCGGGGCCGCGGATCCCGATCTGGATGGTGCGCTTCGGGTCGAGCGCTCCGTCCTCCACCGCCACCTTGAACGGTCCGCCGTGGTGGTGCTTGTGCCCGAACAGCTCGGGCCCCGTGTCGCAGTGAGCGTCGAAATGGACAAGGCCGAGCGGGCCGCCATGGGCACGGGCCAGCGCCCGCATGATCGGCAGGGTGATGGAGTGGTCGCCGCCGGCGGTCAGCGGCACGAGGCCGGCCGCGGCGATGCGGTCGTAGTGGCGTTCGATGTCCGCGATGGCCTCGTCGAGCCGGTATACCCCCTCGATGAGGACATCGCCGAGGTCGGCGGCCTCGGCCAGATCGTGGGGGCGCACGCCGGTGTGATGGTTCACCACGCCCATCAGCGTGGACTGATCGCGCAGGTGCCGCGGGCCGTGCCGGGCGCCCGGGCGGTTGGTCACCCCGCCGTCGAACGGCACCCCCACGATGCCGATGTCGATGCCCTCCCAGGTGGATGGTTCCTCGCGCAGCGGGCGACGCATGAACGTGGCGACGCCGGAGTAGCGGGGCTGATACCGCTCGCCGAAGGCCCGCTTGCGCTCGTCGGGCACGTCGGCGCCGTGACCATCGTCACGGCTCATATCGTCGCGGCTCATCAGGAAGCTCCTCGTCGTGGCGGACAACCCGCCCGCGGCATTGTATCGACAACACGGGGAAGCCTGACCGCGTCTCGCGCCGCCGAGCGATCGTATGGAAACGCGGCGCTGTCGTACCATGCGCGCCCCGGCGGTCACGGCGAAGGCAAGGTCGCCACGACTCCGGGATCGGAAACCGCATCCCCCCGATCCGGCGGCGGGCCTCCGGCCGAAAGCCGCCGTTTCCCATTGCCGCACGAACGAGAGGCGAGACCGTGTTCGAATCCTTCTTTCCGAAACCCAGGCTCTTCTTCCTGTCCTTCGCGATCTGGTCGATCGTCTGCGTCGTATTCTGGTTCTCGCTGGCGCGGGACGCCGGGGAATCGTTCAGCCTGGGGGGGTGGTTCGGATACGAGTTCCCCCCCGAGCCGCCGGAGTGGGAGGCGTTGCCCGAACTGACCGAGGACGCCGACGAATCGGCCCGCGCCGCACAGACGGCCCTCCAGGGCGAGCGTGAAGCGGCGCGCGCCGCCCACGAGGCCGCGGCCGAGGGCCCCAGGACGTTCTGGCTCTACCAGTACATGATCCTCTGCTACGTGTTCTTTCTCGCGTTCTGGTACTGGTACTCGCCCCACAAGTGGGCGCGGTGGTCGGTATTCGGATCGGCCGCGATCATCTTCGTCACCTGGTTCCAGGTGCAGCTCGACGTGATGATCAACGAGTGGTTCGGGACCTTCTACGACCTCATCCAGCAGGCGCTGGCAGAGCCGCACAGCGTGTCGGCCGGGGCGTACTTCGGCCAGTTGCTCACCTTCGCGCAGATCGCCCTCGTCGCGATCACCGTCGCGGTGGTCACCCGCTTCTTCGTCAGTCACTACATCTTTCGCTGGCGCACCGCGATGAACGACTACTACATGTCGCGGTGGGGCCAGGTACGTCACATCGAAGGCGCGTCCCAGCGGGTGCAGGAGGACACCATGCGGTTCGCGGCCATCATGGAAGGCCTTGGGGTGAGCCTCATCGATTCGATGATGACCCTGATCGCGTTCCTCCCGATCTTGTGGGGACTGTCCGCGTTCGTGACCCATCTCCCGATCGTGGGGGAGGTGCCGCAGGCTCTCGTGTTCGTCGCCATCCTGTGGTCGATCTTCGGAACCGGCCTCCTCGCCCTTGCGGGCATTCGGCTTCCGGGCCTGGAATTCCGCAATCAGCGGGTGGAGGCCGCCTACCGCAAGGAGCTCGTCTACGGCGAGGACGATGCCGGGCGCGCGCAGCCGCCGACCGTCGCGGAGCTGTTCGACAACGTGCGGCGGAACTACTTCCGGCTCTACCTCAACTATCTCTACTTCAACATCGCGCGCTACGGATATCTCCAGGCGGGTGTGCTCCTCCCCTACATCGCCCTCGGCCCCACCATCGTCGCCGCCGGCTTCACCCTCGGAGTCATGCAGCAGATCGTGCGGGCCTTCGGCCGGGTGGAGAACTCGTTCCAGTACCTCGTCAACTCCTGGACCACCATCGTGGAGCTCCTCTCCATCTACAAGCGGCTCCAGGCTTTCGAGGCAGCGATCAACGACCAGCCGCTCCCGAAGATCGACCGCGACTTCATGGAACGCGGCGGCGACCCGGCCTGACCGATCACCGATCGGACCAGATCCGGAGCAAGTGCTTACTCCGCTCAGTGCGCGAGGATGACGGGTATCTTCGCGTGCATCATGATGTGGCGGGTCGCACCACCGAAGATGAGCTGGCGCAGCCGGCTCTGGGTGTAGGCGCCCTTGACGAGCAGGTCCGCGCCGACGGCGGTGCATTCTTCGAGCACCACCTCTCCGGGGGAGCGGCCTTCGGGGTCGAGGGTGCGCGCGGTGGCGGCAATCCCGTTGCGCACGAGATGCCGGCAGAGCTCGTCCGCATTCGGGCCGGGGACGCCCCAGCCCCTGATCCCCACGACAGTCACGCTGGCGGCGGCGGCGAGCAACGGCATCGCGAGTGCGATGGTGCGTGCGGTCTCGGTGCTGCTGTTCCAGGCGATGACGATGTTCTCACCCAGATCGTCCCCCGGGCTCTCCGGCGCGAGGACGATCGGCCGTCCGCTTTCGAACAGCGCGGCCTCCGCCATCACGTGCCAGTCCACCCAGGGATGCCCGAACTCGCGGCCGATCACGATGAGGTCGAACACCCGGCCATGATCCCCGATGACCTGACCTTCGAGCCCCTCCATCTCCTGCCAGCCGATGACCACCCCGCCCGGCGGCTCGTCGAGTGCGCCTGCCGCCATTCCCCGGCGGGTGACACATTCATTGAAGCGCGCCCTCGCGCGATCGCCGAGCCGGCGGCCTTCCTCCTTGAGCTGGGTCAGATAGGAGTCGGCGAGGACGATCCCCTCTCCATCGATGATCTGAGGCGGGCGCATCACGAACAGCCCTTCGACGTAGCTGCCGAACCGCTCGGCGAGCTGGCGGCTGACATCGAGCGCCGCTTCGGCCGCATCGTCGTCGTAGAACGGAAGCAGGATCGTCTTCATGGTCGAACGCCTCCGGAAGTCTGTCGCGGGTGGAAGCCCAAGGGTAACACCCGCAATGACATGCACCGGAAGCACGGCGACCGGAAACCGGGATCAGCGCCGCCCCGGCGAAGGCCACCGGGTGACGGACAACCGGGTTGCCTTCATCTCCCGGCCCGTCGACGAACAGGAGGCAGGCTCATTCCGACGCTTCGCTCGCGACCGCGCGCCACGCGAGATCGAACACACGGTGTCCGCGGCCCCGGCCGCGACGCTCGAAACGGGTCTCCCGGCGGCGCTCCGGGCGGGGCATGAACCGGCCCGGAGCCGCGCAGTTCGAGAACCCCGGATGCGCTTCGAGCACCTCCAGCATGTGCTCCGCGTACGGCTCCCAGTCCGTCGCGAGATGCAGCCGCCCGCCGGGCTGCAGCACTCGATGGACAAGCCACGCGAACCGGGACTGAACGAGGCGTCGCTTGTGGTGACGCTTCTTCGGCCACGGGTCCGGAAACCAGACCAGGACTTCTTCCACACTCGAAGGTGCAAGCCAGCGTTCGAGCACGTCCAGCGCATCGGCCATCGCGACCCGGACGTTCTCGAGTCCGGCCTCGTGACAGCCGGCGAGCAGGCGACCGACCCCGGTCGGATAGACCTCGATGCCGAGAAAATCCCGGGCGGGTTCACTGCCGGCGAGCGCAATCAGGGCGTCGCCGGCGCCGAACCCGACCTCCACCGTGCGGGGCGCCGCACGGCCGAAGAGGCGATCGAGATCGACACCCCCCCCCTCGAACCGGAGCAGATACCTGTCCCCGAGCTCGTCCAGCGCGCGGCGTTGCGCCGCCGTCATGCGCCCGGCCCGCACGACGAAACTCCGTACCGACCGCCGCCGCCACCCGTCGTCCCCGGTGCGCACATCCGACGCCGCCCCTGCTTCGCCGCGGCTGGCCGGACGATTGCCGCTGGTTCCCTTCAACTGCGGTGGGGCGAACGTTCCGTCGCGTGCGAAGGTCGCGCTCGCGCAACGCCTTCCTCGACGATGGGCGGGGCGCCGTTCAATTCGAATTGCACTGTGTCGACCGCGCCGAACGTGCCAGCAATTCCCACCGGGCTGGAACATGCGCCCGAAATCGCCCCGAACGGACGCTCCGGAGGCCGAAATCCTGACGCAATCGCACCGCGTGGCCGCTTGTCGGGGCGTCAGCGAGAATTGCTGCGAATATGCGGTTGACCGGGCCGGGGAACGCAATAGAATCCGGCTCGAGAGAGGCGTGCGGGTTGCTCTCCCGGCGGGTGTAGTTCAATGGTAGAACCTCAGCTTCCCAAGCTGATGACGTGGGTTCGATTCCCATCACCCGCTCCATCAACCCTTCTTCACCCACACCACCAGCGGGTTGTCGTGTCCGTTCGCCCTCAGCCGCACCCGGGCCGCCTCCAGGGAGTCGCGATCGGCATAGGGACCGATCCGTACCCGGTGCCACTTCTCGTCGCTGTTGATGGCAACGGTCTGCACGACGGGCTGGAACCCAAGCAGCGTGAGCTGCGCCTTCAGGCCGTCTGCCTCCTTGATGCTCCGGAACGAAGCGACCTGCACGATGTAGTGGCCCGAGGATTTGAGGGCCGGATCGGCATCGCCGGTCGTGTCGGCCTCGATCGCGGCGCGCGTCGGGGTCTCGGCCGGTGCGCTGCTCTCGGCCGGCGCCGGTGCCGGCGCGGCAAGGTCTTCATCGGGAACCACGACCTCCATCTCCGGTAGCAGGGTGTAGAACTCGAACTTCGGTTTCGCCGCCGGAGGGGCCGAATCGATCCCGATGGGATGGCCGACCGTTCGCTCCACCGTCGCCCGCACCTGCTCCGCAGCCGGGTCGCGCCCGAGCATCACCCACGTCGCAAGGCCGCCGGCCAGCACCCCGGTCAGGAACCAGGCCAATCCGTGGCCCTTCCCCGAACCGCCACGCCCTCGCACCGCATGCGATCGTTTCTGCTTCGCCACTGTTGCCTTCCGCCCCGAGGTCCCTACATCGAATCCGGCGCCGACACCCCCAGCAACGCGAGCCCGTCGGCAAGCACGGCTCGGGTCGCCGCCGCAAGCGAGAGGCGAGCGCCCCGCACTGCATCGTCGTCGACCAGAAACGTATGGGCGTTGTAGAACGCGTGCAGCTCGGTCGCGACCTCGCGCAGGTACGACGCGAGCTGATGCGGTTCCAGCGCCCGCGCCGCGCTCGCCAGCACTTCCGGATATCTGGCGAGCGTGCGCATCAGGGCGACCGGCTCGGCCTCGGCCAGTGTTTCGAACGCCGCCTGCGGATCCACGCCGGGGGTCATGCCCCGATCCGCGCACTGGCGCAGCACGCTCGCGATCCGTGCATGCGCATACTGCACGTAGTACACCGGGTTGTCGTTGCTGCGCGACTTCGCGAGCTCCAGATCGAAGTCGAGATGCTGCTCGCAACGCCGCATCACGTAGAAGAAGCGCGCGGCGTCGGCGCCGGTCTCGTCGCGCAGCTCCCGCAGCGCAACGAACTCGCCGCTGCGCGTCGACATCTGCACCCGCTCTCCGCCGCGATACAGGTTCGCGAACTGGACGATGAGGATCTCTACCGCGTCCCGGTCGTGACCGAGTGCTTTGACCGCGGCCTTCACCCGGGCGATGTACCCGTGGTGGTCGGCACCCCAGACGTAGATCGCGCGCTCGAAGCCCCGGTCGAGCTTGTTCGCGGCGTAGGCGATGTCCGAAGCGAAGTAGGTCGACTCGCCGTTCTCGCGCACCACCACACGGTCCTTCTCGTCGCCGAAGGCGGTGGAGCGGAACCACAGCGCACCGTCGCGCTCGTAGACATGGCCGCGCTCGCGAAGACGCGCTACCGCTCGGTGCACGTCGCCCCCGTCGACCAGCGAACGCTCGGAGAACCACACATCGAAGGCGACGCCGAACTCCGCGAGGTCGGAACGGATGTCCTCGACCCCCATGTCCCGGGCGAGGGTGTGGACCCGTTCGTAGCGCTCCGGCCCGAGCAGGGATCGGGCGCGGGCGATGAGCGCATCGACATGGACCTCCCGGTCGCCCCCGGCCGGCGCGTCGGCGGGCACGCCGTCCATCAGGGTGTCGGCGCCGACGGCGAAGCTCCCGCCGACATCGCGCTCGAGCCGCGCCGCCATCTCGTGAACGTACGCGCCCCGATACCCGTTGGAGGGAAACGCGATGGCCGCGCCGCACTGCTCCAGATAGCGCAGCCACACGCTCAGGGCGAGGATGTGCATCTGACGGCCGGCGTCGTTGATGTAGTACTCGCGCTCGACGTCGAATCCGGCCGCTTCGAGGATGTTCGCGATGCTCGCCCCGTACGCGGCGCCCCGGCCGTGCCCGACATGCAGCGGTCCGGTGGGATTGGCGGAGACGAACTCCACCTGGACGCGCCGGCCACCCCCGAACGCCGCTTCCGGGTCGCGCGGTCCGGCGGCGAGAATGCGACGCACCGCCGCCGCGAATGCGTCGGTCGCGACGCGGAAGTTGATGAAGCCGGGTCCGGCGATGTCGACGGACGCGATCGAGGCCGAGGGCGGCAGCCGCGCCACGATACCCTCGGCGATCTCTCGGGGCTTGCGTCCGACCATGCGCGCAAGGGACAGGGCGACGGGGCTCGCGAAGTCGCCGTGGTCATCGCCGCGGCTGCGCTCGACCGGAATGTCGGGCAACGGATCGAGCACGCACTCCCCCTCGTCACGCAGCGCCGTGAGCGCATGCTCGAGGAGCGATCGGATGTACTCCTTCACTGGTCGGATGCTCTGCGGTTCGCGGGCAAGATGGTCGGGCAAGGTGGTGTAGGCGCTTTCGCAGTGGCCCGGTTACGGCAGGCCGAGCGCGAATCCGCCGTTCGCGCGGCGCGAGGGCGGCGCATTCTATCCGACCGGACCGCGACGGCGCGAGGACGGGGCGCGCGTAGCCCATACTCCGGCGATGGAAGGTTGCGACTACTCGGACCGAAGTCTGCAGAAGGAAAGGCCGACGTCGGCGGGCTGAGACCGCCCCGCCCTTACCCCTGCGCCACCCGCACCGAATCCATCGGGTGGAGATCGAGCCGCAGCCCCGCCTTCATGATCTGCCCGGGCAACGCGTGGCCCACCGCGACCTCGACGTCGCACGCGATGCCGGAGAGTTTGCGCAAGTCGATGCCGGTGTCGATACCCATCTCCGCGAGGAGGTAGACGAGATCCTCGGTGCAGATGTTGCCGGTCGCCTTCGGTGCAAACGGGCAGCCGCCGATGCCCCCGAACGAGCTCTCGTACCTGTCGACGCCGAGCCCGAGACCCGTCATCACGTTGGCGAGACCGATGCCGCGTGTATTGTGAAAGTGCAGCGAGAGGCCGAGCCCCGGCGCGGCTTCGCGTACCGCGGCGACGGCGGCCGCGACGAGCGGCGGGGTCGCCATGCCGGTGGTGTCGCCGAGACTCGCACCGGCGAATCCGAGCTGCTGGAAGCGGTGCGCAATCTCGCCCACTCGCATGGGCGCGACCTCCCCCTCGAAGGGACAACCGAACGCCACCGAGATTGCACCGCTCACCGGAATCCCGGCTTCTCCGGCCACCCGGGCGACCTCCTCGAAACCCGCGATCGACGCCTCGGTGGGGCGGTTCACGTTCTTCCGGTTGTGGCTCTCCGATGCCGACACGAACACGACCATCTCGTCCACCGCCGCCTCGGCTGCCCGCAGCGCCCCGCGCTTGTTCGGCACCAGGGCAGCCAGCACCGCCCCGCGGGAGCGATCCACGCCGCGCATGACCTCCTCGGCATCGGCAAGCTGCGGCACCGCACGCGGCGAGACGAAGGAGGTCGCCTCGATGCGCGGCACGCCGGCCTCGACGAGCCGGTCGATGAATTCGATCTTCCGCGCGGTCGGGATAAAGGACCGTTCGGCCTGGAAACCGTCGCGCGGCCCGACCTCGGTGATCTGCACATGCTGCGGGTGATTCATGATCGAGACGACTCCGAAATGAAATTGTCCTCTGCGCCTTGACAAGTTGCGGTGGCGTACATTGCCGGGCGACCCGACTTTACGCTGCCGCACACCCCTTGCGGTAGCATCGGCGGCGCGAAGACGACACCGGGGACCCGCATGCCGCATCGAACCATTCACTACGCCGACGACACCATGGACCGGGTCGCGGCGCGGCGCGAGGATCCGGCATGGCTCGTCGAGCAGCTTCGGGCCCCGGCGACGCGCTTCGTGGTGGTTGCGGCGGGCCGACACCCGTTCGTCCTTTCCGAGTCCGGGGTCCGGCAGCCCTGCTACCTCGACGCGGTTGCGGTCGACGGCGCCCGTCCGGGCGATCCGATCCTGCTCGGCGTACACGCGGGCATCACCTGGTTCGCAGTCGACGCGATGGACGCGGCGCCGTCGTTTCCCGCGGGGGTCGCTCTGCTGCGGATCCGCGAGGTCATGACCGACCTCGTTCATCGGGACTCCGCAATCCTCGCCTACGCGAATGCGCTGGTGCACTGGCACCGCACCCATCGATTCTGCGGGGCGTGCGGGGCGCCGACCACGGCGGGGCGCGGCGGCCACATGCGCCGGTGCGACAATGCAGCCTGCGCGCGGCAACACTTCCCCCGCACCGACCCGGCGGTGATCACCCTCGTGTGCGACGGCGACCGCTGCCTGCTCGCGCGCCGGCGGGACTGGGCCTCGGGCCGACGTTCGACGGTGGCAGGATTCGTCGAGCCGGGGGAGACGCTGGAGCACGCGGTGGCCCGCGAGGTCTTCGAGGAGGTCGGGGTGCGCGTGGGCGAGGTGCGCTACCGCGGCTCGCAGCCATGGCCGTTCCCGCAGTCGCTGATGCTCGGCTTCCGCGCCCGTGCCACGACCACCGACATCGCGGTCGACGGCGACGAGATCGCGGAGGCCGACTGGTACACCCCCGAGCGGATTGCGGCGGACACCGCCGCCGGCACACTCATCCTGCCCCCGCAGGACTCGATCAGCCGCCGGCTCGTCGACGACTGGCTCGCCGAAAGCGAAGGCGCCCGCGACGACGCGCGGTCCTGACGCACCGGTGGCGATCCGGCGAGGCACTTCGCAAGGCGCCGATTCGAGCCGCCGCGGCAGAGGCGATGTCCGCGCGACCGACGGAGAACAGCGGGCGATGCCGCCACAGCGCCGGCTCAGCCGTCGATGTTCCCGACGCCGGCCAGCGCGGCGCGAAGCAGCGCAATCCGTCGATCCGCATGTTCGCCGCACGCAGCCGGCATTGCGGCCCGACCGACCCGCACCACCGTGCGCCCGTCCTCCGCCGTCAGGGTGAGATCGAAGCCAAGATCGACCATCCGGTCGAGCACCTGCATGTTCTGGGCATCGTCGCGATCCGGCCGCCACGAGAACACCGTCATGACCGGATCACCGCCCTCCGTATGCCACACCGGCGCGACCCCGTCGTAGGCCCAGGGGATGTCGGCAACGGTCCAGCCCATGACGCGCCGCGCTGTCTCGGCGCACAGAAACTCCGGACCGTCGTCGCTCATGGACGCGCCATCCGGGCCGCCCGGGTCATGCGGGCACCCGATCGCACGACAGGTGTCGGTAGTTTCCCCGCCAGTACACGAGCGGCCGCCGGTCGCCCGCGTCCTCGCACCGGAGCACCCGCCCGACGAGGATCATGTGGTCTCCAGCCTCGATCCGCTGCCACGACGCGCACTCCAGCGCGGCGATGCCGCCTTCGAGAATCGGCGCCCCGTGTGTCCCGGGCCGCCAGCGTACGCCGTCAAACCGATCCGGGTGCTTCGTCGCGAACCGATCGGAAAGCGCCCGCTGCGAGGCGTCGAGCACGTTGATCACGAATCCGGGACATTGGCGGTAGGCATCCATGCGTTCCACCTCGTGCCCCACGCAGACGAGCACCAGCGGCGGGTCGAGCGACACCGAGGTAAACGAATTCGCCGTGAATCCGTGGGGGACACCGCCGGCATCGCGCGCGGTCACGACGGTGACCCCGGTGACGAAGGAACCGAGGGCGCGGCGCAGTGTCCCGGGGTCCGGATGCCCGTCCGGTGACGGTTCGACGCCGGTCACCGTCGGCGGGCGCGCCGGTGCCGGCTCAGTGCCTGGCGAGGCCGTGACTCGGACCGATGATGCCCGTTCGAAGTCACCCCATCTCCCTCGGCCCAGGGCTCTCCAAGTGACCCGGTCAAGTGGCCCGGAGCGCTCAGGAAAGTCCGGCGACCTCCGCCGCCGCCGCCTCGAACGCCTCGATGGCGTGGTCGATGTCGTCCTGGGTATGGGCGACGGAGACGTAGAACTTCGAGGTGCCCTTGATGACGCCGCGATCGCGCAGCACCTTGTTGAAGTGGGCCATCTTTCCCTTGTCTCCGCTTTCCCAGGACCAATAGTCGACAATCGGCTGACCGGTGAACACGATGTCGAACAGACACGCCTCGCCGCAGATCTGCGCTTCAACGCCAGCGCTCCGCATGGCGTTCGCGAGCCCTTCCATGAGCCGGCGACCGTTGTCGAACAACCGTGTGTAGGCGTCCCCCTCGCGCAGCACGCCGAGGGTTGCGAGCCCCGCGGTGGCCGCGATCGGGTTGCCGCTCAGGGTTCCGATCTGGGGCAGGAACCCACCCTCGCCCGCCGCGTCGGCGTCGAACTGCGTCATGATCTCCTCCCGGCCGGCGAGGCCCGCGAGGGGAAATCCGCCGCCGACGACCTTGCCGACGGTGCACAGATCCGGCACCACTCCGTAGAACTCCTGCGCCCCCCCGTAGGCAAACCGGAAGCTGGTGACCACCTCGTCGAACGCGAGCGGAAGGTCATGGCGCTCGGTCAGGGCCCTGAGCCCTTCGAGGAATCCGGGTCGAGGCGGGATGACCCGCTGGAACGCCTCGACGATGACGCCGGCGAGCGCGTCGTGATGTTCCTCGACGATCGCGGTGACCGCGTCCAGGTCGTTGTACGGCGCGATCAGCATCTCCCCCCGAATGGCGTCCGGAATGCCGGGGGAGTCGGGGATCGGCTCGATGCCGTTGCTCCGGCGCCGGGGCGCGAGACTCATGAGCGAGTAGTCGTTCATGCCGTGATAGCCGCCCTCGAACTTGAGGATCTTCGAGCGCCCGCGGAAGGCGCGCATCGCCCGCATCGCGTAGAGGGTGGCTTCCGAACCGCTGCTGGTGAAGCGGACCTTCTCTGCGCACGGCATCGCCTCGCAAATCGCCTCGGCAAGCAGGATTCCGGGGGCGCTGTTCGCGAAGAAGGTGGTGCCGCGTTCGAGCTGCTGGCGCACCGCCTCGATGACCTCCGGATGGCGATGCCCGATGAGCATCGGACCGGAGCCGAGCAGGAAGTCGACATATTCCCTGCCAGCCGTGTCGCGCACCCGGCCACCCGAGCCTTCGACGATGACGAGGTCGGCGCCGGCGTTTCCGAAGCTGCCCCCGGGCAGATAGGCCCGTGCCTTCTCGCGCAGCACGACATCCGAATGGGTTTGCTGATCCATGCTCGTTCTCTCGTGGGGGGGTTGTCGGCGACAGTTTCGCAGACTGCAGGCCACATGGTAATGCTTCTTGAAGCCTCCGGCCGCTTTGTGGTGTGATGTTTCGGGCAGCTTCGTGGTATGCCGCAGGAGAAATCCCATCGCTTGTCGGACACGGCGGCGCGGAGTGCCGTTGGCCCCCGACCGGGTTGGCGCGCGAACGGCGGCAGGGAGGCAAAAGCCGGCATGACCTTCGGTCTAGCGACACGGATCACGTTGGGGCTGGTCGTCATTCTGGCGGCCGGGGTGGGGATGACCACCGTGCTGAGTGCGCACATGTTCGAACGTACTCTGTCCGATTTCCTCACATCGCGATTCGAGTTCGAGCTCAACGACATCCGCCAGCGCATCGAGACCCAGATGGATCTCGGCATTGCGCTGGCCGAGCTGCAGAGCGTGCCGCAGGAGCTGCAAGAGTACCTGCTCGCCGACGAGCAGATGCTGTCCATCGAGGTCTTCGACGATACCGGCATCGTTCTGTTCAGCACCGACCCGAGCTTCGTGGGCGACCTCGTGACCGAGGAATGGATCACCGCCTGGCGCGCCAGCCGCGGTCAGGAGGTGTGGTCGAATCTGGAGCGTGACGCCCGAGTGGTGGGCGTTCCGCTGCGGGACAACCTGGGCCGGGACGTGGGCTCCCTGGCCCTTCGGTATTCACGCAATCACTTCGACGGCAACGTCACCGAGCAGACTACCCGGCTGCTGCTTGTCGGCGCGGTGGTGGTACTGGCCATGACGCCGCTGAGCATCATGGGCGCCCTGGTTCTGCTGCGGGGGCTGCGCGGCGAGCTGCGGGACCTGAGTGACTCCATGGATGAAGTCGCCAACCAGCGCGGAGACGGCTCGGCGCTCCGCCGCACGAAGCCCGATCATCCCGAGCTTGCCGCCTTCGCCGCGACCGCGTTCGCCGCCCACGACGACATCGACGCCGCCATCGGAGAGATTCGGCGGCTCGACGAGGAAGAGGCGGTATGAGTTCGCATGCCGACACCGCTGTGTCCACGCCTGCGAGTGCGAAGGGAGGCATCACCCGCACGCGCGGAATCCTCGGTCGGCTGGTGCTCCTTGCCGTCATCGTGCTGCTGCTCGGCCAGATCGTGGTCGCGTGGTTCGCCGTCACCGGCTTCGAGAGAGCTCTGGAGCCGCAGCTCGGTCAGAAGGCGGGAGCAGTGGGGCGGGCCGTCGCCGACCAGATTGCCTTCGTGGTGGACGAACTCGGCATTCCGTCCGACGACCTCGTGGGGGTCGATCCCTTCCTCGACAAGATTCTCGAATCCAACGAGGACATCAAGTACTTGCTCATGGTGGACCCCTCGTCGAAGGTGCAGTTTGCGAGGGGCCTCCCACCGGAGACGCTCGCGCAGGTGCTGCCCGATCTTCCCGGCACCGACAGCGAGACAGGTTCCCGATCCGAGGTGGCGGGCTTCATCAACAGCGTGTTCCCGATCGAAGCAGACGGTCGGGTCGCCACCGTGCTGCACGTGGGTGTCAGCGGCGAGTATGTGCGTGGTCGGTTGTCCGAGCTGCTGTATGAAGCCATCACCGTCATCGTGGTATCCCTGCTGGTGACGCTGGAATTCCTGGTATTTCTGGTGAGCGTGCGCGTCTCCGGACCGCTGGAGCGCATCGAGAAGACGCTGACCGATGGGGGGCAGGGACGGTTCGGCAATCACATCGTGATGCGGGCGCGCGACGAGATCGGCGACCTCGTGAGTGCGCTCAATCAGGCGCTGCGAGGTCTGCGGCAGCGCTACGAGGACTTCCAGTTCGACGTGCGCGAGATCAAGGATGCCCAGATCGACAGGAGCATCGTGGAGCGCATCCAGACCGTCTGCCAGCCGGTCGAGGATCGCTACAGCTTCAGCGGGGGCGCGGGGCTGCGGCCCCGCAACGCCATGCAGATCAGGGTTCCGCTGTTCCTGTTCATGTTCGCCGAAGAGCTGCCGCGCTCGTTCCTGCCCCTGTTCATCGCCGGGCTCAGCCCAACCGATTCGGCCATCTCCGACGAGCTACTGTTCGGGCTTCCGATCACGCTGTTCATGCTGGCCGGGATGCTGGTGGTCCCGCTCGGGGGCGGTCTCGCCGACCGATTCGGTGCGCGGTGGGTTTTCCTCGCCGGCGTCATTCCCGCGACGATCGGATACTTCGGCACGTTCCTTGCGCAGAACTACTACGACCTCGTGGGGTGGCGAATCCTCTCGGGCATCGGCTACGGAATCATCTTCATCGCCGCTCAGGCCTGGGTCGCCGACAACACCGACACCCGCAACCGCGCCCAGGGGATGAGCGTGTTCGTCGGTGGGGTCTTCGCCGCCACCATCTGCGGGCCGTCCATCGGCGGGATCTTCGCGGATCGCATCGGCTTCGAGGCGACATTCCTGATCTCGGCCGGACTCGCCATCGTTTCCGGGCTGGTCGTCTACTTCATGCTGGACGGGACGGTCAGGGGACGCAGGACGCACCGGACGACGTTCGGCGGTCAGGCATGGCGCACACTGTTTTCCGACGGCCGCCTGTTAGCCGTCGCCGTCTTCGCGGCGATTCCCGGCAAACTGATCCTGGCCGGATTCCTGTTCTACCTGGTACCGCTGTATCTGAGCGACCTCGGGAACCGGCAGTCCGTGATCGGCTGGATGATCATGCTCTACGGGGTGTCGACCCTCGCCTTCATGCCGGTCATGGCCCGATTCGCGGACCGCTCGGGACGTCACGTCGCCGTGGTCGCGGTGGGCGGGCTGCTGGCCGGGGCCGGATGCCTCGCGAGCCTGTCCGATGCGACGTTCGGAGGCCCATTGAATGCCGTGGTCATCGCCATCGTCGCCCTGGGTATCGGGCACGCGCTGTCGCTGACCTCGCAGCTCGCTATCGTTCAGGAGGTCGCCAGCTACCACGGCGGCCTCGGTCAGGCGTCCGCCATTGGCGCCTATCGGCTCGTGGAGCGATCGGGCATGGTGCTCGGTCCGGTGGTTGCCGGCGTGCTTGCAGCGAACTTCGGATATCAGGGCGCCATCGTCGGTATCGGCTGCATCGTGCTCGTCTGCATCGCCTTGTACATGCTCCTGATGAAGCTCTCGCGCCGCCGCACGGCCCGAATGCGCAAGAGGTGGTTCGCATGAGTCGTCCGATTCCGCTCGTCGCCCTGATGCTGTGCGTCGTCCTGAGCCTGCCCGCCCTCCACGTCCGGGCTCAGACGGCAAACGATGCGCAAGCGATCACGCCTTTTCGCATCTTCGCCGTGGTGTGGCGCGGCGAGACCGAAGTCGAGCAGGGATTCCGCGACTACCTCACCCAGCGCGGGATCCCCTTCGAGATGACCGTGCGCAACCTGAACCTCGACCGGGGCAATGCGCCGCCGATCGTGGAGGAAATCAAGCACACGCGCCCGGACCTGGTCTATACGTGGGGAACGGGCACCACCTCCAGCATCGTCGGCAAGGTCGAGACCGACACGCCGGAGTCGTTCGTGCGCGACATCCCGGCGGTGTTCACGCTGGTGTCCTATCCCCGGGCGGCCAATATCGTGGAGAGCTACGAGAGCACCGGCCGGCCGGTCACCGGCGTCGCCTTCCTGGCCCCGGTCGAAACCCAGCTCAAGGCCATCCAGGCCTACCGACGGTTCACCACCATCGCGGTCATCTACGACGAGACGGCGGGCAATTCCCGCATCAACGTCACGGACCTGCGCGAAGCGGCTCCGGCGCTGGACATCCGTCTCATCGAGCTGCCCGTGCCGCTGGGAGAGAACGGGAAGCCAGACCCGGCCACATTGCCGAGGCTGGTGCAGAAAGCCAAGGCGTCCGGCGCCGAGCTGCTCTACATGGGTCCGGACTCCTTCCTGACACGCCACGCGAAGGCGTATACAGACGCCGCCATCGCCGCCGGACTGCCCACCTTCGCGTCCACCCAGGCGCCTTTGAAGAACTCACGCGCGATGTTCGGGCTCGTGACCGACTACCACACCCTCGGCAAGCTGACGGCACTGCAAGCGGAGCGCATCCTGGTCGAGGGACGCAGGCCCCAGGATCTGCCGGTAGCGCGTCTGTCACGCTACAAGCTGTGGATCAACGTGGACGTCATGCGTGAGCTCGGCCTGTATCCACCCATGGACATCATCGCCATCGCCGACTTCCAGACCAGCCCCGGCGGTTAGCCCGCGAGGATCAGCATGATGTTGCTGCGCACCCGGATCAGTCTGCTCGTCATTCTGGCCTTCGGCGTCATCTGCATCGGTTTTGCCCTGGCCTCGATCACGCTCGCGGATCTCGTCAAGACGCAGTACTCGGGCGCCACCATCGCCGACCGATCCACACTGTGGCGCAAGGTCAGTGACAGCCTGGTCCAGCACATGGGTGACAAGGCGTGGATCGCGGCCGAGAACGTCGCATTGCGTCAAGCCATCCACACCGGAGATCAGGAAGCGGTCCAGCGCGTCGGCGCGACGATCGCCGAGCAACTCCGCGAACAGGGCATCGCCGACCGTTTCGATGTGCTCTACGCCGATGGTTCGCTTGCCTACTCCTCGCAGTCCGCGCTTTTCCAGAGCCCGATCATCGCCCCGGCGAGTGCAAGGGATGCGATTCAGCAGGGCGGGCGCATCGGCGGCATCGGCAACGACCAGCAACGCAACGTCGCGGTGGTCCTGGGGGTCCCGCTGGATCCGCCTCCGGGTGCGGTGGGCATTGCCGGCATGGGCGTGTACGCAACCGGCATCGACGAGGCGATACGGGAGATGGAGGAGGCGACGAAGTCCACGGTCCTGATCGTCAACCGCCGCGGCCGACTGCTTGCGGGTTCCGACGACGGCCTTTGGGAGAGCCTCGGCAAGCTCATCGATCTGACTGCGATCGACACTTTGCAGACCGTCGAGGCGGACGATCATGTGTATTCAGCGGTGGTGCTTCCCCAGGCGGCCGATCTCGGCTCGCTGGTGGCGCGCCTGGTCAGCATCAAGGACGTGACGGATCTGGCCCAGCAGCAGGAACGGGTCAACCGGATCACCATCGCCGCCGCGATCGGCTTCCTGATACTGATGCTGTTCGGTCTCGGGTACTACATGTCGCGCTCCTTTGCCCCGCTGACCGATGGCGTGGGTGTGCTGAACGCCCTCTCGCGCGGCGATCTCCAGGCCCGGGTCGAGGGTGCCGGCGGCCGCGACGAGGTGGGCAGGATCGCCAACGCGGTGAACGTGTTCCGTGCCAATCTGGCCGCCTTCGATCGTTTCCGCCGCTCGCGCCAGCGCCAGCGCCAGCGCCAGGAGCGCTTCATCCGGCGGGAGATGACGCAGCTCGCCGACACGCTGGACGAAGAGGAGCGCGTGGCGGTGCTGGCCGAGCTGGATCAGCTCGAGCACCTGGTCCGCGGAACGCCGGACCAGGAAGACGAGGTGATATCGATCGCCCGCGCGACCGACAGCGCCAGCACCGCACTCACACGCGAGTCCGACAGCCTTGCGATGACCGCGCTGGCGTTTCAGAAGATGTCCGACCGGGTTCAGAGCCAGAACCAGAGCCTGCGCGAGGCACTGGCCGCCAAGAACGCCTTCATCGCGCTCCAGAGGGAGCTGGATATCGCCGCCCGCGTGCAGCTCTCGCTCCTGCCGGACACCGGTCTCCAGTCGGACGCGGTCGAGATCACGGGCGTCATGCGACCCGCGAAGGAGGTCGGGGGCGACTTCTACGACTTCTTCCGGCTCGACAAGGAACACATCGGCGTTGCGGTCGCGGACGTATCCGGCAAGGGCGTGCCCGCGGCGCTGTTCATGGTCATGGCTCGCACACTGATGCGCGCCACGGCGATTCAACACATCATGCAGCCGGGCCTGGTACTGGAGAAGGTCAACACTTTCCTGGAGAAGAATAACTCCGAGGACCTGTTCGTAACGCTCTTCTACGGAGTTCTGAATGAACGCACCGGGAGCTTCCATTACGCCAACGGCGGTCACAACCCGCCGATTCTCGTGACTCGCGATGACGCCAGCGCCCTTGAGACGACCGACGGTGTCGCGCTCGGAATGTTCGACGGGCTCGAATACGCCGATGGACAGGTGGTCATGGAGACCGGGGCACGTCTGGTACTGTTCTCCGACGGCATCACAGAAGCGTTCAACGACAGCGAGGAGGCGTTCGGCGACGACCGACTGCTGGACACCGCCCGAACTCTTCCCGATGAACATCGTCCCGACCAGGACGTGGACACGATTGTCACCGCGGTCGACGAGTTCACTGGCGAAGCGCCCCAGTTCGACGACATCACCTGTGTGGTCCTGGTCTACCGGGGCGCACCATCCGACGCCCAGGCGCAAGCGTGAGACCCCCGGTCGCCCCCGGGCAATCGAGACGAACCATCATGTCCGCACCTGCACTGGAACTGACCCTGAGGAACGACCTTTCGGAGATTGCCCGGATTGCCGATGAGATCGAGGCGTACGGGGAAGCGCGTGCCTGGCCGACAAAATGGATCCTGAACATCAATCTTTCGCTCGACGAACTCATCACGAACACCGTGAGCTACGGCTACCAGGACTCGGACGCGCACGAAATCCGCATCACGCTCACGGAACGGGAGGGATCGCTCGTCGTGGTCATGGAGGACGACGGCATTGCTTACGATCCATTCACCGAGACGGCGGCGCCGGATCTGGAAGCCGAGGTGGAGGAGCGCTCCGTCGGAGGGCTGGGTGTGTACTTCGTGAAAACACTCATGGACGAAGTCGCGTACGAACGGATCGATGGCGTCAACCGAATCACGCTGGTCCAGAGGACTCGGGAATGAGAGCACCCGCCGGCGATGTCGATGTCGCATTGTCGGCGGCGCAAAGGGCAGACTCCGCCCTGCGCGAAGCGCACGCGTTGCGCGGCTCGCCGCCACCGGGCGCACTTGACTGGGACGGCTACGATGCTCTGGTCGACGCCCTGGCGGCGGGCCTCGGCAATGACCTGGAGATGCGCCGGTTCACGTACGAACACCCCGCGCAGCTCCAGGACCCCGAGACGGGGGTTGGAAAGTCCTACACCGTGCCCCTCGCATTTTCCGATTCGGGGGGCGACGGAGAGCCCGTGATCGCCATCGGCGGGCTCACCAACGTCGCCCAGCGCTTCGACTTTCTCGCTCTGGACGCCAGCCCGGCGCTGAGGGTCATCGGCCTGGACCTTGCGGGCCGCGGGGGCAGCGGCTGGCTCGCGGAGCTGACCGACTACAACCTGGAGACCTACGTCGAGCAGCTCACGCAGCTCATGGACTGCCTCGGTCTCGAATCGTGCACCCTGCTCGGCTCTTCTCTCGGTGGTTCGACCGCAATCCGGTTCGCGGCGCGGCATCCCGAGCGCGTCCACCGGCTCGTGCTCAACGACAGCAGCCCGTACATTCCGGTGCAACGGCGGGCACGCCGGGCAAGAGCGGTGGCGCGGCACTACGTGTTCCGCAGCCCGGCCGAGCTGTTTCGCCGTACCGGTGCGGCCGAGAAACACTCCGGACCCACCCCGGACGCGGTCCTGCTCCACAGCGCTCACCACCGAACCCGGTGGTCGGACGAGGAGGAGGGCCGGGTCTATCGGCATGACCTGCGAGCGCTTCTTGCCTATCGGGCCGAGGCCCGGTGCAGTCTCGACATGTGGAGCGAGTGGGTTGCGGTGAAGTGCCCGGTTCTGCTGATTCACGGGATGCAAAGCGATGCCACGTCGGACGACACCATCGACAGGATGCGCGGCCCGGATGGGTTCTCCGTGATTCATGTCCCCGATACCGGTCACACGCCCACGCTCGCCGACGGCCCGCTGATCGACGAGGTGGTGCGCTGGATTCGTGACGATCGGCCCTTCGACGCAGATCGGACACAGCCAGCCTCCGACTGGCCGAAGCGAGTGCTGTACTGCGATGACTGACGGTTCTGACGGAGCCGGCTTCTTTTTCATTCGCCACGGCCAGACCACCGCGAACCGTGACGGCGTGCGTTCCGGCGCGGAGTGCGATACCCACATGACGGAGCTTGGCCGCGAACAGATTCAGGCGGCGGGTCGAATCCTGCGCGCGCTTGATACGCCTCCGAGCCTGATTCTTTGCTCGCCATTGTCACGCACGGTCGAGACCGCTCATATCATCAATGCCCGCCTGGATCTCGAGGTGGGTCTCGAGGTCCGAATCGAGCCGGGGCTGGTCGAGCGCCGGCTCGGCGACTGGAACGGCCGGAGCATCGAAGAGACTCAGAGACCGCTTTCCGCCGGGGAGACACCGCCCGGCGGCGAATCCAACGCCACGTTCAAGGCCCGGGTGCTCGCCACCTTCCGGAGTTTCGCGCCGCTTTGGCCGCGATGGCCTCTGATCGTCTCCAGTCGCGGAGTCGCCCGGATCCTGATCGAGCAGGCCGGGCGCGGAGACACCCGATCGTTGGCGAACGGCGCGATCCTGCGCGTCGCGCTGGCCGGCACGAACCCCGCCGGCGACATCGCGGTCGCCGAAATCACCGCGCTCGGGCCGCGGGAGGAAGTAGCCTGATCACAGGCCGGCACGCACCGGCACCCATCTGCGCGGCTCGTTCGGCATCAAGCGCGCTGAATGCCAACCGCGCGATGCCAACATCCAGGGAGAACGTCATGTCGATTGCCGTCGCGGTGCGCAAGGACGCACGGATCGTGCTGGCCACGGACAGCCAGACCAACCTCGGCTCCGAGCGGGTGCCGGCGGAGAACCTGTCGGGGCCGAAGTTCATGCAGATCGGAGAGGCGTACATGGCGGCCACGGGATGGACGCTCTACTCGAACATCCTCGCGGATGTGCTCGGGCGCAGACGCGCGGCACCGCGGCTCCACGACGAGGCGAGCATCTTCAAGTTCTTCATGCGACTGTGGGGAGAGCTGCACGAGCGCTACAACTTCGTCAAGGACCAGGCCGACGACGCGGACTCGCCATTCGGGAGCCTGGACAGCACGTTCCTCGTGACGTGCGCCAGCGGGATCTTCGGCGTCGCCTCCGACCTCTCCGTGCTGCGCTACGAGCGCTACTTCGCGATTGGCTCCGGCGCGCCGATCGCGATCGGCGCGGTGCATGCGCTGTACGAATCAGAGCACGACGCCGAATCGATTGCGCGCAGCGCCGCCGGTGCCGCCATCGACCACGACGTGTACTGCGGCCATCCGATCCATCTCGCGACGGTGCGTGAGAAGACCACGCGCGCGAGGCGAAAGAGCGGCTGAGCCAGCCCGGACGATCGGTGCTGGTGAACAGCCGGAAGAACCAGGAGTTCGGCATCCTGACCTACCGAGGGAAGCAGTGGGCCGTCCATTCCATGGCCTGACGGAACGGTTGCCCTCCGACCGGGAAGGGGATTGGAGACCATTCAGTGGAACATCAGTTTCGGTCGGAGTCCTGAAGCGTTTCCACCACGATCGGCGCCCCCCGATCCATCGATTCGATGATCGCGAGCGTCGTGGCGAGCGTTCTCAGTCCGTCCTCGCCGGACACCCTGGGCGCGCGCTCTCTGCGTACTACCGCGCAGAAATGCCGAAGCTGATCCTTCAACGCCGCGCGCGGTCCCACCGCCAGAGTTCGGGCGCGAATCGTGGCGTGCCAGCTCGCTGGAACCCCGTCGTCGTGCCGCCACAGATCGAGCCGCGGCAACGCGAGCGCGCCCTCGGTACCGAGAAAGCGGTAGCAGTTGCGCCCGGTGGGGGGAATGAGCGGATTCTCGCCGGTGCCGCACTCCCAGCTCCACGGCGAAGGCGTCGCGTCGGAGGCGACGATGGTGCCGACGGCGCCGCTTGCGAAACGCAGCGTCGCCGCTACCGTATCTTCCACCTCGTGACCGCGCAGCTCCGAGCCGCCCTCGGCGTACACACTGACAACGTCGCCGCAGAGGTAGCGCAGGAGATCGACGTCGTGGATCAGATTGATGAGCGCCGGCCCTCCGCTCGGGCGCATGCGGCGCCACTCGGCGTCGTAGTACGCATCGTGCTTGCGCAACGCCCACAGGCATTGCACCGCCGCGAGCCGACCGATGCGCCCGGCCCGGATCGCGTCTCGCGCCACGCCGATGGCCGGGTCGAAACGACGATGGTGGCCGACCGCGAGTGGGGCGCCATGCTGCGCCGCTGCGGCCAGGAGGGCCCGAGCCGATGCGACGGTATCGGTGATCGGCTTCTCCACCAGCACCGGCAACCCTCGCTCCACACACGCGATACCGACCTCGGCATGTGCGTCGTTCGGGGTGGCGACGATCGCGCCGTCGAGCTGCTCTCGGGCCAGCAGCTCCCGATAGTCCCGGTAGAAACGAGCCTGGTATCGACCGGTCGCCGGTGCCGCCGCGGCCAGCGGGTCCGCGACCGCGACGAGCACGCACTCGGGCTCTTCCTCGGCGAGCGCAAGATGACGCATGCCGATGCCGCCGGCGCCGAACAACGCCAGCCGGACCGGTTCGACCATGGATATCCTCCGCACCACGCAGCGATTCCCACCGGCGACCCGACAGGCCATCACCCGGTACGATGCCGGCGAGTTTCGGGCCTGTGGAGCGCCCCCGCGGGACGATTGCGGGAGCGCACGTTCCCACCCGTCGGGAATTGCTGCTCCGCCCGCGATGGCCGTCCCGACGACTCCGGGCCGCTGCTGGGTGCATCGAGCGTCGCCGGACGAGCCGCGCCCACTATTCGGCTTCTCCGCACCGCCTGTCAAACGCACCCGCTCCCGAAACGCATGACCGTGTATGCTGGGTTCCGGAGGAATCGGCACGGCCCAACGCCATGCCCCGGAGCGCACGGCCCATGACGCGAACCTGGCTGGAGTGGCGCGGTGACGCCCCGCTCCCCCCCACCCTCGCCGCCCTCGCCCAAGAGCGCCTCGCCGCGCTTGCGTCGGGCGAGGCAGGGGTCGGCGCCGATGCGCTCCCCGGCGATGCGGCCCGGGTGCTCGCCTGCTCGGACTTCGTCTTCTCGAGCTGCCAGCGCTATCCGGCGATGCTCACCGATCTCGTTTCGAGCAAGGACCTCGAAGCGCCCTACCCAGCGACACTGACCGGCGCCGCCGACCGCGCGTCGTTGCACGAGCGGGCCGACGCGGCGGTGCAGGCCGCCGAATCCATCGAAGCCCTCATGGCAAACCTGCGACGCCTGCGGCGCCGGGAGATGGTGCGGATCGCATGGCGCGACATCGGCGGCCTCGCGGACTTCGAAGAAACCGTGCGCGACACCTCCGACCTCGCCGACGCGATCATCGGCGCGAGCGTCGGCCGGCTCCACGCCTGGCAGTGCGCCGACCTCGGGGTCCCGACGGGACCCTCCGGCGAGCCCCAGGAACTCATCGTCCTGGCGCTCGGCAAGCTCGGCGCGAGCGAGCTGAACTTCTCCTCCGACATCGACCTCATCCTCACCTTCCCCGAGAACGGACAGACCGAGGGAGGCAGGCGCAGCGTCGACAACGACCGCTTCTTCCTCCAACTCGCGCGCAAGCTGCTGCGGGTACTCGGCGAACCGACCGCGGACAGCTTCGTCTATCGCGTCGACATGCGGCTGCGTCCTTTCGGCACGCAGGGGCCGCTCGTGCTGAGCTTCGATGCGCTGGAGGAGTATTACCAGACCCACGGCCGCGACTGGGAGCGCTACGCGCTCATCCGGGCCCGCGCGGTGAGCGGCGACCTGGTGCTGGCGGCGGAGCTGCTGGAGCGGCTGCGTCCGTTCGTGTACCGGCGCTACATCGACTTCGGGACCCTGCAGTCGCTGCGCTCGCTCAAGGCGGTGATGGAGCAGGAGGTGGCCCGCAAGGGCATGGAGCACAGCGTGAAGCACGGCCCCGGAGGGATCCGGGAGGTGGAATTTACCGCCCAGGCGTTCCAGATGGTGCGGGGGGGGCGCACGCCGGCGCTGCGCTACCGGCGCCTTCTCACGGTGCTGGAGCGCCTCGGAGAGCTCGGGCTGCTTCCGGCCCATGCGGCGGGATCGCTCGGCGCCGCATACCGGTTCCTGCGCGCGGCCGAGCATCGGTTGCAGCAGGTCGACGATCGGCAGGAGCACATGCTGCCGGTGGACGAGCCGGGGCGCACCCGCATCGCGGCGGCCATGGGTTATGCGAGCTGGGGCGCATTCTCCGAGCGGCTCGATCGGCACCGACGCCACGTGGACGAACAGTTCGCACAGGTATTCGGCGAGGAACGCGGTGCCGACGCCGCCGGCGGGAACGATCCGCTGGGCGCCCTGCTCGCCGACTCCACCGACGAGGCGACCGGCGTGGCCCGGCTGGAGGAAGCGGGGTTCTCCGAGGCGCGCGAGGCGTGGTCGATCCTTGCGCGACACCGCGACGCCATCGGGCTCAGGATGCCCGACGCCCTCGCGCACGAACGACTGGTCCGCCTTCTGCCCGACCTGATGCGCGCCGTCGCCACGCAGGGCGAGGCGCCGACGACCCTGGACCGGGTGATGTCGGTGGTGGAATCGGTCGCGAAACGCAGTGTCTATCTCGCGCTGCTGGCGGAGCGTCCGGTGGCGCTGTCGCAACTCGTGCAGCTTTGCGCCGCCAGTCCCTGGATCGCCCAGCTTCTCGGACGACACCCGGTGCTGTTCGACGAGCTGCTCGATCCACGCACCCTCTACGCGCCGCGCGCGCCCGACGAGCTCGACCAGGACATCGCCGCGGGCCTCGACGCTCTGGACGACCCGGACCGGGAACACGAGATGGACTGCCTGCGCCAGTCGAAACAGGCCAATGTCCTGCGGGTGGCGGCGGCAGACATCTCGCGCCGGATCCCGCTGATGGTGGTGAGCGACCATCTCACCTGGATCGCGGAGGCAATTCTGCGCGCGGCGCTTGCCATCGCATGGCGCGACATCACCGCCCGCCACGGACGACCGGAGACGATGCCCGGGGACGCGGCCTTCCCGCCCTACGCGGTCATCGCTTACGGGAAGCTCGGCGGCATCGAGCTCGGCTACGGCTCCGACCTCGATCTCGTCTTCGTGCACGACGACGATCCACACGGGACGACCAGCGGATCGAAGCCTATCGATCTGGCCACTTTCTACGCCCGCCTCACCCAGCGCCTCATCCACACCCTGACCGCCCTGACTCCACAGGGCGCGCTCTACGAGGTGGACCCGCGGCTGCGCCCGGACGGATCGAAGGGGGTGCTCGTCAATACGCTGGACGGTCTCGGCGAATACCTGGGAGAGAAGGCGTGGACCTGGGAGCACCAGGCCCTGGTGAGGGCGCGGGCGGTGGCGGGCGACGCCGCACTGGGGCAGCGGTTTGCCAGCCTGCGTCGGGACATCCTGCTGCGCGAGCGAGACGGAGACACGTTGCGCGACGAGGTACGGACCATGCGCGAGCGCATGCGCAGCGAGCTCGGCTCCCGCCACGCCGACCGCTTCGATCTCAAGCAGGATCCGGGCGGAATCGCCGACATCGAGTTCATGGTGCAGTACACGACGCTGCGCTGGGCCCCGAAGCTCGGCGCCCACCTCGACTTCACCGACAACATCCGCCTGCTGGAGGGATTCGGGCTGGCCGGACTGATGCCGGAGGAGGACGTTGCCCTGCTGTGCGATGCCTATCGCGCCTTCCGGTGCCGCATCCACCAGCTCTCGCTGCAGGAATCGGAGGGAGTGGTCGGCAGCGAGGAGTTCGTCGAGTTCCGCAAAGCGGTGATCACGCTCTGGAACCGGTGGATGGTGGTGTGAGGACCCTGGCCGAAATTGATTTTCCACCTCATCGACTCCTGTGCCCTTCCAGACCGGAAGGGACAAGCGCGTTGAACGGGAAAATGATTCTGGCCAGAGTCGCGGGGCCGGATCGATCGCCCGGCGCCATGCACTCTTCGACCGTCCGGGGGCCGGGGGCCGGTGAAGCATCGGCGGACGGGCGGGTCGCCGCCGCCCTATAATCACCGTCGAGCCTCAAGCAACCATCAGGCAATCGCCAGACAACCCCTCAGGCAACCCCGAGGCAACCCCGAGGCAACCCCGAGGCAACCGGGTCATGCGGGAGGAATCACCTTGAAGCTGCGCACAGCCGGAGCACGTGGCCTCATCGAGCCGAATGCGGAGAACCGGTACGTGGTCACGCGCGCCGATCTGCCGCTGAGTTGTCCGATGCCGGGCATGTCCCTGTGGAACTCGCATCCGAAGGTCTACCTGCCGATCGAGGACCGGGGCACCGTGAAGTGCCCCTACTGCGGGGCGGTCTACGTGCTCGAGGAAAAATGATTCCGGCCAGAGCTCTCCCCGACGACGGACACGGCCCATGACCACCATCTCGGCCGACAGCAAGGCGATCTACCTGCGGCTGCTGCGCCACGTGGCGCCGTACTGGCGGGTGTTCGCGCTGGGAACGGCGATGATGATCGTGCTCGGCCTCACGGAGCCCGCATTCCCGGCCATCCTCGAGATGGTCGTGAGCAGCTTCGAGGAGCAGACCGTCGGGTCCGTGCCCATGTACGCCGCGCTCTTCCTCGGCGTGTTTCTGGTGCGCGGGGTCTCGTCCTTCCTCTCCGCGTTCGCGCTGGAGTCGGTGGCGGCACGGCTCGTTCTCGATCTGCGCCGCGACATGTTCGACCGGCTGATGCGCACCCCGGCCCCGGCTTACGACAACGTCGCCTCCGGAACCCTCATCTCCAGGGTCACCTACGACGCGCAGCAGGTCACCGATGCGGCGACGAGTGCGGTGACGGTGCTGGTGCGCGATTCGGTCGCGGTGCTCGGCCTGCTCGGGTGGATGCTGTGGATCGACTGGAAGCTCACCCTCGTGGCCCTGGTCGCCGCCCCCGTGGTGATGGTGATCGTGGTCTACTTCAGCCGTCGGCTGCGACGCATGGCCCACGGGGTGCAGGAGACGATGGGCGACGTGACCCATGTGCTGCAGGAGAGCATCGAAGGCCACAAGGTGGTCAAGGTCTACTCCGGGCAGGACTACGAGACGCGGAGGTTCACGGACGCCGCGAACCGGGTGCGACGCTTCCAGGTGAAGTTCGCGGCGGCGGCCGCGGCCACGGCACCGATCGCGCAGATGGTGACCGCCATCGCGCTCGCGATCATCCTGCTCCTTTGCGCCCGGCAGTTCGAGGCCGGCGCGATCACCATCAGCGACTTCGTGAGCTTCTTCACCGCGATGGCACTGCTGTTCTCCCCCATCAAGCGCCTGACCCGCGTGAACGCCCTGATCCAGAGGGGAATTGCGGCCGCCACGAGCGTCTTTGCGATGATCGACGCGGCGGTGGAAACGGACTCCGGATCGGTCCGGATCCGACGCGCTGAAGGGCGGCTCGATCTCGATGCGGTCACGTTCCGTTACCAGAACGACGCGGGCCCGGCGCTCGATGCCGTGTCCCTCACCATCGAGCCGGGGGAAACGGTGGCCCTCGTCGGGCCGTCGGGCAGCGGCAAGACCACCGTTGCCGGACTGATTCCACGGTTTCACGACCCCGATGGCGGCCACGTGCGGCTCGACGGGGTCGATCTCCGGGACATCACGCTTGAGTCGCTGCGCGCCAACGTCGCGCTGGTGAGCCAGGACATCGTGCTGTTCGACGACACGGTGGCGGCGAACATCGCCTACGGCGCCGCCGCCGGCGCCCCGCCCGAGGCGATCGTGGAGGCGGCGCGCACCGCCCACGCGCTCGAGTTCATCGGGGCAATGCCACAGGGGATGGACACCGTCATCGGCGAGCGCGGGGTAAAGCTCTCGGGCGGCCAGCGCCAGCGGCTCGCCATCGCCCGCGCGGTGCTGAAGGATGCGCCGATCCTCATCCTGGACGAGGCGACCTCCTCCCTCGACAGTGAATCGGAGCGGCACATCCAGGAAGCGGTGGAAACGCTGCGCACCGGCCGCACCACCCTGGTGATCGCGCATCGGCTGTCGACCATCGTGAGCGCCGACCGCATCGTGGTGATGGAACGCGGCCGCGTCGTGGACATCGGCACCCACGCCGAGCTGATGGCCCGCAACGGACTCTACGCCGGACTGTACCGATTCCAGTTCTCACGGCGCGACGGGCCGATGCAGGCTGCGAGCAATCAGTGAGCGCGAGGCGCTGCGATGTCGGGTAGATATCGAGTCCGGCCAACGACCATCGCGCTGGCTGCCAATACCGCGGCAGCGTCGCGGGAGTCGTGACATGACGATGCGGATCGTCCTCATCAATCTCGAACGCGCGACGGAGCGGCGTACGCGGATGGCCGAGGAGTTCGCCCGGGTCGGTCTCGACTACGAAATCTGGCCCGCGAAGGATGCCAGGACACTCACCGACGAGGATCGCGCGTTCGTGGATCACGCCGCGCGGGAACGGCTCGGTCTTTACCCGATACCGGACGGCTCGCTGGCTTGCACGCTGAGCGAGCGATCCGCCATGCACGATCTCGTCAAGAACGGCCCCGAGTCGATGGCAGTTTTCGAGGACGATGCCCGGTTTGAGACTGGACTCCCCGCGGTCCTGCAGGCGCTGGAGCGACAGACGAACGAGTTCGACATCGTGAAGCTTCAGCGACGCAATCTGCGCAGACCCTTCATTCCGACGATCTCCCTGCCTACCGGTCATCGGCTGGGCAGGGTTCGCTTCTCGGATTTCGGCTCGGAAGGCTATGTCATCACCCGGGAGGCAGCGCGGCTACTGCTGGAACGCATTCCCCGCATGGTGCGCGACCTGGATCATGAACTCTCGTACTTCTGGGAGAATGGTCTCAACGTCCTCTATCTCGATCCGCCAGTCGTGCGCGAAGGCGCAGAGTACAGTTCCCAGATACACGACACACGAAGCACAGAGCGCGTAATGCACCGGCGCGAACGACTCCGCCAGCCGACCATACTGACGCGGCGTATCAAGGCTCTTGTTTCGAATGACATACGGCGGCGTATCGCATTCCGACGCCTTTTGCGATCGGACCGGGCCGAAGCACTTGCCCGGCCCGGGTAGTCACTCCTCCGGCACGTCGTATCACGTTTCAGAAAACGACTGGATAACCCTATTGGGCGATGCAACCGGAAATCGAGTGTAAAACAGATGAACAAACTCCTGAAATACAAAATACTGCGGCATCTTCCCGGAGCGATCGGACATCGCCACCAATGCAAGTACGCGGTCAAGACAGACGGGTTCGAGCAGGCGGTGCGCCGTTGCTACGGAACAACATGCATCGATCTAGGCGCCAATCTTGGTGTGTACACCAGAATGATGGCCTCGCACGCCAAGCGGGTAATCGCCTTCGAGCCCGATCCATGGACTTTGGTGGAACTTCGGAACAACATCACTGATCTAGACAACGTCAGAATCGAAAATGCCGCTGCCGGAACGAGTGAGGGGTCCGTCAATCTCTACCGACACCCGAGATTCGAAGAAGATCCCACCTCACGTTCGGAAGCGAGTTCCGTCATTGTCAACAAAGAGAATGTCACCGAGGAAGGTGCGATCGTGGTCCGACAAGTTGATTTCATCCGATATCTGGAAAATCTTGACGAGGATATTGGGATACTCAAGATCGATATCGAGGGAGCGGAGGTTCCTCTGCTGGAGATTCTCTTCGACCGATCAGACCTCATGGAGCGTATCAGCCATATCTTCGCGGAAACTCACGAGAGATCGATACCCGACCACAAACCGCGGGTAAAAACGCTTCGTGCAAGAGCTCGGAGACTCGCACGTCCCTACGTCAATCTCTATTGGCACTGAAAGAAAT
>JAPOSC010000024.1 GCA_026709935.1 Thiotrichales bacterium
GAGTCTGGGCCGTGTCTCAGTCCCAGTGTGGCTGATCATCCTCTCAGACCAGCTACCGATCGTCGCCTTGGTGAGCCATTACCTCACCAACAAGCTAATCGGCCGCGGGCTCATCTGGTAGCGCGAGGCCCGAAGGTCCCCCGCTTTCCCCCGTAGGGCGTATGCGGTATTAGCCCGAGTTTCCCCGGGTTGTCCCCCACTACCAGGCAGATTCCCACGTGTTACTCACCCGTCCGCCACTCGCCGCCAGGGAGCAAGCTCCCCGCGCTGCCGTTCGACTTGCATGTGTTAAGCATGCCGCCAGCGTTCAATCTGAGCCAGGATCAAACTCTTCAGTTTGAGTATTGCGACCGCTCGAAGTGAGCGATCAAGTCTCGACTCGACGGAATGACTCGCTGAATGCGAGCGTATCGCGCCGTATGGTCTCCGATTGGAGCTTACGACCAGCGCAAACGCCCACACAAATTACCTGACCGGAATTTAAAAGAGCTGACCCGGGGAGCCTGTCCCCCGGCCGAGGCGGCGCATTATACACACGCGAATCCTCCGATCAAGCAGCTTCCTCGAAGGGCAGCGGCTTTTCGAAAATGCACAGAATCTGGCTGTCCGCCTGGTCCGACGGACTCTACGGTGGTGCGTCGCGACACCGCCTGTGGGATGGGCCGGAGCGCGGAGAGACGGAAGCCGAGCGGGATGGCCCCCGCCCCAATGGGCGTGCTGTCAATGGCGTCGAGAGGCTACTGCAGGCGTGGTTTCGGCAGCGCTGGCCTCTGGTCGGTCGCGACACTGAGGCTACCGCCGCACGTACGACGGGCTCAGTTTGCAGTTGCGACGGCAGTACGAGTCGTCAGATCGAGCCTCGCCAACAATGGCCTCGCCCTGGACTGAAAATCGTCCATGTACTCCTCGGGCAATGGGGCAGCTTGCGGGAGTTTGACGCGGAGCGGATCCCGATGGACGCCCTGGACGCGAAACTCATAGTGCAGGTGAGGGCCGGTGGAGAGACCGGTGCTCCCGACGTATCCGATGGTCTGGCCCTGCTCGACTCGCTTCCCCGGGCGGATTCCCTTCGAGAACCGGGAGAGATGCGCATAGAGTGTCGTGTAGACCGGTCCGTGCCGAAGGACGATAGTCCGTCCGTACCCCCCCTTGCGCCCGGCGAAGACGACCCGCCCGTCGCCGGAGGCCTTCACCGCCGTGCCTGTCGGAGCTGCGTAGTCGACTCCGCGATGCGCGCGAACCTTGTGGAGTATCGGGTGCTTGCGGCTTGAGCTGAAGCGCGAACTGATACGGGTGAAATTGACCGGAGTACGCAGGAATGCCTTGCGCATGCTGCGCCCATCGGGCGAGAAATAGGCGATACGGCCCTTGGGATCGTCGTAGCGCACGGCACGAACTCGGCGGTCGCGGTTGGTGAACTCGGCCGCAACGATCGGACCCTCACCGATCTTCTCCCCGTCCTTGAACTGCTCCTCGAAGACGAGAGCAAACCGATCGCCAGCACGGATGTCGAACACGAAATCGATGTCCCAGGCGAAAATCTCCGCCATCTGCATGATCAGCCTGTCGGACAGACCTGCTTCCTGGCCCGCTTCGAACAGGGAGGTGTCGATGACGCCGGTTGCGGTAGCAATCGCCACTTCCGGCGGCTCGACGATTTCTTCGAATGCAAACGCATCGCCATCGCGGAAGATATTCAGGGACCTGAGCCGATCAAGTCGATGGACGAGACGGGTCAGGCGGGACTCGGTGTCGACGTAGAGCTCGATCTCCTGGCCCGGGGCGATGCGGGCAAGCTTCCTCTTGAGCGGTTTCAATCCCGTCATCAGGGCGAGGTCGCGTTGTGAGAGCCCGAGCCGTTTGAAGATGAGATAGAGCGAATCTCCGGAATTCACGGTCACCCGATGATCGGGAGCGATGACCGGTGGCTCGCCCATGTCCGCGGGCATGGCGACCTCCGCTACAGCCGGAATTTCCGTGGAAGGGACGTGGACGATCGCGACGTCCGCACCCGCGAACCTCTCTCTCTCGAACCCGAACTCCGCCGGATCGGTAGTAGCGGGCCGAGGCGAATGTACGGCACCGATGTCTTCGCTCACGGCGGAAAGATGCGGGTGGGAGGGCGCCGGCCGGGAAGAGAATGGCTCGGGCGCCGCAATCATTCCGGCGCCACTCTCGACGCGTTGCGAATGGCCGGTCAGGCCGTCCGGCATGGTCGCAGGGTTCGGAAGCACAAGATCGACAACTGTCGTGTCGACCACCATTCCCGATCGAGTCTGGGAGACATCCAGAATGGCACCCCCGGTGGAGGCGAGGAGCACCAGACCGGCCACTCCTGCGATCATCAGCCATCGACGACCGGGAACACCCAGTCTGCGAATTTCCGTGCTACGGCGATCCGCCCTGTCGAGAATTGGCTTGTCCCCCGGAGAAATGCACCCACAATCTACGGAAACAGGTGCGATTACCAACGTACTCTATTGATAATCATTGAAATCAAGCCCGCGGCGACACTAACCGGATTTCGTCTACGGGTCAACAACACCCTCACCGCGACCGTAATCTACCGCAATCCCCGGTGCGCGAACCCGGAAGGCATTTCACGTCATGGAGTGGTGCTCGATACGCGAGTGATTCCGGATCAGGTGCGCAAGCAGGCGACGGCTACTTGCCCGCGCCGAACGCCCCCGCGATACGCGCGCCGGGGAAATGGACGTCGAACCGCCCGGTCACGTGGCTCGGTCGGGCGTCGGCTCCGGCGGCGCCGTTGGTCCCATGAAACATTCCCTCCCAACTGCCTTTCCCGCTCGTCTCTGGACCGAGCGTTCCCTCCGCCTCGCCAGCGAAGGAGACCTCGTCGACGATCAGGTCGGCGTCCTCCAGCTCCACAGCCCAGCCCGTCATCAGCGTACCGTTCCCACTCCTGAAGGCATCGATGGTGCCGGAGAGCTGTCCGGCGTCCTGAGCGCCGAAGAAGTGGGTCTTGAGCGTTGCCTCAGCGGTGAACTCGCCGCTGACCGCTCGCGTCACCTGCCCTCCGGAGACGTCCATCGTCACGTACACGCCGGCCGCGGCGCCCTGGTAAGTCGCGCGGCCCTCCATGGCGGCGGTGACCTTGGCAGCACCATTGGGAAAACCCACGCCGTCCGCGAAGGTCTGGAAGCCGTAGGAGCCATCCTCTTCCTCGTCCAGCCACCACCCGAAAACCAGATAGTCGTAATCCGGGATCATCACCATCGCGTCGGGGGCGGGCACAAAGGTCCAGGCCCCGACCATGGCGGTGGGCACGCTCTGGTCGTCGAGTGTGAGCGAGCAGTCTCCGCCGGAGCAGCGGTATTTGCCCGATCCCCCTGCGAAGGTACCGTCGAACTCGAGACCCAACGCGTCGTCCTTGACCCTCGCAACGTGGGTGATGGAGTCACCCGAGGTGGCCCCCGGAAGTGATGTCGATTTGATGACCGGGCGCCAGGTGGTCGAAACGGGCAACCCTGAATCCGGAACGCTCTCTCCGGTCAGTCCGTTCACTTCACGCAGCTTGTCGAGGTTCTCCGGAATGAAGTCCATCGCCTCCGACGGGCCTACATCCGTATAGACGATGAGGTGCTCGGCTGCGTCTCCCCTACTGAACCGCGTTCCGGTCCACTCTGGAATGGTGCCGGGGCCATTGTCCTGCTCGACAAAGTCCCCGCTGCGGGCAGTCCCGCCCCGCGGCTTGCCGGTTTCGCTCACACCAACCGTGGCCATCCTCCCGTCATGCGTCGCGGTGATCACGGGGGCGACTCCGTAGGCCGCATCGTCGAACATTCCGTACGTGCCGGTGGCCCTCGCGGCCTCGACAGCCGCGGCCAGGGCGAGCGCCCTCTCCATCTGCATCGGCGTGTCGGCCCCTTTCGAGCCACCTCCCCCGCCGCAGGCGGCAAGCCCGAGTGCGAGCGCCGTCGCGGCGCAGACCGTGGTCAGGTCCCTGTATCCAGCCATCATTCAAACGCCCCCTTGGTTGTCACCCCGACCGGACTCCCATGCCCCTCTCCGCGGCTGGAGCTCACGCTCTGCCCTGTCCCATTGCAGCAATGATTGCTTCGGAGCCCCCCGGAACACGGACATTTCAACCGCTTGAGCAATCGGGCGAGCCTTACAACCCATCCTCAAGCAGGATGCGCTGCCCCCAGCCAAGGGACATACGCCGTTCGCACCGAATTGCCTGGAAAAAATGCACAATGAGGATCGCAGGTCTTGCTATCACACAACTTCCTGTCAGACATGGTGCGCGGTGCCGGCCAGCGATGCAATATCTTCGCAAGCGACTGCTGGCGACAAGTGGAACGGTCCGGTTTTGCAGCTCGGCGCATCGGGCAACGATTTGAGATTCTGGTTAAAGAGCACGCACGAGTATTGGCCGCTCCTGCCCAAAAGGCTACCCACCTCCCCCCCACTTCCAGTAGATTGCGTCGCTCGGGACGAACTCTGGAACGACCGACCATGCACAAGGCCCTGCTGATCGACCCCTTGAAGTGCACGAGCTGCATGCAGTGCGAGCTTGCCTGCTCGTTCGAGCACACCGGCGCGTTCAACCCCGCCCGCTCGCGGATCAAGATCTTCGAGTTCGAGCATGGCGCGCGCTCCATCCCCTACACCTGCACTCAATGCGAGGAGGCGTGGTGCCTGCACGCGTGCCCCGTCGAGGCGATCACCATCAATCTCGCCACCGGGGCTAAGGAGGTCGATCCGAACGTCTGCGTCGGGTGCAAGGTCTGCACCATCGCGTGTCCCTTCGGCACCATCAACTACAGCGCCGATACCGGCAAGGTCGTGAAGTGCGATCTGTGCGGCGGGAATCCGCAATGCGCCGAGGCATGCCCGACCGGCGCCATCACCTACGTCGATGCGAGCTGGACCGGACTCGATCGCATGCGGGCGAGCGCCGTCGCCGCCCATGCCTCGGGCGCCTGACCCGCCCGCAACACCGACAGGAGAGACCGCAATGGGATGGCAACGCAAGATCCTGCGGGTGGACCTCACCGCGGGCACCAGCACCGTCGAGCCGCTGAACATGGAGTGGGCGAACGCCTACCTCGGTGAGCGGGGGCTCGCGACGAAGTACCTCATGGAATCGATGGATCCCTCCGTCGACGCGCTCTCACCCGAAAATGTCCTCATCTTCGCCACCGGCCCGCTCACCGGCACCATGGCCTCCACCAGCGGGCGCTACGCAGTGGTCACCAAGGGACCGCTCACCGGCGCCATCGCCTGTTCGAACTCGGGCGGCAAGTTCGGGGCCGAACTCAAGTTCGCGGGCTACGACCTGCTCATCGTGCACGGCCGCTCGGAGAAGCCCGTGTACCTGCACATCGTCGACGACGAGGTCGAGATCGTAGACGCCGCCCCCGTGTGGGGCACGAGCTGCTGGAACACTGAGGAGTGGCTGAAGAGCCACCATCAGGACCCACTCCTCAAAGTCGCCTCCATCGGCATCGCGGGCGAAAACCTGGTGCGCTACGCCTGCGTCGTCAACGATCTGCACCGCGCCGCGGGCCGCTCCGGGGTCGGCGCGGTAATGGGCTCGAAGCAGCTCAAGGCGGTCGCGGTGCGCGGCACGAAGGGTGTCACCGTCGACGACCCCAAGCGCTTCATGGCAGTCGTCGCCGAGACCAAGGCGAAGCTCTGGGACGACCCCGGCCGTCGCGGCCTGGAGAAGTACGGCACCAACGCGATGATCGACAACATGCACGGATGGGGAGGGCTGCCCACCCGCAACTCCCTCCAGGTGCAGTTCGAGGGCACGGAGAAGATCAACGCGAAGGCCATGCGCGCGACCGGCGAGGACGGCCACCGCAACCTCGTCACCAACAAGGCGTGCTTCGGCTGCACCATCGCCTGCGGGCGCATCGCGAAGATCAACCCCACCCACTTCACCGTCGTCCACCGCAAGGAGTACCAGCACGCCTCGGGCGGGCTGGAGTACGAGACCGCGTTCGCGTTCGGTGCCGAGTGCGGCATCGACGACATCGACGCCCTGACCTTCGCCAACTTCATCATGAACGAGCAGGGCATGGACCCGATCTCGTTCGGCGGCACCCTCGCGGCCGCAATGGAACTCTACGAAGAGGGGGTCATCACCGACGCCGACACCGACGGCGTGGCGCTGAACTTCGGCAACGCCGAGGCGCTCACCATCATGGCGGAAAAGACCGGCCGGTACGAAGGCTTCGGCCGGGTGCTGGGCATGGGCTCGAAGCGGCTCGCGGAGAAGTACGGCCGCCCCGAGGTCTCCATCACCATCAAGGGACAGGAGATCCCCGGCTACGACGCCCGCGCGCTTCAGGGCATGGGCCTCGGCTACGCCACCTCCTCGCGCGGCGCATGCCACATGAAGCACGACGTGTTCGAGGAGGACATGGACGATGTGAGCGGCAACGGCAAGGCGAAACCCTGCAAGGACAGCCAGGACCGCATCGCGGCGGTGGACTCGACGGGGCTGTGCTGGTTCACCACCAGCGCGTGGGGGCTGGAAGAGTTCGCGGTACAGGTAGACGCAGCCTGCGCGGGCACCTGGAACGCCGACCGGCTGACCGAGATCGGCGAGCGCACCTTCAACCTGGAACGCCGGTTCAACCTCGCGGCGGGGTTCACGCGCGCGGACGACACCCTGCCACAGCGGTTCCTGAAGACCCCGGCGCCGAGCGGCACCGCCGAGGGCAAGGTCAACGAGCTGGACCGGATGCTGCCGGCGTACTACCGCGAGCGCGGATGGACCGAAGAAGGGGTGCCCACCAACGAGACGCTGAGCCGGCTGCGGGTGTAGCCGGCGTGTCGCCAGCGAACGCCATGACAGAACCGCCCGCGATCGCGACGGGTCATGCGGGCGCGGGGCGCCGCTCCGTCGAGTCCGACGCACGCGCCCCGGGTTGAATCGAGACCGGACGAGACCATGAGACACGTCATCATCGGGGCCGGGCCGGCCGGAGTCGTCGCGGCGGAGACGCTGCGCCAGTCCGGACGGCCGGACGAGGTCTTCCTCCTCGGCGACGAGCCGGAGCCTCCCTACTCGCGAATGGCACTTCCCTACCTTCTTGCAGAAAACGTCGGTGAGTCCGGCACGCATTTGCGCCACGGGAACGCGCACTTCCAGAAGCTCGCCATCGAGGTGCGCAACGAACGGGTGCGCAGGATCGACACCTCGAACCGGCTCACGATCCTGGAGAATGGCCACGAAATCGCATACGACCGACTCCTGATCGCGACCGGCGCGCATCCGGTCAAGCCGCCGATCCGGGGGATGAACTCCGAAGGGATCGAGAACTGCTGGACGCTCGCCGATGCCCGCCGGATTCTCGCCGCCGCGAAGCCGGGGAGCCGGGTGGTGCTGATGGGCGCAGGCTTCATCGGCTGCATCGTGCTTGAAGCGCTGGCTGCGCGGAGAGTCGAACTGGTGGTGGTCGAGATGGCGGACCGGATGCTGCCGCGCATGATGGACGAGACCGGCGGAGCGATGATCGCGCGCTGGTGCGAGTCGAAGGGCGTCCCGGTGCGCACCGGGACGCGGGTGACGGAGATCGCCCGCACCAATGGAAACCTGACGCTGGCCGTCGACGAGGGCGACCCCATCGAGGCCGACCTCGTGGTGTGCGCCACCGGCGTGGCGCCGAACATCGACTTCCTGACCGATTCCGGCCTCGAATGCGGGGACGGCATCCTCGTCGACCACCGGCTACGCACGAGCATCGAGCACATTTACGCGGCGGGCGACGTGGCGCAGGGTCCGGACTTTTCGACCGGCGGGCGGGAAGTGCACGCCATCCAGCCCACCGCAGTCGAGCACGGCCGCATCGCCGCCCTCAACATGGCGGGGATCGACACCCCGTTCCGCGGCAGCCTGTCGATGAACGTACTCAATACGCTGGGCCTTGTCTCCAGCTCGTTCGGGCTGTGGATGGGGACGGAGGGCGGCGAACGCGCGGTCGCCGCCGACGCAACGCGCTCGCGCTACCTGCGCCTGGAGTTCGAGGAAGATCGCATCGTCGGGGCGCTGGCCCTCGGACTCACCCAGCACGTCGGGGTGCTGCGCGGCCTGATCCAGACCCGGGTGCGCCTCGGGGCCTGGCTGCGGAAGCTGCGCGAAGATCCGAACCAGGTGATGAACGCGTACCTGGAATGCACCCAAGGCAGCGGGCGGTGAGGGTTCGGGTCACCGTGGCGGGGATGCTGGAGGACTACCTGCCGGCGGGATCGGACGGCGCAGTGACGGTCGAGACGCCGCCCGAAACGACACTGCTCGCGGTGATGCAGGCGGCCGGCATCCCGGACAGCGCGAAACCCCTCATCTCCCTCAACGGTACCGTGGTGCCGCGCAGCCAGCATGCCGGCCGGACCGTCACCGACGGCGATCAGGTGCACTTCATGCCGAACCTCAAGGGGGGATAGACGCCGCCGATTCCGCGCAACAGCTCAGGCCTTTGCCCGTTCGATGGCGTCGCAAATCAGCCCCTTCGCGGCCTGCACGTCCATCCAGTCTCCGATCTGCACCCACTTCCCCGGCTCCAGGTCTTTGTAGTGTTCGAAGAAGTGCTGGACCTGGTCGATAGTGATGCGGGGCAGGTCGGAAAAATTGTCGACATCGTCGAAGCGCTTCGACAGGTGGCGCGACGGGACGGCGATGATCTTCTCGTCCAGGCCGGAGTCGTCCTCCATCGCGAGCGCGCCGATGGGCCTGACGTTGATCACGCAACCGGGGGTGAGCTGGCGATGGTTGCACACCAGCACATCGATGGGGTCGCCGTCCTCGCACAGGGTATGCGGCACGAAGCCGTAGTTTCCGGGGTAAGCCATGGGGGTGTGAAGGAAGCGGTCGACCACCAGCACGCCCGCGTCCTTGTCCAGCTCGTACTTGATGGGTTGAGCGCCGACGGGCACCTCGATGATGACATTCACGTCGTCCGGTGGATTCTCGCCGATGGCGATGGCATCGATCCGCATTGGCATTCACCTCCAGCGCAGAGCGGCTCAGATCGTCCGCCCCCCATCCACCGGCAGGCAGACGCCGGTGAGAAACGCCGCGTCGTCGGAGGCAAGGAACAGCACCGCATTGGCGACGTCCGCGGGCTGGCTCAACCTTCCGAGCGGCACCGTGCTCAGAAACTTCGCGTGCACCTCGGGAGTGACCTCGCCGCCAAGGAACTCGGCGAGCATCTGCGTCTCGCCGGCCACCGGGCACACCGCGTTCACCCGGATCCGGTGCGGCGCAAGCTCGACCGCCATACCCTGCGTGATGGTGTTCACCGCCCCCTTGGAGCCGTTGTACCAGACGAGTCCCGGCCGCGGGCTGATCGCCGCGGTGGACGCCGTGTGAATGATGCAGCCGCGGCCCGCCTCGCGCATGAACGGCACGGTGTGCTTCGCGGACCAGTACAGTGCCTTCACGTTGACCGAAAAGATGCGGTCGAACTCGTCCTCCGTGACATCTTCCATGGGTTGGGCGCGTTGCGGCACCCCGGCGTTGTTGACCATGATGTCGAGGCGGCCGTAACGCGCGATCGCCTCCGCGACGAGCCGACCCGTGTCATCGTCGCGCGACACGTCCGCATACATGAACCGGGCCTCACCACCCGCATCGCTGATGGCGTCTGCCACTCGGCGCCCGTCCTGCTCGTTCACGTCGTTGACGACGACCCGGGCGCCCTCCGCCGCAAAGCGCCGGCAGATCCCCTCGCCGAACCCCGCCCCGCCCCCGGTGACGATCGCGACCTTTCCTTCGAGACGCATGCCCTTCTCCTTGCTCGATTGCCTTATCCGACCACCATCCCTGGCGCGACCATCCGCTCCACCGTGATCCGAATCCGACGCATTCAGGGGGTTCATCCGCGCCCCCGAGCGGCAAGGCACCGGTAGCGTTGCCGGCCGACTCGGAACACGGAACGAAAGCTTAACCCGGATTTCTCACCAGTTTCCGGCAAGGACCGGAGCACCGCTCAAGCCGGGATCGCTCCGGCTCAAGGGCCCACACCCGAACGCCGGGGCCGCCACAGGAGGGCCGCGCCGTGATGTACGCGATGAGCCGCTGTCGTACATTGTGCGCCCGGCGGTCGTCTCCCGGCGACCCACGCGACGGAGCACCGCGATGGCAGACGAGTGGTACTACGAGCAGTTCGAGAATCACACCCGGCTCGGGATGCGGGTGAAGCGCCATCTGGTATCGGAGCAGAGCGATTTCCAGCAGATCGAACTCTTCGAGGCCGAGCGATACGGGCGGGTGCTCACGCTCGACGGCGTGTATCAGACAAGCGAACTGGAAGAGTACTTCTACCACGAGATGCTGGTGCACCCGACGATGACGAGCGCCCCGCGCATCCGCCGCGCGCTCGTCATCGGGGGCGGGGATGGCGGCACCGCTCGCGAGGTACTGAAACACCCGGAGGTCGAGACGTGCGTCATGGTCGAGATCGACGCCCGGGTGGTCGAGGCGTGCAGGGCGCACCTCCCGACCATCGGCACCGCGTGGCACGACCCGCGGCTCGACCTGCGCATCGGCGATGGCATCGCGTTCGTGAAGGAGACCGACATCGAGCCGTTCGACGCGATCTTCCTGGACGGCAGCGACCCCATCGGCCCGAACACCGGCCTCTACGACGAGGCGTTCTACCGTGGCTGCGCGCGGGTGCTCGCGCCCGACGGCGTCTTCGCACTGCAAAGCGAATCACCATTTCTGATGCGCGACATCTTCCTCCAGATCCAGGAAACGCTCGGCCAGGTGTTCGAGCGCGTGGACCCGTACTTCGGGCCGGCCCCCATCTACGGCTGCGGAATGTGGTCGTGGACCTGCGCCTCGCGGGGCGTGGACCCGATGGCCATGGTGACAGGACGCGTCGAACGCATCGAGGCACAGTCCCGCTACTACAACCGCGATATCCACCGCGGCGCTTTTGCGGTGCCGAACGACCTGCGGCACGATCCGAGATGAACGACCGACTGGATAACGCGCCGCAGTTCGAGCTGACGGCGGAGCAACAGGCGCTGAAGAAGCGAGCCCGCGCGTTCGCACGCGAGACCGTGGAGCCGCGCGCGGCGGAGGTGGACCGCACCGAGCAGTATCCGTGGGACACCGTCGAGGCGCTGCGCGAAGCAGGCTTCATGGGGATGACCATTCCCCGCGCCCAGGGTGGTCAAGGGCGGAGCTTTCTCGACGTGACGCTGGTCATCGAGGAGATGGCACAGGTCTGCGGCGTCACCGGCCGGATCGTGGTCGAGGCGAACATGGGGGCCATCTCGGCCCTCATGCACTACGGCACCGAGACGCAGAAACGGCTCGGCGCGGAGATGGTGCTCTCCGGCGACAAGCCCGCCATCTGCATCACCGAGCCCGGGGCGGGCAGTGCCGCCGGCGAGATGACCACCCGCGCCGACCGGCGCGGGGACCGTTACATCGTCAACGGTATGAAGCACTGGATCACCGGCGGCGGCGTCTCGCGCCTGCATCTGGTGTTCGCCCGCGTGTTCGACGAGAGCGGCGCCGAGCAGGGGATCGGCGGCTTCATCGCGGTCCGGGGCGAGACCGCGGGCCTGAAGATCGGCCGGCGCGAGCCCGCGATGGGCCTGCGCGGCATCCCCGAGACCGAAGTCCGGTTCGAGGACATGGAGGTTCCGGCCGAGCGCGTGCTCATGCCCCCGCGCGGGTTCGGTCGCGGGTTTGCGGACCTGATGAACGTCTACAACTCGCAGCGGGTCGGGGCGGCGACGGTCGCACTCGGCATCGCCGAAGGCGCCTACCAGCGCGCCCTCGCCCACGTCGGCGAGCGCGAGCAATTCGGGCGGCCGCTCGCCGAGTTCCAGGGCCTGCAATGGATGCTTGCGGACATGAGCATCCAGACCACCGCCGCCCGGCTCATGATCCACAAGGCGGCCGCGAGCGCCGCCCCGTTCCCGGACGTGACCCTGGCCGCCCAGGCCAAGATCTTCGCCTCCGACATGGCCATCAAAGTCACCAACGACGCCCTCCAGTGCTTCGGCGCCCGCGGCTATTCCCGCAACCTCCCGCTGGAACGCATGGCCCGCGACGCGCGGATGTTCACCATCGGCGGAGGCACGGCGCAGATCCTGCGCACGGTGGTGGCCTCGCGCATCCTGGGGCGGAAGCTCCCGCAGACGCGGAACGGATACAGCCGCCTGGCCGCGAAGGGATAGAGATGCAGATCACACAACCCGCGATGCGGGCCGACCAACTGGGTGACGAACATGCCGCGACGGAGGCGGTTCGAACACCACGCGATCCGTAATCACGATCACGCTGTCGGAGATTCCCTCGTCGGTTGCACTCCGATCTCCACCAGGCGGCGATCGGCCCGACACCGGGCGAATCTCCCGACCGGCGCTCAAGTGGCGCCACTCTCCAATCAGGTCCCGATCCCGAACAGGGGGGTGGCGCTGCGGGCTTCGACGACAGCACGCATCGCGGTGTCGCCGGGGGAGTTCTCGAACCGGCTCGCCGCTTCCAGCACTGCCGGCAGCAGGTCCAGGTCGCCGACCGTGTTGAGGAAGATGCCCGGCCTCGCGAGTACCCAGTGCACGGCACGCTCGATGTCGTCGGGGTCCTCCAGCGGTTGATACCAGGTGTTGCGGTTCGGCGTTGTCGTGGCCCAGGGGCCGCGGGCGACAGCCTTGATGGTCTGCACCGCCACGTCACGCTCCTCGCACCGGGCGCAGACCGCTTCGAAGTCCGCCCGGTAGCGCTCGCTCTCGTACATCACATAGTTCCACGGCAGAAGGACGGAGTCGAAGTCGAAGCGCTCCAGACTCCTGAGATGCATCGAAGCGATGGTCCAGCCGTGGCCGGTGACGCCGATGAAGCGGGTGAGGCCCTCCGCCCGGGCCTCGATCACCGCCTCCAGGGCGCCGCCGTCCCCCATCGCGATCTCCCAGTCGCCGGGGTGGGCGAGGGAATGAAGCTGGAGCAGGTCGACCGAATCCACGCGCAGCCGGTCCAGCGAGCGCCGAATCTCTTCACGGGCCGCCGCGCACGTGCGCTGACCGGTCTTCGTCGCGAGGAAGAAGTCGCCGCGGTGCGCGCGCATCCACGGCCCGATGCGGAGTTCCGCGTCGCCGTAGCGGGGTGCGGTGTCGATGTGGTTCACCCCGTGCTCAAGCAGCAGATCCAGGGCGCGATCCGCCTCGCCCTGACTCACGTTCTTGAGCGCGGCGGCTCCGAAGAGCGTCGCCGTGCTCATGTGGCCGGTGCGGCCGAATCTCCGTTTCTCGATCATTCGATGACTCCTTGGACAGGGCGCTCGCCGCCGACGGCCACGACGGTAGTCGATGTTCGCCGGCGGGGTCCATCGACGCGACAGCCACGGACGCCACGAGCCGGTGCGAAGCGCCTCTTCCCAACCAGCCCGGAAATTCCACCAGTTCTCGGCAAGATCGGAGAACCGCTCAGGCCCGAACGGCTCCGATTCGAGGGTCTGTGAGAAATGCGACCAGATGTTCGTCTTCTTCAAGTGCGCCTTGACGCGCATCTCTCACAGTGAATTTCCGAGCCCGCGGGAGTTGACGAGGCTATCTGCGACAAGCAGATTTTCCTCTGTTTGTTTGTCGTTCTTCCAGAAAGAGCGAGGAATCGGAAAAATGGACGGATTTGGGGATATCTTCGGCGAAGCCCTCCGACTCATCCTGGCCTGGGACTCCGACCTCATCGAGATCATCGGGCTGTCGCTCCGGGTCACGCTCACCGCCGTCGCCATCTCCTGCGTCATCGGCCTGCCGATCGGTGCGCTAGTGGGTGCGTTCTCGTTTCCCGGACGCATCGCAGCGACCGTCGGGCTGAACGCGCTGATGGGACTGCCGCCGGTGGTGGTGGGGTTGATCGCATACCTTCTGCTGTCGGCGTCCGGTCCCCTCGGTCCCCTCGGCCTGCTGTACACCCCGACCGCAATGGTCATCGCTCAGACGATCCTGGTCACACCCATCGTGGCGGCGCTCACGAGGCAAGTGGTCGAGGACCTGCACCGCGAGTACGCCGAGCAGTTCTCCTCGCTTCAGGTGGGGCCCTTCGACCGCGTCGTCGCACTGCTGTGGGATGCGCGGTACAGCCTGCTGACGGTCATGCTGGCGGGCTTCGGCCGCGCGGTCTCGGAGGTCGGCGCGATCATCATCGTGGGCGGCAACATCAACCACGTCACCCGAATGATGACCACCACCATCGCCCTGGAGACATCGAAGGGCAATCTGCAGCTTGCGCTCGCGCTCGGCGTCGTCCTGCTCGCGATCGCGGTGATGGTCAACGCCGGGGTGATGGCGCTCCGGGCCTCGGCGGTGCGCGCAGCCTATGCGTGACGCAACATCCGACGTGAACGCGACGACGCCGGCGATGCGGGCGAATACCGCGCCGGGGCCACTCCTGCGGACCCGGGAGCTGTGCTTCGATGCGGGCGGCAGGAGGCTGATCGACCGCGTCGACGCCGACTTCCAGCCCCATCGCCGCACCGTGATCATGGGGGCCAACGGCGCCGGCAAGAGTCTGCTCCTGCGGTTGCTGCACGGTCTGATCCAACCCACCGCCGGCGAGGTGCTGTGGCAGGGACAGCCTCTCGACCGCGCCGGGCGCCGCGGGCAGGCGATGGTGTTCCAGCGCCCGGTCATGCTGCGGCGGTCGGTGATCGCCAACCTCCGCTTCGCGCTCGCGGTGCGTGGAATGAGCCGCACCGAGCGCGCGACACGGGAGGCGGCCGCGATCGAACGGGCCCGGCTCTCGGATCTGGCGGACCGGCCCGCGCGCGTCCTGTCCGGAGGCGAGCAGCAGCGCCTGGCCGTCGCCCGGGCGCTGGCGGGCGCGCCGCGCGCGCTCCTCCTCGACGAACCCACGACAAGCCTCGACCCGGCATCGACCCACGCGATCGAGCAGCAGATTCACGAAGCGCACGAAAGCGGCGTCACCGTCGTCCTTGTCACCCACGACATCGGACAGGCGCGGCGGCTGGGCGACGACCTGATCTTCCTGCACGCCGGGCGGGTCGTCGAAGCCGGACCGGCGCCGGAGGTGCTGGACGCGCCGCGGTCGGAGGCGGCGCGCGCCTGGCGGGAAGGCCGGCTGTATCTCGGCGCGAACGATCCGTCATGACCGGACGCACCGGGCTCGCCCTCGCGGCCGCCGCCTGCCTGACGGCGGCGGGCGTGACGACGACAAATGCTGCCGCGGCGCAGGAACAGTTCATCGTCGTCCAGTCCACCACGTCCACCCGGAATTCCGGCCTCTACGATCACATCCTCCCGATGTTCACCGAGAAAACCGGCATCGAGGTCCGCGTGGTCGCGGTCGGCACCGGACAGGCGATCAGGAACGCCGCGCACGGAGACGGCGACGTCCTGCTCGTACACGCCAGGGCCGCGGAGGAGCGGTTCGTGGCGCAGGGCCACGGAATCGCGCGCTTCGACGTGATGTTCAACGACTTCGTCTTCGTCGGCCCCCCCGCAGATCCCGCGGGCGTCGCGGGCATGACCGACGCGGTGGCCGCGCTGGCGAAGATCGCGGCGGCCGAGGCGTTGTTCGCCTCGCGCGGCGACGACAGCGGCACCCACCAGGCGGAACTCGGTCTGTGGAAACAGACCGGGGTCGATGTGGCGGCAGCCTCGGGCGGCTGGTACCGAGAAACGGGCTCCGGCATGGGCACCACCCTCAACATCGGCATCGGCATGGGTGCCTACGTCATGACCGACCGCGCCACCTGGATCTCCTTCGGCAACAAGCGCACGCACCGCATCCTGGTCGAGGGCGACCCCGGACTGTTCAACCAGTACGGCATCATCCTGGTGAACCCGGCCAGGCACCCGAACGTGAAAGCCGCTCTCGGGCAGCGCTTCGTCGACTGGATCCTGTCCCGAGCAGGTCAGGCCGCCATCGCGTCCTTCACCATCGATGGACAGCAACTCTTCTTCCCGAACGCGGGACGCCGACCGCGATAGCGACGCCCACCGCCGCCAGCCGCCTACCGGAACGTCTCGCCGAACCCCGGTACGAGGGGCTGTCGTCCTACAATGGTCGCGACCACGGACACTTTCCCCCGCGTCGAGGTCATGGTCCAATCCTGTTCGGAAATTCAGCCGGTCTCGAGAGCGGCGAGCAACAGGCCATGAAGACATTCGAGCTGTTGACCATCATCGGTTCGATCGCTGCGGTGGGCATCGCGCTCGGCGCCGTGGTCATCGGCAGCAACGCCAATCTGCGCTCGGAGATGCGCACCGCAATACACACGCTTCGCATGGAGGTGCGCAACGACATCCGCTCTCTGGAGATCCGCCTCTCGGCCGTGGAGCAACGCCAGGCGAAGACCGAGGGTCTGCTGGAGGGGCTACGCGATGCGATCACGGCCCATGCGCGCCAGGACCCGCACGGAATGAACGACGCGACCTGACCCTCTGGCCCGGAGTCATCACCGGCAAGCCGCCGTACCCACCGCCACCGCCGCATCGGGCCAGCGAGCAGCACTGTACCGCACGCCAGCGATTCCCCCCGGCGCTCCGAGCGCCCGTCGTCCTTACGTCGCCGCGCGCACCCTGAGCCGGGCGAGCGGCTTCTCGTCGATGGGCAGATGGATGGCGGCGGCGAACACCCCGAGGAAGATCCCGGCCCACCACATCAGGTCGTAGGAGCCGGTGCGGTCGTAGAGTACGCCCCCGAGCCACACCCCGAGGAAGCTCCCGATCTGGTGGCTCAGGAACACCACGCCGAACAGCGTCGCCATGAACTTCACGCCGAACACCTGCGCCACGATGCCCGAGGTCAGAGGCACCGTCGAGAGCCACAGCAGCCCCATCGCGGTCGAGAAGAGGTAGATCGTGAGCTCGCTCGGCGGGGCCGCGAGCAGCGCCGCGATGACGACCGCCCGCCCGAAGTAGATTGCCGACAAGCTCGTCTTCTTGCTGAACCGCTGTCCTGCAATGCCGGCCATGAAGGAGCCGACAATGTTGAGCAGTCCGACGATGGAGAGTGCATAGGCGCCGACATGCGCCGGGAGACCGAGGTCGGTCACGTAGGCGGGGAAGTGCACGGTGAGGAACGCAACGTGGAATCCGCACACGAAGAACCCGACGGTGAGCAGCACGTAGCCGCGATGGGTCACCGCCTCGCCCAGCGCCTCGCCCATGGTCTGGTTCGAAGGCGCCTCGCCGGGCGTCCGGCCCGCGCCCGGCAGGGTGAACGCGAGGGGGATCATGATCAGCGTGACGAACGAGACCAGCACCAGCGAGTCGTACCATCCGTAGTTCGTGATGAAGGCCTGGGTGAAGGGTGAGAACAGCACCTGACCAAGCGATCCGGCCGCAGTGCCGAAGCCAAGCGCCAGCGAGCGGCGCTCCGGGCTGACCACCCGCGCGATGGCGGCGAGCGCCAGCGAAAACGAGGTAAACGCGACACCGACACCGACGAGCAACCCGGCGGTCAGGTGCAGCGCGAGCCCACTGTCCGACACCGCCATGCCGGCAACACCCACCCCGTAGATGACCGCCCCGATCGCGATGACCAGCCCGGGGCCGTACCGATCCGCGATCGCACCGGCGACGGGAACGCCGATCCCCCACAGCAGGTTCTGGATCGCCATCGCGAGCCCGAAGGTCTCTCGCGACCACCCGTTCGCGACTGTCATCGGGTCCAGGTAGAGGCCGAAGCTCGATCGGGTCCCGAACCCGATCAGCGCGATCAGGCAGGCGGCCAGGATCACGGCGGCCGTGGCGCTGCGACCCGGGCGGGAGTCAACGATGGCAGTGCTGTTCATGCGAATCGGCTTCCTGTTCCGTCAAGCGAATGGTGCCCGGCAACCGTGACTTTTGGAATGGTCCCGAGCCAGGTGGGTCGGGAGCAAATCGTCTGTTCGCCTGGTCTGTCCGATGCAGCCCGGAAATTTCACCGATTCGCGAAGCGAGGGCGCGTCAATGGTCAGGCTTGTTTCACAAGCCTCGGCCGCATTCAACGCGGCGAAATCAGTCAGATCCGTGCCCGCAGCCGTGAATCGGGGAATTTCCGGGTTGGCAGCCTGACCGAAATTGATTTTCCACCTCATCTGCTCCAGTCCTCCTTCAGACAGGAGGTGCAGGCGCATCGAACGGAAAAGTTATCTTGGCCAAAGTCCTTAGTAGCCCATGAGTTGTCCGGTTTGATGGGTAACGAGAAGGTACACGGCAACCAGGCGCACGGCGGTCAGGTACACAACGACCAAGTACATGATGACCAGATGCACGGCGCACACAGGATGCGAAACCGGGCTGATAACATAGCTTTGTCGCCTCGCCCCGAGCCCATCGCCATGGGCCCATCGCCATGGAAGGATCCGACAGCATGTACATCGAATCGCCGCACTCCCCCGCCGGTGTCCCCCATGCCCACTTCGACCCCGCCGTCGAGCATGCGATCCGCGACAGCGATCATGATCGCGACCGCCACCCTCGCCTTCATCGTGCCCAACCGGGTCGGTGCGGCCGACGCGACCGGGGCGGCGGAAGCGTCGCCCGGAAGGGCCTGATGCGGACCCCGATTCGTCGTCTGGCGGCCGCGACGTTCTTCGCCGTGGCGGCGTCCGCGTCCCCCGCGCTCGCAGCGGAGGGCCTCACCGGCGCCCATGCCCTGTCGATGTTCGACGACGTGAAGTACGGCCCCGACTTCGAACACTTCGACTACACCGACCCGAACGCCCCCACCGGAGGGGCAATCCGGCTCGCCGCCCTCGGCACCTTCGACAGCCTCAATCCCTTCATCCTCAAGGGGAACGTCGCAGCGGGCTCGGGGTTGATCTACGACTCCCTGCTGACCGGCTCCCTGGACGAGCCCTTCACCGAATACGGGTTGCTCGTCGAGTCCATCGACATGCCGACGGATCGCTCCTGGGTGGAGTTCACCCTGCGTGAGGAGGCCCGCTGGCACGACGGCCGTCCGGTCACGGTGGAAGACGTGATCTGGACCACCGAAACCCTGAAAACGAAGGGCCACCCATTCTACCGCCACTACTACGCCGACATCGCCGGCGTCTCGCAGGCGGGGCCGCGCACCGTCAGGTTCGCCTTCGGCGACACCTTGAACCGCGAGTTGCCGCTGATCGTCGGGCAGATCCAGATCCTGCCGAAGCACTGGTGGGAAGGCCGCGACTTCGAATCGACCATCCTCGAACCGCCACCCGGCAGCGGCCCCTACCGCATCGCGGCGGTCGAGCCCGGCCGGTCCATCACCTACGAGCGCGTGCCCGACTACTGGGGCCGCAACCTTGCCGTTCAGCGCGGACAGAACAACATCGACGCGATCCGCTACGACTACTACCGCGACGCCACGGTGGCGGTGGAGGCGTTCAAGGCCGGCGAGTTCGACTTCCGCCACGAGAACAACTCGAAGGAGTGGGGCACCGCCTACGACCTCCCGGACGTCGAGAGCGGCCGCATCATCAAGGAGCTGATCGACCACGAGATCCCGACCGGGATGCAGGCGTTCTGGTTCAACACCAGAAGGGCGAAGTTCGCCGATCCGCGCGTCCGCCATGCGCTGGCCCATGCCTTCGACTTCGAATGGAGCAACGCCAACCTGTTCTACGGCCAGTACACGCGCACGAGGAGCTTCTTCTCCAACACTGAGCTTGCCTCGTCCGAGCTTCCCGAGGGCACAGAGCTGGAAATCCTGGAGCGCTGGCGCGACCGGCTCCCGGCCGAGGTGTTCGCCCGCGCCTACGAGCCCCCGTCCACGGACGGGTCCGGCAACATCCGCCGCAACCTGCGCACCGCGAAACGGCTGCTTCAGGAAGCGGGCTGGACGGTGCACGACGGAGTGCTGACCCACGCCGGGACCGGAGAAACCATGGAGATCGAGTTTCTTCTGGTAGCCCCGGCGTTCGAGCGCATCGTCGCGCCGGTGGTGAGGAACATGGAGCGGCTCGGCATTGCCGCACGCATCCGACTCGTCGACCCCGCGCAGTACCAGAACCGCATCGATGCGTTCGACTTCGACATCGTGGTCTCGACCCGCGGGCAGTCCCTCAGCCCGGGCAACGAACAGCGAAACTACTGGACCACAGCCTCGGCGGACATTCCCGGCAGCGGCAACCTCGCCGGCATCGCGGATCCGGTGGTCGACGCGCTGGTCGACCTCCTGATCCAGGCGCCGGATCGCGATGCGCTCGTGGCCACCACCCGCGCCCTCGACCGCGTGCTGCTGTGGGGCCACTACGTGATCCCGCAGTGGCACATCCGCAGCTTCCGGCTCGTGTACTGGAACAAGTTCGGCCGGCCGGAAATCCGGCCGAAATACGGGCTGGGATTCCCCTCGACCTGGTGGATCGACGAAGACAAGGCCGCCCGGCTCGAAGCCGACCGCTGACTCCCCGCGATGCCGTCGTCGTGACGATCGATCCGATGTCCATGCGGTGGCGTCATCCCGGGAGCACAGTAGATATCCCCGGGAACCTCGTCGAACCCGTGTCCCGCCGGCTCGAGGCGAAGCGTCGCTGATCCGCGCGCGCAACCGAGCCGACCGAACCCCATGCTTGCCTACATCGTCCGCCGGCTGGCCCTGATCATCCCGACCCTGTTCGGGATCATGGTGATCAACTTCATCGTGATCCAGGCCGCGCCGGGCGGTCCGATCGAGCAGCTCATCGCGACGTTCGAGGGCACGGCGGTCGACCTCACCGCACGGGTGAGCGGCACCGGCCCTACCGAACTGCTGGAACCGGGAGGGCCGGGGAGCGGTGCCGGCGACGGAGGCGCCAGCAAGTACCGCGGGGCCCAGGGGCTCGATCCGGAACTCATCGCGGAACTCGAACGGCAGTTCGGCTTCGACCAGCCCGCCCCCGAGCGCTTCTTCCGGATGCTGTGGAGCTACGTCCGCTTCGACTTCGGCGAGAGCTTTTTTCAGGACCGCACCGTGGTCGATCTCGTGCTCGAGAAGATGCCGGTCTCGATCTCGCTCGGGCTGTGGACCACGCTCCTGGTGTACCTCATCTCGATCCCGCTCGGCATCGCCAAGGCGGTCCGCGACGGGTCGCGCTTCGACGTCTGGTCGTCGGGGGTGGTGATCGTCGGCAACGCGATCCCGGGGTTCCTGTTCGCGATCCTGCTCATCGTACTGTTCGCGGGCGGACGCTACTTCGACTGGTTCCCGCTGCGCGGCCTGACCTCGCCCGGCTGGGAGGAGATGACGCTGCTCGCGCAAACCGCGGACTACCTGTGGCACATCGCCCTGCCGGTGCTGTCGATGGTGATCGGGGGATTCGCCGGCCTGACCCTGCTCACCAAGAACTCCTTCCTGGAGGAGATCAACAAGCAGTACGTGGTGACCGCCCGCGCCAAGGGCTTGTCCGAGCGCCGCGTGCTCTACGGCCATGTCTTCCGCAACGCCATGCTCATCGTGATCGCCGGCTTCCCGAGCGCGTTCGTCGGCATCCTGTTCACCGGCGCCCTGCTGACCGAGATCATCTTCTCCCTCGACGGTCTCGGCCTGCTCGGCTTCGAAGCGGCGATCGGTCGCGACTATCCGGTGATGTTCGCCTCGCTCTACTTCTTCACCCTGCTCGGCCTGGTGATGCAGCTCATCGGCGACCTCACCTACACCATCGTCGACCCGCGCATCGACTTCGAAAGCCGCGAGACCTGACGATGGCCGTCGCGACGCATCCCGGCTCGGCGCCTCCTCCCCCCCCACCCTCCCGGGATCGCTTTCTCGGCATCCGCATCTCGCGGCTGAACCGGCGACGGCTCGAGAACTTCCGCCGCAACCGGCGCGGCTTCTGGAGCCTGTGGATCTTCCTGGCCCTGTTCCTCGCCACCCTGCCGGCGGAGTTCATCGCCAACGACAAGCCGCTCGTCCTCCGGTACGACGGCGCATTCTACTTCCCGGTGGTCCGGCCCTACGCGGAAACCGAATTCGGCGGCGACTTCGAGACGGAAGCCGACTACCGGGATCCGTTCGTCCGGGAGCTGATCGAGGCGAAGGGATGGATGGTGTGGCCGCTCATCCCGTTCAGCTACGACACCATCAACTACAACCTCGACCAGCCGGCGCCGGCGCCGCCGTCCGCGCAGAACTGGCTCGGCACCGACGACCAGGCGCGCGACGTGCTGGCGCGGCTCATCTACGGCTTTCGCATCTCCGTCCTGTTCGGGCTCGTGCTGACCGGGCTCAGCTCGATCGTCGGGGTCGCGGCGGGCGCGGTGCAGGGCTACTTCGGAGGCTGGGTCGATCTCGTCTTCCAGCGCTTCATGGAGATCTGGTCCGGGCTGCCGGTGCTCTACCTGCTGATCATCCTCGCGAGCGTGGTCGAGCCCGACTTCTGGTGGCTGCTCGGTCTGATGCTGCTGTTCTCCTGGATGGGGCTGGTCGGGGTGGTGCGGGCGGAGTTCCTGCGCGCGCGCAACTTCGACTTCGTGCGCGCCGCGCGGGCGCTGGGGGTGAGCGACGCCGGCATCATGTTCCGGCACATCCTGCCCAACGCGATGGTCGCGACCCTCACCTTCCTGCCCTTCATCCTCACCGGTTCGGTAACCATCCTGACCTCGCTCGATTTCCTGGGGTTCGGGCTGCCGCCCGGCTCGCCGTCGCTCGGCGAATTGCTGAATCAGGGCAAGAACAACCTGCAGGCGCCGTGGCTCGCCTTCACCGGCTTCTTCACCCTCGCGATCATGCTCTCGGTGCTGGTGTTCATCGGCGAGGCGGTGCGTGATGCGTTCGATCCGCGCAAGACGACGGGCTGAGGCATGACGGACCCGGCGCCGCTGCTCGAAGTCGAAAATCTCGGGGTGTCCTTTCGCACCGAGGGCGGCGACCTGGCGGTAGTGCACGGCGCCTCGCTGAGCGTGGACCGCGGCGAGACCGTCGCGCTCGTCGGGGAGTCCGGCTCGGGCAAGTCGGTGACCGCGCTCTCGGTACTCCAGCTTCTGCCCTATCCGCTTGCGAGCCACCCCCACGGCAGCATCCGGTATCGCGGCCGGGAGCTCGTCGGCGCCCCGAAGCCGGTGCTCCACGCCATCCGCGGGGACCGCATCTCGATGATCTTCCAGGAGCCGATGACCTCGCTCAATCCACTGCACACGGTGGAGAAGCAGATCACCGAGACCCTGACGCTGCACGAGAAGCTGAGCGCGGCGCAGGCGCGAACCCGCTGCCTGGAACTGCTGGAACTCGTGCGGATCGGCGACGCCGCGACGCGGCTCAAGTCATGGCCGCACCAGCTCTCGGGCGGCCAGCGCCAGCGGGTCATGATCGCCATGGCTCTCGCCAACGAGCCGGAACTGCTGATCGCCGACGAGCCGACCACCGCGCTCGACGTGACGGTGCAGGCGCAGGTGCTGGAGCTTCTGCGCGATCTCCAGCGCGAACTCGGGATGGCGATCCTGCTGATCACCCACGATCTGACCATCGTGCGCAACGTCGCGGATCGGGTCTGCGTGATGCACGACGGCGAAATCGTCGAGACCGGCGCGACCACGGCGCTTTACGCCGGTCCGAAACACCCCTGCACCCGGAAACTGCTGGCGGCCGAACCAACCGCCCGGCCGCCGCCGGCCGACGTTGCCGCCGCCGAAGTAATGGGCGCGGACGCACTCCGGGTCTGGTTCCCCATCCAGCGCGGAGTGCTAAGACGCACCGTCGGCCACATCAAGGCGGTGGACGGGGTGTCGGTCTGCGTGCGCGAGGGGCAGACGGTGGGGGTGGTGGGCGAATCCGGTTCCGGCAAGACCACGCTGGGGATGGCGCTGCTTCGCCTGATCGCTTCCGATGGCCCGATCCGGTTCGCCGGAAGCGCCATCCACGGGCTCGGGAGCCGCGATCTGCGCCCGTTGCGGCGCGAGATGCAGGTGGTGTTCCAGGATCCGTTCAGCGCCCTGTCTCCCCGGCTGTCGGCATTCCAGATCGTCGAGGAGGGCATGCTCATCCATGGCGTCGGCGTCACCCGGGACGAGCGCCGCACCCTGGTCGCCGGCGCCCTGCACGAGGTCGGCATCGACCCCGGGACCATGGATCGCTACCCGCACGAATTCTCGGGCGGCCAGCGCCAGCGCATCGCCATCGCGCGGGCCCTGGTGCTGAAACCCGGGTTTCTGGTGCTGGACGAGCCGACCAGCGCCCTCGACATGACCGTCCAGGCGCAGATCGTGGACCTCCTGCGATCCCTCCAGGATCGCCACCGCCTCGCCTACCTGTTCATCAGCCACGATCTCCGCGTGGTGCGCGCCCTGGCAAACGAAGTGATCGTGCTGCGGGCCGGCCGAGTCGTGGAGCAGGGGCCGGCGCAGAGCGTGTTCGAACACCCGCAGTCCGACTACACCCGGGCGCTGATGGCGGCAGCGTTCGAGATCCGGGCGGTGGAGGGATGAAGTGGATGCGGATCCGGCATCAGACCAAGCACTTGACCAAGTCGATGCCGAAGCTGTCCTTCCCCATTGCTTGAAGGCCACACCGCTCACGAATACCGGCTGATAGTATGCGTCTTCCTGCCGCGGAGGATTCGCCATGAACGCGCCCGGCACGATGCAGACCGGACCGCTCGGCTCCACCATTCACGTCCTTCGCGCCGACGCGGAAACCATCGTCGAGCTTGCGGCGCTCGACTGGAACCGCCAGTTCCGCCGGGTGTGTCTGGACCCGGTGCGCGGTGTCATCACCCTCATGTCCCCATCGCGCCTGCACGAGGATCTGGCGTCCATCTTCGACGACATCGTGCGCGTTGCGGGAAGCACTCTGGCGGGCGCAACGCGGACGCTTCGCAGCCCCCGCCTGCGCGGGCAGGGCGAGCCTCCCGGGACCGGGATGGAACCCGATTGCGCGTTCTACGTCGGTGATCGGGCCAAGGGCTATCGAGCCGCGCTCAGGGAAGGAGCGACGGCAGCCGACGCCTATCTCGAAAGCATCGCCCCGGACCTCGTGGTCGAAGCCGAGATCACGAGTGCGGATGCGGGCAAAGCGGAACGCTACGGCGAGATGGGCGTGCGTGAGTTGTGGCGTTTGCACGGCCGCCAGGGCACTCAGGAATTGCAGGTGGAGTTCTTCGCCCTGAGCACCGGCAACGCTCCGCGCGCCCTCGACGCCTCGGAGATCCTCGAAGGACTCACGCCGGCCGACGTATGCGAAGCGGTGGACGGGGTGCGGTTCAGCCTGACCGACGAAGAGAGCCGGGGAGCGGTGGCCCGCGTTGTCCGACGACGCCAACGCGCCAGTGTGCGGGTGCGCGAGGAGGAAGGAACGTACCAGCGGCAACCCGAGGAACACACCGCGACCACACCATGATCAGCGGGGAGGCGAGGAAGGTTCAATCTACCTTCGTCACCCCCCATTAGAAACCGGGAGACTCACCGGGGCGCCCCAGTCACCATTAGTCACCACCGCTCGCCACCACCGGCTGATCCTGTCCGCCGCCGACGCGGGCACGCACGGCGTCATCAGGCCGGATCACCCCCCGGCCGCGCACCTTGCCACCAAGCCGCACGATACTCGGCTTCGCGGCCGCGAACCTCACTCCGGCGAGCACCATTCCCTTCAAGTTTGCGTCTTGCAGACTGGTGCCCGCCAAGCTGGCGTCCTTCAGCCTCGCGCCCTTCAATGTCGCCCCGACCAGGTTCGCGTCTATCAGATTCGCAGCTTCAAGTATCGCGCCGGTAAAGTTTGCGAACGCCAGGCTCGCACCTTCCAGATTCGCGCCCTCCAAGTTCGCCCTTCTCAGATTCGCATTCGCTAAAGTCACCAGCGCCAGATCCGCGCCCGCGAGATCTGCACCCTCCAGATTCACGCCCCGGAAGTCCCGCTCCCCGGCGGCATAGCACGCAAGCAGCACTTCGGCCGTCATGGCCTTGCCGCGCTCGCTCACGAATCCCGCTTCCGGGTTCGATAATGCCGATTATCGAAAACATCACGGAGCGCAACATCATGATGAAAGCACGAACAAGCCTATGGGCGAGCCTGGCCATCGCGGCCAGCCTCGGCCTCGCCGGGTGCGGCGGGTCGAGTGACAACGACGACCCGGCACCAACACCGGAAGTGACGCCGCCGGAACCTGACGCCGCTACAGTCGATCTCGGAAACGCGAGAACAGCGACAGCGGCAGCGGCAACGGCAGCCGGGACGGCATCGACCAATGCGGCTGCTGACGCCAAGCGCGCGACGGACGCTACAGCAAACCTAGCTACTCTCCAGACTGGAGAGACTGCGGCAGCGCTTGCCAAGGAATCGAGCGATTACGCCGATATGGCGGAGGCCGAGTCCATGAAGGCTCAGGCTGCCTCGACGGCAGCAGCAGCCGCGACGACCGCATCGGCCGCGGGAGCGCAGCAGAACATCGCCGAGGCCGCACAAGAGGCGGCAGAAGGGCACGCTGCGATGGCCAAGGGGAAGGCCGACATGGCAGTCGCTGCGGCGATGATGGAGTTCAACTTCAGCAGCGACGGTGATCTTAGCATTGGCGAAAGCGAGGTCAATGCAGATATGGCTCAGGTAGCTAAGCCCGCTGACCCGGCTGACACTGACAGTAAGGCCATGATTACTGGCCATCAGAATTTTCTTACTCGGGATTCTGCGGCGGTATCAGGTAGGCCACACTCGCTCGCAGGTACCAGTCCAGTTGAAGGGTACAGGCAGGCCGTTGCAGATCGTTCTCTGACGCTCGGTAGGACTCTCGACACGACTGATGATAAAGCTCGTGTATCGATGTACCACAGCTATTCCGGATCGCAAGAGGTTAGGGTATACGCTCTAGCATCAGAAACCGACAACACTGGTAATGCAGGCACCTTCAACGCAGATGCAACTCCTGCGAATCTGCATGTTTGGACTAACACTGCCGGTGTAAGGGCGCACAATAATTCAGATACTCCTAGTGTGCCCTCAACATTCACTGCGCAGACTAACGCTGCCGTTCCTACGCTGACGTCGATTGGCATGCACTACCAAGCGGATCATCCTGCAGGTCAAACAGGCGGCCCTGAGAATAGGCTAGACGCAAACGATCTAATCGATACTTCCACTGCTGCTAAAGAGGTATTCTCGTACACTGAGGGCACTACTACATACCACGTAGTAATGGATGGACAGTCCTCAGAGGTAGGTGAAACTAGCAGGGTTTCATATCGTCATGTCGATATCATGGCGCCGGCAGCGCCTGATGGCCCTGATAATAATGCTGACTTAGAGCTACGTGTAATCACGGCCGATCTCCCGATGGCGCATAAGTATAGCCATGTCAATTTCGGCATCTGGGCGGCTCTTGACGATGCCGCTAAAGATGGTAGTCAGGATATGGATTCTCAGGGAATCGGGTGGATCCACAATATCGACGGCTCTGGCATGACTCCGAGTGTAGTCACCGGCGAAGCTACTTATAAGGGCAATTGGGTTGCAGTCGTCGAAAGGCGGAATTCCTCAAGCGAAGGACCTTTCAATGGCTATCATGGCGATGCAACGCTAGAGGCTGACTTCGAGGATAATACGCTCGAAGCTACATTGGCTGGTCTTGCTACGCTGAAAGGCGACCTGACTGGCAATGCATTTAAGGGTGCGACGGCAACCGACATCGCTCACCGAGACCTGAATGCCAATGGCACCTTTAAAGGGTCATTCAGCGGTGGAGTCTACGGTGCGGATGGTTCAGAGGCTGCTGGTGTCTTCGACTTCGACGGCGGATCTGCGGGCGCCTTCCGTGGTGCCTTCGGCGGAAAGTACGACGACTAACGCTAGCACGTAAGGCATATCACCAAGGGCGCTTCACCCGGAGCGCCCGAGCCTACCGGGAATAAGTCACTGTGTCGCCGCAGCCGTTGAACGGCACAGCGACCCTTTCACCTTCACAGTACCCAACGACGCATCCCGAGGGAGACTGAATCATGAAGCACGCTCACATTGGCTTGGTGGCTCTCGCGGCGATGGTGATCGCGGGATGCGGAGGCGGGTCGAGCAAGACGAACAGCAAGACGAACGATGATATGCCGGAGAAGATGGAGGAAACCAAGCCCTCCACGGTAGACCTGAAGGGCGTGACCGGCTTCCCATTGGGAGCGGATGGCACATTGACCGTCACTCTGGAACCGGGTGACGAAGAGCCCGGCCCGAATGAATCGAAAATCAAGTGCGCAGCCGGTGACGATCCGTGCGTGTTCACTGTAGCTCAGAACCAGTTTGGCGCACTCACTGCTACATATATGGGCGGCAAGGTGACGGTGACGCCGAAGGAGGAGCCGAAGAGCGAAGTACCGGAAAACCCTTCCGTGGACGATATGGCAGCTAACGGCGATGATGATGAAGACGATGGCGACTCCTCCGCACAGGGGCAGCCGTCTGGAGTGCCCGAGTCGCAAGTAAAGGAAAGGGTAGACGACGCGCGCGATGAAGGATTCCAGACGGGGCTCGCCCAAGCCGAAGCGCGGCAGCGGGCGCCGAAGTGGTTAGGTGTGCTGGACGGTGACGAGGAGAACGGTGAATTTTCATTCTACGGAACCGCCAGCACCCCTGCCGGAGACGGCGTGAGAATTGAACACGAGCGAAGTGGATCTAGGAAGGTTGAACCCGATGCGAGTATCAGCCGTGGATCTGCTCCGCCGACCATTTCAGGCTTTACTGGTGCTAGTTTTGTTCTACCTGGTGCTACTCATGAAGGAACCCTTTACCTCTACGACAATCTCGGGAGTCCCAATACTAGACCGTTCTGGAAGGTACACGGCGAAATGGTAGCTCAGGATGAATTCCTTTCGAGCGGAAATCTCGACTCAACAATAGCCGCTATATTGCGTTCTGCGAAACCTAGATATATCAGAAACGGGAGTTCCGTCACGTCGGGTGCTTACGACAGGATCACGATAGCTGGCAGTTTCGATGGAGTTTCAGGAACGTTTACGTGTCTCGCCACAGACTGCGCAGGCGATGGCGATGGTTCTGAGATTCCAGCCTCAGCAGATACAGCCGCAGCAGTTTTTGTTTCAGCGGCTGACTCTGACGGCATCAGGGCCTTTACTGGAACGTGGATTTTCGAGCCCTCTAGCGTTACTGCTCCCGTTCGACGCGACCAAGATGAGATGTATCTCTACTTCGGTTTGTGGACGAGTGAACCGGAAGACCCGGATGGTATGCCGGATTTAGAGTGGATTCGCGGTGGCGGCTTAGATACAGGTAGTGATTTAGGCAACTTTGCCATGCTCGACGGTAAGGCAACGTTCGAAGGTGGCGCTATTGGACAATACGCTATCGATAAGACAGCTACAGGCGGTGAGGCAAAGGAAGGGATATTCACTGCAAAGGCTACGTTAGATGCGGTCTTTACTACCAACTCTAATGGCACATTGTCCGGGCGGATTGGGGACTTCCAAGACGAGGACGGATCCCCCTTGACAGGGTGGCAGTTGTACCTAGGAGGGGCGTCGAATGCTGATACGGCCGAACTTACCAATACAGGGGTTGCCGAGGTAGAAGGGGCGTCCGGAAAAATCGACGGCGTGAATATATCGGGTAGCTGGCAGGCAAATCTCTACGGCGTAGATAACGGAGATAAGCCGGAGAGCGTTACATCGTGTCCGAACCACGGCTGCGAGGTCGACTTGGCGGGGGTCACTGGTCGGTTCAGGGCGGATGGTGCCGGTACTGAAGTCGAAGGCGTGGCTCCCATCGTCGCCATCGGCGGTGCCTTCGGCGCGGCGCACAAGCCCTGACAGTAACGAACCAATGGCACCGCCCAGGAGCAACCACTATGCCCACCGAACGATTCCTTCACATGCGGCTCTCCCGCGAAGACTGCGCGAATCTCGATGCGCTGGTAGATCGGGTAAGCCGTGAACAACCGGAGAAGGGCCGGCTCGAATATCGCGTGACGCCCCCCACGCGCACACAGAGCGACGTGGTGCGACTGGCGATTGCGGAGGCGCTGTTGCGGCGCTGCGAGGAGCGCGTATAGGTCGCGCAGCGCAGACAGGTTGACCGGAGAGGGTGGCGGCGTCGCCTCATAAGGATTCGTCGCACCATCGGGATTCAGAGGGCGCTCCCGGCGTCGTCACTCTCTCCACCTTTCGGGAAGCGATGCCGGTGTCCTGCTGTGGTGTCTCAGGTGTGCCCTTCGGGACTAACTCCGACCGGCATCGCTTCCTTTCCCGCCCGAATCGACACCTGTTGGTGATTGCACTCGCCCCGGACGTGCGACAGCGCCCCGGGGCATTCTTTCTCCCGGCAGACTTCACCCTGATCGGATTTTAGAGCGTGATCGTGCGAATGCCTGAAGGTTATGAGAATCGGCATTCCAGGCAACCGACCTTCGCGCCCGCGCGAGGGCCGCACCGGGGAATCATGCGGCGGGTCGGCGTGATAGCCGACTCGGGGGTCCGACATGACACCCAAGGCGGGGCGATGCTACAACGACGCCGGAATCAGCGTCAACACTCGGTTTCACACCTGATTTCATGCGATTTCACTGCTGAACCAAAATGGCAATCGGTCGCCTCGTCCGGCGACGACTACCGGCCGATCGAACGGAATCGGGCCGCGTTCACCGGATCGACGGGCCCAAGATTCAGGCTCGGCATCCACGAACCAGTCGAGCAAATGACCTTCAAGACCACACCGGATCCGCGCTTCCCTCTATTTTCCCCCATCCGGATCGGCCCGAGGCGCCTTCGCGGCCAGGTCCCGGTCACCGATTCCCCGGAGGGCACGGGAACATTCCGCCTGGTGCCGCAATTCGAGAATCGCCCGTTCCTGCTTGCTGCCCGGCCGCCGGACCCTGCCGCC
>JAPOSC010000053.1 GCA_026709935.1 Thiotrichales bacterium
CACTGGAATGCATCTCAACCAAAAACGGCCTGACCACAGTTTGCGGGATACACCCATCCCTGCATGTCCGCAGAGGTGATTATGTGACCAATGCAAAGTTCAATGCCGTTTTCGCCACATGCAGACCTGATTATTATCGGAGGGCTGCCGGATTTATCGCTGACCAGATCGCCGCGGATCCCGAAATCTATGCATTCTCCGATGACATCGACTGGGTTCGCAAGAATCTTGAACTGCCGTTCAAAATGCATTTTGTGGATCATAATGATTACTCCACTGCCTATAACGACATGCGTCTGATGGCCGCTTGCCGCCATCATGTCATTGCAAACTCGTCCTTTTCCTGGTGGGGTGCATGGCTGAACTCTTCCGAACACAAGATTGTCGTTGCGCCAGCGCAGTGGTATCGAACCGCCCGGAGAGACAATCCGGACATCACGCCCGGTGACTGGCATCTACTGTGATTGCTGCAGAAGATTATGGCCCGGCTCGCATTGAAATTTGATTGGCTCCGGACATAGGCAGGAAATCACGATGATACCCCCCCCCCCCCAACTACAACGCATCTCGCCTGCGGTTGCCATCCTGCCATATGGAAAGAAACTTGGCATCAGCCCCGGACGGCTGTCCACCTGTCAATTCGACTGGCCCCTCGGGATGCCGGGACGATTGCAGGGCTGCAGGCTCTCCGACTTGGCAGAGTACGATCACCTGCTGATACACCCGCGTTCATCCCATTACTATCGCCTGGGCTTCGGTACCCAGGCAAGGGTGTCAATTTGGGTCTTGGAGCCCGAAATCTACCATCGGAAACATGTCAGGAAACTGAAGACATCGTTTAGTCGCTTTTTCCGTATCCTTACCGCGATTGACGAACTGATCGCGGCAGTCCCGAACGGAGTCCTGGTTCCCTTCGGATCAACCTGGATCCCGAACTGGCGCGATGTCGACTGCACGAAGCACCGCATGACTTCTCTCATCGCTTCGGAAAAGGCATTTCTGCCCTTGCACCGGCTCCGTCATGAGATGGCTGCCTGGGTGTGGGGATGCAACCTTGATGTCGATGTTATCGGACGCGGATACAAGCCGTTTGCGCACAAGTGGGAAGGGTTGGCGCCCTATCGATTTTCGATTGTCATTGAGAATGCGATTCAACCGAACTATTTTACCGAGAAACTGATTGATGCCATTCTGTGCAATACTATCCCGATCTATCTGGGATGTCCGAACATAGAGAAATACATCGACCCCAAAGGCATGATAATCTGCAACAGTATGGGTGACCTTCAGAATGCCGTATGCCGGACTTCAGTGGATCTGTATGATGAAAGGATCGCCGACCTACGGAAATGCAGGGAACAGGCACTATATTATGCCGATTGCGGGAAAAGAGCGGCCCAAAGGTTGCTGACAGAAGCAATGGTAGTGCAACAGAGATAATGTTCAGGTGTTTCAAAGTGTTTTCTGTTTCCTCTCTTTCTCGCAAACCAGCCTCTAGCGTGATCTGTCCCCGATTCGGGATGCGGAAGAGATTCCCCGAACAGCTCCATCCAGCCCGTCACCGACATGCTGCAGATGTCGCTGGCAGTGGTGGGATGAAATCCGGAAGGCCCTTCCCGATCGGGTTTCCGCCAGCCGCCGATGACATTTCCAGATGTTTGTCCGTTAGGCAGGCAAGATGAGCCGGAAGAGCGTAACCAGAACCCGTGCCCTGATCACAGGGGTGACAGGGCAGGATGGTGCCTATCTGTCAGAGTTTTTGCTGGAGAGAGGCTATGAGGTGCATGGCGTCAAACGGCGCGCATCTTCCTACAACACGCAAAGAATAGATCACCTCTATCAGGATGTGCATGAGGATCATCCGCGGTTCCATCTTCATTACGGAGATATGACCGACAGCACCAATCTCATTCGTATAGTGAAAGAGGTTCAGCCGGACGAGATTTACAACCTTGCGGCCCAGAGCCATGTTCAGGTGAGTTTCGACACGCCCGAGTATACCGCCAACGCCGACGCGGTAGGTACATTGCGCATGCTTGAGGCCCTGCGCATCCTGGATATGGCCGAACAGACAAGATTCTATCAGGCCTCGACATCAGAACTCTATGGCATGGTGGGGGAAACCCCCCAACGCGAGACCACCCCATTCATTCCCCGCTCTCCCTACGCAGCTGCAAAACTCTACGCCTATTGGATCACGGTCAACTATCGCGAGGCCTACAACATCCATGCCTCGAATGGCATTTTGTTCAATCACGAAAGCCCTATACGAGGCGAGACCTTTGTCACCCGGAAGATCACTCGTGCTGCCGCGGCGATCAAGCTGGGGTTACAGGATGTCGTCTATCTGGGCAATCTTGACGCACAGCGCGACTGGGGGCATGCAAGAGACTATGTCGAGGGCATATGGCGCATCGTTCAGCGCCCTGCACCCGATGATTTTGTCCTGGCAACAGGCCAAGCCCACTCGGTTCGAACCTTTGTCGAGAAGGCGTTCGCATATGTGGACATGCCGATTGAATGGCGGGGTGAAGGCATTGGCGAGGAGGGAATTGGGCCAAACGGACAATGTCTGGTCAGGGTCGACCCCCGATACTTCCGGCCAACGGAAGTCGACATGCTAATCGGCGACCCGTCCAAGGCCGAACGCGAACTGGGCTGGCGGGCGACAACATCTCTGGATGCGCTGATTGCGGAAATGATGGCCAGCGATCTGGATGTGATCAGACGCGAATCGGAAAGGCTCGGACACGGTGACTAAAATCTGGATTACCGGTGGATCGGGCATGGTGGGGCGCAATCTCCGGGCGCACCCGATTGCGAAATCCCATCAGATTCTGGCTCCGGAGCGTTCCGAACTGGATCTCATGTATGGCGAGGCTGTTTCTGCCTGGCTGGCCGATGCCATGCCGGACATCATCATTCACAATGCCGGAAAGGTCGGCGGGATCAGTGCCAATATGAGCGGACTGATAGAGTTCCTTGATGCTAATACCATGATTGGCCGCAACGTTCTGATGGCGGCCAGATCGATCGGCATTCCAAGGGTCATCAACCTGGCCTCCAGCTGTTTCTATCCGGTAAACGGGCGCAACCCCCTGAGCGAGGACCAGATCCTGACCGGTGCACTGGAGCAGACCAACGAAGGTTACGCGCTCGCCAAGGTTTTTTGCCAGCGGCTCTGCGCCTATATCTCCCGAGACGGTTCCGGCCTTGCCTACAAGACTCTAATCCCCTGCAACCTCTTCGGACCGTGGGACGACTTCTCACCGCACGGCGCACACATGCTGCCGGCCGTGATTGCCAAGATTCATGCGGCTAGACAGCAGGGATCACCGGAAGTCGAAATCTGGGGTGATGGCACTGCAAGACGCGAATTTATGTATGCACAAGACGCCGCCGACGGCATCTGGGCCGCAGTCGAACGCTTTGATGACCTGCCCGATGTCATGAATCTGGGGATGGGGCACGATCTGTCGGTCCGGGAATATTATCATGCCGTGGCCAATGTCATCGGCTGGAATGGTAAATTTGTCCTCAACCTCGACAGGCCTGTTGGCGTGAAACGGAAACTCATGGACACAAGTCGCCAGGCCGCCTTCGGTTGGCAACCGAAATGCACGCTAGAAGAAGGCATTGCCAAAACCTACGCTTATTTCCTGAACCGTAAGCGTTCGGCTGCGAGGTGACGTTCAACGGTTGAGGGGCCGCTTCCAGTCTCTGCGGAGCGGGCGGAGCCAGATGTCCTTCCTCGGCCTGTCGGCCCTGTTGTTCTTGTCGTAGTGGCTCCATCCCGGCGACGGTGAAGTCGCACCCGTGGTCGCGGGCACTCGACCTCTCCGCGCCGCAGCAAACCCTTCCGTCCGGGACCGAGGCGGCCGAGCCGGACCGCGTCCATCCGTCCTGTAGATCTCCGCGATCCTGCCGATCCATCCGTTCCTCCACTCCGCCAGCCGCGGCCGGTCCTCCGTGCGCTTCAGGAAGTGGTGCCCGGCATGGGCCCGGCGGAAGCACGGAATGACGGTGCCGGGCAACAGCCTCGCGGCGGCCCCGGCGCCGCGTGCGCGATCGACGTGGAAGAGGACCGCGCACGCGGGTGACCGAGACCAGAGCCACGCGCGGTTTCCCGCTCTCCTCTTAAATCGCCTGTCTCGCCCCCGGTATGCCGATCAGGGCAGTGGGACAACGCCCGCGTACTTCGGCACCCGGTAGCCGCGCAGCACGGCCGGTCGTTCGGCGATGCGCACGTACCAGTCCCGAACATGAGGAAATCCGTGTAGATCGATTTGCTGCCAGTCGTAACGGGAGACCCATGGCCAAGTGGCCATA
>JAPOSC010000028.1 GCA_026709935.1 Thiotrichales bacterium
TGAAGCCCTTAAAGAGGTTCAGCGAAATTGGTATCACGAGCATACGTTGCCATCTGTTCAAGTCATCTTTCTATGCAAGCCTCATGAAGATCAAAAAGCCAAATAACCAAACTTGACTCATCTAACCTGCCTCTCATGCTTGCTACCCTCTAAGCTCGCCAACCTATTTTCCCCGCGCCAGTCGGAAGGGAGGTAGTACAAGATGAGATCGGCTTCCCTGTTATCGCCTGCATTACTACTTCTTTTGCTTACGCTGCCGAAGCTCAATAACGCGACCTTGCTGCAATAGAGAATTCGCCGCTTCCTCGATCGGCTTCCTGAAAAATACGGTTCTTCTTTGCGCCAGTTCGGTCTTCTCGATGCTGTCTAGTTGTTTCTCTCGCTGCGCCCTAGCTTCAGTCCATTCCAATTCAACTTCCGCCGCACGCACCCTAAGTTCTGCCTCGCGCGCATTAGCTTCTGCCGCTCGTGCATTGGCCCCGGCTTCTCGTGCATTGGCGTCCTTCTGTCGTGCCTCAGCTTTCCCCTTTTGCCCTCGAAACCATGCTTCTCGTACTTTGAACAGGGCTTGGAGTCCCCACATGCATGAGAACCACGCAATGATAAAGAGCGCTATCGATGTTAGCGAGACCGCCCATTCTGGGTACATCTCGGCCCACTCAGCCACTTTCTTTCCTTCGCCTAACCACAGGCCGAAGAGGTGAAACCCTGGGCTGAGCCAGTCCGATGCCAACTGTACGTAATGAACAGCGAAGGGGGACCGACCCGCATCGGGTGCGGTGCCGATAGTTGAGGAGTAGAAGAGTTCTGGTCCGGTCATGGCCCAATACTAACGCAACTACGTTTGAGGTGGACCACTTGGCCTTCATCCAGATCTCCCTTTCTCTGTAAATCGCTGATTTATATCGGAAACTTTCAGGCTCCCTCGCCAGTACACATGAAAGTATGGTGTTGCTTACAGTGATCTTCTGATACGTTTCTAGTCCGTCCATCGCTGGAACTGCGAAATGGTAACCGACAGGATCAACGTCACGCTTACGTGCCTCGATTGCAAAACACTTCATCTCAACGTGCAGCGCAAGGCTAGGGATTGGCTCTGCGACAGATGACTGCATGACAGTTCAATAAGAAACGACCCGACCCCATCTTCTTTCCAGGATTCTGGGGCCGGGTCGTGAAGCCCCCGGCGGGGTGGCGGAGTGGTTGAACGCGCTGACTTCGGAAGTCAGTAGGCCTGATTGCCCAGGCCTCGTGGGTTCGAATCCCATCCCCGCCGCCAACTAGGGGGGGAACTACTATACCGAAAAAAGTAAAATAGTTGCACTCCGGTGCTGCGTTTGATGCCATGCAACCCTCTCCCGCGTTGTGCTACCAAAACCACACTTGTCAGCAATCTGCAACTTTCCGGTAGTCAGATTCAAGGGCTTACCCGCCCTTTCTCATGTTCTAGAACCGAATTCCCCGGCAACGGCCTAAAGGCCAAGGCCAAATTCGTCGGAAAGTGAGTTGGTTGCAGTGCCTAAGAATAGGCTTCGTGTGGTGTGTTGACACTGTGTTGTCACTTAGTGTCCAATTCGCACCGATCGCGCCTCCGGCGTGAGGACTGCGATCTCATTACGGTGTGATGACTTCACAGTCGATTCCAATCAGGAGCGCATGAGATGAACGCACGAGCAAGCCTATGGGCGAGCATGGCCATCGCGGCCAGCATCGGCCTCGCCGGGTGCGGGGGGTCGAGCAACAACAAGACGAATACTGAAGACGACATGGAGCCGACCGCGGCTCAGTTGATGACTGAGAAAGACAGTCTCGCAACGGCGGTCACCAACGCTGACAACGCGCGCCGCGCCTTGGACAGCGTCCAGCCGACGGATATGCTGATACAGGCACTCGATGGTGCCGTGACGGCCCTTGATGCTGCAATCAAGGGACTCATGTACGACGAAACCGATAAGGCAGAAGCAGAGAAGTCGCTGCGTGAAGCGCGGGCTGCCCTTTCTACTGCGAGGACCGAGAAAGGCAAGCTCGATACGGCGGCGACGAATATGGCGAATAAGGCGAAGGCCGACGCAGGAAAGGCTCTGCTTGGAAACAATATCGGGCTTGGGAAGATCGGGACTGCCGCTCTTACAGCAGTTGATACTGGCGATAATCTGGCGACGATCAACGGCGATGGAGAATTAGCGTTCAATATTTGGGATACTACCATCGAGACGCCAGAGTCACTACCAAGAGCCCTCAAGAAAACCCAAACCTCTGTATCGCCTCTTGGCGGATGGAAAGGAGCGCACTACGAGAGGATGAATGATGACAAAGAGGTCACGGACTCCGCGAGGGTCTACACCAGTCAAGCGGATGCGAAGAAGCAGAATTTCGGAGTCTACGCTGCATTACCAAGCACCACAAACGTAGACGGTACTAGGACTAGTGATGGCTACCGGATCACAGACGCCGACGGGGATCCAAACATCAAGGGATTCCCGACATCAGGCAGCACGACCTACGACGACGATGATACCGTCAAAGGCTCATATAACGGAGCTATGGGCACGTACACTTGCGACAATAGTGATGGATGTACTGTTGAACCTCACACGGATGGTGGATTCGATTTGGGAGATGTTGATGAATGGAGATTCGCCCCTGATTCAGGCGATGCTGGAATGGTGCAGACCGAAGATGATCTCTACCTGCTCTTCGGCTGGTGGCTAGAGACGGACCCTGAAGACGACGGGAAGCCAACAATGGCGAGCGCGTTCTACGGGCCGGTAGGAACACTCGACAATGACGACCTACAGGTGGCTTCCGGTGTTACTACAATTGGCGGCACCGCTAAGTACGCAGGGAAGGCTACCGGTCAGTTTGCTATCTACCGCGCAGAGAACAAAAGTGGCGACTCAGGCGATTTCACGGCAGACGTGGCGCTAACAGCGATGTTTTCCGCCAGTAATGGAGCTACCGATAAGGGTGGAGTTACTGGGACAATCGACAAGTTTGTAGCTAACGGAGCATCGGTACCGTGGAGCGTTGAGTTGAAGCGCGCTGGATGGACCGGTACTGCCGGTAATTTCGAGTCACAGACCGGCGCAGACGCACCGAAAGCTGAGGCTATATGGTCTCTGACTGCAGGGAACCCTGACGAGAATGGTGACGGTACGTGGGAAGGCCGTTTGTACCACCAAACCGCAGAAAAGGATGACGATAAAAACACGACTCCGAATATAGCAGTTGGCGTATTTGAAGCTAATTTCGGATCGACGCACGAAATGGTCGGGGGCTTTGGCGCTAATCTCGACGCGAGCAACTGAGAGCGGTGCACGTTAGGCGCTCTAATCGGAGCGCCTATGCTCTCGGTAGGCATTACCGACGGTCTGGCAGGAACCTTCCGGGCCGTCGGTACCCCTTCCTCCCCTTCAGCATCGTTCAGGAGCACGGACGGATGGCCACCGGCGGGTTCCTGCACATGCGGCTCTCCCCTGAAGATCGGGAAATGCTTGAGGCGCTTGTCGATCGGATGAACCAGGACCAGGCGCTGAAGGAGCAGAGACGCCCGCATGTCGGGAAGCCGCGTAATTATCACAGCCGGAGCGATGCCGTGCGGCTGGCGATTGCGGAAGCGTTGTCGAGGCGGCGCGAGGAGCGCATCTGAGCCCGCCCGGCGGTACCGCCCCACCGGGGCGCGCAGGAAGCGCAGGACAGACGGTTTTACGGAGTGGGCGGCGGCGTTGCCTCACGGGATTCGGAATCTTTCGAGGGCGCTCCCAGCGTCGTCGCTCCCTCCACCTCCACCGAGTAGTCGGCAGCTCAGGCAGCGGTGCCGGTGCCTCGCAGGGATATCTCAGGTGGTTTTTGCGGGGGACCCCGACCGGCATCCCATCGTTTCTTCCTCTCTCCTCTCGCATCGCCCGTCAATTTCGTCATCAGGATCATCCTCGGGAGGCTCGGGCCCGCCACCGTCGAGACCGGCAGCCCTATGCAGCTCACGGACCTTGGTCACTCCGTATCAGCGGATATTGGTGCCTCCGAGTGGGCGAGGGTTCGCGCAAAAGTACTTGCGGCTGAGGTTGACGGCATGCTGGCCTATGACATTCAAGCCCTGGCTTTCCAGCATGCCGAGAAATTCGAGTACGGGAGAGATATGGAGGTTCGAATCAAGCAGTGCGCATTTGATCGCGGCCTCAAACGCCAGTAGGTACTTGATGTACTCGCCATTGAATTGAGGGATCAACTCCTGAGTCTACAAGGACTGGAACCGCCGGGGGATGCTCATCGTCGTTGGTACGCGCCCCGGCGAATGTACCCCCCGAGCCTTCCCCACACCCGGACCCCGTAGAGGCTCGCACAGGGCCTGAGCGCGAGGGACGAGAGATGCTCTCATGGCGATTGAGCAGTGTGAAAAGATCATGACTGAGATCGATGTTCTCATCGGAGCCCATAGAGATTCACACAGAGAACGTATCATCAGAAATTCTTTATCCTTGGTTCTGTCTTCGGATGTAGTTCCCCAGCATGGGAATCGCGAAGGAATACCTCCCGTGCCTGTTCTTGAATACCAGCCCCTGAGCGCCAAGTGCGGCGAGCATCTGGTTGGTGTGGCTGCTGCTGAATGATTTCTCCTTCCCCTGGCGTGACTTCTCCACGATTTCCTGGACAGTAAACTCGTTGTCGCAGTTCGGCAGGCGTGCGATGACGGTAAGCAGCTCTCGCTGTCTATCCGTAGTCCTTGCCCATCGTCCTGAAAAAAAATCGGTGTCCAGCTTCCTCTCGATTTCGTGTACTGGGACACTTCCGCGCTCTCCTTTGTCCCACCGATGAATGAATGCGTCGTACACCTCCTTGCAGATGAACTGGATGAAATAGGGGTAGCCGCCGGACATCCCGATGACTGTATTCACGGCATCATCTGCCAGTTTCACGGATTGGGTATCTTTGATCGGCTTCAATATCGCTTCGCGACTGTCTTCGTACGAAAGTCCTTGCAGAAATACAGATCGGAACATTCTTTCAGAAAACGTGCGTGCCTCCACGAGTTTCGGAAACAGGGTGGGCAGACCTGTCAGTACGAGGATCAGTGGCAGATTTTTCTTTTGAAGGGATTGAAATGCATCGAGGAGAAGAGACAGTGGGAATTGCTCTTTCTCCGCGTGGTCTGAGAGATTCTGTCCCTCGTCATAGGCAAATACGATTCCCCGTGCCGCTCTGCTCTCGGAAATGGCGTTCCATGCCGTCTCGATGACGGTCTTGATCTTGTCGAGCGGGAGTCCCGGAGTCCTCTTGTAGATAGACATCAGTGCGTCGTAGGTGAGCGTATGTTCCAAGGTCGTCGTCTTCGAGGTAAATCCCGGCGTGCGAGATGATGTAGTCGCGACTACGATCGAGGATGTAGTCAGAGACAAATCGGTGCAGAGGCGCGTCGCGATGTGCTCTTCGCTTATGCTCGAAGATTCGTTGATGTCTGCTCCTACCCAGATCCACTGTTTCTCAAAGGCAAGGGGCTTGAGTGAATCGAGCAGTACGGTCTTCCCGACGCCTCGGAGACCCGTAAACAGCATGTTTTCGAGGATGGTCGTCTGTTCGAGGACCTGCGAAAATGCCCGCCTCTCGGCCTGACGGCCGGCGAGGTATGGGGGCTGGTGTCCTGCTCCTGGCCGAAAAGGATTTGTGTATTCAGGCATTGTGAATCTCTTGAGCTTCGGTGAGTCAGGATGAAAATTTATACTTTTCTATGAATTTAGTCAAGAAACTAATACCGTATTGATTTCCTGAGAATGGAGGGCCGGATCGCCGGACCCCGTAGAGGCTCGCACAGGGCCTGAGCGCGAGGGACGAGAGGCGAAAGAGGCGTACCCACGAGATGGCCATTACCTACGACGCGATCATGGGATATGCGGTTCCCGAGGTCACCCGGACCCTGAGCGATACCGACTGCATCCTCTACGCCCTCGGAGTGGGCTTCGGCGTGCAGCCGGTGCATCCCGGCCACCTGCGCCACGTCTACGAGGAGGGGCTGGACGTGCTCCCGATGATGGCAAACGTCGTTGCCTACCCGGGGTTCTGGCTCAAGGATCCGGCCACCGGCGTCGACTGGAAGCGGGTGCTGCACGGCGAGCAGGCGTTCACGATTCACCGGCCGCTTCCGATTGGCGTGAAGCTCCGGGGCAGGACCCGAATTGTCGGAGTCGACGACAAGGGGGCCGCGTTCGGGGCGTTCCTGTTCGCGCGACGGGACGTCGTGGAGGAGGCGACGGGCGCACTGGTCTGCACCCTGGAGCAGACGACGCTGCTGCGCGGCGATGGCGGTTGCGGCGGGCGTGACCCACGACCGAGACCGGTGCACCGACTCCCGCGGCGCGAGCCGGATCTCCACCATGATCTTGCGGTGGCCCCGGACGCGGCGCTCGTGTACCGACTGAGCGGCGATCGCAACCCCCTGCACGCGGACCCGGCGGTGGCGCGGGCGGCGGGCTTCGAGCGGCCCATCCTCCACGGCATGTGCACCATGGGTTACGCGGGGCACGCGGTGATGGCTGCGGTCTGCGACTACGACGGCAGCCGCATCCGTTCCATGCAGGTGCGGTTCACCGCTCCGGTGTATCCGGGGGAGATGCTGCGCACCGCGATGTGGATCGACGGTGATGTCGTCTCGTTCCGCACCCATGTGCTGGAGCGCGACACCATGGTGCTTGGCAACGGGCGGGTGGAACTCGTGGCCGCCTGATCTCCCCGCAGCGCCGAAGCCACCGGCCCGATGTGCTCTGCGCGACAATGTGCGCGCCCATTTTTTCGAGCCGGGCGCCGAGGTTCACCGAGGAGTAAGCTCGATCATCCAGACCACCATCGAATCCGCCGCCAGGAGCATGCGCACATGCTCTCTCACTTCACCCCTCCTCTTATCCGACCCCCGTTCGCGCGCTACTCCCATGGCGTTTCGGTGGATGCCGGGGCCCGCCTCCTGTTCTGCTCGGGCCAGCTCGGGATCGGACCCGACGACGCCGTGCCGGAAGATGCGGCGGGGCAGGCGGCGCTCTGCTTCGACAACCTCCGCGCCGTGCTCCACGAGGCCGGCATGAGCGTGGCGGACGTGGTCAGGTTGAACGCGTACGTGACCGACCGCGCCTGTCTGGCCGACTACATGGCCGCCCGGGATGCGTTCATCGGATCTGTCGACCCGCCGCCGGCCTCCACCCTGATTATCGTGGCCGGGTTCGCGCGCGAGATCTTCAAGGTCGAGGTGGAAGCCATCGCGGCGCGACCGGGTGCGAAGCAATGACCGCTCGGTGTGACCGGGATGCATCCCCGATCTGAACCCCTCGCGAGCCCCCGCCTGGTGCTTCGGGACGCGCGGGTGCCTCGGGCGTTGGTGGAGAAGCCCGCGGAGTTCGCGGGACGCATCGAGCACGATTGTGTGCGCGGAGACCTGCTGATCGAAGAAGGGCGCGTGCGCCGCCTGCTGGCGCCCGGCGAAGTGGTGGATGGTCACTCCGGATTCGATCTCGCCGGGCGAGTGGTAGTGCCCCGTCTGGTGGAGCCGCACTGCCATCTCGACAAGTGCCATACGGTCGCGAGGCTCGGCGCGGTGGGCGGCGATCTGCACCGCGCGATCGAGGGCCAGCGACGGGACCGGGCGCGCTGGACGCGCGACGACCTCCGCGAGCGCGCAGGCCGGGGGCTGGACGAGCTGCGGTCGAGCGGCTGCGGATCCGTGCGTACCCACATCGACTGGGATACGGACCGCGCGCCGGCGGGATCGCCTCCCCTCGCCTGGGAGGTCATCGGCGAGCTGGCCGAAGAGATCGCCCCTCACACGGTGGTGCAGCGCAGCGCGCTCCTTTCGCTGGAGATATTCGACGACCGGAGTTATGTGTCCGGCGTTGCCCGCCTGCTTGCGGCAGCGGGGGGAGTGTTGGGCGTGTTCGTGCTCGGCCAGACCCACATGGCCAGACGCCTGCGCTGCGTGATCGAGCTGGCCGAGCGGCATGGTCTGCCGCTGGACTTTCACGTGGACGAGAGTCTGGAGCGGCCCCCCGAGGGTCTGGAGGCGATTGCGCGAGTGATCACGGAGACGGGCTTCGAGGGGCCGGTGCTGTGCGGTCACGCGTGCGCTCTGATGAACCTCGAAGGCGACGCGCTGGCGCGCCTGGTGGAGACGGTCGCCCGATCCGGCCTCTCGATCGGGGCGCTCCCCGCCACCAACCTGTACCTGCAGGGGCGCGGCGCGGGCACCCCGCAGCGCCGGGGCATCACCCGCGTGCGAGAGCTCCATGGGGCGGGAGTGACGGTCGCGTTCGGCTCGGACAACGTCGCCGATGCGTTCTGCCCCGTGGGACGGCTCGACCCCATGCACGCACTGGCGCTCGCGGTGCTGACGGCGCATCTGGACCCGCCGTTCGGCCCCTGGCTCGCGGGCGTGACCACGGGCGCCCGGCGCGCAATCGGCCTTGACCCGCAGCCGATCGACGGGGCCCGCACGGCCGACCTGCTCGTCGCCGATACAACGCACACCGCAGACGTCGTCCGGGGCGTGCCCCGGTTCGCTCTGGAGGAGTTCCTGAGTGCAAATGCCGCGGGCGCCGGCTGAGAACGGACCCATGCGCGAAACCAGGGATGTCCCCGGCCGGACCGAGGACGAAGCGACGCCGCTCCCGATGCCGGCCGAGCGCCCAGGACATATGAAATTCCCCCGGAGGTGGTGACCGAAGCCATTGTGAACGCCGTGGCACATCGCGATTACACGGACAACGGTAGCGTGCAGGTCATGCTGAGTGAGATCCCAGCTCGATGGGCGCACCGGCGAAGAAGATGGCGCGCGGTGCGCAGCCCAGCGCCCTGAACGGACTCCGGGTCCACTGAGTCTCGGGCTCGCTCGGTGCAGAATGATTCCGCCGCCGGGTGGTTTCAGCACCCCCACCGCAGTGCCGCCGTGTGCACCGGCGCATCCCATAGCGACAACGCCTCGTCGTCCATCATCGACAGCGTGATCGAGCAGCCGGCCATGTCGAGCGAGGTCACGTAGTTCCCGACGAGGCTGCGCACCACCTCGACGCCGCTCGACGCCATGGCGCGGCGCGCGGCGTCGTACATCAGGGTCAGCTCCATCAGCGGGGTCGCGCCGAAGCCGTTGACGAGCAGGAACGCCCGATCCCCGGCGGCAGGGGAGAGGTCGTTCAGAATCGGCTCGACGAGCTGGGCGGCGATCGCGTCGGCGGAGGCCATCGGCAACCGCTTGCGACCCGGCTCGCCGTGGATGCCGACCCCCATCTCCATCTGGTCTTCGTCGATGTCGAAGGTTGGTCGGCCCGCTTCGGGCACCGTGCAGCTCGTGAGGGCGACGCCCATCGAGGCGGTGCGCTCGTTCACCCGCACGCCGAGCGCGCGGCATGCTTCGAGGTCCGCGCCCGCCTCCGCCGCTGCGCCCACCACTTTCTCCACCACCAGCGTACCGGCGACACCCCGGCGCCCGGTGGTGTACGTGCTGTCCTCCACCGCCACGTCGTCGTTGGTGAGCACGGTGGCGCACGTCCCCTCGTACATCTCGGCCGCCATCTCGAAGTTCATGACGTCGCCGGAGTAGTTCTTGACGATGAAGAGCGTCCCCGCGCCACGGTCCACCGCCTGGGCCGCCGCAAGCATCTGGTCCGGAGTCGGGGAGGTGAACACCTGACCGGGACATGCGGCGTCAAGCATCCCGCGCCCCACGAATCCGCCGTGCAGGGGCTCGTGGCCGCTCCCGCCGCCCGACACCAGCGCGACCTTGCCTGCGGGCGCGGGTGTCGCGCGGCTGAGAAAGACCGGGTCCCGATGCAGCCGGACGACATCGCCACAGGCGGCTTCGAATCCGCGGAGGCTCTCCGTCAGCACATCATCCACGTTGTTGATCAGCTTCTTCATGTTGTCTCTCCTGCGGGTCACACGACCGTCTGTCAACCTTCCAGCTCGAAGGGGGGAATATCCACCGCACGGGCGACGTTGACCATCCGCCGATCATAGCTTGCCACTGCGGCCTCCGGCCCGGGCCCGATCAGATACGCGCACGCGGCTGGAGGCAGCGCATCGAGCGTCCGCAATCGGCCCGAGCCGGGATTTGCTTCCGACCGGCAGCCCTTGTGTTTCCGGGATATGGCACTGCGGGATGACGTCCCGCAGCGTCGGCGGGCATTGCGACGAGATGCTCGGAGACGCCCACCCGGCCCTTCCAGGTGGGGATGGCATCGCGCAGCGCCGGCGGGCATTGCGACCCTCAGTCCACCAGTTCGAAGAGCCGACGCGCCGTGTCCCGAATCAGGGATTCCAGCGCCTTCTGCTTCTTCTCGTCCTCGATGACCGGAATTCGCAGGTGCAGCGTGCGAGTATGGCGCCGGGGCGAGTCCCGGCGCTCCGCATGCTCGCGCGGCTCGGGATGGGCGCGGTGGTATTGCGCGAGAAAGGTCCGCTGCTCTTCCGGCGAGAGGTGGCATACGGCGAAGATGGCGTCGATGTGCCGGGCCGGCAGCGGCGTGGTGTCCGAGGGGTTGGTGAGCTGGGAGATGAAGCTCTTGTGGGTGCCGGTGACCTCGGCGATCCGGCGACGAATGCCGGACGGACGCTGGTCGATGAAGCGCCGGAGGGTCGTCTTGTAGGCGGCGATGCGTTCCTGCCTGCCGTTTCGGGCGACGGCCATGGTCTTGGTCACGCCGGGAACACGGCACAAGTAACCGGGAGTGAGGGCGGCCTCCGGTTTCGCACGGCGGTACCGGTGATTGTCCCGCGATTGCCGCTGGCGGCCCGAGAGGCAGCCACGCAGTGCGATTCCGGCAACATTTGGGTCTCCGGTGCGTCTATTCGGGGCGATTTGGAGCGCATGTTCCGGCTTGGTGGAAATCGCTGGTGGTCGTCAAAGGTCGGCGATCGCGGCCTTGATGCGCGCCAGCGCGTTGGACGGGACGGAGATCGTCCGGATGCCCGCCTCGATCAGCGCGGGCAGGCACTCGGGGCGGGCCGCCATCTCGCCGCAGACGCTCACCTCGCGACCGGTGCGGGCGCCGGCGTCGGCCACCCGCGCGATCAGCTCCAGAACGGCGGGGTGCAGCGGATCGAGGATGTCGGCCACCGCGGCCGAGTCGCGGCCGGCGGCGAGCACGTACTGGGCAAGGTCGTTGGTGCCGATCGAGAAGAAGTCGGCGTCGAAGCGCTCGATGGTCAGGGCCGCCGCCGGCACCTCGACCATCATTCCGAGCCGGGGCATTGCCGCCTTGATGCCTGCCGCCCGCAATGCCCGGACCTCGCTCGCCAGGAGTCGGCGCACCTGGTCGACCTCCGCTGGCGTCGTCACCATCGGCAGCATCACCTTGACCTCCGCGCCGGCCGCCACCCGAGCCAGCGCGCGGAGCTGCGTCGCGAAGACATCTGGCCGCGCCAGCGACAGCCGCACCCCGCGCAGTCCGAGAAAGGGATTGGATTCGCCCTCGATGGTGAGTCCCGGGATGGGCTTGTCGCCGCCGGCATCGAGCGTGCGCATCGTCACCGGGCGGCCGTTCGCCCACGCGACGAGTCTTCGATAGCACTCGAACTGCGTTTGCTCCCCGGGCCGGCCGTCCGCGCCGTGGAAGAGGAGCTCCGTGCGGGCGAGGCCGATGCCGTCGCAGTGCGCCGGATCGACGCTGGCGAGTCCGGTCGGATCGTCGACGTTCACGAGCACCTGGATCCGAACGCCCGCGCGGGTGCGGGCGGGCCTGGATGCGTGCTGAGCCGCCTCGCGCGCGCGGGCGCGTCGCTCCTCGATGCGCTGCGAATACCGTTCCCGGACCGCACGCGGCGGAGCGAGCACGAGACGGCCCTCGTCGGCGTCGACGACGGCCTCCGTGCCCGGTTCAAACTCCGCGGGATCGCACGCGAGCTGCACCAGCATCGGCACGCCATGCGCCCGCGCGAGCATCGCCGCATGGCCGGCGACGCTCCCGGAACGGGTCGCCACCGCGACGATGCGGCTCCGGTCGAGCTCGAGAAAACGCGAGGGAGTCAGCTCGTCGGCGATCATCACGTACCGCTCGGGCCGAGCTTCCGAGTCTGGACCCGCATCCATGCCCGCCCCTGCCTCTGGTTCTGAGCCTGCATTCGGATCTGCCTCCGGGTCCGGCCTCGCTTCCGGCGCTCGGCGCGCCTCCGGATCCGGACCCGCCTCCGGCCGCACATCCGTCCTTGGGCCTGCGTCTGGATCTCCTTCCGCTTCCCGACTCGCATTTTCCCCCGTGCCTGCCCCCGCATTGCCCGCGAACGCCGTCGCCACCCGTTCGCGCAGGTCGCGCAGATCGGCGGCGCGATCGCGCAGATAGGCGGTGGGGGCCGACTCGTAGTCCGCGATCTCCCCGGCCAGATGATCGAGCCACGCCCGATCCGCGGCCGCGCCGGCCGCGATCGCCGCCCGGACGGGATCGATGAACTCCTCGTCCTCGAGAAGACTGATCTGGAAGCCGATGACATCGCGGCCGAGATCGCCGGCGGCGTCGGCGAGTTCGCGCAGCCGCGCGATGGTCCGTGCGACCGCGGCGTCGAAGGCGGCCCGTTCGCTGCCCGCGGTGCCGGGCTGTCTGGCCGGGAGTTCGCCGTCGGCGCGGTCGGCGGATGCGGGCATGTGCAGGATGCCGATGGCGAGCCCCGGAGACGCCACCACGGCCGGAATTGCCCGCTCCGCGGCGAGGCTCGCCCCGCCTGCGACCGGGTTCGACGCGAAGATCGACATGTCCTCGCCGTGACGCCCGATCGGCTCGCTCGGCGGCGCCGCGGCGGAGGTGTCGTCATTCGCGGCTGCGCGTTCCGGAGTCGCCCCGGGTGCGTTCGAGTCGTCATGCGCCGCATCGCGCCCCCCATCCTCGCGCCACCGCGAGGCTCCGTCCGGCAACGCCGCCGCGGGTCCTTCGTCGAAGTCCCGGCGGACGAAATCGACGAGCGCCGACAGCGCGTCGTCCGCGTCGATCCCCTCGGCCCGAAAGTGGATGGTGGACTGCGCCCCGGCTTTCAGCTTCATCACCCGAGCGGTGCTGCGCGCCCGCACCCAGTCGCCGTCGTCCCCGGCGCGGATCTCGATGTGTGCGTCGAAGCCGGCCGCAAGCTGGGCGAGCTTCACCGCGGGACGGGCGTGCAGCCCGGTGGGGTTGGTGACGACGACCCGGACCTCGGATCTCATATCGCATCCTCGGCCGCCGCGCACACGTCGGTGAGCGCGCTGCCCATCGACGCCTCCGTCGCCGCCATCACCGCCCCTTCGACGACGGCGGCGTTGCAGATCCTGATGCGATCGCGGCGGCTCTCGTCGAGCATCTCGACCGCCATCTCCGCGTTCATTTCCGCCCCGCCGAGGTCGACCAGCACCGCCACTCCGCGGTCCGACCACGCGGTGTCGAGCGCGGCCGAGATCGCCGCCACGTCGGTGCCGAGCCCGCCGTCCGGATTGCCCCCGCAGGCGGCGAGGGGGACGCTCTCGCCGACCATCTGGCGCACCATGTCCTCGGCGCCACGGGCGACGTGGGGCGAGTGCGAGACGATGACGATGCCGACGTTGCGGGCCGACACGGGGGAGGTGGAGGGGCTCATGAAGTGCCTCGCAGGCTTGCGCACAGGGCGTCGATGATGATCCGGCCCGACCCGGCGCCGGGGTCGAGGTGGCCGATGCTGCGTTCGCCGAGGAACGAGGCGCGTCCCTTGCGCGCCCGGAGCGCGCGGGTGGACTCGAGGCCGCGGGCGGCCGCCGCACCGAGTTCGTCGAGCAGCCGGGGGATGGGAAGCGACTGCGACACGCCCTCGTCGAGCGCTTCGCAGACCGGTATCAGCACGTCGAGCATCGTCTTGTCGCCGGCGTCGGACTTGCCGCGCTGACGGACCATGTCGATGCCGGCCCGGAGTGCCTCCGCGATCTCGGACGGGCTCGGGGTTCCGCCCGCCGGCGCCGGGTTCGCCGCCCCGGCGAGCGACTTGCCGATCCCCATCAGCAGCGATCCGTAGAGCGGACCCGACGCGCCGCCGACCTTCATCACCAGGGTCATGCCCGCCTTCTGCAACGCCTGGCCCGGCGGCATCGCGTCGAGCTCCGCGCCGAGCGCGGCCACCGCGTCGAAGCCGCGACGCAGATTGGCTCCGTGGTCGCCGTCGCCGATCGCCCGGTCGAGTTCGGTCAGCGCGTCCGCGTTCGCGCGCACCGCCGCGGCCACGTCGGCGCACAGCTTGTTCATGGTCGGCATCGCGTCTCCTCGCAGGGTGTCCGTCTGTGAGATCGCTCGTTTTCGGTCCCGGTCGGTCCGGGTCGATCCCGGTGGATCCAGGTCGATCCAGGTCGATCCGGGGGGACCGAGAGCATCCCGCCCTCGTCGGCGAGGATGGGGCGCGTTCGATCCCGGGGTCGCTACAACCAAAAGCTCGCCGTAAAAGAGGCCGCCATAAAAGGGGTCGTCCCAACAGGGGTCGCCCCAAAAATCGGACGTATGTCCTTCCTCGCCACTGCCATGGACTCCGGTGCCATGAATTCCGGTCACCGAGTCCGCGGCGCAAGCTGCTCTCCGTCCCGGTCGAAGAACACCGGGGCGTCGAGTCGGATATCGACGGGGTCGCCGGTGCGCAACGCCGACGCCGGATCCGCGAGCGTGACCAGCGTGTGTTCGCCCACCGCAAGGTGGATGTGGTTCTGATCGCCCAGGTGCTCGATGCGCCGCACCGTACCCACGCCGCGGCCGTCGTCCGCGGGCGCGATGTGCAGGTGCTCGGTCCGCGCGCCCACCGTCGCCGTGCCCTCGGGTTTGCCCTCGACCGGCAGCAGATCGCCCGGCAGCAGGTTCATCGCCGGGGAGCCGAGCCGGGAGGCCACATAGACGTTGCGCGGCGCTTCGTAGACGTCGCGCGGCGGGCCGAGCTGCACCAGCCGGCCTTCGCGCAGGACCCCGATCCGATCCGCCAGGGTCATCGCCTCGATCTGGTCGTGCGTCACGTACACGATGGTCGCGCCCCGCTCGCGGTGGATGCGCGCAAGCTCCAGCCGCAGCTCCGAGCGCAGTTTCGCGTCGAGCGACGAGAGCGGCTCGTCCATCAGGAAGGCGGCGGGGTCGCGCACCAGCGCGCGTCCGATGGCGACGCGCTGCATCTCGCCGCCGGAGAGCTGCGTCGCCTTGCTGTCGAGCTTGTGGTCGATGTGCAGCAGTTCGGCGATGTGCGTGACCCGATCCCGAATCCGCCCGTCGTCGAGCCGCCGACCCGGCGCGCGGAGCGGAAACGCGAGATTGTCGTACGCGGTCATGTGCGGGTAGAGCGAGTACTGCTGGAAGACGAACGCGAGGTCGCGGGCCGCCGGCGGCTCGCCGGTCACGTCGTGGCCTCCGATCCGGACCTCGCCCTCGTCCGGCTTCTCCAGCCCCGCGAGCAGCCGCAGCGTGGTGGTCTTGCCGGCCCCGGTCGGGCCGAGCAGCACCAGGAACTCGCCGTCGGCGACGGCGAGATCCATCCCCTCGACGGCAGTTGTCTCGCCGAAGCGCTTGTGAACGCCCCGCAACGCAACGTCAGCCATCGGCGCCCCTCCGGAAGAGGCCGCTGTCCAGCGCGCGACCGTCGTGGGCATCGAACACCACGAGGTGTCCGGGCCGGCACTCGATGCCGACGTTCTCGCCGGGCGCCACCCGCTGTCGCGCCGACATGCGGGCCCGGATCGGACCGTGGTCGGTCTCGACCGTCACGATCTGGGTGGTGCCGAGGTACTCCGTGCCGTACACCCGTCCCCGCAGCGCGGAGGCGTCGCTGAAGCGCACATGCTCCGGCCGCACGCCGAGCGCGAGAGCGCCGTGGGCGCGCGACTCGCGCAGCTCGGGCACTTCGACGACCGCCTCTCCTACCGCGACCGACGACTGCCCGGTCCGCACCGCGCCTTCGAAGCGCAGGAAGCTCATCGACGGACTGCCGATGAAGTCGGCGACGAACATGGTGCGGGGCCGGTCGTAGATCTCCTGCGGGGCGCCGATCTGCTCGATGACGCCGTGGTTCATGACGATGATCCGGTCCGCCATCGACATCGCTTCCATCTGGTCGTGCGTCACGTAGAGCGTGGTGGCGTGCAGACGGTCGTGCAGCGTGCGCAGTTCGCCGCACATCAGCTCGCGCATCTCGGTGTCCAGGGCGCCGAGCGGCTCGTCCATCAGGAACGCCCTGGGCTCGCGCACGATGGCGCGCCCGAGTGCGACCCGCTGGCGATCGCCTCCCGCAAGCTCCGACACCCGCCGGTGGAGGAAGTGCTCGATGCGCAGCAGCGCCGCAGTCTCCTCGACCCGCCGTCGGCGCTCCCGGCGCGACACCCCGTGGCACTTCAGGGGAAAGGCGATGTTGTCGAAGACCTTCATGTGCGGATAGAGCGCGAAGAGCTGGAACATGAATGCGATGTCGCGGCGCGACGCGCGCAGGAACGTCACGTCCTCGCCGTCGAAGAGAATCTGCCCGGAGGTCGGCAGCTCCAGCCCCGCGATCATCCGCAGCGTCGTCGTCTTGCCGCATCCGGACGGACCCAGCATGACGAAGAACTCCCCGCTCCGGATCGTGAACGAGGAGTCATGCACCGCGACGAACTCGCCGAAGCGCTTCTGCACGTTGCGCACCTCGATCTCGGCCATCGCTCACCTCACTCCGGGAAGTGGCTCACGATGATGAACCCCACCGTGCCCGTCAGGATCACCGCGAACGAGTACGTGTAGAGGGGCATCCAGTACGGCTGCATCAGCATGCACACGCCGGCCGCGATCAGCACCGTCGCGGCGTTCTCCCACGGGCCGCGCCGGAACAAGCGCCGCCAGCCGCGTCTCTTCGCGCCAGACTGGTTCACTTGCGCACCACCTCGAAGGTGATGCCCCGCCGCGAGTGCGAGCGGAGCATGACGGTGAGGATGCGCACCGGGAGCGGGAACGGGACCGGTCCGGACGGCGTCACTTGCGCACCGCTCCGAAGGTGATGCCCCGCAGCAGGTGCGAGCGGAGCATGACGGTGAAGATCAGCACCGGGAGGAGGAACAGGGTGGTCCCGGCCGCCACCGCCGGCCAGTCGAGGCCACCCTCGCCGATGATGATGGGGATGAACGGAGGCGCGGTCTGCGCATTGCCGCTCGTGAGCAGCAGCGCGAAGGCGTACTCGTTCCACGCGAAGATGAGGCAGAAGATCGCGGTGGCCGCGATGCCGGTGGTCGCCTGCGGCAGCACCACCTTGAAGAACGCCTGGAGCCGGGTGTAGCCGTCGACCATGGCGGCCTCCTCGTACTCGCGGGGGATCTCGTCCATGAACCCCTTGAGCAGCCACACCGATAGCGACATGTTCACCGCGGTGTAGAGCAGGATCATGCCGAGATGGGTGTCGGAGAGCCCCAGCTCGCGGAACATCAGGAAGATCGGGATCGCGACCGCGATGGGCGGCATCATTCTCGTGGAGAGGATGAAGAACAGCAGATCGTCCTGCAGCGGGACCCTGAACCGCGAGAACGCATAGGCGGTGAGCGTTCCCAGAAACACGGCGAGGAACGTGGAGCCGAAGCCGATGATGACCGAGTTGACGTAGCGATCCTTGAAGCGCGACGGTCCGGTGATGACCATGTTGCGGCTGCGCACCAGCTTGTCGTACCAGGTCTCGGGTGGCGGCAGGCTCGCCATGTATTCCGGGGTCTGCCGCGAACGGTTGGTGAAGAGGTTCACGTAACCTTCGAGCGAGGGCTCGAAGACGACCTTGGGCGGGTAGGAGATCGAGTCCTGCGGGGTCTTGAAGCCCGTCAGCAGGATCCAGACCAGCGGAATCATCGTCACGAGCGCGTAGACGACGACCACCAGCCCCGCGAGCCACCGCAGGCCCGGAGACGACTCCGCCACGGAATGGGCGACCGCCTTGCCCCCCGTCGCCGGCGTCGCCGCCGCTCCGGTCTCCGCCTTCATCGCCGCTTCACCGCATTCGCCGCCTCGATGCAGGCGCCGGCGGCCCCGAAGGGGAGCGCCACGCAGGCGAAGCCGGGCCCGGGACGCCACTGCTCGGTCGCCTTCATCGGAGGCTTCATCGCCGCTTCACCGCGTTCATCGCCTTGACGTAGACGTTGGCGGCCCCGAAGACGGTGACGAAGAGGATCACCGCGAAGGCCGAGCTGTACCCGGTGCGCCACTTCTCGAAGGCTTCGCGCTTGAGGTTGATGGAGGCCAGCTCGGTGGTGGAGCCGGGACCGCCGGAGGTCAACTCCACCACCATGTCAAACATCTTGAAGTTCTCGATGGCCCGGAACAGCACCGCGAGCATCAGGAACGGCAGCACCATCGGCACCGTGATGGACCAGAACCGGCGCCAGGCGGAGGCGCCGTCCACCTCCGCCGCCTCGTAGACGTAGTCGGGGATGGAGCGCAGGCCGGCGAGGCAGATGAGCATCACGTAGGGCGCCCACATCCAGGTATCGACCATGACGATGGCCCAGGGCGCGAGGTCGACGCTCCCGATCATGTCGAGCGGCCCCACGTCGACGAAGACGTTGACGATGTAGCTGAAGATGCCGGTCTGGGGCTGGAAGAGATAGGTCCAGAACACGCCCACCACCGCCGGGGAGAGCATCATCGGCAGCAGGATCACCGTGGTCCAGAAGCTGTGCCCCCGGAACTGCCGGTTGATGAGGAGCGCGAGCCCGAAGCCGATGATGACCTGGAGGATCATGGTCCAGCTCAGGAAGTGCGCGGTCGCTTGCAGGTACTCCCAGATGTCCTCCTTGTTGAGGATGCGTTCGTAGTTGCGCAAACCCACCCACTCGACCTCCGCGTTGGGGCGGTTGGCCCGGTAGTTGGTGAAGCTCAGCCAGATGGTCCAGAGCAGGGGAAAGATGTTGATGGCCAGCAGGACCAGGATCGTCGGGGTGACGAAGAGCCACACCACGGCGCGGTCGGAGAGACCGCGGACCCGGCGTGCGAGCGGTCGGGCGGGCGCCGATGCGCCCGCCCGAACGGTCCGATCCGGTCCGGGGTTCAAAGCTTCCCTTCGTCCTCGAAGGTCTCGGTCCAGTCCTCGATCATCTTGTCGAGCGCCTCCTGCGCGGTGCCCTTGTCGGCGACCACGTAGTCGTGGACGCGCTTCTGCATCGACTGCATCAGCGATGCGTACGCGGGCTCCTGCCAGAAGTCCTTCACGCCCGACATCGCCTTGAGGAAGTCCGCCGCGAACGGCGCGGTGTCGGCGAAGCCCGGATCACCGAGCACGGCGTTGTGGCACGAGTATCCGCCGAGCGACCACCACTTCTTCTGCACATCGGGCTTGGCGAACCACTTGATGTATTGCAGCGCCTCGTCCTGCTTGTCCGAGTAGGAGACCACGGAGATCCCCTGGCCGCCGAGCGTCGATGCCTCGACGTTCTGGCTCGGGTTGACGAAGAAGCCCGACTTCTCGCCGCCGACCTCCGGGTCCTTGGCGATGCCGGGGAAGAAGGCGAACCAGTTCATCTGCATCGCCACCTGGCCCGACTTGTACGCGTCGAGGTTGGCGACCATGTAGGCGTCGGAGTGTCCCGGCGGGGCGCAGCACTCGTACATGCCCTTGTAGAACCCCAGCGCCTCGGCCGCGACGGGGCTGTTCACGTAGCCCTGCATGTCGTAGGGCTGCTCCGGATTCTCGTACTGGAAGCCCCACGCATACATCGCCGCGGTTACCCCCATGGTGATCCCTTCGGAGCCGCGCTCGGTGTAGATCGCCGCACCGTAGACCTTCTTCCCGTCGATCTCCCGCTCCTGGAAGAATTCGGCAACCTCGCGCAGCTCGGTCCAGGTCTTCGGCGGCGCCAGATCGCGGCCGTGCTTCTCCTTGAACTCGGCCTGAAGCTCGGGACGCCCGAACCAGTCCTTGCGGTAGACCCAGCCGAGCGCATCGCCCATCGCCGGCAGCGCCCAGTAGTTGGGCGAGCCCTTCGGCCAGGTCGAGTAGGCGTAGACGGTGGCGGGCAGGAAGTCGTCCATGGAGATCCCTTCGGCGTCGAAGAAATCGTTGAGCTTCACGTAGTGGCCGTTCTCGGCCGATCCGCCGATCCACTGGCTGTCGCCGATCAGCAGGTCGCAGAGCTTGCCGCCGGAGTTCAGCTCGTTGAGGAACCGATCGGCGAAGTTCGTCCAGGGTACGAACTCGAATTTCATCCCGATGCCGGTCTCGGCGGTGAAGTCTTTCGACAGCTCGACCAGGGCGTTGGCCGGATCCCAGGCCGCCCAGCACAGCGTGAGTTCGTCATCGGCCTTGGCGGGGGCGATGGTGATCGCCAGGCTCGCCAGACCGCCGGCGAGTGCGGTGGTGATTCGCTTGTTCATCTCTCTCACCTCTTCCTCGGTGGTCGGGGTCGCCGCCGTTGCGGCGGCGAAGTTGAGTTTAGCAGTGCATACCGAGCTGTCCACTAAACTCCGGCGACTCCGATGAGCCGACACGATTCCGGTGGGCCACTCCAGTGAGCCACTTGCCGGATCGCCGCCCGCGCGTTAGGTTTCCGCCCCGTGAGCCAGATCTCTTCCGCAAAATCTCCCCACCTCAGGCCGCTCGTGGGCGTGTCCGCGAGCGTGTTGGAGCTCGAGAACCGGCGCCATCGTGTTCACGGCACCGGGGCGAAGAACGTCGACGCGGTCGAGCGCTTCGCCGGTTGCGTGCCGGTGATGCTTCCGCCGCTCGGCGAGCGCCTGGAGATCGAATCGTTCGTCGAACGCATTGACGGGCTCGTGCTCACCGGCGGTCGTGCGAACGTCGAGCCCCACCACTACGACGGTCCCCCCTTCCCGGACGACGAACCCATCGATCCCGAACGGGACGCGACCGTGCTTGCGATGGTGCGGGCCTGCGTTGCGGCCGAAGTGCCGGTGTTCGGGATCTGCCGCGGCATCCAGGAGATGAACGTCGCCCTCGGGGGTTCGCTGCACTACCGGCTCCACCTGCTGGACGACAAGGACGACCACCGGATGCCCCGTCACGACGACGTGACGGTGGAGGAGATCTTCAGGCTGCGCCACCCGGTGCGGTTTTCCCGGGGCGGGCTGTTCGAGCGGCTCGTGGGCGCTTCCGAGGTCATGGTGAATTCCCTGCACGGCCAGGGGATCGACGCGCTGGCTGACACTCTGGAGATCGAGGCGGTCGCGCCGGACGGAGTCATCGAAGGGGTACGACTGAAGGACGACCGCACGTTCACCGTCGGCGTGCAGTGGCATGCGGAGTGGAAGCCCGAGGAGCACGAGCTGTCGCGGAAGCTGTTCGAGGAGTTCGGGCGGGCGGCGCGCGCGCGCGCGCAATCCCGGTCCCGGAGGGAGGCGACCGCGGTTCGCAGCCTTGCGCCGGTGGTCGCGGATTCCATCATCACCGCTCGCGCGGGCTGAACCGGCCGAACCCCACGCCGGTCCCGGCCGACGCGCGTTTCGTCGGCTCGCTGGTCTCCCGCCTACAACCAGTGGTGTCGAACCGGGCGAACCTCGGAAATCGTCACGAAATCCCGATCGCGGTGGACAAGGAGCGCGTCGTGCTGGCGAGCGAGCTCTGCGATGCAGCAGTCGACGGGGCTTCGCACGGTATGGCCGCGCCGTCGAAGATCGAAGTAGATGCGCGCTGCATTGCGCCAGGTATCGGCTCCTGCTTCCAGGTAGTTCTGGTGCTCGAGGTAATCGGCAAGCACGCCCCATTCCTGTTCGTCCCGCGCGCCCTGGAGAAGCTCGAGCTGGTTGAATCGCGTGAGCACGGGGTCATCGTCTCCCGTCACGCGTTTCAGAGCGTCACGCACCTGACCTTTGGAGTCCCGGAACAGGTCCACCCAGACGGAGGTGTCAACCAGAACCATGGCGGGCAGAACCATGGCGGGTCCGTCGCATGGCCTTGTGGTCGAAGTCGTCCCGGAGCCGGATCTTGCCGGCGAGCTCGGTCAGGTCGCGCTTGCGGTACCGCCGTACCAGTTCCTCAAGGGCCATGTGGACGAGCTCGCGTTTCGTGCGGACCCCGGTGAGCAGGAAGGCCTCTTGCGTGAGAGCGTCGTCCAGCACGATGTTGGTTCTCATGGGCTCTGTGGATTTCCATATTGGTGTATTGAAGTGTGTATTGTACACAGACATCTGCCGGCCAGTGGCGGAGACGCGTCGCCATCCGGAACGCCGGCGGGGGCGGTATGATTGCGCCTGCGGTCGGGGCCGATCCCGCCGCAGGGCTGGAACGACGTTGTTCAAACGACGAGGAGAATGCGATGCCGCTGCTGACCGAAGGCAGCCCGGCGCCGGCGTTCTCGGTGCCCAATCAGGACGGTGCGAACGTTTCGCTCGACCAGTTCGCCGGCAAGTGGCTCGTCCTGTGGTGGTATCCGAAAGCCGACACCCCGGGCTGAACCAGGGAAGGCCAAGGGTTCCGTGATCGATCCCAAGACTTCCAGGCGAAGAATGCCGTGATCCTGGGCGCAAGTTTCGACTCCCCGGAGGAGAATCGGGCGTTCAAGGACAAGTTCGACTTTCCCTACGACCTGCTGTGCGACACCGGCAAGGCGATGGGTATCGCCTATGGCGCGGCCGGCGATGCGAGCGCCTCGAGTCCGGCGCGCATCAGCTACCTGATCGACCCCGAGGGGAAGGTGGCAAAGGTGTACGGCAAGGTGGTTCCGGCCGACCACCCCGACGAGGTGCTGCGCGACCTCGGGTAGGGCCGAGCCGATGCATCCCGAGCCGTCGGGGATACCTGGCGGCTCGGGATGTGGATGCAATCCGGCAAAGGACTGCACGACGGGTCGCCGGAGCGAGAGGGCGTCAGGTGAGGCGTAGCGGCCGGCATTTCCCGATGTGGCTGACCTCGGACGGCACATTCGGCGTGCGCCGTATCGGACGGGTGTCCCGCGCGCCACGCCCGGAAAGCAGATTGATTCCGGTCCAATGACGACGCCGCTTTCCATGGGTCAGCGCACAGACGGTGCGAGCGCCCCAAGCATCCCCAACAACATCCCGGGCCGAATCCAGGGCCAGGTCCTTGTCATCGGTGCGGGCATCGTCGGCGCGGCGTGCGCGTATCGCCTGCGCACCCTTGGCTTAGACGTCGTGCTCATCGATCGCGACGCGCCGGGACATGCGTGTTCGTTCGGCAACGCCGGCCGCATCGCGACCTCGCTGGTCACTCCGAAATCGGTCCCCGGCCTGCTGCGCAAGGTTCCGGGGATGCTGCTCGATCGGCGCCATCCGCTGAAGACCAGTGCCGGCTTCGTGCTGCGCAACCTTGCCTGGTGCCGACGCTTCGCGCGGGCCGGAACCCTCGCGGAGGTCGCCCGCATCACCGATGCGCTGCACGTCCTGCTCTCTCGCGCAGATGCGGCCATCGATCGACTGGCGGCGTCCGTCGGCGCGACGGACCTCATCCGCACCGAAGGCGTGCTCTACGTGTATCAGGACCCGGCGCTGGCGGAGGCGGACCGCGACGCGATGGCCGAGAGCGATCGGCGGGGCACCCCCACGCGGTACGTCACCGGCGACCAGGTCCGGGACATCGAACCGGCCCTTCCCGCATCGGTGACCAGCGGGTTCCACAAGCCCGAGGAGCGGTTCGTGCGCAGTCCGCTCGAATTCACGACGCGGGTCGTGGAGGCGTTCACCGCCGCCGGCGGGGTCCTCGTGCGCGACGAGGTGGTCGGGTTCGAGGAGCGGGTGGGACGCCCTCCCCGCGTGCGTTGCCGCGGTGGGAGCCATGAGGCGGACAAGGTGGTCGTCGCGGCGGGGGCCTGGTCGCCGCGGCTCGCGGCGCCACTCGGCGTGCGTCTGCTGGTCGTGCCCGAGCGTGGCTACCACGCGATGCTGCCTTGCGCCGGTGTCGGCCTGAAGACCGCGGTGCACTACGGCGACCGGTTGATCTCGATGACGCCGATGACCGGTGGACTCCGCTTATCGAGTGGCGCGGAGCTCGCGGATGCGGACGCGGCGCCCGACTGGGCGCGCCGCGATGTGGTCGTCGAAGGGAGCAAGGCGCTGTTCCCGAAGCTGGACGACACCGGGGCCACCCGCTGGATGGGACCCCGTCCCTCGACCCCGGACACCGTGCCCGTCATCGGGGCGCATCCGGCGCATCCCGACGTCCTGTTCGCGACGGGGCACGGGCAGCTCGGGCTGACCCTCTCGGCGGTGACGGCGGAAATCGTGGGAGATCTCGCGGTGGGGCGCGTTCCGAACTTCGATCTGTCGCCCTACCGGCCGGAACGCTTCTAGACATCTCCGCGCCCTCGCTTCGCGAATCGGTGAAATTTCCGGGCTGAGCATTCGGGGCATCACACTCCGATCGCGAACATCTCCTCCAGGTCGTGCCGTGAGTAGGCACGAAAGGCGAGCATGGTCTCGGTGTGGATGATCCCCTCGATTCGCGGGAGGTGCTCCGTCACCAGCTTCGCCAGATCGTCGTTGCGCGGCACGCGGACGATCGCGACGAGGTCGTGCGAGCCGCTGACCGAGTACACCTCGGAAATCTCGGGCTGGTCCACGAGTTGCTCCGCGACATCGTTGACGAGCGCGCGCTCGACATTCATGAGGATGATCGAGGTCACCATGGTCGTGACGTCCTCTGGATGACTTGCCCGAAATTCGGGCTTGCATGCCGCGGAAGCGGCGAAACGGCGCGAGGTTATCCGCGCGGAATTTCGCCGATCACCGACGATATCGACCATAGCACGAACACGCAGAGCACCAACCCGATCGCGATGGGAAGTCGGGCAAGGGCGGGCGGCCAGTCGTCCATGCGATCGGCGAATCTCGCCACGCGGTTCCCCCCGAGTACGAGCGCGCCGACGGCCGCGGTCACCATCACGAGCGCCAGCATCCGAAACGCCGCCGGGGTGGACGCGACCGGGGCCGAGAACCAGAGCAGGGCGGCGAACATCAGGCGAATGGCCGCCGCGCCTGCCGCTCCCGTGCCGCCGATGAAGCGGCGGGCGATCATGATCAACCGGGGCGGACTCAGGACGCCGAGCAGGAACAGGGCGCTCAGCAGTCCCGAGACGACCACGAGAAGGTTTGCGATAACGAGGGTCATGGGGAGCGTGTCGCTCGGGGGCTCGGTTACGGGGCTCCGATCCATCGATGCATTCCATCGATCCACTCCATCGATGCATGGAGCCGACAATCCATCGATCCGGCCGGTGAACCGGCTCGTGAAGTTGAACTACCATATCCGACCGGAGTCGATCATCCGTCACCGCCGAGCCGGTCTCGAAACGCATGTTCTCCCGAATCATCCGAATCGCGCTACCGCTGCTGATCCTCGTCGCCGGCATCGGCGGGATGACGGCGCTGGTCAAGAGCAAACCCGAGCGTGAGGCGCTCGGGGTCGAGGAGCGTTCGTGGCCGGTGGCGGCCGAGGCGATCGAGCCGGGAACGGTCACGCCCCAGCTCCTGCTCTTCGCCCTCGTCGACTCCCCCCGGGTCACGCACCTGTCCGCGGCGGTAACCGCCGACGTGGACGCGGTCGATGTCCTCGAAGGGCAACGGGTCGGTGTCGACGATCGCCTGCTCGCCCTCGACGATCGCGAAATCCGGCTTATTGTCGCCCAGCGTGACGCCGAGCTGGCCGGGTTCGAGGCCGATCTGGAGCACGAGACGCTGCGCCACCGGAACAACCTTGTTGCGCTGAAGCACGAGGAGGAGCTGCTCGCCCTCGCCCGGCGCGAGGTGGCGCGGGCGAGGGACCTTGCCGACCGCAACGTGGGATCGCAGGCAAGTCTGGACCAGGTGCGCCGCGAGGAGGAACGCCAGATGCTCGCGGTCGAGCAGCGCAGACTCGCGATTCGCGAGCACGACGCCCGCCGCAAGCAGATCGAGGCGCGGCTCGCCCGCGCGCAGGCCCAGCGATCACAGGCACTGCTCGACCTGGATCGCACGCGGGTGCATCCACCGTTCTTCGGACGCATCACCGAGGTGTTCGTGTCTCCGGGCGACCGGGTGCGGCCCGGGGACCGGCTGGTGGCGATGTTCGACAGCGGCATGCTGGAACTCCGCGCCCAGATCCCCCTGCGCCATCTTCCCGTGGTGCGCGCCGCTCTGGAGGGGGGTGAGTCGCTTTCCGCGCGGGCGCTGGTCGACGGTCAGGAGGTGCGGGCCGAGCTGCACCGGTTGACGGCACGGGTGGACCGCGGCTCGGGAGGTGCGGACGGCCTGTTCCGGGTGACACGGGGCAACGCCTGGCTGCAACTCGGCCGCACGGTGGAGCTGGTCATGGACCTGCCGGCGATCGACAACGCGGTCACCGCCCCCCGCGAGGCGCTCTACGGGACCGACCGCGTGTTCGTGCTCGACGGTGAGCGCATGCGGAGCGTCGAAGTCGAACGCCTCGGCGAAACCCGGACCGCCGGTCGCGGAGACGCCCGGCTGATCCTGCGCAGCCCCGATCTGAAGCCGGACGGCCGGTTGATCGTGACGCATCAGCCGAACGCGATCGACGGCCTGAAGGTCAGGGTCGCCGAGACGCCGCCCGGCTGATCCGCGTTCGTCGCCCGTCGCCCACCGGCCTTTCGCCCTGCATCGATCCGGACCCACCGTCCATCCCGCCTCGACGATGAACGCACCTTCTGCGCCCGGCCCATCCCCGAGCGACCGTTCCACCGGTCTCGTCGCGGCGTTCGCGGGCCACCCGGTCGCCTGCAACCTGCTGATGGCGATCATGATTCTCGCCGGAGTGTGGGCTCTCACCCGGCTGAACACGCAGTTCTTTCCGACCTTCGACATCGAATTCATCACCGTCACCGTGAAATGGACCGGCGCCTCCGCCGAAGACGTGGCGGCGGCGGTCACCGAACCGATCGAGCGCGAGCTGGTCGGTCTCGACACGGTGCGCGAGATGACGTCGACCTCGAGCCGGGGGTCTTCGTCCATCACCCTGGAGTACGAGGAGGGCACCGACATGGCCGTCGCCCTCGAACAGGTGAAGGAGCGGGTCGCGTCGATCCGGAATCTGCCCGGGGCGGCGGACGAGCCGACCATCAGGCGCATCATCAACTACGAGGAGGTGGCGCGCCTTCTGGTGACCGGCCCGGACGGACAGAGTCTGCGCCCGATCGTGCGCGAGATCGAACGCGAGCTGCTCGACCGCGGCATCGCGAAGGTCGAGATACTCGGCCTGCCGGCCGAGGAGATCGCGATCCAGGTGCCATCCGCGACGCTGCGCGAGCTCGACATGTCGCTCGCCGACATCGCCCGCCGGGTCGCGGCCCTCAGCGTGGATCTTCCCGCCGGCAGCGTGGGCCGTGACGAGACCGCGAAGCAGCTCCGCGCGCTCGAGCAGCAACGCGATGAGGCGGGCTTCGAGCGCCTCGCCCTGCGCGCCGGTGACGACGGGCGTTTCCTGGCCCTTGGCGATGTCGCGACGGTGGAGCGCCGCGCCCGCGATGGCGAAATCCGTACCCGCTTCGAGGGTCGGCCCTCGGTGAGCCTGCTGGTCAGTCGTGCGGAGGCGTCGGACAGCCTCGAATCGGCCCGTATCTTCCACGAGTGGATCGACGGCCGCCGCGGCGGGTGGCCCCCCGGGGTGGAGGTCTTCGCCTACGACGAGTCCTGGGAGCTGATTCGCGATCGGACCATGCTGCTGCTCAAGAACGGCGCGAGCGGACTGATTCTCGTCGTCGCCGTGCTGTTCCTGTTTCTCAACACCCGGGTGGCGTTCTGGGTCGCGGTGGGCATTCCGGTGTCGTTCATGGCGACGCTCGGAGTCCTCTACGGGCTCGGCGGCAGCATCAACATGATCAGCCTGTTCGCCCTCATCATGGCGTTCGGCATCATCGTCGACGACGCCATCGTGGTGGGCGAGGACGCGCTGACCAGGCGCCAGGCGGGGGACGCGCCGCTCGTCGCCGCGCGCGCCGCCGCGTACCGGATGCTGGCGCCGGTGCTCGCCTCGTCGCTGACCACGGTGGCCGCGTTCATGCCGCTGATGCTGGTGAGCGGCATCATCGGCAAGATCCTGTTCGACATCCCGCTCGTGGTGATCTGCGTGATCATCGCTTCCCTGATCGAGAGCTTCCTGATTCTGCCCGGCCACCTGTATCACACGTTTCGAAAGAGCAGCGCCAGCGGCGCCGGTGCATTCCGGCGCTGGTTCGACGACGGGTTCGGACGGTTCCGCGATCACACCTTCCGGCGTCTGGTGACCGCCGCGGTGCGCCGGCCCTGGACCACCCTCAGCGTGGCTCTGGCCGCGATGCTGCTTGTGGTTGGTCTGCTGCGGGGCGATCGGATCGCCTTCAACTTCTTCCCCACCCCCGAGGGACAGATCCTGATCGCCAGCGTGAGCTTCGCGGCCGGGACGCCGCCGCAGCGGGTGGAGCGGTTCGTCGATCATCTGGAGCAGACCCTGAAGGAGACCGAGGCGCACTTCGGCGAGACGCTGGTCGACCTTGCGGTGGCCCGCCTCAGCCAGCAGGAGCGCGCCGGCCAGCAGCAGGGTTCACGGGGCGACCAGTTCGCGAGCCTCCGGGTGCAGCTCGTCGAGCCCGATGGCCGCGAGACGCGCAATACCGAGTTCATCGCCGAATGGCGCGGGCGCATCGTGCTCGCGCCGGGCCTCGAATCGCTGTCCCTGACGGAAGTGCGGGCGGGTCCGCCCGGCCGGGACGTCGAGGTCAGCCTGACCGGAAACGATGCAGGGGCGCTGAAGGCGGCGGCCCTGGAGCTTGCATCGGTGCTGGTGACGGTGCCGGGGGTGAGCGGCATCGAGGACGACATGCCGTTCGGCCAGGAGCAGTTCATCGTTCGCCTCACTCCCGAGGCGAGCGCCCTCGGGCTGACCGTGTCCGACGTGGGTCAGCAGTTGAAGGCGGCGTACGACGGGCGCATCGCCCAGATCTTCCAGCACGAGGGCGAGGAGATCGAGGTACGGGTGATGCTGCCCGACGACGAGCGCAACGACATCGCGAGCCTCGGCCATCTCTCCGTCGCACTGCCTGGAGGGGGGGTCATGCCTCTGCTCACCGCGGTCGACATCGACACCCGAAGAGGCTTCGACATCCTGCGCCACGTGAACGCCCGACTGGGGGTCACGGTCTCCGCGGACGTGGACCCCGCCGTCACCAATGCCAACGCGGTGGTCGCGGACCTGTCCACCGGCCCTCTGATCGCGCTCGCCGAGCGCCACGGGGTCGACTGGTCGTTCAAGGGCCGCCAGGAAGACCAGGCGGAAACCCTGTCCGACATGGCCTGGGGCGCGGGGCTCGCCCTCGCCCTGATCTACCTGGTGCTCGCGTTCGTCTTTGCCTCCTACGGCTGGCCGCTGGTGGTGATGTCGGTGATTCCGTTCGGTCTGGTCGGCGCCGTCTTCGGGCACTGGGTGATGGGCATCGATCTGACCGTCCTGTCGATGTTCGGCTTCTTCGGACTGGCCGGCATCGTGGTGAACAACTCGATCATCCTGGTCAGCTTCTACAAGGGGATGAAGCAGCGCGGCCATCCGTGGCGGGAGGCGGTGGTGGACGCGGCGTGCCTGCGGCTGCGGGCGGTGCTGCTCACCTCGCTCACCACCATCGGTGGCCTCACCCCGCTGCTGTTCGAAACCTCGGTTCAGGCACAGTTCCTGATCCCGATGGCGGTGTCGATCGCGTTCGGCCTTGCGTTCGCGACCTTCCTGGTGCTGCTGCTCGTGCCCGCGCTGCTGACCGTGCACGAGTCGGTGGCGACGCGGTTCGAACGGCCGGCTCCGCAGGCGGCGCCGGCGACGGGGTAGGGCGGCGCGTCACGACTTCACCCCGCGTGCCGGGTCATCACCGTCCTGCGGGAACATTCGGCCTGGTTCAGCAATTCGAGAATCGCCCGTTCCTGCTTGCTGCCCGGCCGCCGGACCCTGCCGCC
>JAPOSC010000068.1 GCA_026709935.1 Thiotrichales bacterium
ACCAGGGCGATGGTGATGCCGATGATGACCGCCAGCGGGGGGAGTTCCATCAACCCGCGCAGCGCACCGCGGCCCGTGAACGGGAGGAAGGGGGTGGCGGCGTGGAATCGCGCGAAGTCCGGGTCGCCGCCGGCGAGCTTGCGCTGGTCCTGATGCCAGGAGCCGATGAGGACGAAGAGGGCGATTCCGCCGTAGAACGCGATGTCGCTGGCAAATCCGTTCGCGACGAGGTGGGCGAGGGCCCAGATCCCCATGCCCATGAAGACCGCATGGCGCGTGATGCGGTGCACGCCCCGCGGCTCGGTCCCGACCGTGCCCCCGCCCGCACCTCCGACCATGGCCGGGCTCGGGGTCATCACTCCGGCCACCGTCAGGACAAAGCCGACCACGTTCGCAAGCACCAGCGCAAGCTCGACTGCGCCGGTGGCCGGCACCGACCACAGCAGCGGTCCGGAGTGCAGATGCGTGAAGTAGTAGTAGGCAAGCGGCACGAAGAACACCAGAGCGACGATCGAGTATACGGCGGCGAACTTTCGTTCCCCCAGCCGGGCTACCAGCGAGGCCCGTATCGATCGGCTCGAGAGCAGCATGTGGCTTGCCGCGAAGAGCAGCAGCAGTACGGCGATGATGACGGTGTCTTTCATCGGGTGACCTCCCAGCGAATCATCTCGGATTCATGCTTCGGTGCTGTGAACGAGGCGCTGGCGGGCGTGCTTGAGCTGCGAGCGCCGGCGCTTGTCCTCAAGCCGGCGCCGCTTCGCGGCGGCGCTCGGCTTCGTGGGCGTTCGCGGCTTCTCCACCACCGCGGCCTGGCGCACGAGCGTGACGAGCCGTTCCAGCGCATCCTCCCGGTTCCGTTCCCGGGTGCGGAACCGATGCGCGCTGATGACGATCTCGCCGTGCTTCGTCGCCCGCGTCCCCGCCAGCTCCAGCAGGCGCTCGCGCACGTCCTCGGGAAGCGACGGCGAGCCGCGCGCATCGAAGCGGAGCTGCACCGCGGTGGCCAGCTTGTTGACGTTCTGCCCGCCGGGCCCCGGAGAGCGCACGAACTGCTCGCTCACCTCGTCGTCGGCGAGACTGATTCGGTCGTCGACCCGGATCGCCATGCTCGGACCCGCCGCGGATTCGCCGGCCCCGTGCAACGGGCGCCCGCGTTTGTGGAACTGCCACGATGGCGCGGTGCAGGTGCGAAGCGCCGACCCGAAAGTGTACATCGCGCTGGCCGCTCACCGGGTCCGATGCCTTACCATCCATCCCCCCGAACAAACTCGCGAGCCATTCCCGATGACCCGCATCGTCTCCATCGAAGCCCGGCATTACCGCATCCCTCTCCCCGTCGTCATGTCGGATTCCACCCACGGCGAGATCAGCCACTCCGGGCTCATCGTGGCGCGCATCCGCGACGCCGATGGCGCGGAAGGGGTCGGCTACACCTACACGGTGAACGACATCGGGTCCCGCGCGATCCACGCGCTGATCGAGTATGACCTGGCGCCACCGCTGATCGGTGAGGACGCCCGGAACATCGACCGGCTGTGGGAACGGATGTGGTGGCACGTGCATTTCTGCGGGCGGGGCGGGGCCACCGCGTTCGCCATCGCCGCCATCGACATCGCGCTGTGGGATCTCGAAGGACGGCGGCGCGGCGAGCCCCTGTGGCGGATGCTCGGTGGGCATCGACGCAAGGTGCCGGCCTACGCCGGCGGCATCGACCTTTACTTCACCCTCGACGCGCTCCGGGAGCAGACCCGGGGATTCCTGGCCCGCGGCTTCGGCGCGATCAAGATGAAGGTGGGCCGCGATCGGCTTGCCGAGGATGTCGAGCGGGTGGCGGCCGTTCGCGAGCTGGTCGGCCCGGATTTCCCGCTCATGGCGGACGCGAACATGCGCTGGCAGGCGCACGAAGCGATCCGGGCCGCACGCGCCCTCGCGCCGTTCTCGTTGGTGTGGCTGGAGGAGCCAGTGATTCCCGATGATGTGGACGGCTTGGCGAGGGTCGCAGTGGAGGGCGGGGTACCGATCGCGACCGGCGAGAACCTGCACAGCGTCCACGAGTTCGAGCAGACCATCGCCCGGGGACGGGTGAGCTTTTCCGAGCCGGATGCGGCGACGCTCGGCGGCATCACCCCGTGGATGCAGGTGGCGCGTCTCGCCGAAGCCCGCAACCTGCCGGTGACTTCGCACGGCATCCACGACATCCACGTGCACCTGCTCGGTGCGGTCCCCAACGGCTCGTGGCTCGAGTTCCACGGCTTCGGGCTCGAACGTTTCCTGGCCGAGCCGCTACGGCTCGAAGACGGCTGCGCCATCGCTCCGAACCGCCCCGGCCACGGTGTGGAGTTCGACTTCGATGCCCTGGACGCTCACCGCGTCCGGACCTGATCACCGAAGCGACATCGGGCGCTTCCTCGAAGACCTGCACTTCGAGGACGTGGTGCCGGCATCCTCGCTGGATTTCGCCGGCTCCGTGGACAAGCGTCTTGAAATCACCATGTTCGTCGGCGTCAGGAATCGCTCCCGCCCGCTTGCGGGTCCGGGTCCTCGGTGGTCCGGGTCAGGGTGTCCATGCGCCGGGCGATGTAGTCCCGCTTGAACGACGGTAGCTCGTAGGCCCAGCCCTGCCAGCGCGCGTTCAGTCGCTCGGCCTCGGTGCGGACCGCGTCGAGCGGGAGGAGTGGTTCCGGTGGGTTTTTCGACTCCGCCCCGGGCTCGCCATCGCCCGCGCTGACCTCGGCTTCGTCACTGACTCCATCGATGGTCCCGTCAACGGTTCCATTACCGGCCCCACCGATGGCTTTCTGCCCGACCAGCCCCACGTCGACCTCGGCCCGCAGCCGCACCCAGGCGTTGTCGTCGCGCAGTACGGAGTCGAGGTGGACGCGCAGGCCATCGAACGTGGTGATTTCAAGGCGCTTGTCCACGGAGCCGACGAAATCCAGTGAGGATGCCGGCGCCACGTCCTCGAAGCGCAGATCTTCGAGGAAGCGCCCGATGTCGTTGACGCGGTACTGGGAGTCGAGTTCCCGGCCTTCGGGAACGTCGCGCAGCCCGAAGTGCCGGTCGGCGAGCGCCTCCCTGGTCACCGCGACGACCGCGCCGTCCGCGTGGGAGACCTCGGTGGTACGCAGACGCTCGCGCTCGATGTGGGCGACGACCCGGTCCAGCCAGTCGATGGTCTTGCCCCCGCCGGGGACCGAGCCTTCGACGAGCCACGCCTGCGGGTCATCGGCCACGCGGATGTAGAGCTCGGTGCGACTGGCGTCGGATTTCGAGGGACGACGGTTTCCGAGCACCCAGTCTGCGAGCACGGCGCCTGATGTGTCCTCCAGGACGAACCCCACGGACTTCGCGTCCTCGTCGGTCGGATCTTCGAGCCACAGCTTCGGGTAGCGCTCGGGATTGCTTGTCTTCGGCTCGATCCGTTTCATCCCCGCCGCGCCGAGAAGCAGCTTGTGAACTCGGTCCGGGTCGGCGCGATAGCGTTCCTTGTCTTCCACAACCCAGGTGTCGCCGTCGCGCGTCAGGGTGAACGTGCCCTCATTGCCGGTCACGCGGACGCGCGCCACCGAGTTCACCTGCTCCAGCAGTGCGGGGAAGACGATGTCGCCGCCCGGCTCCGGCGTGTCCGATCCGCGTTCGACGAACAGCACCGCGCCGACGGCGACCAGGGTCACGAGACCGAGAACCGGAACCGCCCGCGCACCACGCATTACCCTAGACTCCTCGATTGCCTCGGATCTTCGCGGTCGAGCCGGACTTCCGAGGTTGTTTCGCCAGCGGTTTCGTCGACCGGAGGCACGGGGCCGCGGCCGGTACGGCGCGCCGGGGGATCGAGAAAGTTCGAGTGCATTCGAGCATGTCTCGTCGGCTCGGGGCGCTGTCTCGCCGGTCTCCCTCTCCCGCGGCCTACGTCGCCGCGCCCGCGTGGCGCCGACGCCGGACCTGCACGAGGCCGGCCGCCAGTCCGACGAGTCCGATGAGGATCGGTACCAGCCCGATGTTCGCGAACTTGAGCCAGGCCTCCAGCGCCTCGATGTCGGCGCGAAGCTGCCGGCGTACCTCGCGGAGTTCCTTGCCGATACGCACTCGCTCCTGGCGGAACCTGACGAGCTCTTCGCGCTGCGCGTCGGTGAGCACGAGCGCGTCGTCGCCCTGATTGCTCTCTTCGAGCTCGACGAGCCGGCCCTCGGTTTCCGTGAGCTCGGCGATGAGCTCCTGCTCCTTCGCGCGGAAGGTACGCTCGGCCTGCTGCCGGAGCGCGGCCACCCGGGTGAACGGCCGGGTGAACGTGCCGCGGTTGCGCACGCTGATGAGATCGCCCGATCCGGTGAGGTTGTCGAGGGCGTTGATCACCAGCGTGCTGTTGGCGGCGCTCGGAATCGCGATCCGGTTGCCGAGGAACTCCTGCACCACCACCCAGAACCGATCCGCAAGCATGTCGGCGTCCGCGACCACGATGATCTGGGTGTCCTCGGCCGACTCCGACAGATGCGCCGCCTTCGGTCCGGCCTCGGCTTTCGCCTCGGCGTCTTCGGTCGCCGCCTCTCCGTCAACGTCTTCGCCGACCGTCTCGCTGGTGTCCTCGTCCCGGGTCGCCTCGCTCTCCGGGCGCCCGTCCGGGAACGCGGTACGGACCTTGCCGGAGATGCGCGCAACTACCGTGTAGGGGCGATCCTGCGAGGCGTAGTCGTCGAGCAGGTCGCGGGGGTCCGTCGTCACCGCCGCGACCTGTGCAGTCGTGAACTGCGCCGCGCCGGCGGTGGTGGTCACCAGTGGCGTGAACGTGGTGGTCGCTCCCTCCACGGGCTCGAGGTACCCCGGAGTGCCGAACCCGAGGTTGGCGAGGTTGCCGGTGATGATGTCCCCTTGGTCGAAGGTGGACGGCGCGATGTTCATCCACACCGGGTAGTCGAACGTCAGGATGCGCCCGCTCTGCTCCATGCGCACCTTGAGTGCGAGCGCGAGGTCGGCCACCACGTCGTCGCCGAGGGTCACGCCCCACGCGGAGAGCAGCTCGTCGATCTCGGAGCGGCGCGACATCATCGGAGGCATCATCCCGCCGGCCATGGCCATGGCTTCCTGCTGGGCCTCGGAGTACGGGTCGGCGAACGCGACCACCCGGCCGCCGCGGAGCACGTACTGGTCGATGGCGTAGAGCGCTTCGCGCGGCAGGGTCTGCGGATGGACCAGCATCAGGACGTCGACGTCCTCGGGGATCTCGTCGAGACTCGGATGCAGCGGACGCAGCTCGAAGAGCTGGCGGATCTGATCGACCACCATCCAGGGCGGCCCGGCCATTGCGCCCATCGCCGCCTGCATCGCCGGTCCCGGCCCCTCGATGGGGAGCGAGCTCAGCAGGCCGACGATCTTCTGCTGCGGGCTGGAGAGATTGTGGACGAGCTTGGTCACGTCGTATTCGAGAAACTGCTCGCGTTCCGTGGTGAAGAACGGGATCACCTCTTCGTCGTCGACCGAATTCGTTCCCACGAGACCGAAGTAGAAGATCCCCTCGTCGAGCCCGAGCGGCACGCCCCGCAGGCCGAACCCGACCGCCCGATCCTCCTCGTCGGAGAACGGCTCGGGGTCGAGCACGCGCAGGGTCAGTTTGCCGCCCGCGATGCGCTCGTACTCTTCGAGCAGTGCCCGCACGCGGTCGGCGTAGCCCCCGATCCCAGGCGCTCGCTCCAGCTCGCGCTTCGAGAGGTAGAACCGCAGGGTCACCGGCTCGTCGAGGCCCGTGAGGATTGCGCGGGTGCCTTCCGATGGGGTGAACAGGCGGTGCTCGGTCAGATCGATGCGCACCGGACCGAGGAGTCGGCTCGCGAGGATGTTCACCGCGAACAGGAGTACCACGGCAAGCACGACCCCGGTCGTGGTCATCATGCGACTGGTCATGCGTGATTTCTCCCGGCTTTCACGCCGCCTTGCGCCATTCGATCGCCACCGCGTTGACGAACAGCCAGAACACGATGAGAGAGACGAAGTAGATGATGTCGCTCGCCTGGAGCACTCCCTTGCTGATGGCCTGGAAGTGGGTCAGGAAGCTGAACGAGCGGACCGTATCCACCACGATGGACGGGGCGATGGCATCGACGAGTTCGAGCACCAGCGGAAAGCCGCTCAGCACGAAGCCCAAGCCCACCACACCGCTCACCACGAAGGCGATGACCTGATTGCGGGTCAGGGCCGAGATGCACGAGCCGATGGCGAGGAACGCGCCGGCCATCAGCAGGCTGCCGAGATAGCTGGCGAGGATGACGCCGTTGTCGGGATCGCCGAGGTAGTTGACGGTGATCCAGAGCGGGAAGGTGAGCGCCAGCGCGATGGCGGTGAATATCCAGGCGGCGAGGAACTTCCCCATCACCGCCTGGAACATGGTGACGGGCAGGGTGAACAGGAGCTCGATAGTGCCCGCCCGCCGTTCCTCGGCCCACAGCCGCATCGCGAGCGCGGGGATCAGGAACAGGTAGAGCCAGGGGTGGAACTGGAAGAAGGCGCGCAGGTCGGCCTGTCCGCCATCGAAGAACCCGCCGATGTAGAAGGCGAAGATGCCGCTCAGAAACACGAAGATCGCGAGGAAGACATAGGCGATGGGAGTTCCGAAGTAGCCGGCGAGCTCCCGCATGCAGATGGTCCGGACGTTAGCCATGACGCGCGGCCTCCTTCAGTCGGTGGTCATGGCCCGGAACACGTCGTCGAGGCGGCCCCGTTCGACGTGCAACCCGGTCACATGCCATCCGTTCGCGTGCGCCGCGGCGCTGACCGGACCGGCGAGGGGCTTCGGGCCGGCCGGCAGCGCAAGCAACTCCAGCGTGCCGTCCGACTGCGAGCTCACCTCGGCCTGCGATACCTCGGGTAGCGAACGGAGCGTTTCCACCACGCGGCCCACCGTCGTTTCGTCGAGGTCGCAGATCGCGAGGGAAAGCCTGAGCGCGTTGTGCAGGCGCGACCGGCACAGCAGCTCCTCCGGGGTCCCGTCGCTCACGATCCGTCCGTTCGCAATGATCATCGCCCGCGTGCACACCGCGTCCACCTCTTCGAGGATGTGGGTGGAGAGGATGATCACCTTCTCCGCCGACATGCCCTTGATGAGCGAGCGCACCTCGTGCTTCTGGTTGGGGTCGAGGCCGTCGGTCGGTTCGTCGAGGATGAGAATCCGGGGATCATGGAGAATGGCCTGGGCGAGTCCGACCCGCCGCTTGAACCCCTTTGACAGCGTCTCGATCGGCATCTCCATGACCGACTCCAGGCTGACCTTCTCCATCACGTCCGCGATGCGGCCCTCGGCATCCGCACCCCTGAACCCGTGCATTCCGGCGATGAACCGCAGGAATCCCCGCGTCGTCATCTCCCCGTAGAGCGGCGCTCCTTCGGGCAGGTACCCGATCCAGCGCTTGACCTCCACCGGACTGGCCGCGATGTCCACGCCGCCGATGCGGATGGTGCCCTGGTCAGGCCTCAGGAAACCGGTCACCATTTTCATGGTGGTCGACTTGCCGGCCCCGTTCGGCCCGAGAAAACCGAGCACCTCGCCGTGGCCGACGCTGAACGAAACGTCATCCACCGCGGTCACCGCACCGAACCGCTTCGTGATGTTGCTGATTTCGATCATGCTCGCCGGAATTCCTTGTGCTTTGCGCTCCGCGCGGCCGGATGCGGGGACGCATCAAGGCGACCATGCTCAATGGGGGTCCAACGGCGCATTTCAACCCTGCCGCGTCCCGACACCAAAGGATGGACGATTGAAATCGTCCACCCCGCCCGCATGTGCGACTGATCTGCACCGGAGTTCCTTCCGATGAACGGACTGGCGAAACTGCGCCCCGGACCGGCGGGGCACGAGCGAGCGTTCCCCCGGCGGTGGCGCGTGGCCGGAGCGCTCATCGCGGGATGCGTCCTCTCGGTCGCGGCCGCGCAAGCGGCAACGCTGCCGTTGCCGTTGCGCGATGGGGTCCCGACCCTTGCGCCTCTGCTTCGGGATGTCACCCCGGCCGTGGTCAACATCTCGGTCGCGACCATGGTGCCTCAGCGCAACAACCCGCTGTTTCGCGATCCCTTCTTCCGCCGTTTCTTCGACCTGCCGGAAGGCGCCCCGGCGAGGCCCCGGCAAAGCGCGGGCTCGGGGGTGATCGTCGATGCCGAGCGCGGCTACGTGCTGTCCAATCACCATGTCGTTGCCAGGGCCGAGTCGGTGACGGTCACGCTGAAGGACAACCGCCGCTTCGAGGCCGAGGTGCTCGGCAGCGATCCGGGGACCGACATCGCGCTGCTCCGGATCGAGGCCGACGGGCTCGCCTCGATTCCGATCGGGGACAGCGAGGCGCTGGAGGTCGGAGACTTCGTCCTCGCCATCGGCAACCCGTTCGGACTCGGACAGACCGTCACCTCGGGGATTGTCAGTGCCCTCGGGCGCAGCGGCATCAACGTCGAGGGCTACGAGGACTTCATTCAGACCGATGCGTCGATCAACCCCGGCAACTCGGGCGGCGCGCTGGTGAACCTGCGCGGCGAACTGGTGGGCATCAACACCGCGATCATCGGGCCCTCCGGGGGAAACGTGGGCATCGGCTTCGCGGTGCCCGTCAGCATCGCGACCGTGGTGATGGACCAGCTCGCCGCGCACGGCGAGATGCAGCGCGGCCGGATCGGGGTGATGATCCAGGATCTCACCCCGGACCTCGCCGAGGCCCTCGATCTGGAGATCCAGCACGGCGCCCTGGTCTCTCGTGTGGAAGCGGGCTCGCCGGCGGAGGCGTCGGGACTCCAGGCCGGCGACGTCATCGTCGCGGTGGATGGGGCGAAGGTGGAGAGCTCGCGCGATCTCAGGAACGCCATCGGCCTGATTCGGGTCGGCGAGGAAGTCGAGATCGCGATCGAGCGCGAGGGTCGCCGCGACCGGCTCACCGTGCGGGTCGGCAATGCGCAGGACAGCGTCCCCGTCGCTGCGATGGAGGTTCCCCCCGCGCTCGAAGGGGCGACGCTGCGAGACCTGGAGCAGGGAGACCCGGCGTATGGTCGCATCGAGGGGGTCATCGCCGCGGAGGTGGCGCCGGGGTCCCGCGCTGCGCGCAATGGCATGAGGTCCGGCGACGTGATCGTTGCGCTGAACCGGCGCCGCGTACGCAACGCCGAGGAGTTGGAGAGCGCGTTCGAGAACGCCGGTCAGGTGCTCGCGCTCAATGTCGTGCGCGGCAACAGCCGGTTGTTCATCGTGATTCGCTAACATCGTGCGCCCTTTCCCGAGAGAGACGGTTCTTCGCCCATGACTGCACCCCTGTTCCACATGATCTCCGGCGGCGCCCGCCCGGTTGCTCCCTACAGCCATGCGGTGGAGGCGGATGGCTGGGTCTTCCTCACCGGACAGGTTCCCAACCACCCCGACGACGACGCGCGGCCCTTTGCGCCGGACATCGAAGACCAGACGCGTCGCGTGATGGACAATCTCGTCATCGTGCTCGAAGGCGTCGGATTGACGCTTGAGCACGTGGTGGCGGGCCGCGTCTTCCTCACCCGTTTCGAGGAGGACTACGAGCGGATGAACCGGGTGTACCGGTCGTACTTTGCGTCGGATCGCCTGCCGGCGAGAACCTGCATCGGAGTGACGGCGCTGGCGCGCGACGCCCGTATCGAGATCGACTTCATCGCACGGCGTTCCGGATGACCCGGAGCCCGTCGACCGACTCGCCGGGTATTCATACGGAGTCCACCACGCATTCCGAGGCGCCCCCGCGCATCCCCGTCGGGGTGAGTAGCTGCCTGCTCGGCGAAGCGGTGCGCTACGACGGTGGCCACAAGCATGATCGGTACGTGACGGGGGCGCTCGGTCGGTATTTCGAGTACGTCGCCTGGTGTCCCGAGGCGCTGGCCGGGCTCGGGGTCCCGCGCCCTCCGATCCGGCTCGCCGGCGATCCCGCCGCCCCCCGTGCGGTACGGGTGACCGACCCCTCGGTCGACGTCACCGATGCCTTGCGCGCAGTCGCCGACAATGTCGTGTCGGACATGGGCGCGTTGCGGGGATACATCTTCAAGCGTGGCTCGCCGAGCTGCGGCATGGCGCGGGTCAAGGTCTACGGCGAGCCGGGAAAGTCCCCGCGGCTGGGGCAGGGGGTGTTCGCGCACGCCGTGATGCAGGCGCATCCGCTGCTCCCGTGCGAGGAAGAAGGCCGATTGAACGACGGGCCGCTGCGCGAGAGCTTCATCGAGCGCGTCTTCGCCTACGACCGCTGGCTTTGGGCGATGGCCCCCGGGTGCACGCCGGGACGGCTGGTGGCATTTCACACCCGGCACAAGTTTCTGCTGCTATCGCACAGTGAGATCCACTACCGCACGGCGGGGCGGCTCGTCGCCGACGCCGGCCGTCGCGACCCGGCCCGGCTTGCCCGCGAGTACCTCTCGACTTTCATGGAGGGGATGGCGCACCGGGCCACACCCCGGCGCCACGCCAACGTCCTGCAGCACCTCGCCGGATTTCTCAAGCGCTCCATCGATGTCGGCGATCGGCGCGCGCTCGCCGACATGATCGACGAATATCGCACCGGGTCCGTGCCCCTCGTGGTGCCCATCAGGTTCCTGCGCCATCATTTTCGGCGCGCTCCGGACCGCTACGTGGAGATGCAGCACTACCTGGAACCGTACCCCGACGAGCTGGGGCTCAGGAACGACCTCTGAGCCGCAAATTTGGCCAATCCGCACCCGCAGCCCTCGAACCGGAGTCATCCAACGCGTGAGCGGTTCTCCGGCTCCTTGCCGAGAACTGGCGAAATTTAGGGGCTGACTGCGCCATTGGCGCGGATGTCCGCGGCACCCGCAGGACTTGCTTCCGTGTATGTGCGCCGGTACGGAGGTGCTTGAGTGGTTGGGAGCGTTCATGGCGCCCGGATGCGAACCGGGCGTGGATCGCCGGTCAGCGCGTCGGCACCGGTCGGCCGTCGGCGCCGTCCCATGCGACCCCGAGGAAGTCGAGGATGGTGGGCGCGACGTCCACCGCGCGCGTGGGCGCCTCGATGCGGTGCGCCTTGCCGGAGCCGTCGTCGATGATCAGCATCGCGTTGGTCTCGTAGCGGCCGAGGCCGCCATGCTGGCCGCGTCCCGGCCCGTCGATGCTCGAGAACCGGCAGCCGGCGACGTGGGAGATCCCCGGCACGCCGAACCGATTCGGGGCGTCCACCTTCGCCATCGAAAACGCGATGGCGAGGCCTCCGTCCTCTCTGTGTTCCACGTCGGCCAGTGCGTCGCCCGCGAACACCGGGCCGCACCACGGCTGGCGCTTGAGCCAGTCCACGATATCGTCGCGTCGCGAGGACGCACTCTCCGCCAGGTAGACGAGCGCACCCATGCCGCTCGATGCGAAGACGACCTCGGTCGACTCGGTGTCCGCCTTCAGTCCCGCCTCGATCATCAGATGCTCGACGGGAATGACCCCATCCGTCGTCTCGTGCCCGTGATCCGAGCACACCACGAGCAGCACCTCCTCGCCCCGATCGCGCATCCGGCCGACCGTGACGACAACGTCCGCCACGTTCGCGTCCGCCGCACTCACCAGCGCGCGATGCTCGGGCGAGCCGAGTTCCATGACGTGCTGGGAATGATCGGGCTCGCAGAGCCAGAGCGTATGCAGCGCGTATCCGCCCGGTGCGTCGAGCGCGGCGCAGAACCGGCGGGTGGTCTCGCGGTCGCCGGTGGCGTCATAGGTGACATCGAGATGCTCCGTCCCTTCGACCGGCGCGAAGCCCGGGCGGTGCGAGCCGTTGCGGTGCAGCAGCAGACCGTGTCCGTCCGGATCCTGCATGTGGGCGGCGCCGGCCGAGGAGTTGAGCCAGCCGGCCGCTCCGCCGTGATCGCGAAGCCGCTCGCTCAGGGTGGGCCGGCGCAGCGTGCGCCCCGTCGCGCGGCGCAGCCGTTCGCGAAACGTGGGTGGCCCTACCGGAACGGGAACGAGCCCGCTTCCTTCGTCGAGTGCGATGACGTTGCCGTGCAGTCCGTGGGAGGCGGGGAAGCACCCGGTCGCGAGCGACGCGGAGTTCACCCGGGTCGCGGAGGGGAAGACGGAACGGTGATGCGGGTACCAGCGCGCGGTCGTCGCGAGTCGGTGCAGGTTGGGAGTGAGTGCCTCGTCCACGTGGTCGCCGCGCAGACCGTCGACCACGACGTGGACTACACGCCGTTCGACCGAAGTGCGGGTGCCGCCACCCATTCCGAAGTTCAGAAGAAACGTACCAGCGTGAGCTGGATGTAGTCGTCCCGACGCAGCGGGGCCATCGGGTCGTCGCGCTCGACGCCGTTCCAGGCCCGGGCCTCCAGCTCGACCCTCCAGTCGTCGCGGATGCGCCGCGAGGCTTCGAGGGTGAGAGCGGTCGCATCGCCTTCGGCGTCGGCGACGATCGCGGCCACGAGTTCGGTGCTCGCCTCGTCGTTGAGCCCGAGCCGTATGCCGGCAAAAAGATCGTTCTCGAGGGGGTGCGGCGCACGCCCCCCGCGTCCGTCGAACAGGTGCTCCACGAGCAGTCCCAGATCGCGGTCGCTCCCGCGGATGCCGAACCACGTGTACTCGAAACCGGCGACCCACGCGAGGTAGGCATCTCCCGGCCCAGATTCATGGAGCAGCTCCGCCTTCCAGAGCATCGCTTCCTTCGTCGCCTGGAGATCGAGTGAAGTGCGCCGCACGATGTCGTAGTGGGGCGCCAGCACCACCTCCGCCGGAGGCGTTGGCGACGATCCGGCGCGAGAGCACCCCGACGACGGCGCCGGTTGTCCATCGGCGCACAGACCCAGAGGCAGTAGCCGTGGCTCGCGACTCGTGCCCCGGAAGTGCGCCACGCCGATGTCGAAGTCCCCGATCGCGTGCGACCAGCGCATCGCGAAGTCGACGCGGTCGCGGCCCGCCCCCGACTCGTAGGTGGCGCGGCTCGTGTCGACGAACGGCTCGGAGCGCAGGCGGCCCTCGCGCCCCGGGTAGGTCCGCTCGCGGAATCCCGGCAGCACGAAGAGATCGAGCACGCCCCAGTCCCGGGCGAAGGAGAGGTTGACGAGCGGCTGGCCCAGCTTGTCCTCGAGATCGACGTTCTCCACGAGGTCCGTCTGGTTGATGACGTCGACGAGATGGTAGGACTCGGTGACGCCCCAGAACACGCGGCCGATGCCGGCGCGCAGGTCGAAGTCGTCGAAGACCCGCTGGTACATCAGCTCCCGCACGTCGAAGTGCGAGCGCCGATCATCGGCTGAATCGACCCGCAGGAACGGTGTGAACAGCAGGCTCTGCCGGTTGTCGTCGAAGGCTTGGTAAAACTCGGGCTGGATCGCGAACGAGAGGCCGTGGCGCTCCTGGGGAGGATGTTCGGGGGCGTGCAGAAAGGCGCGCGGCTCGATTTCCACCCGGCCGCTCACCTCCAGGGCGCCGAGCGGAGATACCACTGCGAGCAGCGAAGCCGCGGCGAGCATGATCCGGGCCGGCGCCAAGCTCGACGCGAGGGACCTGCGAGCGCCCAACGGCTCCGCGGTCATGGCATGCATTCCCGCCGAGTGCGGTGGCGAGCATGATCCGGGTCGGTGCCAGGCCCGATGCGAGGGACCTGCGAGCGCCCGCCAGCTCGGTGGTCATGGCATGTATTCCCGCCGAGCGCGGTCCGGCTCCGCGGGCACAGGATTTGCGGAGCAGTCCTTCCGCGGGACGCGGCCGGCGGCTCGAATCCCGTTCCGCGCCGCGTCGTCGCGAGAATCGTCTCGACCCCGGCAAACATCACCGAGCTCGTTTGAGCGCGTTGCGATCGAAGTCCCGGTCGGTGAGTCCGGTGCTCAAACGATAGTCCTGCCACTCGACTCGGGTACTCTTGCCGGTCCGGTTGTTCACCATGTGCATCACGTCGGGACGCCAGAACCGGTCGAGATACTGGCGGTAGTCTTCGATCGTGAGCGTCTTCAGCAGCGCGTTTCTGCGGTCGTAATACTCTGTCTTGACGATCCGCCAGATGTCCTTGTCGATCCATACCACCTGGCGGGTGTATCCGGAGTGTTCGTACTGGGGGAAGTACTCCACCACCATGGTCTGTCTCCCGTCGAGCTCTTCGTCGCGCAGCCACTTGTAGCGAAACTTGTCCACCTCCTGTGACGCAAGATCCTCGTAGGCGAACTCGCTGCCCATGAACGACCCCGACTTGTTTCTCGACGAGATCCGCTTGACCCGCTTCAGCGCCGGCAGGTAGAGCCACTGGTCGTCCGGTTTCGTGGCATGTGTATGGCTCAGGAAGGCGGTGCCCTTCACATCCCGCGGGTTTTCGAACAGGGACAGGCTCTTGTCTCCGTCTCCCTCGACCTCCAGGGTACTGATGCGAAGCTCGCGACGGCTCTCTTGTCCCTGCCGGTTGCGCAGGGTCATGACCAGGCTGGCGCGCTGGTCCTTCCAGCCGCTGTCCCGGCGTTCCATCTCCGTGACGATCGCCATGCCCTTCTCCTCCGGTGTTTGCGCATGTGCGGTCGGCGCCAGAGTGGCGGTGAGCAGCACGATCGGCAGAAGCATCTTCTTCACTCCGGATCTCCTTCGACATTCTCGAGTGTGGTGGCCGGCGTGCGCGGGCCGCGGGGCGACGAACGCACCGGAAGGGTGTGCCGCGCGCGAATGGCGTGTGAACAACGGGAGGTGGCGCGAATCATCTTCCCGCGCTCGAAGCCGCTGCTTGCCCGATGCGGGGAAGACCACGAGCAAACGCCGCGAAGAGGAGCCTCAGGGCCGCATCCGAACGCACCAGGGCGCTGGTGACGACCACGACACCCTTCACGCTGGTGCGGGAGATCTTCACTTCCCGACCGTTGCTGAAGTGGGGCTTGGCATGAATCCGGCGCAGCGTCAGGACCGCCATTCCCAGTGCCCACAGGCAGTGGCGACGGATGCCGGTCTCATGAGCAGGGATGAGCAAGGTATACCGCAGCGCGTTCGCAAGGTGCTGACGCGCAATGGCGACCAGCTCGAAGAGTCCCTTCACGAACCTCGGATCCGCCTGACCCGGAGACAACGAGCCCAAATCGAACCCGAAGGAGGAAAAGACATCCCGTGGCAGCCAGCAGACGCCGCGACCATGATCGTCCCACATGTCCTTGAGTATGTTGGTCATCTGCAACCCCTGCCCGAAGGACGTGGACAACGCGAACAGCTCTTCGCGTCGAGCGCCGATTTCCTCGGAATAATCGCAGAACAGTTCCGTGAGCATTTCACCGACCACGCCGGCGACGTGGTAGCAGTAGCGATCCATCTCGGGAAGGTCCCTCAGACCTGCCAGGCTTGCCCCTTGCTGGAATTCCGCCATCCCGCGCTTCATGGTGCGCACGCAGCGCTCCATGGCGGCGCGCTGCACGGAAGAGAATCCGTGGGTGATCCTCACCACGCGATCGATGTTCGCGACGAGATCCCGTTCACTGCGGGTCGTCGCCGGTGACAGGAGTGCGGTCAGTTCCCGCGCGAACGCTTCCGCATCCTCGCGATCTTCCAGGATGGCGATGTAGCGCTGGAAGTATTCCTCTTTCAACCCCGGTGACAGCGCGGGTTCGTCCTCGATGGTGTCGGCGATTCTGCAAAGCAGATAGGCATTCGCCACCGCATCGCGCAGCGGGTTCGGCAGTTGCGGGATGGTGAAGGCGAACGTACGGGAGACACCCTGCAGGATGTCCGTCTGGTAAGCGAGATCCCGCCCATGCGACGCGTTGCAGGAGGTGGCGTTGGCCATGGGATTTTCGCCGTGAGAGACGCTTTCCGGATCCGAAGTGCGCGACCGACGACCGGCACTGGAGATGGTCCCCGAACCCGACCCGTTCCGGTGCGAACGGACCGATGGCTCCGCACACTTGAGAATACAGTCAAGGCCCATCTCCTGACAACCAATCCCGGCTTCTGGTAGCGTTTGACCGCGCGCCCGCTCTCGAGCATTCCACGCCCACCAGTTGGTCGCGCGCTGACCAATCTGGCATTGAGGATCGGGGAAGGTTTGCGTGTAGTACCTGCGGGATCGAGGAAAGCGAGCACGCTGTTGAATGCAGCGGCGGACGCGCTGGTCGATGGTGGCAAGTCTGGTGTTTTCACCCCGATGTTTTTCTTCCTGGCCCGAAAGCCCGAGCACTCGGACGGTTGAAAACGACGGCCTCGGTTTGATCCGGAGCGATCCGACCACTGCAACCCGACCACTGCAACGCCGGATAGTGAGTCAGGCGGAAACCAGCTCGATCCGGGGTGGCAGCGTGCCGGTGGTGCTGCCGGCATCGGTAGCGAGATTCTCCATTCGGTTCTGGCGGCGTTGCTCGTAGAGACCGAGAGCATGCAGGGGAAAGTACTGCCGATACAGCACGTAGTCCAGAAGCGCGGTTCGGAAAAACACCCCCACCATGTCCTGCTTGGGCCATGTCCCGTCCGGGCGTTGCATGTCGAGCAGGAAGTGGGCGCCGCGCGAAATCGCGGTCCAGTTCGGTTCTTCCGCCTCAAGGAGCGCGATCAGCGCCCATGCGGTCTGGATGACCTGACTTTCCTCGTGCGGAACGTATCGACCGGTCAGGCATCCGCTGTGGTGCTCACCCCACCCCCCGTCTTCCCGCTGGCGCTCCAGCAACCAGTGACAGGCCGAACGAAGCGCCGGATCGCTGGGCCGGGCGCCGGCGGCGAGAAGCCCCTTGATTCCGAAGAGGGTGCCGTAAATAAACTGAATCCCCCATACGCCGCGCCACGATCCGTCTTTCCTCTGGGCCCGACGAAGCCAGAAGTCAGCCCGGGAGATGGCTCTGGAGACAGTGTCCGTCGTCATGTCATCCGCGATCTCCGGCATGTGCTCCCGGCAAGCCGAGAGCGCCGCGAGGCAGGACCCGGTGCACTCGACGAAAGAATGCTCGGTCATCGATTCGCCGAACATCTCGGCCGGATTCAGCCACTCCAGACCGATGCGCGAACGTCGTGCCTCGTAACTGCCGAAACCGCCATCGCGGTTTTGGCGACGCAGCATGAATCTCGCCGCTTCGCTCAGCGCGGCCGGATTCGATCCGCCACGTCCGGCGGCGACGATTCCGAGCACCGCCTCCGCGGTACAGTCGCTCACCGGCCATCCATGCCATCCCCCGGGGAAACACCAGCCCCCCTTCGGATCGGATCGATAGGCGTCACGGAACCCGTCGAAGCTGGTAGCGATCTGCTCCCTGAGCAGGAAGTCGGCGCCACGCTGAAGAGCGCCGCGAGCCTCATCGAACGCGGGGATCTCAGCCAGTGCCTGCAGCGCGAATCCGCTGTCCCACGAGGCGCTTCTCGCTCCGGTAACGCGCGCCCCCTGTTCCTCATCCTCCCAGATCCATCCGTCCATTCGCGCGAGTGCCTGGTGGAAGTCGGCGTCGTCCGGATCGTGCAGCCACAGGGCCAGCATGTTGAGAAGGCCGCTGACCGGAGAAATGCTCGTATGGTCGGTGGTCCGCAGTTCCCATCTGATTTGCCGGAGGATCTCTTCGGTACATCGGGTGCGCAGGCGCTCGCCGTGGAAGCGGTTGAACAGCCGCGCGAATCCGTATCCCGCCTTGAGCCACACGCTCGGTCGCGCGAAGAGATCCGCCTTCCGCAGGCAACCGCGGGCAGTGGAGAAATCCGTGCTGGCGAATCCTTGTGGGAACAGCTCCTCGCGCAGCGATGCGATCAGGGGGGTGACGGGCGCCTGGAACCGGTGCGAATAGACCACCGCCATGGCCATGTAGATGAGCCGCGTATGGCAGTACCAATTCGAGGGGTGCAGGGGTATCCAGCGCGGGAGACCCCACAGTTCCGGCAGGATGGCGTTGACTCCACGCCAGTCGTAGAGGTTGAGAAGTGCGAGCCAGAACTTCCCCCAGCTCGGAATCCCGAGAATTCCCTCGGCCTGTATGAAACGACGGGCCGGCTCGACCAGAGGATCGTCTTGTTCGACCCCGAGCGATCGCGCCGCGACGTACACCAGCGCAGTGACGAAGAGCTGGGGCGGTGAGTGCTCGTGCATGCCCCACGCCCCCCCTCCGAGCCGGCTCTGTTCGAAGAAGCGAAGCACATGCCGACGCCGGGAGGGCGAAAGCGGGCGCCCGACAATATGATGCAGCAGCACATACTGCGCAGTCAGCATGGGGCACCAGACCATCTCGCCCTCCCAGCCTCCATCCTTGTCCTGGAGACTCAGGAGTCGATCGGCCGCACTGCGCAACGCCGGACCGGCATCGGATGATTCAACCTCCTTCGGTTGGCCGGGCTGGGAGGCATCTCTCTCCGAGGCCATGGAGTGCAGAAACGCGCGAGCAAAGCTGTCCCGGACGCTCTTTTCCCCTTCCTTGCGCCCGGCTCTCACCTTGCGCAACTGCAGGGCTCCGCGCATGAACCACCAGATACGCACGGTGAGCGCACGGAAGACAGTACTGAACCGATGCAAGATGAGGCGGGGGGGACGGGACAGCGAAACTTCCCGGGCCAGTGCCCGGATCGCGGTTCCAGAAAAAGCGAGACTCATGCCGACCACGGATCGATCTTCGCATGCGAGGATCCGCGTGGTTCGATCACGGTATCGGTCGCTTGTCCGCCAGCCCAGGTAGACGGCGTGTCTCAGCGCGTGCGCCTCGGCTCGGCAATCGGCAAAGACTTCGTAGAGCCCCATGGCAAGCAACTCCGGCATGTGTGTATCCCGGAGCCGCCGGTCGGTGAAGTCGCGAAAGCTCTTGCTCTCGGCGAGGGCGAGCGCATCGCCGAACCCCAAAGTCATGCCGACTGCCGTCATGGGATGATAATGCCCGGCGGCGTCGCCGATCAGTATTCGATGCTGGTTCCCGTAGGCAGCGCGCGGTCTCAGTTGATTGGCCGCAAAGTGGAACTGCCTCGCCCGGATTGCTTCGACGAACTTCGATCTGAGCGCCTCCGGCATCAGATCGGCATAGGATTCCGTCAGAAAACCGACCCGGTCCCGTTTCGCCCAGCAGTCCAGTGGAACATCGATGATGATTCGCACGCAGCCGTCGGCCACGCTGTATGCGAGCACCGGACCCGGCCCGCCGAGCAGCACGTGGCCATGACCCTCGAAGGGCAATTCCACCCCCGTCAACGTGACCCCGACCATTCGCGAGCAGTGTACGGGGTCTGTCGACAGCCCGAGCGATCGACGCACGGTCGAAGTGCGGCCGTCGGCGCCGACGATCCGCGCCGCGTTCAGGGTGTGCAGGGCGCCGTTGTGGCTATAGGTCAGCCGCTGGTCCTGCACCTCCTTGACCCGGGCCCTGTCGACAAAATCGATCGCCGCCTCGTCCTCGATGGCTTCCCGCAGCGTCGAGACGAGTAACGCATGCTCGCATACCAGACCCTGAGAGCCGCTGGGGTAGGGAAGTGTGATCGGTTTCGAGCCGTCTTCCGGAAACACCACGAATCCATTGCCGGTCGCGCTACGGGGCAAGGCGTCGAGATCGATCCCGAGGTCGCGCAGTATCCGCACGGCCGGCGGATGCAGCCATTCGCCCGCCATGCGCTCGGCCGCTTTGGGGTTCGCCTCCAGCAGCGCGACGTGGGCGCCCCTTCGCGCGTGGGCCAGTGCACACACGCTCCCCACCGGCCCCGCGCCGACGATGGCCACGTCATAACACCGCGAGGCGGCGCCTTCCGCAGGAAGTTGCTCGGCCGCGTTCAACATCTGAAAACACTCGGTTGCGCGCGGCGGCGGTAGGACACCCGGCACGGCGCCACCGGTCCTGTCACCCAGGTGCCGTAGTTCGGGGCGGGAAACTCCGTCATCGGTTCGAAATCGAAACGGTCGAGCAAGACCGCCCAGATCGCCTTGAGCTGCATTACGGCAAATTTCTCCCCCATGCAACGGTGCTTCCCCCCGCCAAAGCCGATCAGGGTGTAGTGGTGTTGCTTGCCCTCGCTTCGGGGGGGGGCGAACCGATCCGGGTCGAACCGTTCCGGATCGGCAAATACGCCGGGCAGACGATGCGAGACCGCCGGAGAGATCATGGCCAGGGTGCCGGCAGGCACGGTGTGACCCGCATACTGCAACGGTTGACATACCTTGCGGACCATCACGATCAGCGGCGGGTGCAGGCGCTCGCACTCGCGCACTGTGCACTCGAGCGCCGTCTGCTTCTTGAGGCTCGCGAGACTCATGGCGCCGTCCCCGGCGTAAACCTCCTGCATTTCGTCGCGAATCCGCGCCATCCAGTCCGGCGCCCGGAACATCTCGAGCCCCATCCAGCTCGCAAGCACGGCGCTGGTATGCTGGCCCGCAAACAGCACCGTCAACAAGATGCCGACAATCTCGTCCTCGCTCAAAGCCCGCCCATCCTTGTAGTGGGCCTGCATCAGTGCCTGCATGAAGTCTTCCGATACGGTTCCGGTCCCCCGCCGCTTCCTGATGATTGCATCGAGGATCTTCGCAATCTTGCGCCGGGCCCGGTCACGCTTTCGATGCGCCGGGATCGGCAACCTCGGGAAGAAGAACCCGAGGAGATTGATGCCTTCCTGCAGATCGTGATACGCCGCGGCGAAACCCGAATCCACCTGGTTGCGGACTTCCTGGCCGAGCAGGCAACGGCTGGCGATGTTGACGGTGAGCTTGTTCAGCGCAACCGGCAGGTCGATGGTTCCCTCTTCCCCGAGCGCGTCGGCAAACCGACTGGTTTCGTCGTACATGGTGTGAACATAGCTGCGCATTGGAGCTTCTCGCAGCGCCGGATACAGAAACCCCAACTGCTCCGCCATGATCTCGGGCGCGACATCGTAGGCGACGCCACGTCCGAAAACGGGCACCGTGAACTGATAGACGGCCCTGGCGTCGAGTTGGTCCGCCGGCGCCCGGAAATAGCAATCGTGGGCTTCCAGTCCCGTAAACAGGACAAACCGCCGGGGACCGATTCTGAAGCTGACAAGCTCCCCGTGTTCACGCTGGCAACGGTCGAGCATGGCCACTGGATCTTTTTGAAACTCCGGCAGATTGCCGAGCAATGGCCAGCCCCCGGAGAGTTCCGGGATCGATCTCCCCGTCGAGGAGGCGGACTGCGCGGACTGCGTCGAACGCAGAGGCACTGCAATGTCGGATCGGTCTGCCATCTCCAGTCCTCAATAAACGAACGGGACCAGCGACCAGGGCACGCGCTTTCGGTAGCGCCCCCACAGCTCCCCGTACTTGGCGCGGCAGCGTCGCTCATCACGGCGGGCGCGATGCCACAACAGACTCGCAAGCCACGCCGGCAACAGAAAGGGTCCCCAGGATGCAAAACCGGTGGTCAGCACGAACGCGAGGTAGATGCAGATCTCGCCCGTGTAGTTGAGATGTCGTGCGATCCCCCAGAATCCGGACACGAGCAGGCGTCCGTCGAGAGTCTCGGCGGGTTTGCCCCAGATCGTGATGGACGGATCGCGCTTGAAGCGATGCTTTTGACCGTTGGCGCCCCGGAACAACCAGAAGCCGAGCACGTACAGAAACACGATCGCGGCGGCCGCGAAAGGGCTCAGCGGAGGACCGGATGCGTCGACCAGCCACCAGCCGGCGATGCAATAGAAGAAAGGCACGAGCACGTAATCACCCCAGACGAGCATCCACCCGAAGCGCTCGCTGACGATATCCCAAGTGTGAATCATTCCGCCTTCGAACAGGAAGTAGTTCAGTATGTAAACCATCGTCAGGAGCTGATACAGGGCCATTGCCAGGGTCAGGTGGCCGTAGGTTTCGTACTGCACCACGGCGAAAGAAGCGTTGAACAACGCTAGCCCGATGAGGGACGGGCGGTAGCTGAACAGTTTGAGATCGACCCCGAGACAGGCGGGGTTGAGTTCCACGCCGTAGAAGTAGCCACGCCAGAACCCCGGCGGCGGTTCGGTCTGCTTCCGGGCCTGCTTTCGAACGCCCCCCCAGTACAGCCCGCCGGAAACCGCGAATGCGAATATGTTTGCAACCACGAAGAGCGCGAAGAAATGCGTGTACAGGAACGACAGGGAAAATGCACCGGAGATCTGTGCAACACCCACGGCCAGCGTGGTGAGCAGCAACAGGGTCAGACCGTTGAGCTTGTAGGTGATCGATGTTCCGCCGAGATCCGGCCCCTTGACCCGGCGCCCTGGCAGGAGCGCCGAGCCCACGAACAGAGCCCCGACGAAGACGGCAGTCATCACTGCCGCCTCGATCAGCAGACCGCCTGAAAGGGTGGGTATCGACAGGGGCAGATCAGGCATCGGTGCTTCCTCATGCGACCTCTGCGACCGCCGGCTCGGGCCCCGGCATCGCGGCCTTCTTCTCCCTTTCCAGATACTCCTGCCACTTGCGTACGGTCACGTGCTGGAACGCGGGCACCACCCGGTTGAATTCGAGGGTGCGGGCGTCCCAGTGCTGCTCGTATCCCTCCTGTTCGGCTTCCAGCGCGAACCCGTCCTGGCAGAGCAACGGAGCGATGAGTATCCGGTTGGAGATCCTCATTACCATGTCCATTGCGAATCGGGGGATACGTACCGGCACCAGCGGAATCTTCAGGGACTTGAAGTAGAACAGGAAGAACGCCCGCGTGGTGCGTTCGTTGATGGGCAGTACGAAGAGCCAGTGCTTGATCCACCCGTCGGTGTTCGACCACTGGTAGGGATATTCGTAGCAGAGCTTCATCGAATTGGTATCGACCCGTTTGTGGTCGACGAACAACCCGGAAATGCGGCCGCGGCCGACGCTCGTATCGTAATCGACATGCACGTTGTCGCCGATCGTCTCGCATCTCGTGAGCTGGGCGCCCACGAATGGGCGGTAGCGGCGGTGCAGCCAGGCGTGGCTGAAGTCGCTGACGTTGTCGATGACCATCGAGTGGTGTGCCGACCAGGTGAAGTTCAGCGGCACGCAGGCCCACCGGCCTGGCCCCTCAAGCTCGGGAATCTCGGGGATGCGTCGTACTTCGGCGAGCGCGGGATCCCCGGGAAACAGCCAGACCAGCCCATAGCGCACCTTCACGGGGTAGGTTCGGATGGAGACATCCGGCAAACCTCGTTCGGGGAGTTCGTGCGCGGCTTCGGCCAGCTTTCCGTCCGGATCGTACTTCCATCCGTGGTAGGCACACACGAGCCGGCAGCCTTCCACCGCACCGATCGAAAGCTTGAGCTGGCGATGTGCGCATCGATTGTCCATGGCGTGGAACAAACCGTCCGTGGCCCGGAACAGCGCAATCGAACGCTTCCAGAAAATGACTTCGACCACGGTTCCTGGCTTGATGTTGCGCACTTCCTCGACCGCGTACCAGTAGTCGGGGTCCATGCCCGTGGCACGCACCTTCTGGCGCAGGTTGACGGCTTCCTCGAAGCCGGGCGGACGCGATGATCCGTGGGTCATGACGCACCTCCATCGGCTGTCATGTGTAGATGAGAGTCCGGCGCGGCATTCTCTGCCCGTGCCTTGCCATTCGCACGGAGGAGGGGTTTCTTTGCGCGCGGATTGGTGATCGCCTTGCGTTCGTGATAATGGAACGCGTACGCCTCGTGCACGGCCTCGCGGATGGTCGTCGGTTGGTAGCCGAGTTCCCGTTTCGCCTTGTCCAGGTTGGCGTGCCGGCGCTTTTTCAGCAGACGAATGGCACCTGGCGTGAATCGCTGGGGAAAGTCCGGGTGGAACCGGCTGAGATAGAAGCTCGCCGCCTCCGAAAAGACATACATCAGGTTGGCCGGAATACGTCGCCGCGGCCGCCGCCTCCCGGAGACCTCTTCGTACAGGTCCAGCAGGTCGGAGATGGTCTTGTATTCGGTGCTGAAGATGTATTTTTCGCCGGAGCGGCCATGTTGCATGCAAAGCAGATGCCCCGCGACGATGTCCCGGGCGGCAACGAACTCGAAGCCGCCATCGACGTACGCATGCAGCTTGCCGTCCGTGTAGTCGCACAGCGTCCTTCCAAGGCGCGATGGAAAGAAATCCGCGCCTCCGACGACCGCGCAGCAGGTTGCGACGATGACGTCCTGTCCCTTCGCGGCGGCATGCCAGCACTCGCTCTCGACGAGCGACTTGCTTCGCTCGTAGGGCATCGTGCGTTCCATGGGATAGAAGGACATCGTCTCGTTGCTGGGGGCGGAAGGGTTGTCCGGATCGTAGCCGACGGCACTGAACGAACCGGTGACCACTACCCGTCCGGCGTCTATCTCCCGGGCCGCCCGCAGCACGTTGCGAGTGCCGAGCACGTTGCACTCGAAGATCTCGTGTTTATGAGCGCGATTGCCGTCGATCGTGGAGATCTTTGCCGCAACGTGATATACGCCCCGACAGCCCTTGATCGCACTCCGGGTGGCGTCGAGGTCCCGGAGATCACCGAAGACGCGCTCCACTTCGAGGCCTTCCAGCCCCTGGTTGTTGTCCTCATGCCGCAACAACACGCGCACGCGAACACCGTCGGCGCACAGGCGACGCACGAGGTTTGCGCCCACATGCCCGGCCGCCCCGGTCACGAAAACCGGTGGTTCGTCCGAGTGGCGAATTCTGTTCGGTTCTGAAGTCAAGTCTCTGATCCTGATGTGTTTTCCACTTCTGGGACGAAAATCGACCGGGTCTCCAGCGGCAGGCCCCCATCGCTCCGGCGGCCCATCGAAGTCTGACTACACGAGCATATTCTGGAGACGCGCGGGCGTGAAATCCAATTCGATTTTTCTAATGGATCGATAATTTTTCGTTATCCCCGGCGCCTGTCGATGCCCATTCTCCGGGACGGAGCACTCTCATGATCATGCGTGCATCACGCGGATCGGCGATGACGTGAACCAGCTCTGCGCCGGATCGTCGGCCCCGGCGTCACCCTCATGTTACCTTTTTCACCAGCGGTTTCTCAGTTCGCGCAGCTTCAGGAAGACGGTCTTCGGATCGAGCGGCCCTGGCAGATCGGGGAACGTCTCGCGCAGCCTGGCGATGATGATGGGGTTTTCAAGACGGAAGAACGTGTTGATCTCTTTCTCCAACGCAAGGTTCGACACCAGGGCGTGATCGGGGTCGTGCCCGCCCGCCCCGTCCAGCAGTTCGGCCGCCCGTGCGTTGCCGGGCTCGCGATCGAGGGTGAAGCGGAGGTTGTTCTCCAGGTAGTCGTGGCCGGGGTAGATGCGGGTCGCATCCGGCAGCTTCGCAAGCTGCCGGACGAACGTCTGGTACAGCTCGTGCGGATGGCCGCCGTTGTGGCAGTTGCCGGCCCCGGCGTTGAACAGCGTGTCGCCGCAGAACAGCGCCGGGGTGTCGGTGTGCGAGAGCAGGCAGACGTGGCTCATCGTATGCCCCGGGGTGTCGAGCGCTTCGAGCTCGACGGTGCGGCCGACCCTGACCACGTCTCCGGCCCCGAGACCCTCGTCCATATTCGGAATACGCCCCCCCGCGTTCGCGTGGGCTAGGATCTTCGCGCCCGTCGCCTCGACCATGGGGCCGTTGCCGCCGATGTGGTCGCCATGCTCGTGGGTGTTGAGGATCTGCGTGACCTCGAACCCCCGCTCCCTGGCCACGGCAAGGCATTTGCGGTGATCGAGCGGATCGACGGCGAGCGCCTCGCCGGTGTCAGGGCATGCGATGAGGTAGTTGAAGTTGCGGTAGGCGTTCGCGGTCCAGATCTGTTCGACGATCACGGCGCGGCTCCGGAGACGGGTCAGGAGGGCAGCATATTACCGTGCGGCCGGGAGCCCGGGGAGACGACGGTCTTCACGGCCATTCCCGCTGGCGCTCCGGGAGGCCCTCACGCGGTGCGATGGCGACGAGGGGTCGATCTGCGCTGCGTCCATTGCGGGCAACGCGCCGCTGCGCAACGACCGAGCTGCGTTCACCCGATGCGAGGGCTGAGCGCGGCTCCGCGGTAGCGGCCCGCCGGTCAGTACAGCGACTCGGCGAGCGTTTCGCGGAGCCTGCGATCGATCGCCTCGCCGTCGGCCCGACCGGTGTGGTCGGCGAGCATCCGCCCGAACGACGGAAGCGCGCGTTCGCGATCCACTCGCGACTCGTCCGCCCAGAGCCGTGAGCGCACAAGCGCCTTTGTGCACTGGAGAAAGACCTCCTCCACCTCGATCAGAAGGCCGCTCCGCGGGGCCCGGCCATTGACGGCGAGCGGTCCGAGCCGCGCCGGGTCCGTGGTCAGAGTCGCCAGGCCATTGAGCCGAAGCGTCTCGTTCGCGCCGGGGATCATGAACAGCAGCCCCACTTGGGGATTTTCGAGGATGTTCCTCAGCGAATCGGTGCGGTTGTTGCCGCGGCGGTCCGGCAGGAGGACGGTGCGGTCGTCGAGCACCGCGACGAAGCCGGGGGGGTCACCGCGCGGCGAGCAGTCCGCCCGCCCGTCCGCTCCCGAGGTGGCAAGGACCACGAACGGAGAGAGTGCGATGAACCGACGGCAGTGCCGGTCCAGGTGGTCGAGCGATTTCCTTACCGCGTTCTCGCTCGGCTCACCGTAGCGGCTTCGCAGGTCCTCCGCCGTCTCGATGAGGTGCTGCGTCACTGGTCGCTCCGCTCGTATCGGCCCGCCCGGGCCTTCGTCGATCATGCGCCACGCGAGGCGGGAGCCTCAAGGGCTGGGCGAACGACAGACCGCGTCGAATCCTATCGCGTGTGCTCGTGCTTCTCCGCCCACCGCATGGCTGCGAAGGTCGCCGCCCCGAAGACGGCAAACGCTCCGATCTGCGCGTACATGGTCCCATCGAAACCCCGGCCCACCAGCGCTCCGAGCGGCACGGACAGGAAGGTCGAGAGCGATGCGACCACCGCCGCCCCCACGCCGGCGATATGTCCAAGGGGCTCCATCGCCAGCGCGTTGAGGTTGCCGAACAGAAGGCCGATGAATACGAAGACGACCGTGAGGTACGCCATGAACAGCCACAACGGCGGCAGCCCGTCGAACGCGAACACGCCCGTCCATGCTGCCAGCGAGAGGATCGCGATGGAACCGGCTGCGATCTTCGACAGTCGGCGCATCCCGTGCCGCATCACGAGCCGCCCGTTCAGGAGCGATGCAACGCCGATGGCGAGGGCGAGGGCGCCGAAGTACACCGGAAAGAGGGCGCCGGTCCGGTACGCCTCCTGAAAGATCTGCTGGGACGTGGCGAGGTAGGCGACGAAGGGAGCGAAGATGCACCCCTGCGCAACGGTATATCCCAGCGCGGCGCGGATGCGCAGGATCTCCAGCAGTGCCTGGCCGACGGTCCGGGGCCGGAGCGGTCGTCGCCGTTCCACGGGCAGGGTTTCCGGCTGGCGCACCGCAAGCCACGCGAAGGCGAGAGCCGCGATCAGTACGAAGGTGGTGAAGATCGTGCGCCAGTTGCCCAGCCACAGGATCCCTTGCCCGAGCGCCGGGGCGATAGCCGGTACGAGGATGAACACCGACATCACGAACGACATGAGGCGAGCCATCTGGCGCCCCTCGTACTGGTCGCGCACCAGGGCTACCGTCACCACGCGCGGCCCGGCGACACCGATCCCCTGCAGGATGCGCCCCCCGATCATCTGCTCGAAAGTGGTCGCGAAGATGGACACGAAACACCCGATCGCAAAAACCGCAAGACCGACGTGGATCGCGGGCTTGCGCCCGATCTGGTCGGAGAGAGGGCCGAAGAGAATCTGGCCGATCCCGAGTCCCACGAACAGCGACGTGATGACGAACTGCACGTCGTTCGCTCGCGCGGCGCCGAGATCGCGGCCGATCTCGGGCAACGCGGGCAGCATCGCATCGATCGAGAGCGCGACCAGCGACATCAGCAGCGCGACGAGGGGAACGAACTCGGCGGTGCGAAGCGCCGGCCCGGCCGGTGTCGCGCTCATCCCGGCTGCTCCCGGACCGATGTGGCTCGCACGATGGTTCTCCGTCGCGCCGCCAACGGTTCCCTGCGTTCAGTAGCCCAGGACGCTGTAGTCGCCATCCACGATCAGGCGAATGGAGACGTAGAGGCCCAGCAATGCGAACAGCACCCAGGGGCAGTTCAGCGCCCATATATAAACGAACATGTCGCGTCGGCTGATTCGGGCTTGCCGGTTTGCCCCGAAGAAGCTGACCCAATAGACCGAGGTTCCATAGGTCAATTGCCAGAACAGCATCGCTCCGACCATGCCCGCGACGACGGCCGGCAGGACATCGAAGGTATAAGCAGTGTAGAGAATCAGCATCGGGACCGGAGTCAGGAAACCGTTGGCGATATCCGCATTGTAACCATAGCTGCGCCGGTCCGCGTAGGAGGCATCGATCTCGGATGTTCATCCCGCCGAACCACGGCAGGATCGTGCTACGAAGGTAGTTCCGGCTGACCTTGAGGGTTCCGGATTTCCAGCTGCGCCCGTAACGGCTGAAGACCTCCTCGGCCACAGCCTCGAAGAGCCGCTCTTCCGGCAGCGCGGGCCCCTCGCCGTGCCGGATGGCCGCGAGCGCTTTCCTCGCCCGTTGGCGAGCCTCGTCGAGGTCCATGACACCGGCATCGCCGATGGTCCTCCAGAGGCGTCGGCCATCATGCTGGCTGTGGACGAAGAAGCGCTTGACCCCCGAAGGCAAGACGCGGACGCCGAAGCCCTTCAGTTCGCGGTCACGGATATCGTAGAGTGCCTTGTGGGGCTTGAGTGTTTCGATCCGGCTCTCCGAGAGGCGGGTATTGGGCATGGGTTTTCCTCCTGCGTTCTGTTGCAGGCGGGGGAGAATGCGATTGCATTCTTGCCCTGATCTGCAAATTGCACAAGGAAAAAAAGGCGTTTTATCAAGGATTTAGCATCGAAGGTGCGTGATCCGGTGTATTTGACTAGGACGCAGCTCCTTCCAAAAGGTATAATGAGCTTGGACTCCACGCGAGGATCGAAACATATGCTTGAAGACCGTGCCGATCCGGCGCAAACTGAACCCGATGGACGCTGGGGCCGGTTAGAGGTCACGCCGTGGTCGTTCACCGTTTTGGTCGTCATAATTCCGATAGTCGGCGGTATCGGAGGGCGTTATTGGCTGCGTGGCGATTTCGACGTCATGCACGCCCTTCTGATCCTGTTTTTTTCGATAAATCTATGGATCTGCTATTGGGAAATATGCCTGTTCCTCAAACGCGATTATATTGAGCGCCGCGCCAAATACTGGCGCAGGCACCAGCAGGAAACCGGCCAGATGCCGACTATCGAGTTCCTGACCGGAAAAGTACCATTGACAAAAACTCTGTCACCGTTCCTGTGGGCGGATGTCTGGGCTACCTACGCGCAAATCGATGGTTCTTACGCGGACCGGCGCACATATGGCTACAATGTCGACATCGGCAACGGTTTCCTGACGCCGGTCTCAACGCTGGTCCTCTACGCCGCCTTTACCTTCGATTTTCTGCCTGCCCTCGCCGCGGGAATCATCGGAGTGATTATGTTTTGGCAACTGACTTATGGAACCTCGCTTTATTGGGTCAGTTTCTTCCTGGCGAAACGGCACACCCAGCTGAGCCGACGAGAGATTTGTATCTACGTCTGGTCGTTGAACTCCCCATGGCTGCTGTTCCCGCTGCTTGGCCTCTACGTCTCTATTCGCCTGATCGCAGATGGCGACTATAGCATTCTTGGCTATTGATCGCCCTTGCCCGCCACGGGTTCGATACGGCCTTCAATCAGGGGGCGATGCATTGCGCCGCGTGCCGGAGGACAACATTC
>JAPOSC010000043.1 GCA_026709935.1 Thiotrichales bacterium
TATTATGAATTGAACCGTAGCCGCGCCGACCGCGGATACGGAGAGAACTGGCTCCACGTGCTGATCGCGTTCGGGGCGGAGACGCACGCCACGCTGCAGCCGTACACCTCGGCTGAAGCGCGGGCGGGCGAGACGGCGTGGGATGGCTGGCGTGAAGTCCGCGAAGAGTTGGAACGTCTGGAGGGATGCGGCAGTCAGCAGCAGCCGGCAACCCCGCCGACGCCGGAGCTCACACTATCAGGCGGCGCGGGCGTCACCGAAGGCGGTGCCGCCAGCTTCACCCTGACCGCGACACCCGCACCGGCGTCCGCTCTTGATGTCTCGGTCACCGTCTCCGAGACCGGCAGCTTCGCCGCCTCGGGCGCGACGGGCGCCCGCGCGGTGATGGTGGGGGCGGGCGGCACGGCGAGCTTCACGGTTGGGACCGACGATGATACGACCGACGAGGCCAACGGCTCGATCGAGGCCGCGGTGTCCGCGGGTTCGGGCTACACCGTCGGCGGCGCGGCGACGGCAAGCGTCGCGGTGACGGACAACGACGGCCCGCCGGTGCCGGAGGTGAACATCACCGCCTCCGCCGGCGGCGCCGAGGGCGAAGCCGCGACTTTCACCCTGACCGCGACGCCGGCCCCGGTATCGGCGCTTGTCGTGGGCGTGACGGTGGCGGCGACCGGCGACTACGGCGTGGCCACGGGCGACCGGAACGTGACCATCCCGACCGGCGGCAGCGCGACACTGACGGTGGCGACCACGGACGACTCCGCGGACGAGCCGAACGGCACGGTGACGCTGACACTGAACGCCGGGAGCGGCTACGCGGTGGGCGCGCTGTCCACCGGGGCGGCGGACATCCTCGACGACGACGAGCCGACCGAGCCGCAGACGCAAGCATCGACCTTCGTGCCGGACGCGACACTGGTGGCGGACATCCGGCAGTGGCGCGGCGAGACGCAGCACGGCCAAGAGCACATCGACCGCTGGACGCGGGTGCTGATCGCGCTCGGGGTGGAAACGGGCAATCTTGAGCCGATGCCCTCGACCGAGGCGCAGGGCTACGCCGACCGGGGCTGGACACGCTGGGTGGCGATCGTCGCCGAGCTCAAGCGCAAGGAGGCCCACGACGCCCAGCCCGTCACGCCAGTCACGCCGCCGCCGACCCTGCCGACGGTCACGCTATCCGGCGACGGCGCGGTGACCGAAGGCGCCGGGGCGGCGTTCACGGTGAGCCGCGCGGGCGACACCGCCGCGGCGCTGACGGTGCTGTTGGCGGTGTCCGAGGACACGTCCGGCGGCCGGGACTTCGTGGCCGCGGACGACGAGGGCGACAAGCAGGTGGTCATCCAGGCCGGAAGCGCCGCGGCCACCTTCACGGTGCCCACGACCGGGGACGGCGTGGACGAGCCCGACGGCACGGTGACGCTGGCGCTGCGGACGAGCAGCGCCTACGCCAGCGGCAGCCCGTCCTCCGCCACGGTGGCGGTCAGCGACGACGACGATGCGCCGACGCCCGTCGTGAGCGTCACAGCCGGCGCGGGCATCACGGAAGGCGGCGCCGCCACCTTCACCCTCACCGCGGCGCCGCCGCCCACCGCCGACCTGTCGGTGTCGGTCACGGTCTCGGAGAGCGGCAGCTTCGCCGGCTCGGGCGAGATACGCACGCGCACGGTGACGGTCGGCGCCGGCGGCACGGCGACCTTCACGGTCGCGACCGAGGACGATGTCGTGGACGAGGCAGACGGGTCGATCTCCGCGCAAGTGGCCGCCGGCACGGGCTACGCGGTGGGCGCGACCGCCTCGGCCAGCGTGGCGGTGGCGGACAATGACAGCCCGCCGGCGGTCTCGGTTGCGACTCTGGACACGGACGGCTTGACGGAGGGCGGGACGGTCACCTTCACGCTGACCGTCACCCCGGCGCCCCGGTCGAACTCAGGGTGCGCTACACGGTGTCCGACGCCCCCGGCGCGGACTTCGTGGCCACGGACAACGAGGGCGCGCAGACGGTCGTCATCCCCGCCGGTCAGGCCACACAGAGCGTGACGGTCCCGACCACGTCGGACACGATCGACGAACCGAACGGTCCGGTGACGCTCACCCTCACGGCCGGCACGGGCTACACGCTCGGCAGCCCGTCCTCCGCAACGGTGACGGTGAGTGATGACGACGACGCGCCGGCGGCACTCTCGGTCTTCATCGACGACGCCGAGGGGCAGGAGGGGCGGGACGTGGCATTCACGGTACGGCTGTCGGCGCCCGCGCCGAACTACGCCTTCGTGTACGTGAAGCTGCGGAAGACCTCGCCGGCGTCGGCGAGGGCAGGTGTGGACTACGAAGACTGGCGAAGACCCAGGGTCGTCATCATCTACAAGGGGAAGTCGGAGAGGCAGGTGAGCGTCAGGACCTATCAGGACGCGCATGACGAGGGGAACGAGACCTTCGAGCTGGTGGTCACGGAGGCGATGGTGAATTCCACTGACGGACGAAACGGCTCGCACCGGCTGCCCGTCGTCGACGGCGTGGCCATCGGCACCATCACCAACGACGACCCGCTGCCGGCGGCGTATCTGGCGCGGTTCGGGCGCACGGTGGCGGAGCAGGCGCTCGACGGCATCGCCGGGCGGATAGCAGCGCACCGCGCGCCCGGCCTCGAGGGCACGTTCGCCGGCCAGGCGCTCGCCTTCGGCCCTCCGGCCCCGGACGATGCGGCCGACCCGCTCGACCCCTCCCCCGCCCTCACCGCCGAAGAAGCCCTGCTCGGCGCGCGCTTCGCGCTGGCCGGACAGCCCGACGGTGCGGGCGGCACGCTGGCCGTTTGGGGCCAAGCGAGCCAGGGCCGCTTCGACGGTGCCGAGCGCGGCGACGGCACCGACATCACCCTCGACGGCACGGTCACCGCCGCGATGCTCGGGGCGGACTACGCCCGGGGCGACTGGCTGTTTGGCTTGGCACTGACACAGACCTCGTCCGAGGGCAGCTATGCCAGCCTCGGCGAGGACGACCCCTGTCCCGATGGCCAGGGCGTGCTGTGCGACGGTGCCGTCCGCGCGGGCGACGGCGACATCAAGGCGTCGCTGACGGCGGCGGTGCCCTACGCGGCGCTCGACGCCACGCCACGCCTCAAGCTCTGGGGTGCGGCCGGCGTTGGCGCGGGCGAGGTGACGCTGAAGACCATGGACGCGCACTACCGCGCGGACACGAGCTGGACCATGGCGGCCGCAGGATTGCGGGGTACCCTGCTGGCGCCACCCACCGAAGGCAGCGGTCCCACCCTGGCGCTGACCTCCGATGCGCTGTGGGCGCGGACTTCTTCTGACCGGACCCGCGACCTCGCCGCGTCGGACGCCGACGTGACCCGGCTCCGGCTCGGCGTGGAGGGCAGCTACCGCCTTGCCTTCGACGGCGACAGCCATCTCACGCCGACACTCGAAGCAGGGGCGCGCCACGACGGGGGCGATGCGGAGACCGGCCTCGGGGTCGAGCTCGGCGGCGGGATTGCCTGGGTCCACTCAAGGCTCGGCCTCTCGCTCGATTTCTCGGGCCGCACGCTCGTCGCGCACGAGGACGATGACTTGAAGGACCGGGGACTTGCGGCGGCGTTCACCTTCGACCCCGACCCGGCGACCGAGCGGGGGCCGTCATTCAGTCTGCGCCAGGCCGTCGGCGGGCAGGCCCAAGGCGGACTCGAGGCCCTGTTCGCGCCCGACCCGCTCGAAGAGCGCACCGCCGGCGAGACCACTTCACGCTGGGCGATGGAGGCGGCGTGGGGCTTCCCCGCCCTCGGCGGGCGCTTCACCGCGAGCCCCCACGCCGGGCTCGGGCTCGGGCTCGGCGCAGGCGCGCGCGACTACACCCTGGGCTGGCGCCTTGCGCCGCAAGCAGCCACCGCCCCGGACCTCTCGCTCGGCGTCCGGGCGACGCGCAGAGAGAGCGAGACGGCCGAGCCGGAGCACAGGGTCGGGGTCGAGGCCACCGTGCGCTGGTGAGGGGTGCGCACCCCCGACCCGAGGAAGCGGCGTGCGGCCCGTGCATGGACGCCGAAGCCGACATGTGGCGGTCGCGCCACCCGCCGTTGCGCAAGAGCCCCGGGCACATCTCCGGGGCTGCGGCGGTGGCTCGGGTGGATGATGTTCGGCCGCGAGACGTACATCGTACGCATCGCCGAGTGGAGTTTTCGCACCAACCGCTGAATTGAGTAAACTATAGCGGACTGCACAATCGTACGTGACGCGGTGCAGCCTCGGGCCTTCGCCACCCGCCTCCCCGTCAGGAGACAGCCCCGGGATGAGCCGGGCCCGCGGATGCGGGCGCTGATGCACAGAGCCCCGGCGTCACCCGATTCACCCATTCTCAGGTATTCCGGAGCAAGAGATGGCCAGGATTACGGTCGAAGACTGCATCGAGAGAATTCCCAACCGGTTCGAACTGGTACTCGTCGCCACCCGACGCGCCCGCCAGGTCGCCCATGGCTCCCCGCTGCTCATTCACCATGAAAGGGACAAGCCCACGGTGATCGCGCTGCGCGAGATTGCCGCCGGCAAGGTGGACAAGACCATTCTGGACGAGACGCCGAAGTCCGTTCTCGCCGAGGAAGAGGCGCAGGAGGTCTTTCCCCTCGGCGGAATCTGACCATGCCGTCGGCGTACCGGCGCGCTGCCGTCTCCTCGCGCCCCGCGAAGGCGCGCCCCGCAAGGGCCAGGTGTCGCCGCCGTCCGCAGCTCGTGGACGCACTCGGCGAGCCGGCCCTCGTCACCACGCCATCCGTCCACCGCCGACACCGCACCCCCGAGATCGCCGCCACCATCACTGCCATCCCCGGCCCCTTGGGCCGAATTCCGCCAGCGGTTCGGGCGAGGGCGGGCTGAAGGGGCGACGGTGTTCCGCATCGGCGATCTGCGCCGCCTCGCCGGCGCCTACCTCGACCCGGCCGAAGTCGAAGCAATCCAGCGCGCGTTCGTATTCGGCGCCAACGCCCACGGCGAGCAGCGTCGCGCGTCGGGCGAACCCTACATCCAGCATCCGATCCAGGTCGCCCAGATCCTCGCCGAGATGCGTCTCGATCACGAGACGATCGTGGCCGCCATCCTCCACGACGTGATCGAGGACACCCCCACCGCCAAGACCCAGATTGCGACGCACTTCGGTGACACGGTCGCGGACCTCGTCGACGGAGTCAGCAAGCTGACCCACCTCTCGTTCGAGAGCCGCGCGGAGGCGCAGGCCGAGAACTTCCGCAAGATGCTGATGGCGATGGCCCGCGATCTGCGGGTCATCCTCATCAAGCTCGCGGACCGACTGCACAACATGCGCACCCTCGATCCGCTCCCGCGCGAGAAGCAGGGGCGCATCTCCCGCGAGACGCTGGAGATCTACGCGCCCATCGCCAATCGCCTCGGACTTCGCGCCATGCTGATCGAGCTGGAGGATCTCGGATTCCGGGCCCTCTACCCGCGTCGCCACCGGGTGCTGGAGGCCGAGGTGAGAAAGGCGCGCGGACACCGCAAGCGGGTCGTGCGCAAGATCGAGACCGCGACGAAGCGGCGGCTTCGCCAGGAGGGAGTCAAGGCGCGCGTCGAAGGGCGCCGGAAGCATCTCTACAGCCTGTATCGCAAGATGCGCAACCGGCACCTTTCATTCAGGGAGGTGCTCGACATGTACGGCTTCCGGATCGTCGTCGAGCGCCCCGACGACTGCTACCGGGTGCTCGGGATCGTGCACAGCCTCTACAAACCGGTGGTGGAGCGGTTCAAGGACTACATCGCGATCCCGAAGGCGAACGGCTACCAGTCTCTGCACACGACCCTGATGGGGCCGTTCGGATCGCCCATCGAGGTCCAGATCCGCACCGAGGAGATGGACCAGGTGGCGGAGTCGGGGGTGGCGGCACACTGGATGTACAAGATCGGGCAGCCCGGCACGAACACCGCCCAGCTCCGGGTTCGGGAGTGGGTGCGCGATCTGCTGGAAATGCAGACGCAGGCCGGCGACTCCGTCGAGTTCCTTGAGAGCGTGAAGGTCGATCTCTTTCCGAAGGAGACCTACGTGTTCACCCCGGCCGGAGAGATCAGGACCCTGCCCCGGGGCGCGACGCCGGTCGACTTCGCCTACGCGGTGCACACCGACATCGGCAACCAGTGCGTGGCGGCGAAGGTGGACGGCCGGTACGCACCGCTGCGCGCACCGCTTTCCAGCGGCCAGACGGTCGAGATCGTCACCATACCCTGGGGCCGGCCGACCGCGGCGTGGCTCGACTTCGTCGTCTCCGGCAAGGCCCGTTCCGCCATCCGCAATCATCTGAAGCAGTTGCGCACCGAGGAGGCGACGGACCTGGGGGAGATGCTGCTCGGCAAGGCGCTGGCGGTCGAATCCATCGGGCTCGACGACGTGCCGGCCGCGGTGCTGAACGCGCTCCTGGACGATCTGAAACTCAAGACGATCGGGGCGCTGCACGAGGAGATCGGGTTCGGTCGGCGGCTCGCGCCCCTGATCGCGAAGCGGCTCGCCAGAGGCGGCGAGGAACCCTCCACCGACGACGCTCCGGCCCCGAGCGCCGGTACGCCGCTCTACATCCAAGGCTCGGAGGGGATGATCGTCGACTTCGGCAAGTGCTGCCACCCCATTCCGGGGGACTCGGTAATGGGCTTCGTCAGCACCGGCCGCGGGATCGTCATCCACACCACCGACTGCAAGAACCTCACCGAATTCTCCGACCGGCCCGAGCGCTGGATCGATGTCGCCTGGGAGCCGGAGGTGAACGGAGAGTTTCCGGTCGAGATCCGCGTCGACATGGCCAACCGCAAGGGCGTGCTCGCGACGGTGGCGGCGGCCATCGCGGAGATGGGCGCCAACATCGAGAACGTCAACATCGAGAACCGGGACGGTCTCGACACCGCGATGAACTTCGTGATCGGCGTGCGCGACCGCACCCACCTCGCCCGGATCATGCGGCGGATTCGGGGCATCAGCGAGGTATCGCGCATCGCGCGCACGGGGCATTGAACACGCCGCCCGACATCCCGCAAGGGACTACCGCATGGCCCACAGGAGGAACCAACCCATGACCAGGCAGGCGATTGCCACCTCATCCGCGCCGAGCGCAATCGGCACCTACTCCCAGGCCATCCGCGCCGGCGACACCGTCTACCTCTCCGGCCAGATCCCCCTCGACCCGCAGACGATGGAACTCGTGTCCCCCGACGCCCGCGCACAGATCCACCAGGTGTTCCGCAACCTCTGCGCCGTCGCCCAGGCCGCCGGCAGCGACTTCGACGACCTCGTGAAGCTCAACATCTACCTGACCGACCTCACCGACTTTCCCCTCGTCAACGAGGTAATGGCCGAGTACTTCGACGAGCCCTACCCCGCCCGCGCCGCCATCGGAGTCTCTTCGCTACCGAAGGGCGCCAGGGTGGAGATGGAGGGAGTGCTGGTGACAGGTGGCTGATGGAGGCAAGCACCGGGCTTCACGCACCGGTCACCGCATGGCGGGAGCACCCACGAGCGGTTCGGATCACCCCAATCACCGCCCCAACACCTAACGCGAACGGAATCCCGACGGGACCCGGATAGATGTTGGAGTGTCCGCAACTCGGGCACTCGCAACGTCCGCGGCCGGCGGGCCCGGCCCGGTCGAGCGTGCTCCCGCAGGACGCGCAGCTTCCGGGTCGCTCGCGATCCTCTGTAGAGCAGTTTCACGGCCCGGTGGCGATTCCGACGCTTTCGCTCCGGGCCTCGGTCCGGCTCCCGTGGCCACATTTCCAGTTCCTGCTCATCAAACCGGCCTGGCGGCAGTCACTGACGGCCCGCTCCGGGTGATGCCGCCGTGCGATACTCGGCTCATGCGCTTTTTCAACACCGCCGGCCCCATCGTGCCGGAGATACATTACTGCGTGCCGCCTCTCGGGCGCCTAGACGCGGACGAGCTGCTGATGCTCATCCGGCAGCGGAAGTACTTCGTGCTGCATGCGCCGCGGCAGACGGGCAAGACCTCCGCGCTGTTCGCGCTCCGCGACGCGCTGAACGCCGGCGACGAGTTCCGCTGCGTCTATGTCAACGTCGAAATCGGCCAGTCCGCGCGGGAGGACGTGGGGGCGGCGGTGCGGGCGATTCTGAACGCACTGGCGCGCAGCGTGCGCACGACGCTCGACGATAGCTTCGTCGCCGAAAGCTGGCTCGATGTTCTCGATGCGATCAGTCCCCACGATGCCCTCGGGGAGACACTGGCCCGCTGGGCCGCATCGGCCGCGAAACCGCTGGTGCTCATGATCGACGAGATCGACGCGCTCGTCGGCGACACCCTCATCGCGGTCCTGCGCCAGCTCCGGGCCGGCTACCCGGAACGCCCGCACCGGTTCCCGCAGAGCATCATCCTGTGCGGCGTGCGCGACGTGCGCGACTACCGCATCCATTCGAGCGCCGAGAAGGCGATCGTCGCCGGCGGCAGCGCCTTCAACGTGCGCGCCAAGTCCCTGCGGCTGGGCGACTTCTCGGGCGAAGACATCGAGTCCCTGCTCGCCCAGCACACCCACGAGACCGGCCAGGCGTTCACCGACGAGGCCCGCGCCGCCATCCACGCACTCACCCGAGGCCAGCCGTGGCTGGTCAACGCCCTCGCCTACGATGCCTGCTTCGACAACCGGGCCGGACGCGACCGCAGCCGGGCGATCACCGGCGAAGACATCCACCACGCCCGCGAGGAGCTGATTCTGCGCCGGGAGACGCATCTCGATCAGCTCGCCGACAAGCTGCGCGAGGAGCGGGTGCGCCGGGTGGTCGAACCCCTGCTGAGCGGCGCCGAGGGCGCCGATTCGATTACCCCCGACGACCTCCAGTACGTGCGCGACCTCGGGCTCGTCACCCGCAGCGGACCGGTGGCCATCGCCAATCCCATCTACCGGGAAGTGATTCCCCGCGACCTCACCTGGACCACGCAGGAGATGTCCATCCACCACGACCCCGCGTGGTACATCGGCGACGATGGGGCGCTGCGGGTCGGTGAGCTGCTGGGCGCGTTCCAGGAATTCTTCCGCGCGCATTCGGAGCACTGGGTGGAGCGCTTCCAGTACCGGGAGGCCGGGCCGCAGTTGCTGCTGCAGGCGTTCCTCCAGCGCATCGTCAACGGCGGGGGGCGCATCGAGCGCGAGTACGGTCTCGGGCGGATGCGCACGGACCTGCTGATTGTCTGGCCGCTGACCGGCAGTGATGACGCACCACCGCCGCCCGGGGAGCGCCGGGAGACACAGAAGGCAGTCATCGAGTGCAAGGTGCTGCACGGGGGGCTTGAGCGCACGTTGCGCGAGGGGCTCGAACAGACGCGGGCCTACATGGACCGCTGCGGCGCGGCGGAGGGGCACCTGGTGGTGTTCGACCGCACCGAGGGCCGCCCATGGGACGAGAAGCTCTTCCGTCGCGTCGAGACCGAGGGCGGCGCACCACCGGTCACGGTGTGGGGGATGTGAGCGCCCCGCATCCCCCGTACGCCCTTGCGCCGCTCATCGGCAGCTCGACCGCACCAGAGTGAAGTCGAACTCTACCGGCTGAGTGAATGCAATCTCTGGAGTCCACACCGGTCACGGATCTCCCCGGGGTCGGTCCCGCGATCGCCGTGAAGCTCGCGGGGCTCGGGATCGAGACGGTGCTCGATCTCCTGTTCCACCTCCCGCTGCGGTACGAAGACCGCACCCGCGTCCACGCCATCGGTGAGCTGAACGCCGGAGACACCGCGCTCACATGCGGCCGGATCGAGAGCGCCGGGGTCCGGTACGGGCGCCGGCGTTCCCTCGTGGTCGCCATCGGCGACGGCACCGGGACGATGGCGATGCGGCTGTTCCACTTCAACGAGAATCAGCGGCGGCAGCTCCGCCCGGGACGGCGCATCGTCTGCTTCGGGGAGATGCACGCGGGGTCCGGCGGCATCGAGACCGCGCACCCGGACTACCGGCTGCTCGACGACGACGCGGAAATCCCGACCACCGACCGCCTGACCCCGGTCTATGCCGCCGCCTCGGGGGTCGGCCAGGCGCTGCTTCGCCGTCTGACCGGAGCGGCCCTCGACCGGCTCGAGCGCGGACCCGGCATCGCCGACCCGCTGGCCGAGCTGTCGTCGGAGGCGTTGCCCGAGGCGTTGCCTGAGGTGTTGCCTGAGAAGTTGCCCGAGGCGCGGCCGGAGGGGTTGTCCGGGGAGACGGCCCGCCACGAGTTCACCGGCCTCGCGGACGCGCTCCGCGCGATCCACCGCCCGCCGGCGGGAATCCGCATCGACGCGGCGCTCGACCCCGGACATCCGGCCCGGCGGCGCCTCGCGTTCGAGGAACTGCTCGCGCACCACCTCGCGTTGCGCATGGTGCGACGCCGCCTCGACCATCGGCGGGCAGCGGCGCTCGACCGCGGCGACGCGCTGGTCCGCCGCTTCACCGGCTCGCTGCCGTTCGCGCTCACCGCCGCTCAGCGCCGGGTGGCGACGGAAGTCCGCGCCGACCTCGCGCGGACCCGCCCGATGCACCGGCTGGTGCAGGGCGACGTGGGCGCCGGGAAGACGGTAGTCGCGGCCATCGCCGCGGTGACGGCGGTGGCGAGCGCGCGCCAGGTCGCCCTGATGGCACCCACGGAGCTGCTCGCCGAGCAGCACTTCGCGAACTTCCGGGGCTGGTTCGATCCGCTCGGAATCGAAGTGGTCTGGCTCTCCGGCCGTCTCGGGGGCCGGGAGCGCGGCCGGGGCCTGGCCCGCATCGCCGGGGGCGAGGCCGCGGTGGCGGTGGGAACGCACGCGCTGTTCCAGGCGGAAGTCGCGTTCGCGAGCCTCGGGCTCGTCATCGTCGACGAGCAGCACCGCTTCGGGGTCGAGCAGCGGCTCGCGCTGCGCGGCAAGGGCGAGCGCGGCGGGCGGCAACCGCACCAGCTCGTCATGACCGCGACTCCCATTCCGCGCACCCTCGCCATGACCGCGTACGCCGATCTCGACACCTCGGTGATCGACGCGCTTCCTCCGGGACGCACCCCGGTCGACACTGCGGTGGCGCCTTCCGGGCGGCGACCCGAAGTCGTGGCCCGCATCCACCGCGCCTGCGGGCGCGGGGATCAGGCGTACTGGGTGTGCACCGCCATCGAGGAGTCCGACGCGAGCGCCTGCCGCGCCGCGGAGGAGACCGCGCGCGAGCTCGCCGAAACCCTGCCCGCGCTCCGCATCGGACTCGTGCACGGCCGGATGCCCGCGGCGGAGAAGGACGCGGCGATGGCCGCGTTCAAGGAGGCCCGGACCGACGTGCTCGTCGCCACCACCGTGATCGAGGTCGGGGTCGACATCCCCAACGCGTCGCTCATGGTCATCGAGAACGCCGAGCGCCTCGGCCTCGCCCAGCTCCATCAGTTGCGCGGGCGCATCGGCCGCGGTGCCCGGCGCAGCGCCTGCGTGCTGATGTACGACGGGCCGCTGACCGAGGCGGCGCGGGCGCGGCTCGAAGTGCTGCGGGCCACCACCGACGGATTCCGGATCGCCGAACGCGACCTGGAGATCCGCGGCCCGGGCGATCTCCTCGGCACCCGCCAGACCGGTCTCACCCGACTCCGCATCGCGGATCTTGCCCGGGACCTGCCCCTGCTGCCCGACGTCGAACGCGCCGCATCCGAGCTGCTGGCACGGCACGAGAGCTGCATCGCCCCGCTGGTGCGCCGCTGGATCGGCGCGGGAGCGGACTACGGCCAGGTCTGAACCGCGGCGGGGCGCCATTCGGAACGGCAGCTATTCCCGCCAGGCCCGGGACATTCGCTCGAAATCACGACGAATGAATACTCCAGGAGCCGAAATCCTGCCGGAATCGCGAAGCGTGTCGGTCTCTCGGACCGACGGCGGGAATCGCGGTCGGAAAGGCTTTGGAATTGCGCACGCTCTGCGGGCGCGATAGGCTGAACCCGAGGTACCGATCCGGCCCGCACGACGGTGCGCGCCGCCGTTGACCAAGCGTGATCAGGCGCCTCCCCGTCAACAACCCCGATGCATCCCGAACCAAACCCCAACCAACCCCCAACCAACCCCTCCACCGACAACAAGGGAGCTGTTCCATGAAATTCACCCGACGCAGATTCGCCGGGATGGCCGGCGCGTTGCTCGCCGGCCTCGGTTTCGCCGCCGGCGCGACCGCCCAGGAGCAGGGCGGCACGCTCGTGATGATCGTGCAGCCCGAGCCGCCGAGCCTCGCCTCGTACCTGTCCACCTCCGGTCCCATCGGGATGGTGACATCCAAGATTTACGACGGGCTGCTCGAGTACGACACCGAGCTCCAGCCGCAGCCGGGCCTCGCGGAGTCCTGGGAGATCTCGCCCGACGGCAAGTCCATCACCTTCAAGCTGCGTCAGGGCGTCAAGTTCCACGACGGCGAGGCACTCACCTCCGCCGATGTGAAGTTCTCCATCATGAATGCGGCCAAGGTCACCCATCCGCGCGGACCCAACACCTTCGCGGCGGTGACCGACATCGAGACTCCGGACGACCACACCGTCACCCTGGTGCTGTCCGAGCCCGCTCCCTACATGCTCATGGCCTTCTCGGGCTACGAGACCCCGATCCTGCCCGAGCACATCTTCGGTGAAGGGGATCTGCGCGCGCACCCGAACGCCAACAACCCCGTCGGCTCCGGGCCGTTCGTGTTCACGGAGTGGAAGAAGGGCCAGTACATCCGGCTCGACCGCAACCCGGACTACTGGAAGGAGGGGCGGCCGTACCTCGACCGCATCGTCGCCCGCTTCATCCTCGACTCCTCCACCCGCACCGCGGCGCTGGAGAAGGGCGAGGCCCACTTCGCGGCCATGGGCGCGGTCCCCTTCAACGACGCGAAGAAGCTCGCCGAGAACCCGGACCTGACCGTCACCACCCGGGGCCACGAGATGTTCTCGCCGGTCTCCGAGCTGCTGCTCAACACCGAGCGCGAGCCTCTCTCGGACAAGCAGGTGCGCCGGGCCATCGCCTACGCCATGCAGCGCCAGTTCATCATCGACAACATCTGGTTCGGCTACGGCAAGCCCGCCACCGGCCCGATGAGCTCGAACTTCGCGCCGGCCGGACTCTACAGCGGCGACGTGAAGACCTACGAGACCGACGACGGCGTCGAGCTCGCGAACCGGATCCTCGACGAGGCCGGCTACGCCAAGGACGCGGACGGCGTGCGCTTCGAGCTGATGCACGACTCCCTGCCCTACGGCCAGGAGTGGACCCGCTTCGGCGAGTACGTGCAGCAGCAGCTCGGCAAGATCGGGATCAAGGTCATCATTCGCCAGGAAGATGTGGCGCGCTGGCTGAAGCGCACATACCACGACCATGACTTCGACACCACCGCGAACTACCTCTACAACCTGGCCGACCCGGTGATCGGCGTTCATCGCGCGGTGCACTCGGGTCAGATCAAGCCGGGCACGGTGTTCACCAACGGCTCGTACTGGTCCCACCCGGAGGTCGACAAGTTGCTCGACATGGCCAAGGTGGAGCCGGACGCCGCGGAGCGGAGCGCACTCTACGACCAGGCGCTCAAGATCGTCGCCGATGAGATCCCCATCGTCTGGATCCACGAGATGAACTTCCCCACTGTGGTGAACAACCAGTTCGCGGACGTGATCGTCTCGGCGCTCGGCGTGTACGCGAATTTCGACCGGGCTCACATGAAGTAATTCGGTGAAGTAACCCGGCGAGCATCGATCGCATGAGCATGCGGATGCGTCGGCCATCACCCCCGATGGCCGGCGCCGCGCGTTTCCGGTCCCGGGCGCCCGAATCAGATCCGGCGTCGTCACCATCGCGCCCACGACGAATTCCGCATGATGCCTCGGCCGGAACGCGGGCGGGACGCCCACCCTCCCCACCGCGGGCGGGACGCCCGCGCTCTCGGGAAACCCGTCGGCGCCTGCACCCCTTCCCCGCAGGCTCGGGGCGAGGACCGACCGCACCATGACCGGCCTGCGCCTGCTGCGCTACATCGTTCGGCGGCTGCTCCAGGCGGTGCCGGTGATCCTCGGGGTCACCGTGCTGTGCTTCCTCCTGCTCCAGCTCGCGCCCGGCGATCTGGCCGAGGTGCTGGCCGGCGAGTCCGGGGGCGCATCGGCCGAGTACATCCAGGATCTCCGCGCCCGCTACGGGCTCGACAAGCCGGTGCTGGTGCAGCTCGGGGTGTACGTGAAGAACGTCATCTTCTTCGACCTCGGGTTCTCCTTCCGCCACAGCGCCAACGTTTCGGACCTGCTGCTGGAGCGGATGATGCCCACCCTGCTGCTGATGGGCACCACGCTCGTGCTCTCGGTCGGGGTGGGGGCACTGTCCGGGCTCTTCGCCGCCATCTGGGTCCGCACCTGGCGCGACCACATCATCTCGCTCGGTGCCATCGTCGCGTACGCGACGCCGCTGTTCTGGGTGGGGCTGATGCTGATCCTGGTCTTCTCGGTCTGGCTCGACTGGTTCCCCACCTCCGGGATGGAGAACGTGGTGATGTTCCACGAGGGGTGGGACCGGGTGGTGGACATCGCCCATCACCTCGTGCTGCCGGCCATCACCCTCTCGCTGTTCTACCTCGCGCTCTACGCGCGCCTGATGCGCGCCACCATGCTGGAGCAACGGGGTCTCGACTATGTGACCACGGCCAAGGCCAAGGGCCTCACCGAGCGTCAGATCACCTTCCGGCACGTGCTGCGCAATGCGCTCCTGCCGGTGGTCACCATGGCCGGGGTGCAGGTGGGCGCCCTGCTCGGCGGCTCGGTGGTGGTGGAGAGCGTGTTCGCCTGGCCGGGCCTCGGGCAGCTCGCCTTCGAGGCGCTCTTCTCCCGGGACTTCAACCTGCTCCTGGGCATCTTCTTCATCTCCGCCTGCCTCGTGGTATTCGTCAACATCGTGGTCGACGTCATCTACGTGCTGCTCGACCCGCGCATCCGGGTGGACGAATGAACACCTTCCGGCAACGCTTCTTCGGCAACCCGCGGGTGATCGGCGGCCTCGCGTGGCTCGGGCTCGTGATCATGGTCGCCATCGCGGCGCCACTGCTGTCCCCGCATCATCCCTTCGAGATCGTGGCCCAGCCCTTCCTCATCCCGTCGGTCGAGCATCCGTTCGGCACCGACTCTCTCGGGCGCAGCATCTGGGCGGGGCTCGTGCACGGGGCGCGGACCACGCTGGTCATCGCCATCCTGGCCACCCTCGCCTCCGTGGCGTTCGGGACGCTCGTGGGTGCGCTCGCCGGCTACTTCGGCGGCTGGGTGGACGACGGGCTGATGCGGCTCACCGAGTTCTTCCAGACCATCCCGTCCTTCATCTTCGCCATCGTGCTGGTGGCGATCCTCACCCCGTCCGCCACCAGCCTCATCGTGGCCATCGCGGTGGTGAGCTGGCCGCCCATCGCCCGGGTGGTGCGCGGCGAGGTGCTCTCGGTCAAGGCCCGGGAGTATGTGCAGGCCGCGGTGCTGGTGGGGCAGGAGGACATGGCGATCCTCTTTCGTCAGGTGCTGCCCAACACTCTGTCGCCGCTGATCGTCACCGGCTCCCTGCTCGTCGCCACCGCCATCCTCGTCGAGAGCGCGCTGTCGTTTCTCGGCCTCGGTGCCCCGAACCTCATGAGCTGGGGGTTCATGGTGGGGGCCGGGCGGAGCTTCCTGCGCGATGCGTGGTGGCTGGTGACCATTCCCGGCGTGGCGATCCTGCTGACCGTGCTCTCCATCAACCTGGTCGGCGAAGGGCTCAACGACGCCCTCAACCCGCGGCTCTCGGACCTGTGAGCGCGCCGATCCTGCGCATCGAGGACCTGCGCGTCGCGCTGCCCGCGTGGTCGGATCGGCCGCTCGCGGTGGACGGGGTCTCGCTCGCCATCGCGCGCAACGAAATCCTCTGCGTGGTGGGCGAATCGGGCTCGGGCAAGTCGGTGATGGCCAAGGCCGTCCTGGGCCTGCTGCCCGCCCCGCACGTGCGCGTGGTCGGCGGCGCCATCCACTTCGAGGGCCGGGACCTGCTGCGGGCCGAAGAGGAGGAGATGCGGGAAGTGCGCGGGGGACGCATCTCCATGATCTTCCAGGAGCCGATGGTGGCCCTGAACCCGCTGATGAAGGTGGGGGCGCAGACCGACGAGATCTTCCGCGTGCACACCGACCTCGACGCGCCGGCCCGACGGCAGCGGGTGGTGGAGCTGTTCTCCGACGTCCACCTGCCCGACCCGGAGCGCATCCCGGACAGCTATCCCCACGAGCTGTCGGGGGGGCAGCGCCAGCGAGTGATGATCGCGATGGCGCTCGCGCTGGAGCCCGCCCTGATCATCGCTGACGAGCCCACCACCGCGCTGGATGTGACCACCCAGGCCCAGATCCTGACCCTGCTCAAGGAGCTTCAGGGCCGGCACGGCACTGCGGTGCTGTTCATCACCCACGACTTCGGGGTGGTGGCGGAAGTCGCGGATCGGGTGGTGGTGATGCGCAACGGCCGGCTCGTCGAGACCGGCGCTACCGGGGAGGTGCTGCGCGCGCCGCAGGCGGACTACACGAAGGCGCTGGTCGCGGCGGTGCCCAGCCTGCACCCGCGGCATGCATCGGCCCCAGACCAGCCGGCGCCGGCCCTGGCACTGAGGGGGCTGAACAAGGTCTACGGTGGGCGCGCGGGTCTGTTCGGCGGGCCCGGCCGGCGGGTGCATGCGGTACGCGACGTGGACCTCGAAGTGCCCCGCGGACGCTCCGTCGCGCTGGTCGGGGAGTCAGGCTCCGGAAAGTCCACCCTGGCGCGCTGCGTGGTGGGCCTGGAGAGGGCCGATGGCGGGGACATCCGGCTCGACGGCGAGAACATCGCCGGGTTCTCCCGCCGGCAGCTCAAGCCGTACCGGCACCTGGTGCAGATGGTCTTTCAGGATCCCTTCGCATCGCTCAATCCGAGGCACCGCGTGGGCGACATCATCGCGCTGGGGCCGACGCTCCGAGGCACGCCGAAGCGCGAAGCGTGGGATCGGGCGCGCGAGCTGCTGGGGATGGTGGGATTGCAGCCGGAAGCGGTCGGGCGCTATCCGCACGAGTTCTCGGGCGGCCAGCGCCAGCGCATCGGCATCGCGCGGGCGCTGGCGATGGAACCCGCGCTGATCCTCGCCGACGAGCCGGTCTCGGCCCTCGATGTTTCGGTGCAGAAGCAGGTCCTGGACCTGCTCGACGATCTGCGGCAATCGCTCGGGCTCTCGATGCTCTTCATCACCCACGATCTGCGGGTGGCCGCGCATGTCTGCGAGGAGATCGCGGTGATGCGGCACGGGGCGATCGTGGAGCGCGGCCCGACCTCGGAGATCTTCGCCGACCCCCGCCACGAGTACACCCGCCAACTCCTGGACAGCGTGCCCGGCAAGGGCTGGGAGCACTGACCGCGGTCGGACGATCCGAACCGGAGAGGGTCGGATGACATCCTTCGCGCCGACGACAAGGGACTCGACGATGCGCCCGCCGATACATCGCTCCCATCGTCGAGACAGGTTGCTTTCTCGGAAGCGCATACGCAGCGGAAGACGCCGGGAACCCGTGATCGGACCTCTTCCGAGACGAACGCACGCACGGGAGAGATTCACCGTCGAGTGAAGTTCGCTGCATTCGTCCGACGACGAGTTCAGGGATACCGACCGAAACTATCCGTCCATGCCCAACATCGGAGAACGCGTCGTCCAGTATGCGCTGCTCGCGCGCATGCACCAGCCGATCGGCTCGCTCCTGCTGCTGTGGCCGACGCTGTGGGCGCTGTGGATCGCGGGGGCGGGCGAGCCGGACCCGGCCGTGGTGCTGGTGTTCGTGGCCGGGGTGTTCGTGATGCGCTCGGCCGGGTGCGTCATGAACGACTTCGCGGATCGGAACATCGATCCCCACGTGCAGCGCACGCGGAACCGGCCCGTCGCGAGCGGCAGGGTCACGCCGCGAGAAGCGCTCGGGGTGTTCGCGGTGCTGTGCCTGGTCGGGTTCGCGCTGGTGCTCACGCTGAATCGGCTCGCCCTGCTGTACTCGTTCGCGGCGGTGGCGCTGGCCGCGAGCTATCCGTTCATGAAGCGATGGACGTACCTGCCGCAGGTGTACCTGGGCGTCGCGTTCGGGTGGGGGATCCCGATGGCGTTCGCCGCGCTCGCCGGCGAGGTGCCGCCACTCGCCTGGCTGTTGCTCACGGGGGTGGTGGCCTGGGCCGTCGCCTACGACACCATGTACGCGATGGTCGATCGCGAAGACGACCTCCGGGTCGGGGTCAAGTCGAGCGCCATCCTGTTCGGGGACGCGGACCGCTTCTTCGTCGCAGTGAGCCAGGTCGCGGTTCTCGCGGCCCTCGTCCTCGCGGGCCGGCAGGCGGGGCTCGGCGCGTTCCACACCATCGCGACCGCCGCCGCCGCGCTGCTCTTTCTGTACCAGCAGTACCTCATCCGCCACCGCGAGCCCACCGCTTGCTTCCGGGCGTTCCTGAACAACAACTGGGTCGGAGCTGTGGTCTTCGCCGGCATCGTCGCCGACTACCACTGGTCATGAAGGGCCGAACGGCGGCGGCCATCATCAGCCTGGTCGATTCAGCAGGCAGCCCGCCATTGGTGCACCTGCTGGTCGTGACATCTTGACGACAGCACATCGGTATTGTGTGCAGACCGTGTGACTTCATACCGCCATGCGCACCCGCAGCAAGGAGAGCACACCGCACACCGTCCCCTTGGACATTGCGACAATGACGAATGGCGCGAGCAGCTCCGCGAGGGAAGGGAAATCGGTTCTATAATCGGGTATCCGCGTACCTTCGGGAGCGGGTCACCGGAGGATGAGCCGTTCGCCCGCCTCCTCTCCTTGGTCCACACCGCAAAGGCAGCCGACATGGATTCGTTGATCGACCGTTTCACCGCCCGCCGAGAGGATTTCGACCGTCCCGTGCTCGTCACCGGTTCCGGCGGGTGCATCGGGAGCTGGACACTTGCGATCCTGGTGCGGACCGGAGTGCCCGTCGTCGCCTTCGACCTCGCCGCCGACCGCCGTCGGCCGGGATTGCTGATGACGGAGCGGGAGCTCGATCGGGTGGTCTGGGAGCAGGGCGACATCGCCGACCATGAGGCCGTCGAGCGGGTGGTGTCGGCGCACGGGGTCGGGGCGATCGTGCACCTCGCGGCGCTCCAGGTGCCGTTCTGCCAGGCGGATCCGGTGGCGGGGGCACGCGTGAACGTGGTCGGCACGGTCGGCGTGTTCGAGGCGGCCCGCCGTCACGGAATCCACCGGCTCGCTTACGCAAGCTCCGTCGCCGCCCATGGAGCGGCCCCCGACACCCCCTACCTCGCCACCCTGTACGGCGCCTACAAGGCGTGCGACGAGGCGGTCGCTCGCGTGTACGCGAAGGACTGGCAAGTGCCGAGCATCGGCATCCGGCCGGGTGTGGTCTACGGCGTCGGCCGCGATCAGGGGATGACTTCGAAGACCACCGTGGCCATTCTCGCCGCCGTGCTGGGCCGGGAGTACGAGGTGCCGTTCCGCGGCGCGGTGTCCTACCTCTATGCGGGCGAGATCGCGTCCGCCTTCGTGCAGGCGGTGTCCCGTGACGGCGAAGGCGCCCCGGTGTTCGACTGCAACGGGGTCGTCGCCACCGTCGAGGAAGGGCTGGACACGCTCCGCCGCCTGGTGCCGGGCGCCCGCGTGCGCGCGGGCGGGGAGCCGCTTGCATTCCCGGCCGAGGACTGCGACGCCCATCTGCGCGCCCACATCGGCGACTACGGCGCGATCTCCCTCGAAGCGGGCACCGCCGAGACCCTGCGCGCCTTCGAAGTGCTGGTTCGGGACGGGAAGGTGTCCGGAGACCTGTGACTCCGGGTGACTCCGGGCCGAGACCCGTCCCGAGTCACCCCCGCCACATCGCGGACGAGAACCTGCCGAAAGGAATTTTGGTGCCGGCTGTCAGACTCGAACTGACGACCTGATGCTTACAAGGCAACTGCTCTACCAACTGAGCTAAGCCGGCGGCGTCGGTGGCTCGCGCCCCGGGGGGCGCCGAGCGGAGAGTAACGCTCGCGCGCGAAGAGACTGCTACAGAATCATCCGCAGTAGTTCCCACGCCAGGAGCATCCAACCGACAGGGTTCATCTCAGGCGCGACCAGTCGTGGCCGATCCGGGCAGAGTGCCGCGCAGATAACCCTTCACTTCCGATAGCCCGCGCGCAGGGGCGTCGTGATCGTCGGCGAGCCGGTCAACCTTTCCCTCGATTCGCTTCACATCGGCACGCAGCCACAGAAACACGATGACCACCAGCACGGGCGTAATCGAATGCAGCAGCAGCGGACTCATGGCGTGACCCTCACGGGCGGATTGCCGGGATGCAGAAGGCACCCAAGAGTGCCACGCCCCGGCAAGCGGCAGTGTACTGCGTCCGCGAACATCCATACCAGCCCGCCGAAGTCCATCCGAAACGTTATATCGAGCATCGTTCCCGTATCCGTGGAAACGATGCAAATCCCGGCCGCAACGGCCCGATTCCGTCCGCCGTCATCGGCGTGCGCCGCGACGGGCCCGCACGGTGACCTCGCCCGACTCGCAGCGGATGACGCCGGCGGAGTGTTCGACGAGCAGCGCCCCGTCGGCGTCGATGCCGCACGCCGTCCCATCGGCCGGGGCTCCCCCGGACGACACGCGCACCGGTCGGCCCCGCAGGGCGTCGCGCTCCCGCCAGCCGGCAACGACGGGTCCGAGGCCGTGGTCCCGGTACTGCTCGCAGGCGTCGAGAAGCGCGTTTGCGCTCAGCGAGGCCAGCGTGCTGCGCGCCGGGACTCGCCCGAACTCCGTCGCGAAGTCGGTCCACGGTTGATCGATCCGGCCGGAGCCGGCCGGCGCGAGGTCCAGATTGAAGCCGACCCCGAACACGCACGCGGCGGCGCCCGACCCGACGCGGCTCGCCTCGACCAGGATGCCCGCGAGCTTCCGGTCTTCGACGATCAGATCGTTCGGCCACTTGAGCATCACTCCGTCGAATCCGTCGGCCGCGAGCGCCTCGACGAGCGCGACGCCGGCCGCGAGCGACAGCCCGCCGAGCGCTTCCGGACGGGCGGCAAAGCACCACGAGACCGACAGCACCAGGCTCTGCCCCAGCTCCGAAACCCAGCGCCGGCCCTGGCGTCCCCGGCCGGCGGTCTGAATCTCGGCGGTGCAAAGCTCCGGAGCCGGGACGCCCGCGCGCAGACGCCCGGCGAGGAGGGAATTGGTGGAATCAACGGCGAAGCGCACGTGCACCGCCGCGGGATCGAGCCGCGGCAGGGCGCGCCGAATCCGCCCTGCATCGAGCAGATCGACGGGCCGCGGCAGGCAGAGCATGCCCCGCTCCGCGATGGTTTCGACCCCGAGACCATCCAGTCTTCGAAGGGCCTCCGCGAGACCGCTGGCGTCGATCCCGCACTCGCGCGCGAGCGCATCGCGGGGACGGGCTCGACCATCGGCCAGGGTCCGCACCACAAGGGCGGCCGGATCGGGGTCGGTCGGATAGTTCACGGACCGGGTCCGGCGCCAAAACCGGGATCGGGATCAGGGCTGGGACCGCAGCCGGGGACGAGGCCGAGACTCAGATCGGGACCGGAGTCGAGACCGTGGCCGGAGCCAAGACAAGGACCGGGACCAAGGACGATGCCGAGACCTGGACAGGGACCAGATTCGGGACCGTGGCGGGAGCCGAGACCAGGACCGGGACCGGAACCAAGGCCGGAACCGGGACCAAGGTCAGGGCCAAGACCAAGGCCAGATCCGAGGCCAAGACCGAGGCCACGCTCCGTCATCGGAGGAGCGCCTCTCCCGGGGCCAGCCAGCGGACCGCCGGATGGCGCCGGGTACGCTCCATGAACCGGGCGAGGAACGTCCAGGTGGACTCCTCGTGCACGGCGTGGTGGGTCAGGAGTCCGGTCGGCTCGGCCGAGTCCACGGATCGCGCGCGGCGCGCCGCGAGATGAGCGATCACCGACGCGAGCGCCCGGTCGCACCCGACGAACCCCCGTCCGCCCCGCCAGTCCACCACATCGACATGGCAGTTCACCTGCCTGAGCCCCGGCGACGGCTCCACCGCCGGGCGAGGACCGAAGGTCGAGAGACCCCGAAACCCGAGCCGCGGCAGGGCCGGCCGCAGGTCCCGGCCGATCCGATTCCAGGGCGGAACGAGCACCGGCCGGAGGCGGTCTCCGGCGATCTCGCCGAGCCTCCGGAGCCCTTGCGCCAGCTCGGCCACCACCGCATCCGCTTGCCGATGACCTGCAAGCTCCGCCTTCTTCTCGCCGGGCCCGGCATGGTTGCGATGCTGCCATCCGTGCGGCAGCACCTCGACCGGCGCCGAGCCGATCCACGCTGCGAGGGCGGGCTGCGCAAGCGCGGGGATCACCGCGAGCCCCACCGTCACCGCGTGCTCGCCCGCCAGCCCGGCGAGCCGGTCGAGCGCCGGCGTCGGCGCCACCGCATCGTCATCGCGCCACCACAGGGACGCAGTCCGGCCTTCGTCGCGCCATGCGTCAAGTTCGCCGATGAGATCCGGCCAGTTCATTACTTTCGCTCAAAGGATTCGATGATCTCGAAAACGATGGCTCTCGCCCTGAAATGGTGCCTGATGATGAGATCATCCTCGCGTCATTACCGCCTCGCCCCGGCAGTGTCGAACCAGACTCGGGCTTCACGTTGTTCAGTCCGTTCGAGCGGTGCGGCACGGATCGGAGGCGCGTAGAATGAAATTGTGCGTTGGGCAGGTAGCCACTCCGAATTATGACCCCCCGGGCCATCGCTCTCAGCGGTGGGACGGGTCGGCGGCGCCGGAGGCAATCTCGATGATCGCCGCCGCACTTTCGGCGGCCCCTTCGAGCCGCACCGGGCGGCATTTCGGCGCCACCTGAACCGGCGCCCGGCGTACCGCACCGAGGAGCGCCTCCGCGGTCAGCCGCTCTTCCTCGATCACCCGCGCGGCTCCGGCTTCGGCGAGCACCCGGGCCCGGATCGACTGCTCGCGTTCGCCTTCGGCCGCGAACGGAACGAGCACCGCCGGGACGCCGGCGGCCAGGAGGTCGGTGACGGTGTTGTAGCCCGCCTGCGAGACCGAGACCCGGGCGCGCGAGAGGATCGACCGGAAATCGGTGCGGTTCGGCTCCACCACCGTGTTGGCCGGCGCCGCCCGGCACCAGGCGGCGAGGGCGTCGGCGCCGGCATTGGGACCGACGAGCACTCGCCATCGCCGGCCGCGGTCGAGGCGCGCGCTCTCGATCGCGATCTCCACCAGCCGATGCGCCACCACCCCGCCCCCGGCGGAGACCACCACCTCCCCCTCGCCCACTCCGGGCGGAGCATCCGGCCCCGGCCCCTGGGCGACATATCCGGTGTACCGGATGCGGTCCCGGATGCGCCCGGTCTCCGGGAAGCTCGCGTCGAGCCCGACGAAGGCGGGGTCGCCGTGCACCAGCACCGCATCGTAGCTCGCACGCACCCGATCGGCGGCATCCCGCGCCCGGGACGGCTTCGATGGCGGCTGGAGCACATCGCGGATCGAACTCACGATCCGGCACCCCGCGGCCCGGGCGTGCTCGACAAGCGGCTCCAGTTCGAAGCGCAGGAGGCGCCGGCCGAACGGCCACGTCTCGGTGACGAGCACCTGCGGCGCGTGCTCCGCGAACGCCGCGAGCAGTGCATCACGCCGGGCGGCGCGCCAGGCATCGTCGACCTCGTGGCCGTGTGCGTCCACCAGCGTGCGGTAGCGCGCATCCGCGGCCCGCACGGCGGGAAGCGCAACCACCCGAACCCGATCGGGATCGACCTCAGGGGCGCCCGCGCCACCGGACGCGAATGCGACACGGGCGCCGCGCTCGGCCAGCGCGCGCACGATGGCGGCGGCGCGGCGCCGATGGCCGATGCCCATCAGGTGCTGGACCCAGATCATGACTCCGGGGTCGGGGACTCCAAGGGCGGGGGTGGTCATCACGGGCTATTCGTGCGCATCGAGCCGGATGTTCGGCTCCTCGAGCCCGCACTCGCCAGTCCCTGGATCGAACCGGAACCGGTGCGCGCAGGTCCAGTCGAGGCGCACCGGGTTCTTGCCGGTGAGGTCCCAGTCGAAGGCGAGTCCCAGCATCGACTTGATGACACCCTTGTGGGTGACCGCGACCACTCCGGACGGCGGACGGGCGACGCTGCTGCCGCCAGATTGCAGGCGGGCGACGCTCCGGGCCCAGTCGACGATCCGGGCCTGCACCTCGCGCGGGCTCTCACCCCCCGGCGGCCGGAAATCCCGCCCGCGCGCCGTATTGCGCGCCACGCCGTCCGGGTCCGCCGCCGCCAGTGAAGCGCGGATCTCGCCCTCCCACTCGCCCCAGTGCATCTCCATGAGGCGCCGGTCCAGGAGCGGCGCCCCGAGCCCGAGGAGCGCCGCAGTCTCGACCGCCCGCACCAGCGGGCTCGAATACACCCGATACGATACGAACCGGGCCGGGAGCCAGCGCCCGGCCAGCGCCCGGCGCCCGGCCGCACAGAGCGGGATGTCGGTGTGCCCCTGGATGCGCCCCGCTTCGTTCCACGCCGTCATCCCATGACGGATCATCACCATGTCCATCACCGCATGTACTCCACCGCGAGCCCGGAAACCCTCCCGGCCCCGCCCTTGATGCGCCGCGTTTCCGGCCGTGTCCTCGCGACTCGACAGTTCATCGTCGCGTCCACCATCGTCTCTGCTCTGCCGTCCGGTTGTGCGAAGTGCCGCTCTGCGCCCTCGGCATGCTCCGCTTCGGGGCATGCAGGCGTGGTGGCCCGGATCGTCATCGTGCCGATCACCGGCCGGAAGCCGACGCCATCGCCCCGGGGGATGCCTGGTCCGATCCGGATGCTGTTCCCGATTCAATCCACACCGCCCACACCGCCGCGACGCGGGCAGTCATCGCCGGGTCAGTCATCGCCGAACGCTCCCACCGCATCGGCAATCCACCGGTCGAGACGACGGGCGGCCGTATCGATCCCGTGCTCGGCCAGGACACGCGCGCGCGCCGCCGCTCCGGTCGCGGCCAGAGCGGGCGGATCCGCAAGGGCGCGCGCGACTGCATCGGCGAACGCCATCTCGTCGCCCTCGGGCACGAGCCATCCCCCCTCGCCGTGGACGACGACGGCGCCGACGCCGCGCGCGTCCCCCGCGATTACCGGCACCCCCAGCGCCTGGGCTTCGAGCATCGCCATGCCGATCGGCTCTCCGAGCGCGGGCCAGACGAAGAGATCGCCGACGCTGACGACACCATGCAGCAACGGCGGCGAACGCAGACCGAGAAAGGTGACTCGCCCGGCGGCACGGAGGGTCGCGAACATCGCTTCGACCGCGACGCGCGCGGGACCGTCCCCTACCACCAGCAGGTGCCACGGGACGGGCGCGATGCGTTCGAGGGCACCGGCCAGCCGCCGGAACGACTCCGCCTTGCGCCCGCGACGCATCATCGCGACGCAGACGAGGAGCGGCGTCGCCGAATCGACGCCGACGAGACGGGCGATGCGGGCCCGCCGACGCGCCCGCGCGCCCGGCGGCGCGAGCGCGCACACGTCCACGAAGGGCGCAAGCCGAACGATGGGCGCCTGCTCGCCGAGCTGTTGCGCAAGACCCGGCACATCGTCGGGATTGAGCGCGATCACCCGGTCAGCGCGGGCGAGCGCGGCCTCGACCGCGCGATGGCCGTGTCGCCACGGGCCGCGCGCCTGCTTCGGCGCATGCGACGCCTCCGCCACCAGGTAGGGAATACCGAGCCGGTGGCTGACCCGGGGGCCGATCCAGTCGGGCGCCTTGTGGTAGAGGTGATAGGTGAACCAGCACCGGGGTGCCCGCGCCGAGCCGAGCCACCGACCGAGCAGCTCGCCCGCCTGCGCCTTTGCCTCGCGCGCGAGCCGGAGCTGGTGGCCGCGGTCGCCGGTGCCGTCGAACGTCCTCAGCCGCGACGCCAGCACCACCTCGTGTCCCGCTCGTTCGAGCGCCCGCACCAGCAGCCCGGCAATGAGCCGATCCCCCGACGCTGTCGGGTGATCCGGCGCCTTGAGCGGTGCGTAGAACGCAATTCTCACGATACCGGCGAAGTCTCGTCTCGGGCCAAGGATGCGGAGGGGTCCCGCACCGGCGCGGCCGGGGTGGAGGGAGCCGTCAGTTTCGCCGCGATCCTGTCCACGCCTTCCTCGAACGAGAACTTCTCCGTCACCACCCGCCGGCCCGCTTCGGCCAGTCGCGCGCGCAACGCCGGATCGGCAATCGCGCGTTCGAGCGCGGCGGCCAGGGCGGCCGGGTCGCGCGGCGCGACGAGCAGGCCGTTGACCTCGGGCTCGATCAGCTCCGGCGTCCCCGACACTCGGGTCGCCACGCAGGCGGCACCGAGGAGCTGTGCCTCCATCAGCACGTTCGGCAGCCCGTCGCGGTCGCCGTCGGCGGTAATGCGCGAGGCGAGCACGAACAGGTCCGCGCCCGCGAAATGCCCGATCACCCGATCGTGCGGGAGGCTTCCGGGCCACCGCACCCGCTCACCGATGCCAAGCGCGGCCGCCTGACGGCGCAGCCGCGCTTCGAGCGCGCCGCCGCCCACCACGTCCAGCGTCCAGCAAAGCGCCGGGGGCAGCGTCGCGAGGGCCGAGAGCAGGTCGTCGAAGCCCTTCTTCTCCACCAGCCGACCGACCGAAAGGAGCCGCACCGGATCGGCGGGATCGGAGCCGTCGCGGGGTGGCCGCTCCGCTACGCGGGTGGGGAACCGCGTGCGGTCCAGGCCGTGGTAGACCAGCTCGACCACTTCCGGCGATGGCGCGAGCGCCGCGAGATGCGCCAGGTTGGCCCGGGTGCACGTCACCCCGAACCGGGTGCCCGCGAGCTTCTCCCGCTTCTCCCACTCCGGCGTCGTCCACACATCCTTGGCGTGGGCGGAGAAGCTCCACCCCACGCCGAGCATCAGGCCCGCGTAACGGGCGACGGACGCGGGGGTGTGCAGGAAGTGCGCATGGATCGATGCGACCCCGCCGAACTCCGCCGCCAGCACCAGCGCCTGGCCGAAGCGCCGCCCGCGGTTGCGGGTGCGGTCACGCGCAAGGTCCGCCAGCCACGCCGAACGCGCCCGCGGGTACCCGGGGAGCCGGCGCACCGCCCTCCACGCGCGGAGCACCCGGCCCGGCGCCTCGTGCAGGTATTCCGGAAGGTAGTGCACGGGGGAACGGATTTCGGCGTGGATGGGATGCGTGAACCGATCCGTCGGGCGCCGCAGCGAGACGATGAGGAGGTCGAGCCCCCGCCGCTCCAGGGCGAGGATCTCCTGGGCGATGAACGTCTCCGACAGGCGCGGCCAGCCCTTGACGACGACCGCGACGAGGCCACGCATGGGGCGACGCACGGGTTGGATTCAGCTTGGAGCGCCGCCCGCCGCGCGCAGAGCGCGGGGACGCTCGCCACGCGGATCGAGCCAGCGTTCGACGAGCCGGTGGATGTTGTCGAGGCCTTCCAGCAACCCCGGCACCACGACATCGGACGGGCGCGGCTGGGACACGATGCCGCGCAGCGCCTCGGCCATGGCCCCCGGGTCGCGCCCGGGCGCGTCGCTCAGCATCCGCACCAGCCCGAGCTGCTCCGCCCGCGACGCCCGGATGGTCTGCTCCAGCCGCGGGCGACGCCGGGGCACGATGACCGCCGGCTTGTCGAAGGTGAGGATCTCGCAGAACGTGTTGTACCCGCCCATCGCGACGACGCCGGCGGCGCGGGCCATGAGATTCTCGAACCGCGCGTCGAAGGTGATGGCCTCCACCCGGTCGAGCCGCGCGATGCGCATGCGGAACTGCTCCCGTCGGCGCGGACGCATGAAGGGCCCGAAGACGATCAGGGCCGGATGCGGCAGCGATGGGTCCGATTCGTAGGCGCGCACCACCCAGTCGATGAGATCCTCGCCGTCCCCTCCCCCGCCGGGAGTCACGAGGACGAACGGCTCCGGCAGAACAGTCGCGACAGGGATCCCGGACCCGTCATGGGATCGCGCGCTCTCCAGGTAACCGGTGTACGTCATCTTCTGCCGGATGGAGTCCGAGAGACCGAGGCCCCGGAGCGGGTCGCACACCTGCGGCAGGCCGTAGACGAGGATGTCGTCGTAGAGAGTGTCGAGGGCCGACACCGCGTTCTTCCGCTCCCACTCCTCCGAGAGCAGGGCCGGATCGTCCATCACGTCGCGCAACCCCAGCACCAGCCGGGTTCCGCCCGCCCCGAGCGCTTCGAGCGTGCCCTGGATCTCCCCGCGCAGACCCAGCGGCTCCTTGTCGACGATGAAGATGTCCGGCGCGAACACTTCCGCCGTGTGCCGGATGATGGAGGCGCGCATCCGCAGCACCTCCGCGATGTCCATGTGCAGGCTGAGGGAGGAGTACTCGCCGTTGCGGAGCTTGATCACGCCGGGGACGCGGACGAAGTCCACCCGGGTGCGAAAGTCGAAGCTCCCGATGATCGGCGAGCCCGACAGGATGAGCACCGACAGCGCCTTGCGGCGCTCGACGAGCGATTGCGCGATGGTTCGGCACCGGCGCAGATGCCCGAGCCCGAAGGAGTCGTGGCTGTAGATCAGCACTCGGTCGAATCTGGGGGCCGCGATCACGCCTGCACCGATCGGTTCCTCAAGGCGGGCGAGCCTAGCCTGCATTTCTCACCAAGTCACGGCTGCGGCCATGATTCGGGGGTGCCTCGGACGCAATGCGGAGATGCCCCTCTACTCGACGCTGGAGACGCAGGACACCAGGTGCCCCCCACGCAATTCGGGAGGCGCCCCCCCACGGAGTGCAAAATATCCATACACCGATCTTCTTCGTCCGATGCCAATCTTCACCGGTCGTCGGAAGGCGCCAAGCCAGAACCACGCCAGAACCACGCCAGCACCAGGCCAGCGTCAGGACACCACCGCACTCGATGCGGATGCGGGTCGTGCCGTGCGGGGAAGAGATGGCGTGCGAGGGAGAGATGGCGTGCGGGAAGGAGATGGCGTGCGGGGGAAAGGTAGAGGTGGCCCCGGTGTGATGGGAGACACGCCGGGGCCGGTGCAATCACCACCAGATGTCAGTCATGAGGACACCTCTCCCATGAGGTCCCGAGGCCATCGAAATGGCGAGAGAAGAGGGAGCGATGTCGGTCGGAGTCGTCCCGGGGGGACCATCTGACGACATCCCCGCAAGACACCGACACCGCTCCCTGTTCGGGCTCTAGCCGCGCTTGGTGGCCAAGGTGAAGGTGGAGAGGATGACGACGCCGGGAGCGCCCTCGAAAGACTCTGAGTCCTGGTGAGGCGACGAATCCTTGTGAGGCGACGCCGCCACCCTCTCCGTAAACTGGTCTGCTCTGTTTCCTGCGCGCCCTTGTAGGGCGTGACCGCCAAGCAGCTCAGATGCGCTCCTCGCACCGCCTGAGTAGAGCCTCCGCAATCGCCAGTCGCACGACATC